>NZ_BNEB01000003.1:1200000-1800000 GCF_016860545.1 Streptomyces asoensis | reverse complement strand
GGGCCCGCGTCGCGCCGATTGACGACGGCCGTCAATCGGCGACCGCGTTGTCGGTGGCCCGGTGCACCATGAGGGCATGAGCCTGAGCATCGACATCGCGGGGCTGCGGCCGGAGAGGGTCGCGGTCGTGCCCTCGCCCCTGGCCGAGCTCGGCATGGCGCTGCACGCGCTGGCCGAGCCGGGGCACCACCCCGGCCTCCAGGGCTGGGTCACCGGCGTGACCGCCCGGCTCGACTCGCATCTGGCGGACCGGATGTGCGAGGCGGACTTCCTGTGGCGGACGACGTTCTCGGACATCTTCCTGCCCTACGCGGCCCTCCCGGGCAGGAGCACGCTGCCCGCGGCGACGCTCGCCGAGGAGCTCGACCTCCTGGACAAACTGACGGACGAGCAGTTCGTGGACTCGGCGCTGGAGTTCACCTGCGCGCCCGGCTACGACCTGCCGAGCCCCAGCGTGCTGGCCGACCCGGAGCTCCGCCGGCGCGCGCTCGACCTGGCCGCCTCGCGCGGGCCCCGCCAGGTGCGGTTCACCCGGCGGCTGCTCGACGACCCGCCACGCGTGCGTGGCTGGCTGCGGCAGTTCCTCGAGGACTGCGACGACGCGTTCTTCGCCGACGTCTGGGCCCGGGTGCGCCTCCCGCTCGCCACGGACGCCCGCTACAAGACGGACCTGCTGCGCCGCAAGGGTCTCGCGGAAGCCCTCGCCGCGGTGTCCTCGGCCGTCACGCTCGACGCGGACGCCGCGCGCATCACCGTCGACAAGCTGGTCCAGGGCCGCAGCACCGTCGGGGACGGCGGTCTGCTGCTGGTGCCGACGAGCCTCGGCTGGCCGCACCTGATGGTGCTGCACCGGTACGGCTGGCAGCCGGTGCTCCACTACCCGGTGGGCTCCCCCGAACTGGCCTCACCGCCCTCGGTGGAGCAGCTGGCGCTGCGGATGACCGCGCTCTCCCATCCCGTCCGGATGCGGATCTGCCGTCTGCTGGCCCGCAGCGCGTACACCACGACGGAGCTGGCCCAGGTGCACGGGATGACCTCCCCCGAGATATCCCGGCACCTCGCCGTCCTCAAGAAGGCGGGCCTGATCACCACCCGCCGACGCGGCCGCTACGTGCTGCACCAGCTCGACGTGACAGTGGTGGCCCGGCTGGGCAGCGACTACCTGGAGGGCATGCTCCGCTGACCGCCGGCGCTCCTGCCGGGCCGTGAGCGGCGGTGGCCGCCGGGCGGCTCAGCCGTGGCCGCCGGCCCGCACGATCCCGGTCTCGTAGGCGAGGACGACGACCTGGACCCGGTCGCGCAGCCCCAGCTTCGTCAGGATGCGGCCGACGTGGGTCTTCACGGTCGCCTCGGACAGCACCAGCCGGGCCGCGATCTCCCCGTTGGACAGGCCCTGGGCGACCAGCACCATGACCTCGCGTTCGCGCTCGGTGAGCCGCTCCAGCTCCTTGTGCCGGGGCTCCTTGCCGGTGGTGGGCAGCATCGGCGCGAACCGGTCGAGGAGCCGGCGGGTGGTGGACGGGGCGACCACCGCGTCGCCGCTGTGCACCGAGCGGATGGCGGCCAGCAGCTCGCCCGGCGGCACGTCTTTCAGCATGAAGCCGGAGGCGCCCGCCTTCAGCCCGGAGAAGGCGTACTCGTCCAGGTCGAAGGTGGTCAGGATCAGCACCTTGGGCGGGTCCTGCTCGGCACAGATGCGCCGGGTCGCCTCCACACCGTCCAGCTTGGGCATGCGCACGTCCATCAGGACGACGTCGACGTCGGTGGAGCGCACCACCTGGAGGGCCTCGACGCCGTCGCCCGCCTCGGCCACGACCTCCATGTCCGGCTGGGCGGCGAGCACCATCCGGAACCCGGTGCGCAGCAGCACCTGGTCGTCGACGAGCATCACGCGGATCGTCATCGAGTCCTCTTCCGTTTCTTCTGTGGCGGGGGCATGGGCGTGGGTGATCGGGGGGCGAGGGGGCGTGACAGGTGTCACCAGAGGGCGTGCGTGGTCGTCAGTGCGCGGGTTTCAGCGGCAGCAGGGCGCTGATGCGGAATCCTCCGCCGGGCCGCGGGCCCGCGTCCAGGGTGCCGCCCACCATGCCCACCCGCTCCCGCATCCCGATCAGGCCGTGGCCCGCCCCGTCCACGCCGCCCTCCTCGTAGAGCTCGTGCGGGGCGCCCTTGCCGTCGTCCTCGACGAGCAGGCCGAGGCCGTCGTCGAAGTAGACCAGGCGCACGCTCGCGCCCGTGTTGGGCCCCCCGTGCTTGCGCGTGTTCGTCAGCGCCTCCTGCACGATGCGGTACGCCGTCAGCTCGACGCCGCTGGGCAGCGGCCGCGGGGTGCCCTCGACCTTGAAGTCGACCGGCAGGCCCGAGCCGCGGCACTGCTCGACCAGGTCCTCGATCTGCTCCACGTCCGGCTGCGGCACGTACTCGCCGCCCTCCTGGTGCTCGCCGGTGCGCAGCACGCCCAGCAGGCGGCGCATCTCGGCGAGGGCCTGACGGCCGGTGGACGAGATCGTCTCCAGGGCCTTCTTCGCCTGGTCGGGCGCGGCGTCCAGGACGTAGGCGGCACCGTCCGCCTGCACCACCATCACCGACACGTTGTGCGCGACGACGTCGTGCAGCTCGCGCGCGATACGGGCGCGCTCGGCGGCCACCGCGACCTTCGCCTGCGCCTCGCGCTCCTTCTCGAGGCGGGCCGCGCGCTCCTCCAGCTGCGCGAAGTACGCGCGACGGGTGCGGATGGAGTCGCCGAGCACCCAGGCGAGCGCGAACGGCACCGTCTGGAAGACGATGACCGCGACCTGGCCGGGCACGCTCGCGTTCTCGTGCGGCCAGCGCAGCTGCGCCAGGGTGGCGGCGCTCAGCGCCATGACGAGCGAGAGCCGCGAGGCCCAGCGGGCGCCGGTCGCCGCGACCGTGTAGACGATCACCAGCAGGGCGAAGTCGGCCGCCGTGACCCCGACGTTCAGCACCAGCTGGGCCAGTCCTAGCGCGGCGGCGAGCACGAGCATCTGCTCGGGCAGCCGCCGCCGCAGGGCGATGACCAGGCACAACAGGAAGACCACCGGCACCAGCAGCGCCATGGAGTCGGTACCGCCGCGGTCCTGGCCCGCGGTCCCGGCGGCCGCGGAGATCCCGAACAGGACGATGGCCCAGAAGCCGTCCACCCCTGTCGGGTGTCTGCGGAGGAAGTCATAGAGGCGCTGCACGTGACCCAGCGTAGGGAAGCCCGATGCGTGCAGGGGTCAACCGGAGGGCCGATCCGGTCCGGGCCCGCGTACTCCCCAAGGTGGATGCCGTGATCACCTGTACGCCTAGTCTGGCCGCGTGACGGACGAGGTGACGGGCGCGGACGAGTGGCGCGGCTGGCGGGCGGCGACACAGGCCGCGCTGTACGGCGTCGACGGCACGGGCGGCTTCTACCGGCGGCCCGAGGGCCCGGCCGGGCACTTCAGGACGTCCGTCCACGCGTCGCCGCTGTTCGCCGGGGCCGTGGCCCGGCTGCTGTGCCGGGTCGACGAGGCGCTCGGCCGGCCCCCGTCGCTCGACTTCGTCGACCTGGCCGCCGGGCGGGGCGAGCTGGCCAGCGGGGTCCTGACCGCACTCCCCGCGGAGGTCGCGGCGCGCACGCGCGCGTACGCCGTCGAAGTGGCCGACCGCCCGGCCGGCCTCGCTCACGGGATCGAGTGGCTGTCCGAGCCGCCGGGGGAGGTCCACGGGCTGCTCTTCGCCAACGAATGGCTGGACAACGTGCCCCTCGAGGTCGCGGAGGTCGACCCCGCGGGGGTGGCCCGGCTGGTGCTCGTCCGCGCCGACGGGACGGAACGACTCGGGGAGCCGGTGTCGGGCGCGGAGGCGGAGTGGCTCGCGCGCTGGTGGCCGGCGGCGGGCGAGGAGGGGCTGCGCGCGGAGATCGGGCTGCCCCGGGACACGGCGTGGGCGTCCGCCGTCTCGTGCGTCCGGCACGGGCTGGCGGTGGCCGTGGACTACGCGCACACCGCGGACGCGCGCCCTCCGTACGGCACGCTCACGGGCTTCCGGGAGGGACGCGGGACGGCGCCCGTGCCGGACGGTTCCCGCGACATCACGGCCCATGTGGCGCTGGACGCGTGCGCGGAGGCGGGGGCGAGGGCGGTCGAGGGCGCGGGGCACGGCCACGCCGGCGCGCGGCTGCTCACCCAGCGCGCCGCGCTGCGCGCCCTGGGCCTCACCGGTGCCCGCCCCCCGCTCGCGCTGGCGTCCACGAACCCCGCCGCGTACGTCCGCGCCCTCGCGAGCGCCGGGGAGGCCGCCGAGCTCCTCGCCCCGGGCGGACTCGGCGACTTCGGATGGCTGGTCCAGCCGGTCGGCATCCCCGACCCGCTGGACCCGCCGATTCCGGCAGGCCCGTCGATTCCGGAAGGTCAGTGACGTCCGGACGCCAGGACTCCCGGATCGCGGTGCTGCCAGGGGCCTACTTGTCGATGTCCCCGACCACGAAGAACATCGACCCCAGGATGGCCACCATGTCCGCGACCAGGGTGCCCGGCAGCAGTTCGGTGAGCGCCTGGATGTTGTTGTACGAGGCCGAGCGGAGCTTCAGCCGGTACGGGGTCTTCTCGCCCTTGCTGACCAGGTAGTAGCCGTTGATGCCGAGGGGGTTCTCGGTCCACGCGTACGTGTGCCCCTCGGGCGCCTTGAGGACCTTCGGGAGCCGCTGGTTGATCGGGCCCGGCTCGAGCTCCCCCAGCCGGTCCAGGCACGCGTCCGCGAGGTCGAGCGCGTTGTGCGTCTGCTCCAGGAGGCACTCGAAGCGCGCCAGGCAGTCGCCCTCGGTCCGGGTCACCACGCGCAGGGTGTCCTGGAGCTCCCCGTACGCGAGGTACGGCTCGTCCCGGCGCAGGTCGAAGTCGACGCCCGAGGCGCGCGCGATCGGCCCGCTCACGCCGTACGCGTGCACGTGCTCCGGCGCGAGCGTGCCCACGTCCCGGGTGCGGCCGCGGAAGATCTCGTTCCCGAGCACGAGGTCGTCGAAGACGTCCATCCGGGAACGGACGGCCGCGACGGCGCCACGCGCGCGTGCGGCCCAGCCGGCCGGCAGGTCCTCCTTGAGGCCGCCGACGCGGTTGAACATGTAGTGCATGCGCCCGCCGGAGACCTCCTCCATCACGTTCTGGAGCACCTCGCGCTCGCGGAACGCGTAGAAGACCGGGGTGATGCCGCCCAGTTCGAGGGGGTAGGACCCGAGGAACATCAGGTGGTTCAGCACCCGGTTCAGCTCGGCGAGCAGCGTCCGGGTCCACACCGCGCGGGCGGGGACCTCCATGCCGAGCATCCGCTCCACCGCGAGGACCACGCCCAGCTCGTTCGAGAACGCCGACAGCCAGTCGTGGCGGTTGGCCAGCATGACGATCTGCCGGTAGTCGCGCGCCTCGAACAGCTTCTCCGCGCCCCGGTGCATGTAGCCGATCACCGGCTCCGCCTGCCGGATGCGCTCGCCGTCCAGGACGAGCCGCAGGCGCAGCACGCCGTGCGTGGAGGGATGCTGGGGCCCGATGTTGAGCACCATGTCGGTGCTCTCCGCGGCACCGCCGATCCCGACCGTGGTCTGCGTGGTCTCCGTCGTGGGAGTCATGGGCACAGTCTCCCTCACGTGTTCCGCTCCGTACGCTGACGGTATGGATACGGGCAGCACGGGTGGCGTGGAGACGACGGCGGCCGGACCGGTGTGGATCGCCCTGCCACCGGGACTGCTGCGGATGCGACGGCTGTTGCTGGTGGTGTGGCTGGGGCTGACGGCCGTCGGCGTCGGCCTGCTCCTCGGTCTGCTCGTCGGTCCCGCGTGGGCCGCGTTCGCCCTGCTGCCCCTGGCGGCCACCGGGTGGGGCTGGGTGCTGCTCGGCCGCAACTGGCGCTCCTGGCGGTACGCCGAGCGCGCGGACGACCTGCTGATCAGCCGGGGCGTGCTGTGGCGGGAGGAGACCGTCGTGCCGTACGGGCGCATGCAGCTCGTCGAGGTCACCTCCGGGCCGGTCGAACGGCACTTCGGGCTGGCCAGCGTGCAGCTGCACACCGCGGCCGCCGCCACCGACGCCACCATTCCCGGCCTGGAACCGGCCGAGGCGGAACGGCTGCGCGACCGGCTCACCCGGCTCGGCGAGGCCCGATCGGCGGGGCTGTGACGTCCCCGGGCGTCGGGGACGGCGCCCGCGGCATACCCCCCGCCCCGGCCGGACCGGCCGCCGCGGCCCCCGCGGAAGCGGTCTCGGGCGCGCGGCCGCCGTTCACGCCCACCGAGCGGCGGCTGCACCCGGTCACGCCCTTCCGGCGGGCGTGGGCGCCGGTCGCGGTGGTCGTCGGATGGGCCGTGCACGACCCCGACCAGGCTCAGGAGCAGCTGACCAGGCTGACCACCACCACCCTGCTGATCGCGCTCGCCGTCCTCGTCCCGGCCGCCTCCCTCTACGGCTTCCTGACCTGGTGGTTCACCCATTTCTCGGTGACCGAGAGCGAACTGCGCATCCGTACCGGCCTGCTGTTCCGGCGGGCCGCGCACATCCGGTTGGAACGCATCCAGGCGATCGACGTCAGCCGTCCGCTGCTGGCGCGGATCGCGGGCGTCGCGAAGCTCCGGCTCGACGTGGTCGGCGCCGAGAAGAAGGACGAGCTGGCGTTCCTGGGCGAGGAGGAGGCCCGCGCGCTGCGGGCCGAACTGCTGGCGCGGGCGGCGGGCTTCGCGCCGGAGACGGCGCACGAGGTGGGCGAGGCGCCCGCGCGCGAGCTGCTGCGCGTGCCCCCGCGTGAACTGGCGATCGCGCTGGCGCTGACCGGCGCGACCTGGGGCGCACTGGTCGCCGCGCTCGTCGTGCCACCGCTGCTGTGGCTGGCCACCCACAGCGTGTGGACGGTCCTCGCGACCGGCCTGCCCCTGCTGGGCGCGGCGGGCGCGAGCAGCGCGGGACGGTTCGTCGGCGAGTACGACTGGACGGTCGGCGAGTCGCCGGACGGGCTGCGCATCGACCACGGGCTGCTGGACCGCACCCACGAGACCGTGCCGCCCGGACGGGTGCAGACCGTGCGGATCGTCCGGCCTCTGCTGTGGCGGCGGCGGGGCTGGGTGCGGGTGGAACTGGACGTGGCCGGCTCGGCCAACTCCGTCCTGGTGCCGGTCGCCCCGCGGGAGGCCGCGGAGGCCGTCGTCGCGCGCGTGCTGCCCGGCGTGAGCGTCCCGTCCGAGGCGTCGCTGTCGCGTCCGCCGCGGCGGGCCGGGCGGTGCGCGCCGGTGTGGTGGCGAGGCCAGGGCATCGCCGTCACGGACACGGTGTTCGCCACCCGGCACGGACTGCTGCGCCGCAGCCTCGCCCTCGTCCCGCACGCCAAGGTGCAGAGCGTGCGGCTCACCCAGGGGCCCTGGCAGCGCCTGTGGGGGCTCGCGGACGTCCATGTGGACACGGGGGCCGACAAGACCGTCACAGCCCGGCTGCGGGACGCACAGGAGGCCGCCGGGCTGCTGCGCGCGCAGGCCGAACGCTCACGGACCGGGCGCCTGGACGCCCGGCCCGACCGCTGGATGGCCTGACACCGCCCCACCCGCACCCGGGAGGGGCGGCGTCAGGAGACCGCGCTGCGCAGTCCCTGGAGGTCGATCTGCTCCGTCTCGTCGTGGGCGGTCAGGTCGATGACCTGGCCCACACCGCGTGCCGCCTCGTCGACGGGCTTGAACTCCGCCGCCTCGGACTCGGCCTTGTGCAGGGCGAGGGCCTCCTGGCCGACGACGTCGGCGAGGTCCTCGTTCTGCACGGCCTCCAGGGCGTGGGCCGACGCGTTCTTCGTACCGAAGAAGTCGAACCCGCCCTCGGCCGTCGGACGCCGCAGCGGCTCCGCCGCCGGTACGACGGCCACGGCGGTCGGCACGGCGAAGTGCCCGGAGGGGCGCCGCTGCACGGCACCGGCCGGACGGGGGACGATCGCCCCTGCCCCTGCCCCTGCCCCGGCTTCGGCTTCGGCTTCGGCTTCGGCGGCAGCAGGCACGGAGGCGGAGCCGGGGTGCGGTGCGACCGCGGGCCGCACGGGCTCCGCGTCGTCCACGGGCCCGCCGGCCGTGACGGCCCCGGCTTCGGCCCGGTCCGCCTCGTCGGCGTCACGGACCGCGTCGGCGGCGCCGGCCCCGGCGTCCGCGTCCGCGTCGTTCGCGTGGCCGGAGTCCCGGTTCGCCCCGGCGGCGTCCCGCTCCCCGTCGACCGCGTCCGTCGCGGTCCCGGTGTCCTCGGTCTCGCGGGCCTGGTGGGGGGCGGTCGCGCGCGCGTGCTCGTCGACCGCCTCGGGATTCCCCTGCGCCTCGTCCTCCTGCGCGGCCTCCGCCCCGCCGTCGGCGGCCTGGGCGCCGACCTCGGCGGCAGCCGCCGGCGCGGGCTCCCCGCCGGTGTCGTCGTCGGCCTTCGGCGACCCGACGCGGTCGGAGTCGAGCCGGTCCAGGGCGGCCTGGGCCCGCAGGAACAGCTTGGATCCCTCGGGCGAGAAGACGGCCTCGGCCTTGGTCTTCCCCTCGGCCTCGCCGCCGTCCTCGGTGCCGTCGCCGTCGACCTCGTCGGTCTCTTCGGTCGCGTCGATCTTGTCCGTCCCGGCCGCCTCGCGGGCACCGGAACCCGCCTCGGAGGCGTCCGTGCCCTCGACGACGTCCGCGCTGTCCGCGCTGTCGGCGTTCCCGAGGCCCTGGACGTCCGCGTCCACGTCCGTCTCGCGCGGGCCGGCCGTGCCGGTCGTCTCCGCGTCCTGCGCCGACCGCGCGGCGGGCAGCGCGGGCGTGGGGGCCGCCTCTATCTCGAGCAGGCGGCGGCCCTCCAGGGCGCTCGCCCGCTCGGTCTCGGCCGTGGCGTAACGGCGCAGCAGCGCGGCGTGCTCGTTGCGCAGGCCCGCGAGCTCGGCGCGCTTGGACCGCAGCCGCTGCTCCAGCTTGACGCGCAGTTCACGCGATTCGTCGAGGTCGCTCTCGAGCTCGGCGACGCGTTCCTCGTAGCGCCACTCGTCGCTGGCACGCGAGCGTGCCAGGTCGGCGACCTGTTTGCCGGCCTGCATGTCCCAGCGGCGCATCACGACCGCGCCGAGGATCGCCGTCGCGGCGGCGGCCGCGGCCAGACCCCGCAGCGCCGCCGGTTCCGTGAACACCCATGGGCCGAGGGCGCAGACGAGGGAGACGCCTGCGATTGCCGAGGGAGGTAGCAGCCTGTGCAAAGGCGGTGAATGGCGGTGACGTCCACGTGGCATGGCCAGAAACTTACCGCGCGTAGGCGAATGTTGGCGCCCCGCCCCGCAAAAACACGGCCATACCGAAGTCATCACGGGACATCAGGAAACAACGCGGTCACGGAATTCCACAAGAACAAGATCATTTCTCGCTCGCCGCATCACCGGCACCCGCCCCGTACGCACCCCGCCCCCGCCCCCTGCCCGCCCCTGCACCCGCCCCCGCCTGCCCCCGAGCCCGCCTGGCGCCTGCCCCGGGCCCGGGATCCACCACGGCCCGGAGCCCGTCACCGCGCGCTCAGCCGTCCGCTGATCCACTGGAGCGCCGGGGGGATCTCGCGCCGCCATGTGTTGAAGTTGTGCCCGCCGCTTTCCAGGATGATGGACGAGATCCTGGTCGTGCCCGTGGCCTTCGCGAGCCCTATGAACTTCTGGGTCGCCCGGTAGTTGGATTCACCGGACTTGCTGCTGGTGATCAGCAGGGAGGTGTCCGGAGCGGAACGATTCTTCAGAAACCAGAGCAGATCCGCCTCGTTGCGCAGGGTCGCGTTGCCGTGGAAGAGGTCGCCGGTGGTCGGGTCCGACGGCGCCTTGTAGTACGCCGAGAGCCCCGCGCCCGCCGCGTACACCTCCGGGTGGTGCATCGCCAGCTTCAGCGCGCAGTAGCCGCCCGTGGAGTCCCCGATGATGCCCCAGCTGCCGGGCTTCCTGCCCACCCGGTAGTGGGCCGTCACGGCGTCCGTCAGGTCCTTGGCGAAGAACGTCTCGGTCTGCGGGCCGCCCGGGATGTCCACGCACTCCGTGTCCCGCGGCGGCGCCACGGTCGGCCGCAGCATCACAAGGATCATCGGCTGCATGCGCCCGTCCTCGGCGAGCTGGCGCGCGGTGCGCGGGTAGTGCAGCTTGTCCACGAGCGCCTGCGCCGTGCCGGGGTACCCCGTCAGGACGACGGTCGCGGGGAACGTGCGCGTGCGGTACCGGGGGTCGAAGTACTCCGGCGGCAGATACACGTACGCGGGCGTGGCTATGTGTGTCGTGGGACCGTCGACGGCGACCTTCTGGATCTGACCGGCGAAGCGCGGACGCCCGCCGCCGTCCACGCGGCGGGTGTCGAGCACCCGCAGCGGCCCGGCGGGCGCGCCGCCCGCCGCGTGGTCGACGACCACGCCCTGGTCGGTCTCCTTGCCGAACAGGTCCGCCCAGCTCGCGTAGAAGCCGAACGCCTGGTTGGCGGCCAGCCCCACCGACGCGAAGAGCATCAGCTGGGTGGCCAGCAGCAGGCCGATCCGCCCGCCGACGGCCCGCCAGCCGCTGCGCGCCAGACGTGGCCACAGCCACACCGTGCCGACGAACAGCAGTAAGGCGAACAGCACTGACAGCAGCAGCGTTTTGTCGCTAGTGAGACCCATGCGGTGGTTTCCTGCCTGCTCTCCGTCCGGGATCCCGCCCGCTCCCCCCGGCTCCTTCGCGAGGGCTTGTCCCGGACTTTCCTTGGCCTTTTCAGTGGCTTTGAAGAGATGAGTGAACCTCTCTCCCCAAGACACCGTCCTAGAGGGCGCAATGTCGCCGGATGCCCGAATCGGGCCCGGGTCCAAGGTCTCTCGCGGAACTACGGGATGCGATGTCTGTCACTCAAGATGGGGAAATGTCGGGCGGGGTTCCGCACCGATCAAGCCGGGTGCGGCAGATAGTGCGAGGTCCGCGCCCCGAGTCCGTCCCCGGCCTGGTCGCCCGGGCCTGTGCCCTCGTGGGCCTGCTGGATGTCGCCGGAGGCGTCTTCCCGCGCTTCAGGCACAGCCGTATGCACACCTTCGCCGAGGTGCTGCCCGGCTCGTTCGGACCCTTCGCGGCGGCGCTGTCCCTCAGTGCCGGCGTCCTGCTGCTGCTGCTCGCCCACGGCCTGAGGCGCGGCAAGCGGCGCGCGTGGCGCGCGGCGGTGGTCCTGCTCCCGGCGGGCGCGGTGGCCCAGTTCGTGTACCGGCACTCGATCGTGGGCGCGCTGATCTCGGTCGCGCTCCTCGTTCCCCTGCTGCTGCACCGCGACCAGTTCGCGGCGCTGCCGGATCCGCGCAGCCGCTGGCGCGCGCTCGCCAACTTCGTCCTCATGGGCGCCGGTTCCCTCGGTCTCGGACTGATCATCGTCAGCGTCCACCCGCGGCGCATGATCGGCGACCCGAGCCTGGCCGATCGCATTACGCACGTCCTGTACGGCCTCTTCGGCTTCGAGGGCCCGGTCGACTACCAGGGCAACACCTCGTGGACCGTCGCCTTCTCCCTCGGCGCGCTCGGCTGGATCACCGCGGTCACCACGATCTACCTGGCCTTCCGCCCCGAGCACCCGGCCGCCCGCCTCACCGAGGACGACGAGGTGCGCCTGCGGGCCCTGCTGGACAAGCACGGCCGCCGCGACTCCCTCGGCCACTTCGCGCTGCGTCGCGACAAGGCGGTGGTCTTCTCCCCCAGCGGCAAGGCCGCGGTCACCTACCGCGTCGTCTCCGGCGTGATGCTCGCCAGCGGTGACCCCATCGGCGACGTCGAGGCCTGGCCCGGCGCCATCGAACGCTTCATGGACGAGGCCAAGGCCCACTCCTGGACGCCCGCCGTCATGGGCTGCTCGGAGACCGGCGGCGAGGTCTGGACCCGTGAGACCGGACTCGACGCCCTCGAACTGGGCGACGAGGCGGTGGTGGACGTGGCGGATTTCTCCCTGGCCGGCCGCGCGATGCGCAACGTGCGCCAAATGGTCAAGCGCATCGAACGCGCCGGTTACGAGACCCGGGTCCGGCGCGTCCGTGACCTCGGCGAGGGCGAGCTGGAGCGCATCCGGCTGGCCTCCGAGGACTGGCGCGGGACCGACACCGAGCGGGGCTTCTCCATGGCCCTCGGCCGTGTCGGCGACCCCTCCGACGGGGACTGCCTGATCGCCACCGCCCACAAGGCCGACGAGGTCCCCGGCGAGTACGGCGATCTGAAGGCGATCCTGCACTTCGTGCCCTGGGGCCCGGACGGCGCGTCCCTCGACCTGATGCGCCGCGACCGCTCGGCCGACCCGGGCATGAACGAACTGCTGATCGTGGCCGCGCTCCAGGCCGCCCCGAAGTTCGGCATCACGCGCGTGTCGCTGAACTTCGCCATGTTCCGCTCGGCACTGGCCCGCGGCGAGAAGATCGGCGCCGGCCCGGTGCTGCGGGCCTGGCGCGGACTGCTCGTGTTCCTCTCGCGCTGGTTCCAGATCGAGTCGCTGTACAAGTTCAACGCCAAGTTCCAGCCGCGCTGGGAGCCCCGCTTCGTCGTCTACCGGGCCTCCGGCGACCTTCCCCGCATCGGCTTCGCGGCCATGCAGGCCGAAGGCTTCGTCAATCTCGCCCTGCCCCTGCCGCGCTTCCTGCGCCGGCGCTCCAAGGCGGCACGCGTGTGTGCGCACACGGTCGCGGAGCGGGACGTACGGGCGGCATAGCCCCGGCGGGGCCGGTCCGGCACGCTCCGGGCCCGCACCGCCGGGAGCGGCCCGGGTGGCGGCCCCGCCCCCTCCCAGCCCTGGGGCCTCCTCCCGGGCCGTGCCACGGCACGGTTCCGTCCTGGGCCTACGCTGAACGCATGAGCAAGCAGAGCGGACGCGGGCGCGTCGTCGGCCTTCCGGAGTGGGACCGCTGCGCGGTCATGGGAGTCGTCAACGTGACCCCCGACTCCTTCTCCGACGGCGGCCGCTGGTTCGACACGACGGCCGCCGTCAAGCACGGCCTCCATCTCGTCGCCGAGGGCGCCGACCTCGTGGACGTCGGCGGTGAGTCCACCCGACCCGGTGCCAGCCGGGTCGACGAGTCCGAGGAGCTGCGCCGGGTCATCCCGGTGGTCCGCGGCCTCGCCTCCGAGGGCGTCACCGTGTCCGTGGACACCATGCGCGCCTCGGTCGCCGCGCAGGCCCTCGCCGCCGGCGCGGCCCTCGTCAACGACGTCAGCGGCGGCCTCGCCGACCCGGCGATGATCCCGGCCGTGGCGGACGCGGGCGCCCCCTTCGTCGTCATGCACTGGCGCGGCTTCCTGGAGGGCGGCAACGTCGCTGGGGCCTACGCGGACGTCGTCGCCGAGGTCGTGGACGAACTGCACGCGCGCGTGGACGCCGTCCTGGCGGGCGGCATCTCCCCCGACCGCGTCGTCGTCGACCCCGGGCTCGGCTTCTCCAAGGAGGCCGACCACGATCTCTCCCTGCTGGCCCACCTGGACCGGCTGCACGCCCTCGGGTACCCGCTGCTGGTGGCCGCCTCCCGCAAGCGGTTCCTCGGCCGCGTCCTGGCCGGCCCGCAGGGCGCGCCGCCGCCCGCCCGCGAACGCGACGCGGCGACCGCCGCCGTCTCCGCGCTCGCCGCCCAGGCAGGCGCGTGGGCGGTCCGCGTGCACGAGGTGCGCGCCACGGCGGACGCGGTACGGGTCGCGCGCGCCGTGCAAGGGGCGCGCGAGGACGACGCCGCGCCCGGCGCGGAGGGAGCCCGGTGAGCGCCCCCCACACGGACGTCGAACAGGTCGAGGCCGCCAACACGGCCTTCTACGAGGCGCTGGAACGGGGCGACTTCGACGGGGTCTCCGCGCTCTGGCTCACCCCGGCCGACCTGGGCGTCGACGAGACCTACCACGACCCCGCGGACGTCGGCGTCGTCTCCTGCGTGCACCCCGGCTGGCCCGTGCTGACCGGGCGGGGCGAGGTGCTGCGGTCGTACGCGCTGATCATGGCGAACACCGACTACATCCAGTTCTTCCTCACCGACGTCCATGTCTCCGTCACCGGCGACACCGCGCTGGTGAACTGCACCGAGAACATCCTCAGCGGGGGCCCCGCCCCCGACGACGGCGAGGAGCTCGGGCCGCTCGTCGGCCAGCTGGTGGTCGCCACGAACGTGTTCCGCCGCACCTCCGACGGCTGGAAGCTGTGGTCCCACCACGCCTCCCCGGTGCTGACGGAGAACGACGAGTCCGACGCCCCCGGCAACCCCGACGACTCCGAGGGCGAGGACGGACCCGCCTAGCGGGTGGGCGGACCGCGGGAGAGGACGCGAGGCCCCGGCGACCCACAGGGAGCAAGAAGTGGTTGGAATCACGACCTGTGGGTAGGGGCGGCTACCAGCCCTTGAGCCGCCGGGCTCCCCCGGGGAAACACCCGGTGAACAGTCCTGTCCCCGTCCCGTGCCGCCACGGTCGGAGGCCGGGTCTGCCGGTGCTCGCGGGTAGATTCGTTCGAGGCCGGGGTGCCGCCCGCACCTGGCACGCACCGGCCCATACCGACGACTGACGGAGTGATTCGCGTGGATCGTG
The DNA here is from genome assembly GCF_016860545.1 of Streptomyces asoensis. NCBI lineage: Bacteria > Bacillati > Actinomycetota > Actinomycetes > Kitasatosporales > Streptomycetaceae > Streptomyces > Streptomyces asoensis. The sequence goes on along the minus strand of NZ_BNEB01000003.1, from coordinate 1,785,477 downwards.
TCGCGCTGCGCGGCCTGAAGGCCCGCGGGTACCACGGCGTGTTCCCCAAGGAACGCGAAGAGGGCCAGACCTTCATCGTGGACCTCGTGCTGAGCCTGGACACCCGACCGGCCGCGGCCGACGACGACCTGGCGAAGACCGTGCACTACGGCATCGTCGCGGAGGAGGTCGTCGCCGTCGTCCAGGGCGACCCCGTCGACCTCATCGAGACGCTCGCCGAGCGCATCGCCCAGGCCTGTCTGAAGCACGAAGGGGTCCAGGAGGTCGAGGTCTGCCTCCACAAGCCGGACGCGCCGATCACCGTCCCCTTCGACGACGTCACCGTCACGATCACCCGGAGCCGAGTATGACCGCGTTCATCACCGGAGGTCAGAGCGACCCGACCGTCCAGCCGGTACCCGCCTCCGTCGTCGAGCAGGTCGACGCCGCCGACACCACGCTGCACAACCCCAAACGGGCCGTGATCTCGCTCGGCTCCAACCTCGGCAACCGCCTGGAGACCCTCCAGGGCGCCATCGACGCCCTGGAGGACACCCCCGGGGTCCGTATCAAGGCGGTCTCCCCGGTGTACGAGACGGAGCCGTGGGGCGTCGAGCCCGGCAGCCAGCCGTCGTACTTCAACGCGGTGGTCCTGCTGAAGACGACCCTCCCGCCGTCCTCGCTGCTGGAGCGGGCGCACGCGGTCGAGGAGGCCTTCCACCGGGTACGGGAGGAACGCTGGGGCGCGCGCACCCTCGACGTCGACATCGTCGCGTACGCCGACGTCGTGGACGACGACCCGCACCTCACGCTCCCGCACCCCCGCGCCCACGAACGCGCCTTCGTGCTCGCCCCCTGGCACGACGTGGAGCCCGAGGCGCAGCTGCCGGGCCGCGGCTCGGTCGCCGGCCTGCTCGACACCGTCACCCGCGAGGGTGTGGCGGCGCGCAAGGACCTGGAACTCCACCTGCCCGAGTAGTCGTTAAGGTCGACAGGACCACTGCCCGCGGGATGTCCGTGCCCGCGGGCTCGGGGGAGTTGAAGGGACACCGTGAAAGAGCTGCGCATCAGGGTGCTGGCCGGCGTGTTCGGCGTGGCCGCGATCCTGTCCTGGGCCGGGGCCCGGCTGTGGAGCGCCGTCGGGACCCTTCCCAGCGTCCCGCTGGCCGCGCCCATCGTCCTCGCCCTGATCGCCGTGGTCCTGACGGCCACCGCGCTGTCGCTGCGCGCCCGTCTCAAGGCCCAGCGCGAGCGCCGCCCCGAGGCCAAGGGCGTCGACCCCCTGATGGCGGCCCGCGCGGTCGTGTTCGGCCAGTCCAGTGCCCTGGTGGCCGCCCTCGTCTCCGGCATGTACGGCGGCACGGGTGTCTACCTGCTGGAGTCCCTCGACATCCCCGCCCGCCGCGACCAGGCCATCTACGCCGGCTTCTCGGTGCTGGCGGGCATCGCGGTCATAGCCGCGGCCATCTTCCTGGAGCGCGTCTGCAAGCTCCCCGAGGACGACGACCAGGACAAGGGAGCCGCGTCACCGGCCTGACACCCCTGTGCGCGTACCGGCCGAAGACGGGGCCGGCGTACCGGTGTCAGCGCGCCATGATCAGGCTCATCGCCTCGTTGCGGGTCGCCGCGTCGCGCAGCTGACCGCGCACCGCCGAGGTGATGGTCTTGGCACCGGGCTTGCGGATGCCCCGCATGGACATGCACATGTGCTCGCACTCCACGACGACGATCACTCCGCGCGGCTCCAGGATCTCCATCAGGGAGTCGGCGATCTGCGTGGTGAGACGTTCCTGCACCTGCGGGCGGCGGGCGTACACGTCCACGAGACGGGCCAGCTTGGACAGGCCGGTGATCTTCCCGGAGGTGGACGGGATGTAGCCGACGTGGGCGACCCCCCGGAACGGCACCAGATGGTGCTCGCAGGTGCTGAACACCTCGATGTCCTTCACCAGGACCATCTCGTCGTGCCCCAGGTCGAACGTCGTGGTCAGCACGTCCTCCGGCTGCTGCCACAGACCCGCGAATATCTCCCGGTAGGCCCGCGCGACCCTGGCCGGTGTCTCCCGCAGTCCTTCGCGGTCCGGGTCCTCCCCGACAGCGATCAGCAGCTCGCGTACGGCGTTCTCGGCGCGCTTCTCGTCGAACTCGCCGATGGAGCCGTCGCTGTCCAGCGTCACGGGGTCGGTCATCAGGTGCCTCGTTCCTTTGCGGGTCGCGCATGCGGTTCACGCGCCTCATGTGCGGCAGGGGAGAGCATCAGACGGAAATGCCGCGCCCCCCAGGCTAGAACCTGGGGGGCGCGGCATCCATTCCGGGCCTGATGGGGGGCACCGGGAGCCGGTCAGCTCTCGGGGCGGTCCTCCGGGGCCGGCTCGGTCACCGGGGTGGACTCCACCGCGGTGGTCTTCGCCGTGGAGATGGCCGGCGTGGCGCCGTTCGCGCCGTTCGTCAGTGCGAGCTCCCGGGGGGAGAGCACCGGCGGACGGGTGGACGGCGTACGCCGCGAGGAGCCGGTCCAGGCGGGCCGGGGCGGACGCTTGACGATCGGAGCGAAGACCTCGGCGATCTGCTCCTTGTTCAGCGTCTCCTTCTCCAGCAGCTGGAGCACCAGCTGGTCGAGGACGTCGCGGTTCTCTACCAGGATCTCCCAGGCCTCGTTGTGCGCGGTCTCGATCAGCTTCTTGACCTCTTCGTCGACCAGCGCGGCGACCTCTTCCGAGTAGTCACGCGGGTGCGACATCTCCCGGCCCAGGAACGGCTCGGTGTTGTCGCCACCGAACTTGATCGCACCGAGACGCTCGGTCATGCCGTACTGCGTGACCATCGCGCGGGCCGTCGCGGTGGCCTTCTCGATGTCGTTCGCGGCACCGGTGGTCGGGTCGTGGAAGACCAGTTCCTCGGCGGCGCGGCCACCCAGCATGTACGCCAGCTGGTCGAGCATCTCGTTGCGCGTGGTCGAGTACTTGTCCTCGTCCGGCAGGACCATCGTGTAGCCGAGGGCCCGTCCGCGCGACAGGATCGTGATCTTGTGGACCGGGTCGGAGTTCGGCGAGGCCGCCGCGACCAGGGCGTGGCCGCCCTCGTGGTACGCGGTGATCTTCTTTTCCTTGTCCGACATGATCCTGGTCCGCTTCTGCGGGCCCGCCACGACGCGGTCGATGGCCTCGTCCAGCGAGTGGTTGTCGATGAGCTTCTTCTCGCTGCGCGCCGTGAGGAGCGCCGCTTCGTTCAGCACGTTCGACAGGTCCGCGCCGGTGAAGCCGGGGGTGCGACGGGCGACGGCCGACAGGTCGACGTCCGGGGCGACCGGCTTGCCCTTCTGGTGGACCTTGAGGATCTCCAGACGGCCCTGCATGTCCGGGCGGTCGACCGCGATCTGACGGTCGAAACGGCCGGGGCGCAGCAGCGCGGGGTCGAGGATGTCGGGGCGGTTCGTGGCGGCGATGAGGATCACGCCGCCCTTCACGTCGAAGCCGTCCATCTCGACGAGCAGCTGGTTCAGCGTCTGCTCGCGCTCGTCGTGACCACCGCCGAGGCCGGCGCCGCGGTGGCGGCCGACCGCGTCGATCTCGTCGACGAAGACGATCGCCGGGGCGTTCGCCTTGGCCTGCTCGAAGAGGTCACGGACCCGGGAGGCACCGACACCGACGAACATCTCGACGAAGTCGGAACCGGAGATCGAGTAGAAGGGGACGCCCGCCTCGCCGGCCACGGCGCGCGCGAGGAGCGTCTTGCCGGTACCGGGCGGGCCGTACAGGAGTACGCCCTTGGGGATCTTGGCGCCGACGGCCTGGAACTTCGCCGGCTCCTGGAGGAACTCCTTGATCTCGTGCAGTTCCTCGACGGCCTCGTCGGAGCCCGCCACGTCGGCGAACGTCGTCTTCGGGGTGTCCTTGGTGATGAGCTTGGCCTTGGACTTCCCGAAGTTCATGACCCGGGAGCCGCCGCCCTGCATCTGGTTCATCAGGAACAGGAAGACGACCACGATGAGGACGAAGGGGAGCAGGGACAGCAGGATCCCGACGAAGGCGTTCTGCTTCGTCGGCGAGACTGTGTACCCGTCCGGGATCTGCTTGTCCTGGTACTTGGTCTGCAGCGTGTTCGCAATGGTCACGCCCTGGTCGCCGATGTAGCTCGCCTGGATCTTCGAGCTGTCCTTGACCTTCTCGCCGTCCTTGAGCGTGACCTTGATGGTCTGCTCGTCACCGGTGGTGAGCTTGGCCGACTCGACCTTGTTGTCGTTGATCGCTGCAATGACCTGGCCGGTGTCCACCGTCTTGTAGCCGCCGGACGAGCCGACGACCTGCATCAACACGACCACGGCAAGGACGGCCAGCACGATCCACATGACCGGCCCACGGAAGTATCGCTTCACGTCCATCCATACGGAGCGGTGTCGCCCCGTCCCTCCTGCCATAGTGAGTTTGATAAGACAGTTCTTCTGACGGTACCCCAGCTTCGTCACGCAAAGCCGCACGGGACGGCTGTCGCACCCGTCTGCATGCCTTAACGGCGCGAGGCCCGCCGGGGTTCCCGATCTTCGTACGGGGGTTGGGCCCTTCGGGTTCAGCCGCCGTAGACGTGGGGCGCGAGCGTACCGACGAACGGGAGGTTGCGGTACTTCTCGGCGTAGTCGAGGCCGTAGCCGACGACGAACTCGTTGGGGATGTCGAAGCCCACCCACTCGACGTCGATGGCCACCTTGGCGGCCTCGGGCTTGCGCAGCAGCGTGCACACCTTGAGGGAGGCGGGCTCGCGCGAGCCGAGGTTCGACAGCAGCCAGGACAGCGTCAGGCCGGAGTCGATGATGTCCTCGACGATCAGGACGTGCCTGCCCTTGATGTCGGTGTCGAGGTCCTTGAGGATCCGCACCACACCGGAGGACTGGGTGCCCGCGCCGTAGGACGACACGGCCATCCAGTCCATCGTGACAGGGGTGGACAGCGCCCGGGCGAGGTCGGCCATGACCATCACCGCGCCCTTGAGGACGCCGACGATGAGCAGGTCCTTGCCCGCGTACTCCGCGTCGATCTTCGCTGCCAGGTCGGCCAGCTTCGCGTCGATCTCTTCCTTGGTGATGAGCACCTCTTTGAGGTCGGTGCCCATGTCTTTCGCGTCCACCCGCATCACTTTCGGTTGTCCCAGCGGCCACCGGGACCGCCCACGACCACGTCAGCGGTCCTGCCGGAGGGCCCGGATTCAGCCTTGCCGAATCACCAGTCTGCCACCCTGGCGCTGAGCCACGACTTTGCCGGGGAGATTGATGACCCCCTGGCCGCGCCAGCCCGTGATCAGCCGGTCGACCTCCTCGATGTGCCGGGCGAAGAGGGAACCGGCCGGAGCGCCCGCCTCGATGGCGGCACGGCGCAGGATCCGGCGGCGTACGGCGGGCGGCAGCGCGTAGAGCTTGGCGCACTCCAGCAGTCCGGCGGCGTCCCGTACGGAGGACTCGGCCTGGCCCGCCCAGGCGTCCAGCGCGTCGGCGTCGTCACGGGAGAGCTGGGCCGTACGGGCGAGTGCTTCGACGACGCCCTTGCCGAGGGCCTTCTCCAGCGCCGGCAGGCCCTCGTGGCGCAGCCGGGAGCGGGTGTAGGCCGGGTCGGCGTTGTGCGGGTCGTCCCAGACGGGCAGGGACTGGACCATGCACGCCTTGCGGGCGGTCTGCCGGTCGAGCTGGAGGAAGGGGCGGCGGTAGCGGCGGGCGGCGCCGGGGCCCCCGGAGACGGCCGCCATCCCGGACAGCGAGCGGATGCCGGATCCGCGGGCGAGGCCGAGCAGGACGGTCTCGGCCTGGTCGTCGCGGGTGTGGCCGAGCAGGACGGCGCAGGCGCCGTGCCGTTCCGCGGCGGCGTCGAGGGCGGCGTAGCGGGCGTCGCGGGCGGCCGCTTCGGGTCCGCCCTCGCGGCCGACGGTCACCGCGGTGGCCTCCACGGGATCGAGGCCGAGTTCGCGCAGGCGGAGGACGACTTCTTCGGCGCGCAGGCCGGAGCCGGGCTGGAGGCCGTGGTCGACGGTGACACCGCCGGCCCGGATGCCGAGCCGGGGCGCCTCGAAGGCGAGGGCGGAGGCGAGGGCCATGGAGTCGGCGCCGCCGGAGCACGCCACGAGCACGAGCGGCGCTGCCGGTCGCTCGTGCGGGTCCGCCTCGGGGGCGGGTCGGTCGTTGAGGATGTCGTGAAGTACGCGGCGGACCGCCAGGCGTATCGCCGCGACCGCAGGATGGGGACCCACTGTCCGGTTCCCTTCATGAAGTTTTCGGGGGTGAGCCCGAGGGTTCGGTCACTCAGAGTGTGTAGATGGTGACAGAACCGGGGCGTTCCCCGAGCATTGCACGCCTACCGGGACCTCACGGTCCCTCGGACGGGTGATTGAAGGGGCGTTCTCCTGCCGACGGCCGGATTCGGTCCACCGCTCTGCTCGCGGGTTCACGACTCGGCCTTGCGGTGCACCCGCGCGACCCAGTCGGCCGGCTTCGCGATCTCGGCCTTGGTCGGAAGTGTGTTCGGGGAGGTCCAGACGCGGTTGAAGCCGTCCATGCCGACCTGGTCCACGACTCCGCGCACGAAGCGCTCGCCGTCCCGGTACTGCTTGAGCTTGGCGTCCAGGCCCAGCAGCCTGCGCAGCGCGATGTCCAGGCGGGAGGCGCCCTTGGCGCGGCGCTGCTGGAACTTCTCGCGGATCTCGGCGACGGAGCCCACGACTTCGGGGCCCACTCCGTCCATCACGAAGTCGGCGTGTCCCTCCAGGAGGGACATCACGGCGGTGAGGCGCGCGAGGATCTCCCGCTGGGCGGGCGTCTGGACGAGTTCGACCAGGGAACGGCCGCCGTCGTCCTCCTCGCCCTCGGGCCTGCCGCCGGCGAGGGACTGGGCGGCGTCGCGCACCCGCTCCAGGAACGTCATGGGGTCGACGTCGGTCTCGCCCAGGAACGACTGGATCTCGCCCTCGAGGTGGTCGCGCAGCCAGGGGACGGCGGAGAACTGGGTGCGGTGGGTCTCCTCGTGGAGGCACACCCACAGCCGGAAGTCGTGCGGGTCCACGTCGAGTTCGCGTTCCACGTGGACGATGTTCGGCGCGACGAGAAGCAGCCGGCCGCCGCCCTGGGTTCCGGCGGGCAGCTCGCGGGTGGCGGGGGCGAACGTCTCGTACTGGCCGAGGACCCGGGAGGACAGGAACGACAGCAGCATGCCCAGCTCGACACCGGTCACCTTGCCGCCGACGGCCCCGAGCATCGCGCCGCCGGGGGTGTTGCCGCGCCGTTCCTGCATCTTGTCGAGGAGCGGCTTGAGGATCTCGCGGAAACCCGCCACGTTCGCCCGCACCCAGCCGGGGCGGTCGACCACCAGGATCGGGGTGTCGTGGGTGTCCTCGGTGCCCATCCGGGTGAAGCCCCGGACGTGTCCCTCGGAGGCCTTGGCGTGCCGGCGCAGTTCCGCGACGACGGCACGGGCCTCGTCACGGCTGACCTCGGGTCCCGGCCGCACGAGCCGGGTCGCTGTCGCGACCGCCAGATTCCAGTCGACCATCCCCGCAGAAGCAGCGCCACCGATGCTCGTCATGCGTCAACCGTACGTGAGCGCCGCCCTCGGGGGCAGGCCGCGCGGGAGCGGTCAGGGAGATGTCAGGGTCGGGAGCCGGGGACGGCTCGGGGGTGCCGGGCCGGGCCCGCTCAGCGGCAGCCGCACCCCGCCAGCGCCGTGGCGGCGCGGTCCAACGCCGCCTGGGCCGCCGCCGGATCCGTCGTGTCGGCGGCCAGGAGCGCGAACGCCAGGAGGCGGCCGTCCCGGTCGACGACCGTACCGGCGAGGGTGTTCACGCCGGTCAGGGTGCCGGTCTTGGCGCGCACCACGCCGGCCGCCCCTTCGGTGTAGCGGCTGGTGAGGGTACCGGTGAAGCCGGCGACGGGCAGACCGGTGAGCACGGGGCGCAGTTCGGGGCGGCCGGGGTCACCGGCCTTGACCAGAAGGGCCGTCAGGAGGTTCGCGGTGAGCCGGTCCTGGCGGTCGAGGCCGCTGCCGTCCTTGACCCGGACACCGGTCAGCGGCAGTCCGAGCTTCTTCAGCTGCGCCTGGACGGCCCGGCCGCCGCCCGCGAAGTCGGCGCGCACGCCGGTCGCGACGGCCGTCTGGCGGGCGAGGGCCTCGGCGATGTCGTTGTCGCTGTTGGTGAGCATGCGTTCGACCAGGGCGGACAGCGGGGGCGAGGAGACCGTGGCGAGGGTCTTCGCGCGCGTGGTGGCCTTGGAGGGGCCTGGCGCCGAGGTCGTGATGCCGGCGCTCTTCAGGAACCCGGCGAACGTGCGGGTCGCGTCGGCCGCCGGATCGTCCACGCGGGCGGCCGGGCCGCTGGTGGAACCGTCGGTGCGGCCCTCGTCGGCGGACAGCGGGGTGACGGGGGCGAGGTTGGGGTTGACCCCGATGGGGTGAATCCGGCTCCCGGCGTAGAGCGTCGTGTCGTAGGACAGCGTCACCCGGGTGAGGCCGCTCTTCTTCAGGGCGGCGGCGGTCCGGGCGGCGAGCGTGCGCAGGTCGGCCCATCCCCCGGTGCCCGCACGGGCCGTCAGGGTGGGGTCGCCGCCGCCGACGAGGACGAGTTCCTTCGTGTCGGACTCCAGCGCGGCGCGCGTGGTGAAGCGGTGCTCGCCGCCCATCGCGGAGAGCGCGGCGACCGCGGTGGCGATCTTCGTGGTGGAGGCGGGGGTCAGCGCCTGGTCGGCCCCCGCGGCGTAGAGCCGCTTGCCGGTGGCCACGTCGACGACCACGGCGGTCTGCCGGGCGCCGAGGGCCGGATCGTCCAGGAGGGGGCCCAGGACGCCCGCGAGGCCGGTACCGGTCGGCAGGGCCGCCGGGGCGGATTTCACGGTGCCGGTGGCGCCGCCGAGGCCCGCGAGGACGGACGCGGCGCTCGGCGCGGGCTTCGGCGCCCCGGCCGCGCTGCCGGGCGCCTCGGACGTACCGGACGTATCGCCCTTACGGCCGTGATCTGTGCCACCCGCCTGTGCCAGGGCGGCGGCCCGGTCCCGCTCCGCCGTACGCTGACCGGTGGAGTCCCAGGGACCGGCGGCGGTCACCACACCGGCGGCCAGTGCCAGTCCGGCGGTCGCCGCACCCGCGGTGTACTGCCACGACCTGGCGTTCGGACCGGCCTTCGTGATCCGCTCGAGCTGCGGCTTCGCGACCTGTGCGAACCGTGCGGCCTGCGGCTTCGCGGCGGCGGCCACGCGCGCGAGACGAGGCCGTACGATCCCTGCGGCCCGTGCCAGACGCGGTCGTACGGCGTCCGTGACCCGCACCAGATGGGGTCTCGCGGCCCGCCAAGGCCTCAGCTCTGGCACGAACACCAGCCCCTTTCGCGATCACACAGCAGCGTGAGGGACACTTAACCACCAGAACTATGTGTTGATCATGGAGGAGCCACCGGTGGAGTTCGACGTCACGATCGAGATCCCGAAGGGTTCGCGGAACAAGTACGAGGTGGACCACGAGACCGGTCGGATCCGCCTGGACCGTCGACTCTTCACCTCGACCGCCTACCCGACCGACTACGGCTTCGTCGAGAACACCCTCGGCGAGGACGGCGACCCGCTGGACGCGCTGGTCATCCTGGACGAGCCGACCTTCCCGGGTTGCCTCATCCGGTGCCGCGCGATCGGCATGTTCCGGATGACCGACGAGGCCGGCGGCGACGACAAGCTGCTGTGCGTCCCGTCGACCGACCCGCGCGTGGAGCACCTGCGGGACATCCACCACGTGTCGGAGTTCGACCGTCTGGAGATCCAGCACTTCTTCGAGGTCTACAAGGACCTGGAGCCCGGCAAGTCCGTCGAGGGCGCCGACTGGGTCGGCCGGACCGACGCCGAGGCCGAGATCGAGCGGTCCTACAAGCGCTTCAAGGACCAGGGCGGCCACTGAGGCACCGCCGGCGCCTGACGCCGTGGAGAGGGCCGTACGCGTGCGCGTGCGGCCCTCTCGCGCGTCTGTGCGCATACTGAGGCCCACGGAAGGTGTCGTTCAGGGAGCGTTGCTGAGTGTCGGAGGCGGAGTACCGCAAACCGCAGTCGGACGAGGCGAGGAGTGTCTTCGACCCCGAGATCACGTCCGAGTTCGCCCTGCCGGCGGGGCTGGCCGTTCCCAGAACCGGCGGTGAGCCGGAGACCACGTCGGAGTTCGCCGTCCCGGACGGCCTGGAAGTGGCGCCGCCGGCCTCGGCCGAGGGCGAGGGATCGGCGTTCAGCCTGCCCAGCACGTACAGCGCCCGTCAGGCGCCCGTGGCCTTCACCCCGGCCGAGGGCATGCCGGTGGTGAGTCTGACCAAGGACCTCCCCTGGCAGGACCGGATGCGCACGATGCTGCGGATGCCGGTCGCCGAGCGGCCCGCCCCCGAGGCGGGGCCCAAGGCGGAGGAGGGCGGCCCCGCCGTCCCGCGCGTGCTCGACCTGACGCTGCGCATCGGCGAGCTGCTCCTCGCGGGCGGCGAGGGCGCCGAGGACGTGGAGGCCGCGATGTTCGCGGTCTGCCGTTCCTACGGACTCGACCGCTGCGAACCGAACGTCACCTTCACGCTGCTGTCGATCTCGTACCAGCCGTCCCTGGTGGAGGATCCGGTGACGGCGTCCCGGACGGTGCGCCGCCGGGGCACCGACTACACGCGTCTGGCGGCGGTCTTCCGGCTCGTGGACGATCTGAGCGACCCGGAGAGCCACCTCTCGCTGGAGGAGGCCTACCGGCGGCTCGCGGAGATGCGCCGCAACCGGCACCCCTACCCGACCTGGGTGCTGACCTCGGCGAGCGGGCTGCTCGCCGGCGCGGCCTCGGTGCTGGTCGGCGGTGACCTGGTCGTGTTCGTGGCGGCCGCGCTCGGCGCGATGCTCGGTGACCGGCTGGCGTGGCTCTGCGCGGGGCGCGGGCTGCCGGAGTTCTACCAGTTCCTGGTCGCCGCGATGCCGCCGGCCGCGATCGGCATCACGCTGACGCTGGCGGACGTCGACGTGAAGGCGTCCGCGGTCATCACCGGTGGGCTGTTCGCCCTGCTGCCCGGACGGGCGCTCGTCGCGGGCGTGCAGGACGGTCTGACCGGCTTCTACATCACGGCCGCCGCGCGTCTGCTGGAGGTCATGTACTTCTTCGTGGGCATCGTCGCCGGGGTGCTGGTGATGCTCTACGTCGGTGTGCAGCTCGGCGCCCATCTCAACCCCGACGCGGCCCTCGGCGTCACCAAGCGGCCGCTGTGGCAGATCGGCGCGTCGATGCTGCTGTCGCTGACGTTCGCCGTGCTGTTGCAGCAGGAACGGTCCACCGTGCTCGCCGTGACGCTCAACGGCGGTGTCGCCTGGTCGGTGTACGGGGCGATGCGCTACGCGGGCGATATCTCGCCCGTCGCCTCCACCGCGGTGGCGGCCGGAGTGGTGGGGCTGTTCGGGCAGTTGCTCGCGCGCTACCGGTTCGCTTCCGCGCTGCCCTACACGACCGCCGCGATCGGTCCGCTGCTGCCGGGTTCGGCGACCTACTTCGGACTGCTGGCCATCGCGCAGAACGAGGTCGACGCCGGGCTGGTGTCGATCACCAAGGCCGCGGCACTGGCGATGGCCATCGCCATCGGCGTGAACCTGGGCTCCGAGGTGTCCCGGCTGTTCCTGCGGATCGGTTCCCCGGAGAAGCGGCGGGCCGCCAAGCGGACGCGCGGCTTCTGACGGCGCGAGGGGCGCCTTCCGGCGCCCCTCGACGGGCTTTCAGCAGCCCCGGTGTTCAGTCGGCCCTGGTGTTCGGCGGCCCCGGTTCAGTAGCCCTGGTTGTCGTGGGGGTACTGGCCGTTGTGCTGGGCGCCGTACGGCTGCTGCTGGTGCTGCTGTTGCGGCTGCTGCTGCCACTCCTGGGGGTACTGCTGCTGTTGCGGGTACTGCTGCGGGCTGTAGTGGTCGTCGCGGTGGCCCTGCTGCCCGCCCTGGTACGGGCCGCCGTGCTGCCTGCCCTGGTACGCGCCGTCCTGGCCGTCGCCCTGGTGACCGCCCTGGTGGCCGCGCTGGTCGTGGCCCTGGCCGCCGTACGGGTGCTGCGGGTCGTACTGCGGCTCGTGCCGGTCGATCCGGCGGAGCTGGGTCGTCGCGTCGTCCATGACCGGGGGCTGCTGCTGGTGGACCCGCTGCCGCGGCTCCTCGGGGGCCTGCGGCGGGTTCTTCTTGGACTTCGAGCGGGCGCGCAGGAACTCGATGGCGATCGGGACCACGGAGATCAGCACGATCAGGATGAGGATCGCTTCGATGTTCTTCTTGACGAAGTCGATGTTGCCCAGCCAGGACCCCAGCAGGGTGACGCCCGCGCCCCACAGCACGCCGCCGATGACGTTGAAGAGCAGGAAGGAGCGGTACCGCATGCCGCTGACGCCGGCGATGATCGGCGTGAAGGTGCGCACGATGGGCACGAAGCGGGCCAGGACCAGGGACTTGGGGCCGTACTTCTCGAAGAACTCGTGCGCCTTGGTGACGTTCTCCTGCTTGAAGAGGCGGGAGTCGGGCCGGTTGAACAGCGACGGTCCGACCTTCTTGCCGAACATGTAGCCCGCCTGGTCGCCCAGGATCGCGGCCACGCAGATCAGCGCCACGGCGCCCCACAGCGGGAAGTCCAGCTGGTTCGAGGTGATCAGCAGACCCGCCGTGAACAGCAGGGAGTCGCCCGGCAGGAAGAACCCGATGAGCAGGCCGGACTCCGCGAAGACGATGAGCAGCAGGCCCCAGAGACCGAAGGTGTCGAGCAGGTAGTTGGGGTCCAGCCAGCTCGGTCCGAGGGCGATCGTCGTCACGGTTCCGGGCTCCTGAGGGGTGGGGGTGAGGAACGGCGTCCATGGTGCAGCCGGACAAAGCTATCAACGGAATGCGTCCGCCCCAGGTTCCACGCGGGTCTCCGGGATGCACTGTGCGCCCGCTGCGACGAAGCTGTGAGCCATGGGTATCGAAGACTACGGCGGCGGGCAGGGCCCCCAGCCGGACGTACTGGTCGTCACCACCAACGACGTCCCCGGGTACCGGGTCGAGCAGGTCATCGGGGAGGTCTTCGGGCTGACCGTGCGCTCGCGACATCTGGGCAGCCAGATCGGCGCGGGCCTCAAGTCCATGATCGGCGGAGAGCTGAAGGGGCTGACGAAGACCCTCGTGGAGACCCGCAACCAGGCGATGGAACGGCTCGTCGAGCAGGCACGCGCGCGTGGAGCCAACGGTGTGCTGATGTTCCGCTTCGACGTGACGGAGGCCGCGGACCTGGGCACCGAGGTGTGCGCGTACGGCACCGCGGTGGTCCTGGTCCGCGACTGACCGCCACCGCTACGCCGTCCGCCGGGCCGCGTTCGCCCTGATCGCCTCCTCCAGGTGCACGGCGAGGCCCGGGTGCATCGCGTCGTAGAACGCCTTGAAGCGCTCGTCCGAGACGTACAGCTCCCCCAGGCCCCGGTGCGTCTCGTACGGGCAGTCGTAGAACCACCTGCCGACGTGCTGGCGGTGTTCCTCGGCCATGTCCATGGCCGCCTCACCGGTGGGCGGCTCGCCGGCGGTCATGAGGCCCTCGTAGCGGGCCCCCCAGTCGGCGACCTCGTCCCGCATGCGTGTCCAGTCGTCCTTGGTGTAGCGGGCGGCGCGGCGCTGCGACTCCGCGTAGGCCTCGGTGCCGCCCCAGCGCTGTTCCGCCTCCTCGGCGTACTGCTCCGGGTCCTTGTCGCCGAAGACCTCGAACCGTTCCTCGGGCGTGAGGTTGATGCCCATCTCGCGTGCCTCCATGGCGTGTTCCACGGCCGCGGCCATCTTCTCGAGCCGGGCGATCCGGGCGGTCAGCAGTTCGTGCTGGCGGCGCAGGTGCGCGCGCGGGTCGGCCGCCGGATCGTCGAGCAGGGCCGCGACGTCCTCGAGCGGGAAGCCGAGCTCCCGGTAGAACAGGATCTGCTGCAACCGGTCGAGGTCGGCGTCGTCGTAGCGCCGGTGCCCCGCGTGGCTGCGTCCGCCGGGCACGAGCAGGCCGATGTCGTCGTAGTGGTGCAGGGTGCGCACCGTGACACCGGCGAACCCGGCGACCTGTCCCACGGAGTAGCTCACTTCGTCCGCTCCCTTCTGGTTGTCCGCCCACCGTGCGTCCTCACGTCGCGTGAGGTGCAAGGCCGGTGCGGCCGCTCCGCATCCCGTCCGGATGTCATGTCCGATTTGCCCGCTTATCGTGAGCCCGTGGCCCAGGACACCGCACGGCACAAGCACACCGTTCCGGCGACACCGGCACGTGCCCTGCTGCCGGTGATCCTGCCCGCACTCGCCGTCGGCGTGCTGGCGAGCCTGCTGCTCCTGCTGGTGGAGGGGGCGGCCGAGCAGCTGGAGGACGTGCTGTGGCAGGACCTGCCGGACGCGCTGGGCGTGGGGCGGTACTCGGTGTTCTGGATGATGGTCGTGCTCACCGGGACAGGGGTGCTGGTGGGGCTCGTGGTGTGGAAGGTGCCCGGGCACGCGGGCCCCGAGCCCGCGACGATGGGGCTGGACGCGCGCGTGCTGCCGCCGGGGGTCCTCCCCGGCCTGCTGCTCGCCACGGCGCTGATGCTGGCGGGCGGCCCGAGCCTCGGTCCGGAGAACCCGATCATCGCCGTGAACGTGGGCCTGGCCGTGTGGCTCGGCGGCCGGCTGCTGCCGCGGGCGCCGGGCCCGCTGTGGGTGGTGCTCGCCGAGGCGGCGACGATCGGCGCGCTGTTCGGCACGCCGGTGGCGGCGGCGCTGCTGATCTCGGAGGCGCTGGCGGGACGGCAGAGCGAGGGCCCGCTGTGGGACAACGTCTTCGCTCCGCTGGTGGCCGCCTCGGCCGGTTCGATGACGATCACCCTGGTGGCCCATCCGACCTTCGACCTGGACCTGCCCGCACTCGGCACGCCCGGCTGGGGGGACATGCTGGCGGCGGTCGTGGTCGCCTCGGTGGGCGCGCTGCTCGCCATGTGCGCCGTCCGCGCGTTCCCGTACGTCCACCGCGCCTTCGGGTGGTTGCGGCACCCGATGCTGGCGCTGCCCGCCGGCGGGGTCGTGCTGGGCCTGCTGGGGGCCCTGGGCGGCCATCTGACGCTCTTCAAGGGGCTGGACGAGGTCGGGGAGCTCGCTGCGGATCCCGACGGCTGGACGGCCGGACAGTTCGCCACGATGACGGTGGTGAAGCTGACCGCGCTGCTCGTCGCCGCGTCCTGCGGCTTCCGGGGCGGCCGGATCTTCCCCGCCGTGTTCGTGGGCTCCGCCCTGGGGCTCACCGCCCACGCGCTCGTGTCGGGCGTCCACCCGTCGGTGGGCGTGGCGGCCGGTGTCCTGGGCGTTCTCCTGGCCATCACCCGGCAGGGCTGGGTGAGCCTGTTCGTCGCCGCCGTCCTCGTCGCCTCGGCCTCGGTCATCGCCCTGCTCTGCATCGCCTCGCTGCCGGCCTGGCTGCTGGTGACGGGGCGTCCGCAGATGCAGTTGCGCGAGGACGGAACTTCGGTCCGCTGACACCCGTTCGATCCTTCAGGAGGCAATCCATGCCGTTGCACAAAGGTCACGCCGAGTCCGACGAGCGCCCGCTGTCCGTGAACCCCTTCTACGGTGAGGCCGATCCGGTCAGCGGCATGATCGAGGCGCCGCCCAAGCACCGACTGCCGGACGGCCCGACACCCCCGTCGGCGGCGTACCAGCTGGTGCACGACGAGCTGATGCTCGACGGCAACTCGCGGCTCAACCTGGCCACGTTCGTCACCACCTGGATGGAGCCGCAGGCCGGCATCCTCATGGCGGAGTGCCGGGACAAGAACATGATCGACAAGGACGAGTACCCGCGCACCGCCGAGCTGGAGCGGCGCTGCGTGGCGATGCTCGCCGACCTGTGGAACGCGCCCGACCCGTCGGCGGTCGTGGGCTGTTCGACGACCGGGTCCAGCGAGGCGTGCATGCTCGCCGGCATGGCGCTGAAGCGGCGGTGGGCGCAGCGCAACGCCGACCGCTACCCGGGCGCCCGGCCGAACCTGGTGATGGGCGTCAACGTCCAGGTCTGCTGGGAGAAGTTCTGCAACTTCTGGGAGGTCGAGGCCCGTCTGGTCCCCATGGAGGGCGAGCGCTTCCACCTCGACCCGCAGGCCGCGGCCGAGCTGTGCGACGAGAACACCATCGGGGTCGTCGGCATCCTCGGTTCCACCTTCGACGGGTCCTACGAGCCGATCGCCGACCTGTGCGCGGCCCTCGACGCCCTCCAGGAGCGCACCGGCCTCGACGTCCCGGTGCACGTCGACGGCGCGTCCGGCGCGATGATCGCCCCCTTCCTGGACGAGGACCTGGTGTGGGACTTCCGCCTCGCGCGCGTGACGTCCATCAACACCTCGGGGCACAAGTACGGGCTGGTGTACCCGGGCGTCGGCTGGGCGCTGTGGCGCGACAAGGAGGCGCTGCCGGAGGAGCTCGTCTTCCGGGTGAACTACCTGGGCGGCGACATGCCGACCTTCGCCCTCAACTTCTCCCGGCCGGGCGCCCAGGTCGTCGCGCAGTACTACACGCTGCTGCGACTGGGGCGTTCGGGATACCGCGCGGTGCAGCAGACCACACGGGACGTGGCCCGCAGCATGGCCGACCGCGTGGAGGCGCTCGGCGACTTCCGGCTCCTCACCCGGGGAGACGAGCTGCCGGTGTTCGCCTTCACGACGGCGCCGGGCGTGGACTCGTACGACGTCTTCGACGTCTCCCGGCGGCTGCGGGAAAGCGGGTGGCTGGTGCCCGCGTACACCTTCCCGCCCCACCGGGAGGACCTGTCCGTGCTGCGGGTCGTGTGCCGCAACGGGTTCTCGGAGGACCTCGCCGACCTGTTCCTGGAGGACCTGTCCCGGCTCCTGCCCGAACTGCGCAGGCAGTCGGGCCCGCACACCCGGGACAAGAGCGCGGCGACCGGGTTCCACCACTAGGGGGTGTCCGACACCCCGGGGCCGCGTCGGGAGCGTGCGGGCCGTCGGTTCAGTGGCTCATGCGGGCGAACTTCCGCACCGCCAGCGGGAAGAAGACCGCCAGCAGGGCCACCGGCCAGGCGACGGCCGCCCACAGGTGGCCCGGGTCGGCACCCGGGCCGCCGAACAGTTCGCGCACGGCCGTCGCCGTCCGGGACATCGGGTTCCACGCGACGGCCGTGCCGAGCCAGCCGGGCATGGACTCGGGCGCGGCCAGGGCGTTGGAGAAGAAGCCGACGGGCCAGACCAGGATCTGCACGGCCTGCACCATCTCCGGTTTCCCGGCCACCAGGGCCAGCTGGATGCCGATCCAGAGCATCGCGAAGCGGAAGAGCAGCAGCAGGCCCACGGCGCCCAGGAAGGCGCCCGGTCCGCCCTGGGGACGCCAGCCGAGCGCCAGGCCCATCACGATCAGGACGGCCAGGCCCACCGCCGACTGGAGCATGTCGGCCGCGGAACGGCCCACCAGGACCGCGCCGTCGGCCATCGGCAGGGAGCGGAACCGGTCGACGACCCCCTTGTCGAGGTCCTGGGTGACGGCCAGCATCGTGCCCTCCAGGCCGAAGGCCATGGTGAGCGCGAGCATGCCGGGCATCAGGTAGTCGAGGTAGTCGCCGCTCACCCCCCGGCCGCCGCCGACCAGGTAGCCGAACATCAGCAGCAGCATCACCGGGAAGACGAGCCCGACGACCAGCCGGCCGGGCTGCCGGGCCCAGTGGGCGAGTTCACGCCGGGTCATGGTCCAGGAATCGGTCAGCGCGTACGTCCTCACACGGCCTCCTTCGTACGGTCGTCCTGTCCGGTCAGGTGCAGGAACACCTCGTCCAGCGTGGGGCGGCGCAGGGCCACGTCCTCCGCCTCGACGCCGGCCGCCTCCAGGGCCCGGACGACCCCGGAGAGGGCGGCCATGCGGTCGGTGACCGGGGCGCTGAGCAGACGGCGGTCGGGGTCGACGGTGATGTCCCGCTCCGGCAGGGGGAGCAGCGCGACGACCGTGCCGAGCAGGGCGGCGTCGCGCAGGACGACGTCGATGCGGTCACCGCCCGTCAGCGCCTTCAGCTCGTCCGCCGTCCCGCCGGCGATCACGCGGCCCCGGTCGACGACGCTGATGCGGTCGGCGAGCTGGTCGGCCTCCTCCAGGTACTGGGTGGTGAGCACGACCGTCGTCCCGCCGCCCACCAGCGAGCGGACCGCGGACCAGACCTCGGCGCGTCCGCGGGGGTCCAGGCCGGTGGTCGGCTCGTCCAGGAAGAGCACCTGGGGCCCGTTGCCGTTTCTGTCGCCGATGAGCGACGCGGCCAGGTCCAGGCGGCGGCGCATGCCTCCGCTGTAGGCGCGCACCGGCTTGCGGCCCGCGTCGGTGAGGCCGAAGCGCTCCAGGAGTTCGCCCGCGCGTACGCGCGCGTGCCGGGCGCCCAGGTGGTGGAGCCGGCCGAACATCTCCAGGTTCTGCCGGCCGCCGAGTTCCTCGTCGAGGGCCGCGTGCTGGCCGAGCAGGCCGATGCGCGCGCGGACCTCGCGGGCCTGGCGCACGACGTCGTGGCCGGCCACCTCGACGCGGCCGCCGTCCGGCCGCAGCAGCGTGGACAGGATCCTGACCAGCGTGGTCTTGCCCGCCCCGTTCGGTCCGAGCACCCCGTGCACGGTGCCCCGGGCCACCGTGAGGCCGAGCCCGTCCAGTGCCCGTGTCCCGCCGTACCTCTTGCGCACGCCCTCGACGGTGATCGCGTCGTCGGTCACGGAAGTCCCCCGTCTCCTCGCTAGTCAAACTTGACTACACCGTCAAAGTAACTCGGGCGGAGCGAGTCGTCAAACTTGATTAGTGAGCGTCTCCTGGATGCCGTTCCCCGGTCGCGTAAGGGTTCTCCTCGCCGTCCGCGAGGACACCGACGAACGGTTCGCCCTCTCCCGCGAAGGTGTAGGCGCCCCGCTCGATCCGTGCGATCAGGCCGCGGGTCCACGCGGCCTCGGCGTCGGCCGTGTGGATCCAGAGGTTCATGATCTCGCCGATGTGGCCCAGCTGCTCGGGACCGTCCTCGGGGACGTAGTGGCCGGTGACGGCGGAGCGCCACTCCTCGATGCCCCGGATGCGCTCGCGCAGCAGCGACACGGCCTGCGCGCGCGGAAGGTCGACCATGAAGCCGATGGCCGCGGACTTCACGTCCGTCTTCTGGTCGTACGAGGTCAGGGCCTCGCGCAGCAGCCTGAAGTACTCCTCGGTGCCGGCCTCGGTGATCTCGTACTCGGTACGCGGCGGCCCGCCCGCGGTGGACGGGGCCGTCTCGTGCTCGCGCAGCAGTCCCTGCTTGGCCATCTGCTTCAGGGCGTGGTAGATCGAGCCCGGCTTGGCGTTGGACCACTCGTGCGCGCCCCAGTACTCCAGGTCGCCGCGCACCTGGTAGCCGTGGGCCCGCCCGTGCTGGCGCACCGCGCCCAGCACGAGAAGACGGATCGCTGACATGGGCCCAGGTTATGGCGTGGCGGACCCGTGCCCGTCAGGTGCCCGGGTCCGGGTCCGCCGGCGGCGCCGGACGACGCCCCTCAGGGCGTCGGACGGCTCAGAACGGGAAGCCGCTGCGGCCGTGCTGGACCGAGATCCACTTGGTGGTGGTGAAGGCCTCCAGCGTCGTCTCGCCGTTGAGACGGCCGACTCCGGAGTTCTTCTCGCCGCCGAAGGGGACGATCGGCTCGTCGTGGACGGTGGCGTCGTTGACGTGGAACATGCCGGTGACGATCTGCTTGGCGAAGGCCACGCCGCGCTCGACGTCGGCGGTGTGGACGGCGCCGCTGAGACCGTACGGCGTGTCGTTGGCGATGCGGAGCGCCTCCTCCTCGCCGTCGAAGGTGTTGATGAAGGCCACCGGTCCGAAGACCTCCTGCTGGAGCAGCGGGGAGTCGGTGGGCAGGCCGGCCAGCACGGAGGGCTCGACGAGGTTGTCGGTGGTCGTGCCGTGCAGCAGGGCGGTCGCGCCCTCGGCGATGGCCTGCTCGACGGCGCCGGTCACGGCCTCCGCCTGCTGGGAGTTGATCACCGGGCCGATGGCGGTCTGCGGGTCGCGCGGGTCGCCGGCCTTGAGCGTGCGCACCTTGGCGACGAACTTCTCGGTGAACTCGTCGGCGAGCGAGCGGTCGACCAGGATGCGGTTGGCGGCCATGCAGACCTGGCCCTGGTGGACGAAGCGGCTGAAGACGGCCGCGTCGACGGCGTAGTCGACATCGGCGTCGTCGAGGACGACGAACGCGCTGTTGCCGCCGAGCTCGATGATCGAGCGCTTGAAGTGCGAGGCGGCGACGGTGGCCACATGGCGGCCGACCTTGTCGGAGCCGGTGAAGGAGATGACCCGCGGGACGGGGTGCTCCAGGAAGGCGTCGCCGATCTCCGCGATGTCGGTCACGACGACGTTCAGCAGGCCCGGGGGCAGACCGGCGTCCTCGAAGAGCTTGGCGATCACGGTGCCGCCGGCGATCGGGGTGTTCTGGTGCGGCTTGAGGACCACGCCGTTGCCGAGGGCCAGCGCGGGGGCCACGGACTTCAGGGACAGCAGGAAGGGCACGTTGAAGGGGCTGATCACGCCCACGACGCCGACCGGCTCCCGATAGACGCGGTTCTCCTTGCCGTCGATCGGCGAGGGGAGGATGCGGCCCTCGGGGCGCAGCGACAGGTGGATCGACTCGCGCAGGAACTCCTTGGCGAGGTGCAGCTCGAACGCGGCCTTGCCGAAGGTTCCGCCGGCCTCGGCGACGAGGATCTCGCTGATCTCCGCCTCGCGCTCCTCGACCAGCCGCAGCACCTTCTCGAAGACCGAACGGCGCGCGTAGGCGTTGGTCGCGGCCCACTGCTTCTGGACCCGGGCGGCCGCGCGGTAGGCGTCGTCGACCTCCTCGACCGTGGCTATGGTGATCGAGGCCAGCTTCTCGCCGTCGTAGGGGTTGAAGTCGATGATGTCCCAGGACCCCGTCCCCGGGCGCCACTTACCGTCGATGTACTGCTGGGCCAGGTCAGTGAAGTAGGACGACATGTGATCCCTCAATCCCCTGCTGCGATCGGCTGCGATCGATCGGCATCACGATCTGATCACACGTCATCGTACGGTGGTTTCAAGGGAGTTGGGGCCGATACCGCTGGTGCGCGAGGGAAATCCCTACGAGAGCTGGATCAGGCCTCGGAGCAGGTCGCGGCTCTCGTCCGGGCCGGGGCTGTCCTGCTGGAGTTCCTTCAGCGCGTTCTCGTACTGGGCGACGTCCTCGCGCTTGTCGAGGTAGAGGGCGCTGGTGAGCTGCTCCAGATAGACGACGTCCTGGAGGTCGGACTCCGGGAAGCTCAGGATGGTGAACGCGCCGGACTCGCCGGAGTGCCCGCCGAAGCTGAACGGCATGACCTGGAGCCGCACGTTGGGGCGCTCCGAGATCTCGATCAGGTGCTGCAACTGCCCCCGCATGACCTCGCGGTCGCCGTACGGCCGGCGCAGGGCCGCCTCGTCGAGGACGATGTGGACGTCGGGGGCGTTCTCCGCGACGAGGTACTTCTGCCGCTCCAGCCGCAGTGCCACCCGCCGGTCGATGTCGGCCGCGTTCGCCCCCTTCATGCCCCGGCTGACGACCGCGTGGGCGTACGCCTCGGTCTGGAGCAGTCCGTGCACGAACTGGACCTCGTACGCCCGGATCAGCGCGGCCGCGCCCTCCAGGCCGACGTAGGTGGGGAACCAGTTGGGCAGGACGTCCGAGTAGCTGTGCCACCAGCCGGCCACGTTGGCCTCACGGGCGAGGCCGACGAGCGCCTGGCGCTCGGTGTCGTCCATGATCCCGTACAGGGTCAGCAGGTCTTCCACGTCACGGGTCTTGAAGCTCACCCGGCCGAGTTCCATCCGGCTGATCTTCGACTCCGACGCCCTGATGGAGTATCCCGCCGCCTCGCGGGTGATGCCGCGGGCTTCCCGCAGTCGCCGTAGTTGCGAACCGAGCAGCATCCGCCGCACCACCGATCCGGGCTCTCCCGCGCTCACGTTCGCCAGCCTCCCCAGCCGTCTTAGGGGCCGCAGTCTGCCACTAAAACACTTCGAGCAGTACTCGTCCGATTACAGAGATGGAAAGAAGTCAAAGGATACGTACAGCGGGATGCGCGGGAACAGTGAGGAGAATGCAAGAGAAGTGCCCTTGATGGGCGGGAAGTTGGCGGAAAAAATGGCCAAGAAGCGGTACGGGCGGGTCCATTTCGGTCACGTGCACGTGCATCTGCCCTTGCATCCGCAGTGCGCATCGGAAACCATGGTCTCGCGCCACCGCTGCATCGCAACGACCGCGAATCCCGGGAGTGCCTCGCATGGGGACGAATGGATCGACCATGCTCGAGCCGTTACGGCAGGGCCTTCCGCCGCTTGATCCCGCGGCCGTGTCCAACGCCGCCTCGTGCGCTCTGCCCGCCCGCTTCGAAGCGGTGCGCGAGGCACGGCAGTTCACCAGGAGAACCCTCGGCCAGTGGGACGTCGGCGACCGTTTCGACGACATCTGTCTGGTCGTGTCGGAGCTGGTGACCAACGCGCTCAGACACGGGGTGTCCTCCGACGACGTCCCGCACCCCTCGGACCGGCAGCATCCGCCCGTGCGCCTGCACCTGATGCGCTGGACCGAACGGCTCGTGTGCGCCGTACGCGACCCCAGCCGGGAGAGTCCGCTGCCGCGCGAGAGCGAGGACTTCTCGGCGGAGTCGGGCCGCGGCCTGTTCCTCGTCGACTCCTTCGCCGACAGCTGGGGCTGGCACCCGCTGTCCGGAAGCCTCGGCGGCAAGGTCGTGTGGGCGCTCTTCCGGCTGCACACCCCTGCCGAGTGACGAACCGCGGCGTGTTCTGACGCCGCGGTTCTACGCGCGTTGCGGAATGCTCTCCCCCGTCGTCTCCGAGAGAGCGGTGGGGGTGCGGTGAGACTCCGGGAGGACCCGGGACCGCGTGCGCCGGTGCGTCAGCTCGCGATCAGGTGGTCGAACTCGCCGTCCTTGATGCCGAGCAGCATCGCCTCGATCTCCGCGCGGGTGTAGACGAGCGCCGGACCGTCCGGGAAGCGCGAGTTGCGCACCGCCACGTCACCGCCCGGCAGCCGCGCGAACTCCACGCAGGAACCCTGCGAGTTGCTGTGCCGGCTCTTCTGCCAGGCAACCCCGTACAGCTGTGTGGCCGTCATGCCGTTGTACACGTCGTGCCCCCCGTCAACGTGGTGGTCCACAGGTCGCTCCCTGGTGGTGCACTGGCTCGTGTGGCCATTGGTGCCGTGGTCAACTGTCCCGGATCATAACCCCGTTCACATGCAGCCGCATGAGCAGATGCACGTGCACGCGGGGTGCCTGAGCGGTTACAGCTTTGACGCCCGCTTTACCCGGTGACCTGCCCCGGCGTGCGGCCCGCCTGTCGACGGCGGGGTGCGCGGGAAAGTCGTCCGGATCGAACCAACGGTGCATTAGGAACAGACGCGCGGCACGGCCTTCCTGTTCCGTCCGGTCGCCATCGGACTTCCGACCGGACCGGTCGCGGGGAGGTCGTCCGCGCCGTACGCGCCGTGCCGGTAGGCGGGGTTCCGGCGGAGGCCCGTCGTCCGCTCGACGCGGCGGACGGCGTCCGCGGAATCGACTGCGCGCCCGGCGGGCGGGGGCCGGGGAACCCGTCGACGAGGCGGCCGAGTCCGCCTCCGTCCTCACGGCGCCTACCCCGGAACCGTCGGTGCATGTCCGTCCGGGTCCGCTCCCCCGCGGTCGGCGTTCCTCGTGCGCGGGAGGAGCGTGTCGTCCCGCTGTCGGATCACGGGACGGGCCACCGGTCCAGGGGTCGTAGACGTACGGGCCATGTTCACTGATGCGGATGCAGGTGCGGCCGTACTGCGCACGCGGGGTGACACAGTACGGCCGATGTGGCGCGGGAGCGGCGCACGGGTGGACGCAGGGGCGCGTACAGGACAGGCACGATCGGGCCCGGGGCGGGGGCGTGCCCCCCACCCCAGGTCAGCGGGGGGTGGGGGCCGTCGGGAGGAGGGCCATTTCCCGGGCGTTCTTGACCGCCCGGGCCAGGAGGCGTTGCTGCCGGGCGGAGACGCGGGTGACCCGGCGGCTGCGGATCTTGCCCCGGTCGGAGAGGAACCGCCGGAGCAGGTCGGTGTCCTTGTAGTCGATGTACGTGATCCCGGCGCGGTCGAGGGGGTCGGGGCGGGCCGCGGCAGGCCTGCGCTCGGTCTTACGGGGCATGGATCAGACCTCCAGGAGGGTGTCGAAGGCGGGCGGCAGCCGTTTCCAGGCGGCGCGGCCCGCGGCGTACTCGGCGTCGGTGAGCAGACAGGACTCCAGAAGGCGCGCCAGGCCGTCGTGGTCGAGCCCCGGGGACGTGAAGACGAGGTGCTGGCAGCGGTCGCCGTGCTCGGGATGCCAGTCCAGCGCGGCGGCGGCGCGGCGCACCGCGGGCAGCAGGTCCCAGGCCGCGTCGGGCAGGGACGCGAGCCACGGTCCCGCCGACTCCACGCACAGGGCTCCCCCGGCCGCGTCCCAGTGGAGCAGGACGTCGGGTTTGTCAGCGAGCCAGAACCGCCCCCGGCTGCGAGCGGCGGCGCAGGTCAGGTCCTCGAGCGCCGCGTACAGCCGCTCCGGATGGAACGGCCGGCGCCGGCGCCAGACGAAGGTGCTCACCCCGTGCGCGTCCGCCTGCGCGGGCAGCCGGGCGCAGGCCGGGTGCTGAGCGGCCGCGGCCGACCCCGCGTCGAATCCGGCGAGCACCGCCCGGACCAGCGGCGATCGTGCATCCGCACGGTCGTCCGGCCCGCCCGGGTGAGCGCCGGGCCGTCCCGGATCGCCCGCCCGCCCGGCCCCGGCCGCCTCCCCGGCCGCCTCCCCGGTCGCCGCCCCGGCCTTCCCGTGACCGGTGGCGGACGGCGGGTGGCCGACGGGCGTGATCCGGACCCGGTGGGCTGTGGGATGCAGTTGCGCCAGCAGTTCACGGTCCTGCTCGTCGGCCTCGTCCGAGTCGACGACGGCCAGCACGGGCGCGTACTCCAGTTGCGGGCGAAGGTGTCGGCGACGGTGCGCGCGTCGGTGGCGGCCGCGGCGAGACCGCACTCGGCGAGGTCGTCGCCGTTGCCGAGGCAGGGCAGGACCAGCGCGGGATCGACGGCGGTGACGACGCCGGTGACCGTCAGCCCGCCGGCCACGACGACCTCGGCCATCGCCTTCGGCTCGACGGAGTCCCACAGCTCGACGACCGCGAGGCGCGTCGTGCCGTCGTCGGCGAGGCGGCGCAGCTCGGGGACGAGATCCTCGCGCAGGGCGCAGCAGGCACAGTCGTCGACCAGGGGCGCCTCGCCGGCGGAGAGGATCCCGCCGGCGTCGGCGACCGTACGGACCACCGTGCCCGCCGCGGCCGTCGACAGGTCGTGGTGGAGGACGACGCTGCCGGGGACGTCGGCGAGCAGACGCGCGACCGTCGCGCGGCGGGCGTCGGCGTGCAGCCCGCCGACGATCACGACCGGCAGAGTCACTCCCCGCCCCGCTTCCCGTAGCGGCGCTCGAAGCGCTCGACCCGGCCCGCGGTGTCCAGGACGCGGGCGGTGCCCGTGTAGAAGGGGTGACTGACGTCGGACGTCTCGACGTCGACGACGGGGTAGGTGTTGCCGTCCTCCCACTCGACGGTCCTGCCGCCCGCCGTGGCGGACAGCGTCGAGCGGGTGAGGAAGGCGTGGTTCGCGGCACGGTCGCGGAAGACGACGGGACCGTAGGCCGGGTGGATGTCCTTGCGCATGACGGTGTCTCAGCGCTCCTCTCGGAAGTCGACGTGACGGCCGACGACGGGGTCGTACTTGCGCAGGGTCAGGCGATCGGGGTCGTTGCGGCGGTTCTTGCGGGTCACGTAGGTGTAGCCCGTCCCCACCGTGGACCGGAGCTTGATGACCGGGCGGAGTTCGTTGCGTGCCATGCTGATACCTTACTGAAAATGAATTCCATTAGCATCATCGATCCTGGCACCGACCGAGGAGAGGTACGTCACCCGTGTCCGCGCACTGCATGCTGACCGGCGCCCAGCCGGGCTTCGGCAACCGCATCTCCCGTTCCCACCGGCGCACTTCGCGCCGCTTCGACCCGAACATCCAGTCCCGGCGCTACTGGCTGCCGAGCGAGAACCGCCACGTACGGCTGCGGCTGAGCACCAAGGGGATCAGGACCGTCGACGCGATCGGCGTCGAGGCGGCCGTGACGCGCATCCGCGCGCGGGGGGTGCGGGTCTGATGGCGAAGAAGAGCAAGATCGCGAAGAACGACCGGCGGCGGGAGGTCGTCGCCCGGTACGCGGCACGGCGGGCCGAGCTGAAGGAGATCATCCGGCGCCCGTCGTCGACCGCGGCCGAACGGGAAGCGGCGCGGCGCGAATTGAGCGGTCAGCCGCGGGATGCGAGCGCCACGCGCGTGCGCAACCGGGACCAGGTGGACGGGCGGCCGCGCGGGTATTTCCGGACGTTCGGGCTGTCCCGGGTGAGCCTGCGGGAACAGGCCCACGCCGGGCACCTGCCGGGGGTGCGGAAGTCCTCCTGGTAGGCCTTGCGCCGGATCCGGGGCGGGGGCGGGGCCGGGGCGGGGCGCGCCCCGGCCCCCGGGGGCGACGGTCGCCCGCCGCCCGCGCCCGGGCCGGGGGGACAACGGCCACCCGGCGCCGCTTCCGGTGAAGCCGCGGTCGCCCCTCCCCCCCTCCTCCCGCCCGCTCCCGGCGGGCGGGTCGTCGGCCGCGGGGAGATCACAGGCGGTCCCCAGGGCTCTGCCCGGGCTTGCTGGTAGCTTGCTGCGGTCCTTACGGTGCGCACGGTCCTCATGGTCCGTCCGGTCCACCGGACCGTCCGGCTACAGCTTGGGAGCTTGCAGTGACTTCGGCGAACTTCTCGCGGGGCGCGTCCCGTCGGCCGGTGCGGTCCACGGCCGCCGCCGTGGCCGCCACGCTGGCGGGCGTGCTCGTCCTGACCGCGTGCAGCGACGGCGGAGGGTCCGACGACGGCGCCTCCGCGCCGTCGACGACGGCGACCGCGGACGGCGGCGCCGCGGGCGGGGCGACGGAGTCCGCCTCGTCCTCCGTCTCCGCCTCCGGTGAGCTGGAGGGCAGTTGGCTCGCCACGACGGACGGCAAGGCCGTCGCCCTGATCATCACCGGGAAGCAGGCCGCCCTCTTCGTGACCGGCGGAGCCGTGTGCAGCGGCACCGCGGGCGAGGAGGCGGGCATGCAGATGATCCACCTCAAGTGCACCAGCGGGAAGGGTGACCGGACGACGGGCATGGTCGGCTCCGTCGACGCGAAGTCCCTCGAGGTCACGTGGTCGGGCGCGGTCGGCAAGGAGGAGTTCGCCAAGGCGGAGGGCGGCCAGTGGCCGTCGGGCCTGCCGACGGCCGGCCTGGGATAGTCCCCCGACGGGGGTTCCGGGCACCACGGGGCGGTCACGAGGGCGGGGGCGCGCGACGGGTGCACGCGCGCGTGCGTGATGATCCTTCGAGCACCGTCACGAAACCCTAGGGATCATTCATGCGCGCTGTTCCCCTCACCGTCACCGCTCTCGCCGCGGCCCTGCTCCTCACCGCCTGCGGCGGCGGGGACGACAGCGGCTCCGGCGACGAGAGCAAGGGCGCCGGCACCACCGCCTCCGCGGGCGGCCCCTGTGCCGCCGCCGACCTCGGCCAGGAGGTCGCCGCCAACGCCGCGCCCTCCGCCGGCGACAGCGGCAACGTCACCGTCACGCTCACCAACAAGGGCGCGGAGTGCACCCTCGACGGTTTCCCCACCGTCGAGCTGGCCGCCGACGGCACCTCCGCGAAGGTGGCCGAGGACGAGGCCGCCGAGGCGCAGAAGCTGACGCTCGCCGCGCAGGGCACCGCCACCTTCACGATCACCTACGTGCGGGCCGCGGAAGGCGGTGACAAGGGCCTCGCCGTCAAGACGGTGAAGTTCGGCCTGCCGGGCGCTTCCGCCGACCAGAGCTTCCCCTGGTCGTACGGCGATGTCAGCCTCAAGAGCGAGAAGGTGCCGGACGCGACGGTCAGCGCGTTCCAGTCGGCGGGCGACTGATCCACCGGACGCCCGCCCCACGGCCGGACCGCCCGGGACGTCCCGCGCGCGGGAGCCGCGCCGTCTTTGCGCGCAAGCCCCCCGCCGGACCGGGAGGACCCGGCGGGCGGGGATGCCCCCGCCGGGACGGAAGACCCGGCGGGCGGGAGCGTCACGGCAGCGGGGGCCGGGACCGCATCCGGGCCCGGTCGGCCGCTTCGGCGCCCTCGGTCCAGCCCGCCTCGTCGGTGACCCCGCGCAGCCGGGTGGAGACCGTCTGCGGGAACATCCGGTCCGTGGCGGCGGTGACCGCGACCTCGCGGGAGGCGAGCACCGGCAGCAGGGCGTCGGTCGCCTCGGTCTCGGCGGCGGCGGTGACCTCACCGAGCCGGGTGCCGATGCGGTGGGCGTAGGCGGCGAGGAAGGACTGCCGGAAGGTCTTGGTCCGTCGGCGGCCGCCGGCCCGCTGGGCCGCCTCGGCCTTCGCCATGGCGGACTGCGCCTGCACCAGCAGCGACGTGTAGAGCAGTTCCACCGCCTCCAGGTCCGCCTCGAAGCCGACGACGGTGGAGAAGGCGAAGGTCTCGTTCCACACCGCCCGGCAGTGGTTGGCGCCGGCGACGGCGTCCAGAAGGACCGCCTTGGCCTGCTCGTACGGCGGCTCGACGCCGATCCGGCAGGCACCGGGCGCGTCCGGGTCGGGCCCCTGGGCGTCGAGCAGCGCCTCGTCGAGGCTGTGCCGGGCCATCAGTTCCTGGGCCTTCGCGGTCAGGGCCTCCGCCTCCTGCGGGAACCCGGTCGCCTCGGCCTTGGCGAGCAGCGCGCGGATGCGGGTGAGCATGCGGGAGTGGGCGCCCGGCCGGGCCTCGCGGTGCGGCTCCTCCTCCCGCAGGGGTTCGAGGGCCGGCAGCCGCAGCAGCAGCCGGTAGAGCTCGAGCAGGGCGGTGGCCTGCGAGAAGCGGTCGCCGGCGGGCCGGTCCCCGCTGTCGCCGGCCAGCTCCGCGAGCTGGGCCGCCCAGCGCCGGCCGCGTGCCCGGTCGTCGCGCGCCTGGGCGGTGATCAGCGCCGTCACGAGGCCCACGTGGACGTCGTCCAGTTCGCGCCGCACCCACCGTACGAGGTCGGCGGGCTGCCAGCCGCGCCGCCAGGCAGCGGCCACGAACTCCGCTCCGCGCCGGGCCAGTTCGGCGTCGGCGGCCGGGTCCGCGGCGAGGAGTGACGCGCCGGTGTCGAGTGCGCTGTCGGCGGCGTCGTAGAGCGCGGCCCGCAAGGCGCGCTCGACGGTACCGGCGGGGCCGTCGCCGGGGGTGCTGTGGCCGTGGCCGGTGCCTGGGCCGGTGCCGTGGTCGGTGCTGCTCACCGCTCGATCGTGTCACGGGGCGGGATGCCGAGGTCCGGCGGACTGACAACCTCGGGTTGACACCCTCTTACTGTCAACCTAGGGTTGACACATGACGAATCCACGACCGGGGACCACCGCGTCCGTCCGTCTCGACGACCTCATCGACGCCATCAAGAAGGTCCACCACGAGCCGCTGGACCAGCTCCAGGACGCCGTCATCGCCGCCGACCACCTGGGTGACGTGGCGGACCACCTCATCGGCCACTTCGTCGACCAGGCCCGTCGATCCGGCGCCTCCTGGACCGACATCGGCCGGAGCATGGGCGTCACCCGGCAGGCCGCCCAGAAGCGGTTCGTGCCGAAGGAGTCCGCCGACCTCGACGCCAGTCAGGGCTTCAGCCGCTACACCCCCCGCGCGCGCAGCGTCGTCATGGCCGCCCACAGCGCGTCCAAGGCCGCGGGCAACGCCGAGGGCCTGCCCGCGCACCTGGTCCTCGGGCTCCTCGCCGAGCCGGAGGCCCTCGCCGCGAAGGCCATCGCGGACCAGGGCGTCTCCCTCGAAGCGGTCCGCGAGGCCGCGACCGCGGTACTCCCCCCGGCCGTCGAGGACGCGCCGGAGCTCGTCCCGTACGGCACGGACGCGAAGAAGATCCTGGAGCTCACCTTCCGCGAGGCGCTCCGCCTCGGCCACAACTACATCGGCACGGAGCACATCCTGCTGGCGCTGCTGGAGTTCGAGAACGGCGAGGGCGTCCTCAGCGGCCTCGGCATCGACAAGCCCGGCACCGAGCGGTACGTGGCGAAGGCCCTGGCCGTGATCGCGAACCAGCTGGGACAGGAACAGGCCCCCGGCCAGGAGGAAGCACCGGGGCGGGAGTAGGCGCGGGACTGGGAGCAGGCACAGGACCGGGAGCAGGCGCGGGACCGGGAGCAGGCGCGGGACCGGGAGCAGGCGCCGGAGGCGGCAGCCGGGGCCCTGCCTGCCGACGGCGGGCTGTTGTCAGACCCTCCTGCCACACTCGCAGCATGGCCGATCGGTGGGCGCTCGCTCCGGCCGAGGACGGCGGCGTGGAGCTCGCCCCCCTCGGTCCGGGCGGTCTGCCCGCGGGGCCGGTGCTGCGGGAGGCGGACCTGGCGCGGGCCGTGCGCGAGCGGCCCGACGTCACCCGCTGGGTCTGGCGTTCCACGGCCGAGGTGTATCCGCGCCTGCTCGCCACGGGGGTGCGAGTGGAGCGGTGCTACGACGTCGAGGACGCCGAGACCCTCCTGCTGGGTCACGAGGGGCGGTCCGGCGAGCCCCGCTCGGCGGCCGCCGCGCTGGCCAGGCTGCGCGGCGGCCCGGTACCGGCGGACCCGCCGCAGCGCTCCGCCGCCCCCGGTGCGCAGTCGTCGCTGTTCGAGGCGCAGGAGACCGCGGTCCGGCTGCCCCTCGAAGACCTCCTCGCCGTCTACGCCGACCAGCAGCTGCGCCACGAGCGGACCGAACACCCGGAGCGGATGCGGCTGCTGACGGCGGCCGAGTCGGCGGGCATGCTGGTGGCCGCCGAGATGAACCGGGCCGGGTTGCCGTGGAGCGCGGACGTGCACCGCGCGGTCCTGCGGGACCTGCTCGGCGAGCGGTACGCGGGCGGTGGCGAGCCCCGGCGGCTGGCCGAGCTGGCCGACGAGGTGTCCGCCGCCTTCGGCCGCCGGGTCCGCCCCGACCTGCCCGCCGACGTGGTCAAGGCCTTCGCGCAGGCCGGCATCCGGGTCAGGTCCACCAGGCGCTGGGAGATCGAGTCCCTCGACCACCCGGCCGTGAAGCCGCTGATCGAGTACAAGAAGCTCTACCGCATCTGGGTGGCCCACGGCTGGTCCTGGCTCCAGGACTGGGTGCGGGACGGGCGGTTCCGGCCGGAGTTCCTCGCGCACGGCACGGTCACCGGGCGCTGGGTGACCAACGGCGGGGGCGCCCTCCAGATCCCCAAGGTCATCCGGCGGGCCGTGGTCGCCGATCCGGGCTGGCGGCTCGTGGTCGCCGACGCCGACCAGATGGAGCCCCGCGTGCTGGCGGCGATCTCCCGCGACCCCGGCCTGATGGAGGTCGCCGGCCGGGAGGGCGACCTCTACCAGGCGGTCTCCGAGCGGGCGTTCGCCGGCGACCGCGCCCAGGCGAAGCTCGCCGTCCTCGGCGCCGTCTACGGCCAGACCTCCGGCGACGGCCTGAAGAACCTCGCCGCGCTGCGCCGCCGTTTCCCGCGCGCGGTGGCGTACGTCGACGAGGCCGCCCGCGCCGGCGAGGAGGGCCGGCTCGTACGGACCTGGCTCGGCCGGACCTGCCCGCCCGCCACCGGAGCGGGCGACGAGGGCACGGAAGAGGCCGGCATCCCCATCGACCCGGGTGGCCCGGCGGGTGCCCGAGGGAGCGGCCGCGCCGGTGGTCCGGGCGCCACCGGCGAGGACGAGTCCCCCGACGACCGGCCGTGGGTGCCGGGATACGCCTCGACCGACGCACGCGCGCGGGGCCGCTTCGCCCGCAACTTCGTCGTCCAGGGCAGCGCCGCCGACTGGGCGCTGCTGCTGCTCGCCGGGTTGCGGCGCGCGTGTGCCGGGATGGCCGCCGAGCTGGTCTTCTTCCAGCACGACGAGGTGATCGTGCACTGTCCGCAGGAGGAGGCCGAGGCGGTCGTCGCCGCGATCCGGGAGGCGGCCGCCCTGGCGGGGCGGCTGACGTTCGGGCGGACGCCGGTGCGGTTCCCGTTCACGACGGCGGTGGTCGAGTGCTACGCCGACGCCAAGTGAGGTGCGGCGGGGGCGGGTCAGACGACCGGGGGCCTGCCGAGACGCGTCAGCCGCCACACCGTCCGCCACTTCATGGGCCGGCGGTGCCCGGCGGGCTTGCGCACGCCCTCCGCGAAGCCGCCGAACCAGGCCTTGAGCCCGCCGAGCGAGCGGGTGCGCAGCAGGGTGACGGCGATCCAGACGCCCAGGTGGACGGGGACGAGGGGCAGCGGAAGGTTGCGCCGGACCAGCCAGACCCGGTTACGGGCCGTGACGCGGTGGTATATCGCGTGCCGGGCGGGCGAGGTCTTGGGGTGCTGGAGCAGCAGTTCGGGCGCGTAGAGGATCTTCCAGCCGGCGTCGGCGGCCCGCCAGGCGAGGTCGGTCTCCTCGTGTGCGAAGAAGAACTCCGCGGGCCAGTCGCCGGTCTCGTCCAGCATGGCCATGCTCAGGGCGTGGCCGCCGCCGAGGAATCCGGTGACGTAGCCGCCCTGCATGGGGTCCGAGGCGCCGACGCGCGGCACGTGCCGGCGCTGGGTCTCGCCGTTCTCGTCGGCGATACGGAACCCGACGATGCCGAGGCCCGGGTCGGCGGCGTACAGGTCGCGTACGCGGCGCAGTACGTCCGCGTCGACGAGGAGCCCGTCGTCGTCGAGCTCGACCACGACGTCCACGTCCCCGAACTCGCGGAGGCGGGCGAGGCCGACGTTGCGGCCGCCGGGGCAGCCGAGGTTCTCCTCGACGTCGATGGTGGTGACCTCCCCGGGCAGGGAGAGGCGGCGGGCGAATTCGGGCAGCTCGCAGCCGTTGCCGATGATCACGATGCGGGCGGGGGCCAGGTCCTGCTTGGCCACCGACTCCAGCAGCGCGTCCACCTCGGCGGGCCGGTTGCCCATGGTCACCACGGCAACGGCGATCCTCGGCTCCACCACAGCGCCCACGTCCACCACGTCCTCACTCCGTCCGGCCCTCGACACGACCGCGTCCGTGCGAGCGCGGGCCCGTCGTTCACCTAGATGTTGCCGCAGGTGCGGGCGTTGCTCCGACGCGACCTCATTTTGCTTCCCTTTTATGCCGGTTGAGCGTAAGCCGGTCCTGCCCGGAGCGGTCCTGACGCCGGCCGGGAGGTCCGGGGACGACCCGGCCGGCCCCGCCCTGCCCCGCCGCGTCAGAAGACGCGGACGCCGGGTGCGGTGTCCCAGAGCATGTCGGCGTTCGGGCCGCCGACGGAGCCCCTGCCGGTGCCGTAGTAGACGAACGCCTGGTAGTCGATGGGACGCAGGAGGTCGGAGAGTCCGTCGCCGTTCACATCGCCCGTCGCGATCACCGGCTCGTCGCTGGGCCAGGCGTAGGGCAGCTTCTTGCGCGGAGTGAAGCCGCCCCTGCCGTTGCCCGCGTACAGCCACAGCGCACGGGATCCGTCGCGGGCCAGCAGGTCGGACTTGCCGTCGCCGTTCATGTCGCCCGGCGAGACCATCTGGTTCAGGGCGTTCCAGCCGCTGCCGGCGAGCTTGCGCGCGCCGAAGACGCCGTTGCCCTTGCCCGGGTACAGCCAGAGCTTCCCGGCGGTGTCGCGGGCCAGCAGATCCCTGCGGCCGTCACCGCTCAGGTCCCCGGCCGCACTGATCTCGCGCATGCCGTTCCAGCCGCCGCCGACCTTCTTCCGCGCCCCGAAGGCGCCGTCGCCCCGCCCGGGGTAGAACCACAGCACGCCGGACCTGTCACGGGCGTACACGTCCTCCTTGGCGTCCCCGTTGTAGTCGCCGTGCCGGACCAGCTGCGTCATGGCGTTCCAGCCGCTCCCGACGAGCTTGCCCTTGGTGCTCCCGTCGGCGTTGCCGATGCCCGACAGGAACCACAGACGGCCGTCCGCCGCGCGCTCCAGGAGATCGGGGCGCCCGTCGTTGTTCAGGTCCCCGAAGCGCGCCGCGTCGGGCAGCCCCTCGGGCCGCTTCTCCTCCGGCTGGCGGTACCAGTCCATCCAGGGGACGCCCTGGACGGCCTCGTACTCGGTGGTGGCGACCCGCATCGAGCTGATCTTGTTGTCGAACGTGCCGCCGAAGGCACCGCCGCTGAGCTCGATGGCCCCGTTGTGCGGGCTGATGAGCAGCGAGTCACCGCCCGTGTACTTGGCGCCGGTGTACGCGACCGCCCACTTGCCGCTGTTGTTGACCAGCGACGAGGCCTTGTTGTCGAAGGCGCCCAGGGTGGCCTGGCTCGACGGGACGATCTTCATCTCGCCCTTGTACTGGCCGTACTGGAAGAGGCACAGCTTCCCCGAGGGGCAGCGGGCCGAGTTGTCCGCGGCCGCCGCCTGCGGGGCGGTGCCGGTCACCGTGGCCAGGGACGCGGCGACGGCCACCACGGCACCGAGGGCGCGGCGGGCTGCGGTGCGGCGGAGGGTGGGGAGTTCGCCAGGGGCGATGCGGCCCGGCAGGGTGCGAAGCATGGTCGGTCTCCGTTCGGTCCGGCGGACCGGGCCCGCAGGTCCGGGGCCCGGTCCGCCGGGAGGAAGGTGGGAAGCGGCCCGGCGCCAACCGCGGTATCGGCAGCGGCAGCGGCAGCGAGGGCCACGGGGAGGAGCAGGACGCCCGACGTGCCGCCGCAGGAGCGCGACGCCCGGCGTGGGGGCAGCGGGTCAGAAGACCAGGACGCCCGATTGCAGGTTGCCGAAGACCTTCGCGGCCTTCAGGCCTCCGCCCGCCGCGCCGGTTCCGGGATAGACGCGCAGCGAGGTCTCGCGCGGGTCGTGCGCGATCAGGTCCGGTCGCCCGTCGCCGGTGGTGTCGCCGAGGCCGGCCAGCTCGGTGAACCTGTTCCAGCCGGCGCCGACGAGGGTGCGGGCGCCGAAGCCGCCCGTGCCGTTGCCGGGGTAGAACCAGAGCTTCCCGGCGGTGTCGCGGGCCACGAGGTCGGCGCGCCTGTCGCTGTTCATGTCGCCCGCGCCGACGAGTTCGTTCATGGCCTTCCAGCCACCGCCGACCTTCTTGCGGCTGCCGAAGGAACCCTTGCCGTCGCCCGGATACGTCCACAGGGTGCCCGTACGGTCGGCGGCGAGCAGATCGGCCCGGCCGTCGCCCGTCAGATCACCGGCGGCCGCGAGGTCGCGCATGGTGTTCCAGCCGCCGCCGACCCGCACGCGCGTGCCGGTCGTCCCGTCGCCCCGGCCGGGGTAGAACCACAGCACCCCGGACTTGTCACGGGCGAACAGGTCCTCCTTGACGTCCCCGTCGTAGTCGCCGTGCCGGACCAGTTGCGTCATGGCGTTCCAGCCGCTGCCGACGAGCCTGGTGGTGCCCTGGCTGCTGTGCGCGTGGGAGGTCCACAGCTGCCCGTACTTGTTCCGGGACAGGAAGTCGGCGTACCCGTCGCCGTTCACATCGCCGAAGGCCCCGTGCTCGGGCAGCGCGGCCGGCCGGGGCTTGGGCTCGCTGTCCCACTGGTACATCGGGTACCGGCTCTCCCCCGCGCAGAACCGGTCCGCCTCGGGCCCCAGGTCGAGCGAGCTGACCGCGTTGTCGAGCTCGGGCGTCGCGCTCTCGTCGAAGGAGCCGTGCCCCGGGTAGAAGTGGGTGCCGCCCTCGCGCGGGTCGAGCCCGGCGGCGAGCGTGAAGCACACGGCCCAGTCGGTGTAGTTGGCGTAGGAGCTGATGCGGTTGTCCCACGCGCCGAGGTTCAGCAAGCTGCCCTTGACGACCAGCATCTGCCCCTTGCCCACCGGATCACTGAAGACGCAGAGGCTGCCCCATGGGCAACGGTCGTAGCCGCTCGCGGCCTGGGCGGGCGCGGAGACGGCGGTCGCGATGATCCCGGCCGCGGCACCGGCCGTCAGGACAGCACGAAAGGCACGCGAGAAAGTCGGACGCACTCAGTTTCCCCCGGGGTGCGCTGTGCCGGGGCGCGCCTGCGCGCAGGCCTCCGACACGTGAATGTTGTGTGCATGATAGACGCACGGCGCCACTCGAACACACACAACCTCCACGGGCCCCGGGGGCCCCATGAGTCCGGCCGGAACAGGCAACAGCACAGGATCGCCGCACACTTGACCGCCCATCACGCCCGTGACGACACGACATTGCATCTCGTCACGGCACGCGGCGAAGCCGCCCGTCAGAGCGGCCCGAGAACTCCGAGCTCGACTTCCTCATAGACGTTCGACCACCAGGTGGACTCATCCGAGAATGCCGCCGCATCGACCCGCTCAAGGGCACCCTTCAGGCGTACACCTTCCTCGATCACAGCGTCCTCATCGATGTCACCTGAAGCATCGAGCGGAGCAGGGCCGGAAACGAAACCACTCCATTTCTCCAGGAAATGAAAAAAGCTGCCCAGCCCAGAATTGACGAAACGCAACTGCCCGCCGTCAGGACCCTGAATGAAAACCTCACCCGCTTGCGAGAGGAGGTACGTGCCGGAGATGTCGTCGTCCTGGGAGCCCAGTTTGAAGTACGTTTCGCCGCCTGTCTCGACCGAGGCCAACATGACGGACTGGTCCGTGTAGAACATTCCGTCGACGACTTTCGAGAGCGAGCAGCCCCTGAGTGACGTCAAGAAAGCATCGGAGATTCCATTGACTCGACTGGTATCAACAGCCGTGACGACGTCGCCGACCGTTTCGAGAGTTCCCTTAGCCATACCAGAACTGTAGCATCCCCGCCCTCCTCGGACACCGCAAAACCGGGCCGCCAAGGGGATCTTCCCTCTTGACGACCCGGCCTACTTCCCGCCCGCAGAGCTACCGCCGCTAGTCGAAAACACCTCTTCGTATTTGCGTCAACCCACGTCTCAGCGCGTTCATTCCAGCACGTCTCGACGTGGACTCCGCACCGTATTCAAAGGTATGCGTCACCGCCGCGTTCGTGAACTGATTCAAAAAGTTTGTGCAATTCGCGTAAGTACAGGGCTCGAGTTCCGTGTACACGCGCTTGACAGATTCGGCACTGATATTCAACTGCTTGAGCTGGTCCCACGCCATTTTCTCGGCATGCTTCGGCCCACTTCTCGCCACAATCGTCTGCAGACTTCCACTGGCGTCTTCGTATTCCCAGACCGAGACATTGCGACCACTCCGCGTCCAGCCGTTCGCCTTTCGCGCTTCAATGGCCATCATGCTCAGATCCGTCGATCCGTAATCAACCTGGCAACTGCTGACGTTGTGGACCAGGACCGGTGTGGCCCCCGCCAGCACGTAGTACGTGTGCAGCATGCCGACGGTCAGGTTGTGCACCGTCGCATCGAGCGCCGTCCAGCGCGTCACCGCTGTGATCTGGACCAGCGTGCCGGCGCCGGTGCGCAGCCACTCCCCCGACTTGAGGTCGGTCGCGTTGATCCACTCACCGAGTTCCGGGACCCAGAAGGGGTGCTTGTCGGTCGCGGTGACCTCTGCGGTCTTCGAACCCTTCTTGCCGTCTACATCGATGACGACCTTGACCAGGTGTTTGACGCCCTTGCCCAGGATCTCGGCGGTGACCGTCTCTGCCTGTGTCTCGCCCGTCTCAGGATCGGTCGCCAGAACCCTGTCGCCTGCCCTGACATCCTTGATCGCCTTGGCGGAACCGTCCGCCATCAGGACCTTGGTATCCGGCGTGAAGCTGTTGCAGGTGGCGCCTTCGCCCGCGCCGTCGGCCCCGCCGGACTCGCTTCCCGAGTCCTCCTTGCCCGACTTGCTGCGGGATCCCCCGGACTTGTTCTCCGCCTTGCCTCCGCCTGACGAGCCCTTGGAATGTGCGCTCCGACCCGACTTGACCTGGGCCGGATTGCCCCGGGCGCCCTTCGAACCGGTGCTGGTCTTCTTCTTGACCGCCGCCGCGGCGCGTTTCGCTGCTTCTCTCGCCTTGCGTTTCGCCTCCGCCGCGGCCGCCTCCGCGGCCTTCTTCGCCTTGATCAGGGCGACCTTCGCCGCCTTGGCCGCCTTCATGCCGATCTCGGCGACGCGCTTGGCCGCACGGAACGCCTTGACCGCGCTCATCGTGCCCTTGAAGGCACGCCACATCTTCTTGCCCTTGGAGAAGACGCTGGTCCACGGGATGGCGTCCATCAGGAGACTGCCGCAGGCCCACAGGTCGCCCTGGGTGAAGCAGCCGACCACGTCGTTCCAGCCGATGAACTCCTTGAAGACGGCCCAGCCGGTCGCCAGGATGACGTCGCCGATCGAGCGGTTCAGCGTCTTCTGGTACTCGGCGATCTTCGCGTCGAGCGCGGCGATGGACGCGTCGAAGCTGGAGGCCGAGGAGGTCAGACCGGACGGGTCGGCGTGGGTCACCGGGTTGTTGTTGGCGTACGAGTAGCCGTTGGCCTGCAACGGGTCACTGTCGTCCAGGACGGGGTCCGCCGAGATGAAGCGGCCCGTCCCCGGGTCGTACTCGCGGGCGCCCATGTGCGTCAGGCCGGTCTCGTTGTCCTCGTCACCGGTGTGGAACCCGGTGTGCGTGCGCGGCGCGATGTTCACGGCGCGGTCCTCGCCCCACGGGTCCCTCTTCGTGACGCGCACGGTCATGCCGGAGTCGAGGCGGACCTCCGCCACCGGTGTGCCGTTGAGGTCCGTCGCCTGGGCGAACAGGTACTCGCTGAAGCCGGACGAGTTGTTGGTGCTCTCGCGGTAGCGGGTCACCGCCGGGCCGCCGATGCCGGCGTAGGTGCGCTCGGTATAGCGGAGCTTGCCCGTGGTGGTCACGGAGACCTTGGTGTCGGGCAGGTTCAGGACCGCGCCCGCGCTGGTGCGCTCCAGCAGCCGGTTGCCCATGGCGTCGTAGACGTACGTCGTCTTCGAGGCCGGCTTCCACAGCTGGGTCGCGGCGGTCGCGTTGCAGGCCGCGAGCGTCAGGTCGGTGCCGGCCGTCGACGCCGGGGCGGACAGGCAGAGGTTCGCCGAGAGGTTCTTGATCTGGCCGGTGGGCAGGGTCTGCCAGCGCTGCGTCGCCACGGCGATGTCGCAGGCCTGGACGAGGACCGGTGCGGCGGCTGCGGTGGTCGTCGGCTGGGCGCACTTCCCGCCGACCATGAGCGCGCCGATCGTGGCGTCCTCGACGGTGCCGTTCCTGTCGGCGTCGGCTGCCTGGAGGCGGAAGGTCTGCGCCTTGCTGCCGTTGCACACGTAGATCTGGACGGCGGTGCCCGCGTTCGGGACGCCGCCCGCGAGGTCCAGGCACATCTCGCCGGTGCCGACGAAGGGGCCCGAGCCGTCCGCGCCGAACCCCGTCACGGACTCGACCTTGCCGTCCCAGGTCCAGGTCAGGGCCTGGGCGGTGTCGCCGCCGGTGCTGCGCTTCTCCAGGTCGCCCGCGCTGTCGTAGGTCTGCTCCGAACGGGCCTTGACCGTCGCTCCGGCCGCCGTAGTCGACGTCGTGGTGTACGAGGTCAGGGTGTGCGGCTGGTCGTTCTTCGCCGTGTCGCTGGTGCCGTAGGCGTAGTCGGTGACGACGTCGCCCTTGGTGTCGCGCACCCCGCCGGTGATGCTCGGGGTGGCCTGGTACGCCGTCTTGCGGGTGCGGTTGCCCAGGACGTCGTACTCGTAGGACTGCCAGTAGCCCGCGTTGTCGGCGGAGACGTTGACCGTGCCGTCGGAGTAGACGGGCTCGGCGGTGCTCTTGCCGGTGGCGGCGCAGGCTCCGCCGCCCGGCGTCGTCCACGCCTCCTTCAGCTGGCCCAGGGCGTCGTACTTGAAGCACTGCTGGTCGGTCGTGGCGCCCATGCGGTCGGCGACGGACAGGACGTTGCCCGAGGCGTCGTAGGAGTAGGAGCGCTTGCTGACCTCGCTGCCCGGCACGAGGGTCGTGTCGGGGGTCGGCGTCTCCCGGACGAGCCGGCTGGTGCGCAGCTCACCGGTGGACTCGTCGAAGACGTTCTCCTGCCACAGCCTGCGGCCCACCTCGCCCACGGTCGCGCGCAGCACCTGCCCGTAGGGCGAGTACGCCGTCTCGGAGGCGTACCAGTTCCTGCCGGAGACCGAGGTCGGCAGACCGGCCTTGTTGTAGCGGGTGATCACGGCTTCGGCGTCGAGGCCGCCGGCCGCCGGAGCGGTGTACTTCTCCAGCTGGCCGTCGCTGTTGTACGCGTACGCGTACGTGTACTGGGTGGCGAAGCCGTCGGCGGTCAGGCCCGCGGTGGAACCGGGGGGCAGCGCGGTGGTCATCGCCGTCGGCTGGTAGTCGGCCGTGTAGCCGCCGATGGAGGTGGTGTACGCCTTGCCGTCGTTGAGGCGGGTGGCCGAGGAGAGCTGTCCCTTGCCGCCGGTCGCGCCGTCGTAGGTGTACGACTGCACGGGGGTGGCGGTGGTGGAGCCCTTGGGCGTGACCTTCACCTGCTCGACGCGGCTCAGGCGCTCGTAGGTGTACGAGACCGTCTGGCCCCGGGCGTCGGTCGCCTTGTCCACACGGCCGTACGCGTCGTAGTCCGTGTGGGCGGCGCCCGCGTCCGGGTCGGTGGTGTCGGTGACCCGGCCCAGCGCGTCGTACGTCCAGGTCCGGGTGTGGCCGACGTCGTCGGTGCTGGTCACCATGTCGCCGCGGAGGTCGTACTCGTAGGTCGTGGTGACCGCGCCGGCCTCGGTCAGCGCGGTGTCGGCGAAGGTGTCCTGGCGGGTGGTGCGGCCCAGCGCGTCCGTCCACACCCGGGAGGCGGGCGTGCCCTGCGGCTGGCGGACGACGGTGTTGTCGAGGCCGTACTCGTAGCGGGTGCGGCGGTCCGTGGTCGGCACGGACCTGCCGCCGTTGTCGAAGGTCTGGCCCGTCTGCGGGTACGAGCTGTGTACCGGGGTGACCGTCAGGACCCGGCCCAGGCCGTCGTACGTGTACGAGGTGGCGTTGGGCACCAGCGACTCGGAGTCGGGGACGACCAGCTTGGTGTCCGG
This sequence comes from Streptomyces asoensis, assembly GCF_016860545.1. Taxonomy (NCBI): domain Bacteria; kingdom Bacillati; phylum Actinomycetota; class Actinomycetes; order Kitasatosporales; family Streptomycetaceae; genus Streptomyces; species Streptomyces asoensis. The sequence continues at coordinate 1,744,545 of NZ_BNEB01000003.1, read as the reverse complement.
GTCGCCCTCCATGTAGTACGCGTTGCGGGTGTACCGGACCTGGCCGGAGCTGTTGTGCAGGGTGTCGGTGACCAGGCGGCCGCCGTCCACCGCGGGTGTCTGGGTCTGGCGTTCGCGGCCCAGACCGTCGTAGATCGTGGTGCTCGACTGGTAGGTGGCGTCGCCGGCGGCGGCCGTCTTGTTGTCCGCGAGCGACTCGGTCACCACGGACACGGGGTTCGAACCGCCGATGTTGTACGTGTACTTGACCGTGGGGTCGTCGGTCGGGGCCTGGGTGGCGTCCCAGGCGGCGACCGCGCGGCCGAGCGGGTCGTACGCGTAGGACTCGACGCGGTTGTTGGCGTCGGTCGACGTGAGGGTGACGCCCCGGCCGGGCTCCAGCGTGGTGATGCCGGTGAAGCCGGTCTCCGTGCCCGAGACGACGTTGCTGCCGGTGACCGTGTCGATCCGGTAGACCTGTCCGCTGTCCGGCGTGTACTTGGTCGTGTTGACGACGCCGGTCGGGTCGGTGACCTTGACGACACGGCCGGCCGGGTCGTACTCGGTCCGCGACTCGGGGTTGGCCGTCTCCCAGCCGGTGCCCGCGCCGGTCGGCGCGACCGTCTTGGTCACCAGGCCCTTGGTGGGCGCGGCGGTGTGCGAGGAGGCGCCGTCGTAGTACATGCGCGAGGCGCTGACCAGGGTGGTGGCCGTGGCGCTCGAGAGGTCGGCGGTGCAGGCGGTCGTGCCGGTGGTGGTGACGGTCTGGGCGACCAGGCCGACGAGGTAGGTGTCACCGTCGGTGTTGTGCACGTACGACGTCGTGGTGCAGGACTCGTCGCCGGTGACGGCCACGTCACCGTACTCGCGGACCTTGGTCGGCAGGCCGTAGGTGGCGTCGTAGTCGGTCCGGGTGGTGACGGTGCGCACATAGGAGCCGTCCGGTCCCTTGACCGAGGCCTTGCTGACGGTCCGGGTCTCGCCGAGCGTGACGCGCTCGGACACGACGTCCGGGCCGTCGGTGCGGTTGCGGGTGGCGAGGCGGACGGGGTTGTCGGGGACGTTGACCGTACGGGCGGTCCATCCCGTCTTCGTGTCCGCGCCGCTGTCGGGGTAGGTCAGCGACTCGGCGACCATGCCGGCGTACGCCTTGTGGTCCTCCTTGAGCTCCGTGCCGTCGATCTCGGTCGTCATGGAGCCGCGCTTGACGTCGTCCGACGCCTTCTCGGGGGTGCTGTCGGCGAGGACGTCGTCGGCCATGCCGCGGAAGTAGCGGGTCACCGACTTGGAGGCGGCGGTGCCCTCGGCACCGTCCGTGACGCCGGTGGTGGTGGTGACGACGGGGTAGCCCCGCCAGTCGTCCCAGGTGCGCTTCTTGGGACGGGAGAACTCACCTTGGTTCTTGGCCCACAGCGCGCCGTCCACGGCGTCGGGGTAGGTCTCGTACCGGTACTGCGTCACGATCTCCTTGGCGTCCGCAAGGCGCGGAAACTCGGTGATCTTGTCGACGACGTACTTGTGGAACCAGGAGATGCGCTTGTCCTCCAGCTCACCGTCCGCGTGCCAGTAGGCCGGATAGCAGAGCTGGTCGTTCTTGTCGACGGCCGCGCGGGTGGCGCCGGCGAGGCACTTGCCCTCGGGGGTCTTGTAGTCGACGTGGGTGCGGCCGCCGTACTCGGAGACGACCTCCTCGATGCGCAGCCGGGCGAACACCTCGTCCGGGTCGTCGGCGCTGACCTTCACCCGGTTCGGCAGGGCGTGCTCGTTGTGGCCGAAGGAGACCGGGTTGAGGTGGGCGGAGGAGCCGTCCACCGCGTATCCGGTGCGGCCGATGGACTCCAGCCACAGGGCGGTGTACTCGCCCGTCAGGTTCCAGGGGAACGACTGCTTCAGGCTCCAGGTGTCGACCTTGGACAGCAGGGTCGTGGTGGCCGAGTCGCCCGCGAGACCGCAGGCGTTGCGCTGGCCGCTCTCGTTGCCGTCGGCGTCGGAGGAGTACTCGGTGAGCCGGACGCCCTGCTCGCGCTGGGCGCAGGCGTCGACGGAGACCAGCCGCTTGCGCGACCAGAAGGTCGGGGCGTAGGTCTGGCACTTCTTGCCGGCCTCGCAGGACAGGTCGGCCGGGGTGTCGAACCAGGGGCGGGTGCGGTCGGACCGCTTGGAGTCGAAGTTGCTCTGCGAGCAGGCTATTTTGAAGGCGTTGTCGTCGAAGCAGCGCTCAGCGGCGTGGAAGCGCATCCGGCCGAGCGGTTCCTCGCTGAAGAGGAAGCCCGCGCGCTGGCCGTAGTCGATGTGGGTGAGGTATCCGCCGCGGTCGTAGGCGACCGGCGGCTTCTCCTTCATGTTCTGCGCGTAGGTGTTCCGCTCCTTCTCCCACCACAGCGTCATCGCGCTGCCCGTGGCGTCCACGACGTAGTCGAGCTGGAAGCGCCAGCCCTGGTCGCAGAAGGAGTCCTTGAACGCCGGCTTGTAGCAGGGGTCGGTGTCGTGGTTGCCGGCAACCGGCACCGACAGCACCGAGTTCGTCTCCGGCTTGCCCGCGGTCCAGCCCGGCAGCCGGTTCAGGCCGAAGTAGTACTGCGTGCCGTCGTCGGTGGTGACGCGCCAGAACTCGCCGTTGTCGTCCCCGTTGGCCGAGCCGTCGATCCCGGTGATCCGCTTGTAGTCGGCGGAGTCGAGCAGCTCGACGCGCAGGTTGTCGCCGCGTGCGCTCTTCCACTGCTTGGTGATGTCGTCGCGGACCAGCTCGGTCGTGGTGCCGTTCAGGGAGAGCACCGCGTTGTACGAGCCCCAGCACTGGTCGCCGGTGAAGTGGCCCTTGTTGTTGGCGTTCGCGGTGTCGGCGGCGCAGCCCACGAAGGTCCGGGTGATGGAACCGGGGTTGTAGTCCCAGCCCTCGCCGACCCAGGAGACCTGGTTGTTGGTGGAGGACGTCCGTCCGTCCGAGGTCTGCGAGTTGTAGCTGAGGGTGACGTTGGGCGACGGGCCCGCCGGGACCTGCGGGGCGGCCATCGTGTACGCGTAGGTGAACGCGCCGGAGGAGCCTCCGGCCGTCCAGGAGCCCGCGGAGACGATCGGGCTGGCGCCGAAGTCACCGCCGGAGCCGGCGCCGTAGGAGCTGCCCATGAGGAGGCCGCCGCCCGAGGCGTCGGCGATCTGCCGTACGGCGTCCGCGGGACGGCCGGCGTGCCAGACCGCGGAGCTGACCGCCGAGTCGTTGCCCCGTGCGACGGCTGCGTCGGCGTTCGTCGCGGACGCGGACGTGGTCCCCGACAGGGCCTGCAATTGCGCCGTGTCCAAGGTGATGTCGACGAAGGTCTCCGGCACCGCCTTGTGGGCGTCGGTGGAGCCGACCACCTCGTCGGCCGCGCCGTCCTCACCGGTGTCGGCCTCGGAGCCCGAGGAGTCTCCGGCGTCCACCGCCACGTCGACGGTCCGGCCGGTGCGCTTCACGTCGGTGCCGACCGGGATGCCGGTGGAGCACTCCTCGACGTCGGGCGTCTCGGCGTAGCAGGACGGCATGAGGGTGAAGGAGAGCCGGTCGAGCCACTGGGCGCTGTAGGTCTCGGCGAGCTTGGTGGCGTCGATGGAGACGACCGCTTCGCCGGTCGCGGTGTCGGGCGCGTCGACGGCGAGCATGAAGCCCTGCGCGCCGTTGGCCACGGCCGTGTCCTCGGACGCGGCGGCGACGCTCCACTGGCCTTCGAGGGCGTCGGCCTGGGCGGCGGAGGCGCCCGCGGGCGCGCCGACCCCGATGGTCATGACGCCGTCGGCGGACTTGGCGACCTCGGTGGTGGTTCCGGCGGCCATGGTGTCGACGGTCTTGCTGCCGGAGGCCTCGGGGACCTCGGCGACGGCCGCCGGCTCATAGGGGCTCGCGGGCTCCGTCTTGGCCTGGCCCGACAGTTCCCCGAGGGCGTCGGTGCCCTGCTCGTCGAGCGGGACCGGGTCCGTCTTCTGGAGTTCGGCGAGGTCGACCGGTGTGCGGGTGTCGTCGGGGCCGAAGGCCACGGCACCGGGCAGGAGGGTCACATTGAGGGCAAGGACCAGTCCGGCTATGACACCGACCCTGGTTCTACGACGGACCAGGCGCTCACGCGGCGATCTCGCCAGCGAACCCTTCCCGCACCACGACAGCACCGCACGCACGGTCAATTGACCCTTTCCGAGTCATAAACCATCAGAAACACGCGGACCGATGGCACATGGTGATCAGCAAATTACGAACCGAGCACGAACATAAAGGTGCTGTGAAGATCCACGTCAAGCTGTGCTGAATCCGTGTTAGCTATGTCACTGATCAAAATCAGACAAAGATCGGCAAAGAATCTCCACAGGGCTCTTTACGCGGACCTTGCCGACTCGGGCCCGGCCGAAGGGTGTTGATCTCACCCGGAGTAGCTGTTCATACTCCAACCGCCCAATCCGACGCGTCGCAGGCTCGTCACGGCTTGTCACCAGGCCCGAGGGCACCCCTGGAAGACATGCCGCGGCGTTCCCACGCCCCGGCCCAGCCTGTTGGAGAAGGGCCCTTGAGCGACCTCGACAAGCACACGGACTCAAGTCCGCCCGGTGAACGCCGTGTTCGGCGCGCACTGGCCGCCGCCGTCGCGCTCGCCGTGCTGGCGGCCGGCGGCGCCGCCGTGCTCTCGCTGCGCGACGACGACGCGCCCTCCGACGCGAGGACCGGTCGGGCCGCCCACCCGGTCGACGAGGACGAGGCCCAGCGCAGGGCCCGCAAGAGCGGCAAGAAGGTCGAAGTCGCCACGCTCACCGACGAGTTCTCCACGACGTACGCCCAGCCCGACGGCTCGTTCACCTACACGGCGTCGGTCGCACCCGTGCGCGCGAAGAACGCCGAAGGCGTGTGGGCACCCGTCGACACCACGCTCGAACACGACGGCGACGGCAAGGCCTGGCACACCGTCAACAGCCCTTATCCCGTGACCTTCGCGGCCGGTGACCCCGACCGCGCCCCGGCCCGCACGGCGGCGGCCCGCACCTCCGGCTCCACGGCCCGCACGGCGGTCTTCCGGACCGGTACCGCCACCGGCACCGGCACGGCCGAGCCGATCGACGACGCGGCCGACGGCCCGTGGACCCGGCTTCTGACGATGGACGCCGAGGGCCACGAGATCGACTTCGACTGGCCCGGCACCCTGCCGGAGCCGGTCGTCGAGAACAACCGGGCGCTGTACGAGGGCGTCCTGCCCGGCGTGGACCTCATGCTGTCCGCCCGTGACACCGGCTTCACCCACGTCCTCGTCGTCCACACGCCCGAGGCGGCCGCCCGGCTGGCCGACGCTCCGCCGCGCTACCGCGTCACCTCGTCCAGCCTCGGCTTCGTCCTCGATCCGTCGACCCACATGCTCCTGGCCAAGGACAGCACGGGGGCCGAACTGGCCGTCTCCCCCACGCCGTTCCTGTGGGACTCCGCCGGGACGCACGACACGGACCCCGGCACCGGCACCGCCGACCCGCAGACCGCGACCGGCTCGAACGAGGATCCCGAGGTGGTGGCGGACCCGGCCGCCTACACCGCGGACCCGGCGGCCACCGGGACCCTCGCCCTGCCCGCCGTGAACGGCCCCGGCGAAGGCGCCCACGCGGCCACCGCGGCGGCCGGTTTCGACCCCGCCTCCGGCGTCCTGACCGTCACCCCGCCGAAGAACTACCTCACCGGCACCGAGAACCTGACCTACCCGCTCTTCGTCGACCCCTCGACGACCGGCGTCCGTGCCAACTGGACCACCGTGTACAAGCGTTACCCGGGTTCCAGCTTCTACGACGGCGCCAACTACAACGAGGACACCAAGGAAGCACGGGTCGGCTTCGAGAAGGACACCTGGGGCACCGCCCGGTCCTTCTTCAAGATGAAGATCAAGAGCTCGATCAAGGGCGCGACGGTCTCCAGCGCCACCCTGAAGGTCCTCGAGACCCACTCCTGGTCGTGCAGCAAGCGCACCGTGCAGATCTGGCGCACCGACCCGTTCGGCACGAAGACCACCTGGAACAACCAGCCCGCCTGGAAGAAGAAGATCACTTCCAAGTCCTTCGCCTACGGCTGGAAGTCCAACAGCTCCTGCCCCGACGCCTACGTCAACTTCACCGTCACCTCGCTGGCCCAGGAGGTCGCCGACAACGGCTGGACCGACTTCAACGTCGGACTGGTGGCCTCCACCGCGTCCTCCGCTCCGACGAGCGCCTCCAGCAGCCTGGAGACGGACACCTACTCCTGGAAGAAGTTCAAGGCGGAAGAGGGCGGATCGCCCACGGTGTCCATCAACTACAACCGCAGGCCCTACACGCCGACCACGCTCACCATGAGCCCCGGCTCCTGCGACACCAGCGCCGCCCCGTACATCAAGATCGGCAAGTCGGCGAACATCTCCATCGGCGCCAAGGCCACCGACCCGGACGGCGTGCTCAAGGAGCTGGAGTTCGAACTCACGCGGACGGACACCGGCGCGAAGACCGTCTTCCGCCGGCCGACGACCAGCGGCACCCCCATCGCGGCCGTCCTCTCGGGCCTCGCCAACGGCGTCACCTACCAGTGGCGGGTCCGCGCCTGGGACGCCGACGCCGCGAGCCCCTGGGCCCCGACGAGCGGCACGCTCTACTGCCGTTTCGTCTACGACTCGGCGCTGCCCGACTCCCCCGCACCGGTCGTCTCCACGGACTTCCCCGGCGACCAGGACGAGGACGGCAACCCCGAAACCTGGTCGGTCGAGCCCTTCGGCGGCAACGGCGGCAGCTTCACGTTCGCGGTCGGCGACACCGCCGAGACGGACATCGTGAAGTTCGCCTACTCCATCAACTCCACCAGCTACGCCGGCTACGTCTGCGCGGGCGGCAAGCAGGGCACCTCGGGCGGTCTCACGGCCTCCTGCACCACGCCCGTGAAATCGGTCACCGTCACGGGCGTCAAGCCACCGGCCGCAGGTCCCAACACGCTGTACGTCAAGGAGTTCGACGCGGCGGGCAACGCCTCCCCGAATCCCCGGAAGTACTTCTTCTACGTCAAGCCCCGCACGGTCGCGGACGGCCCCGGCGACCTGAACGGCGACGGCACGGCCGACTTCGGCCACATCACCGCCGCCGGCAACCTGTGGATCGACGCCGTGTCGCAGAACGGCACCTACTTCGCCAGCACGCTCGGGATCCACGACAAGGGGACGCTCCTGTCGGAGGGCGACACCGCCCCGCACCTGTGGAACGGCACGAGCACGTACGCCCTGATCACCCACAACGGCGACTTCGCCCCGGGCGACGGCGTCACCGACTGGATCGTGCGCACCGCCGAGGACCGGCTGTTCCTGTACCCCGGCGACGGGTACGGCGCCGTCGACGTGAGCAAGCGCGTCGAACTGCGGCTGCCGTCGAACGCCCCGGCCCCGTCCACGTTCTCCGAGATCAAGTCGGCCGGTGACATCACCGGCGACGGCAGGCCCGAACTGTTCGTGGCGGGCGGAGCGGGCGGCGCCGAACTCTGGGTCTTCACCGGTTACAGCGGCGGAAGCTTCTCCTCGGCCACCAAGCTCACGACTTCCGCCTGGGCCGACGCCGAACGGGACTTCGTGGCCATCGCCGACTACAACGGCGACGGCGCCGCCGATCTGACGTACCGCACCGCGGCGGGCAACGTCTGGCTGCGCAAGGGCGTCCTCGACAGCGACGGGACGGGCACGGTCCTCACCAGCCTGGGCACCGCCGCCGCCAGCCTGGACGGCGACAACGCCTACGTCTCCGAGACCATGACCCGCGCCGCCTTCCCCTTGCTCTACGGCACCCCGGACACGAACAACGACGGCATCCCCGACCTCGTGGCCACCAACAGCGCCGGAGCGCTCCTGCTCTACAAGGGCGGTGCCACCTCCCTCGGCGCCGCGACCACCTTGCGCACCAGCGGGTACGGCACGATCAAGCAGCTGGGCTGACCGGCGCCGCGGCCCCGGGCCGCCACGGCACCGCACGACGCCGGCGCCCCCTGCCCACCCGGGCAGGGGGCGCCGGCGCACAGCCGCCCTTCGTCCGTCCGGCGGACCCTCAGGGGCGGCCCAGCGCGCGGTACTCCCAGCCCGCGGCACGCCACCGGACCGGGTCGAGGGCGTGCCGTCCGTCGACGATCCGGCGTCCGGCGACGACCGCGCCCATGGCCTGCGGGTCGATCTCCCGGAACTCGGTCCACTCGGTGAGCAGCACCACGACATCGGCCCCCGCGGCCGCGCCGAGCACGTCCGTGCCGTAGGTCAGCTCCGGGTAGGCGCGCCGGGCGTTCCCGGTGGCCGCCGGGTCGACGACGGTCACCACCGCGCCGGCCCGGTGCAGGGTCCGGGCCACGTCCAGCGCCGGGGCGTCCCGGATGTCGTCGGAGTTCGGCTTGAACGCCGCGCCCAGCGCGGTCACCCGGACACCGGCCAGGTCGCCGCCGGCCAGCTCGCGCACCAGGTCGACGGTGCGGGCCCGGCGCCGCTGGTTGATGGCGTCGACCTCGCGCAGGAACGACACGGCCTGGCCGACGCCCAGTTCCTCGGCGCGGTGGCTGAACGCCCTGATGTCCTTGGGCAGGCAGCCGCCGCCGAAGCCGAGGCCGGGCCTGAGGAACCGTCCGCCGATCCGGTCGTCGTAGGACAGCGCCTGCGCGAGACCCGTGACGTCGGCGCCGGTCGCCTCGCAGACCTCCGCCATGGCGTTGATGTAGGAGATCTTGGTGGCCAGGAAGGAGTTGGCGGCGACCTTGACCAGTTCGGCGGTGGGCAGGTCGGTGACGACCACCGGGGTGCCCTGCTCGATCACCGGGGCGAAGGCGGCCCGCAGCTGCTCCTCGGCCCACGGGGACTGCGTGCCGAAGACCAGGCGGTCGGGCCGCAGGGTGTCGTCCACGGCGTACCCCTCGCGCAGGAACTCCGGGTTCCACGCGAGTTCGACGTCCGTGCCGGCGGGCGCCGTCCGCTGGACGAGCTCCGTCAGCCGGGCGGCGGTGCCCACCGGCACGGTGGACTTGCCGACCACCAGGGCGCGCCGGCGCAGATGCCGGGCGAGTTCCGTCACCGCGCCGTCGACGTAGGTCAGGTCCGCCGCGTACGAGCCCTGCTGCTGGGGTGTGCCCACGCAGACGAAGTGGATGTCGCCGAACTCGCCGGCGTCCTCGAAGCTGGTGGTGAAGCGCAGCCGGCCGGTGTCGAGGGCCTTCGCGAGCAGTTCCGGGAGGCCGGGTTCGAAGAAGGGCACCTCGCCCGAGCCGAGCCGTTCGATCTTGTCCGGGTCGACGTCGACGCCGAGCACGTCGAAGCCCAGGACGGCCATGCAGATGGCGTGGGTGGCGCCGAGGTAGCCGGTGCCGATGACGGTGAGGCGGGGTGCGGGTCCGCGGGTGTCGTCCGCAGGGGTCACGGTGGTCTCCAGGGGTGTCGGGGCGTGTCGGCCCGCCGCACGGGCCGGTCACGGCCTGCGGAAGGGAGGGAGAAGCAGGGGAGGAAGGTGCCGTCAGGAGGTGCAGGGAGTGTTCGCGAGGCCGTCGCCCGCGCCGTTCGCCTTGTTGTCGCAGGTGACCTTGTTGCCGTCGGACGTGAGGTGGAAGCCGTAGCCGGGGCCGTCCACGTCGGCGGTGTTGCCCCGGAAGGTGTTGCCGGTGCCCCAGCCGTCGACGATCCGGTGGGTCTGGAAGCCGTCCTGCGGGGAGTGGCTTCCGGTGTTGCCCTGCAACAGCCAGCCGTTGCCCTTCACATCGACCCAGGAGTCGTTGTTGTGGGAGCCGCTCAGTTTCGATCCGTCGAAGGTGTTGCCGACGACCTTGCCGTCGCTGGTGCCCTCCTTGATGTCGACGGACTCGGCGGTCGTGTCGCTGATGTGGTTGTTCAGCACCACGTTGCGGTCGCTGGTGTCGGGCTTGCAGGCGGTCACCGTGCACCAGTTGGACTCGGCGGTGCCGATGTAGACGCCCTCGCCGTACTTCTCACGGCGCAGCCCGGTGGTGCGGACGGTGTTGTCCCGGACCATGTTGTCCGAGCTGAATCCGCGCAGGTGGATCGCCTCGTCACCGATCTGTTCGACGGTGAGACCCTGGATGACGGTGCCCACCACACCGTCCGCCATGACGCCCTTCTGCGCGTCGCGGACCGTGAAGCCGACCAGCCGCCAGTAGGCGACGTGGTTCAGGTGGAAGGCGTATCCGTCGTCGGTGCCGCCGCCGTCCAAGACCGCGCCGGAACCGCCGCACAGGAACACCGGCTTGGCCGCCGTACCGGACGCCTCTGCGGTGAAGTTGCCGAGGTAGGTGCCGTCCGCGAGGGCGATGCTGTCGCCGGGCCGCGCCTGCGCCAGGGCCTGCTCGAGGGTGGCCGCGTCACTCACCTTGACGTCCGGCGCGGGACAGGTGACCGCCGTGTCGGGAACCGAGCCCCGGGTGGCCTGTGAGCTCTGCGCCCGTGCCGTGCCCGACCGGGTCGGCAGGGCCGACGGCGCGGCCTCGGACGCGGGGACCTCGGTCGCCCAGGACCTGGGCCCCGCGGTGCTCGCCCCGGCCGTCACCGCGGGCTCCGCCCCGCCGCCGCCCGTCACGGCGACGACGAGCGCGGCGAGCGCCACGAGGAGGGCTCCGCCGGCCAGCCAGACGGCCAGGTGCCGGGACCGGTTGTCCTCGGGGGTCGACGGCGGGGTCGGCGGCGGGGTCGACGGCGTGGTCGGCGTGGAAGACATGGGCGGCAACTCCGGTCCGTCCGGTGGGGCAGTCGGCTGGGAACGTGGCGGTCAGGGGCGGGTGGTGGCGGGTGGTGCGGTACGGGGTCAGCGGGACCAGGGGGTGCCGGACACCGCCTAGGACCCGGCCTCGGCGGGCTGCGGGGTCAGCTCACGCAGGTCGGCGGGTTCCGTGTCGTCCGCCGCGAGCGGGCCGTGCCGCGGTTCGCGCCGGACGGGAACCTCCTTGACGGCGCCGGCCAGCGGCCGCTTGTCCGCGTACGGGTGGCCGCCCGGCGTTCCCCGGCCCGCGCCACGGCGGCTCTGCCGGCCGCCCAGCGCCGCGGAGATCAGGATGAGCAGCAGGATGCCCGCCCAGAGCAGGGTCATGGGACTGGCGTAGTGCCGGAACTTGATCCAGAAGGAGCTGGTGTCGTGCCAGGCGAACGTCTGGTTCTGCTTGACGGTGATGCCGCCGTGGGCGCGGGTGGTGTCCACCGCGCTCGGACCGACCCCCGAGATGACGTTGTACGAGACCAGCGAGTCGTCCACCGATCCGACGAGACTGATGCCGTGGTTGGTGCCGTCCTGGACGGTGTTGCCGCGTATCTCGCCGACCGAGTCCCGTACGTAGATGCCGGTGTCGGTGCTCTCGACGATGTTGCCGGTGATCGTCGCGGCGGTCACGCCGTCGCGCACCGAGATGCCCTGCCGGGACTGGCCGCTGAGGTGGTTGCCGGTGATGGCCACCTTGGTGGCGTCCTTGCGGGCCACGATGCCCATGTCACCGCCGACGACCCGGTTGTTCTGCACGCCGACGTCCGTGCCGCCGAAGATCTCGATGCCGTAGTGGCCGTTGTCCTCGGCGGTGCTGTCGGACACCGAGTTGGAGCCGTAGCTGCTGATGGACTCGCCCGAGGCCGAGGGGCCGCTGGCGAGCGGACGGCCGCTGAGCGTGAAGCCGTTGCCGCCGTTGCCGGTGGCCGTGGAGCCGCTGATCCGGACCTGCTCGGTCGCGCGCGCCAGCACGAACCCGTCGCCGCCGTTGTCCTTGGAGACGGTCCGCTCGACCACCGCGCTGGTGACGAACCGGTGCAGGACCACGCCGTGTTCCAGACTCCGCTGCACGGTGCTGTCGCTGATGCTGACCCCGTTGGCGCCGGAGATGAACATGCCGTACGCGTTGCCGGTGAGGGTGGAGTGCCCTATCTCCGCGGAGACGTAGGACAGGCTGGGCACGGAGAACCGGGTGTCCGGCGTGGCCAGCGAACCGGAGGGCTGGGCCACCACGTCACCGCTGCTCGCGTCGGAGTCCGAGGACGCCTTCGAGTCCCTGATGTTGCCGGTGTCGGGGCGGTCGGTGCCGGTGAGGCTCAGGCCGCCGGTGCGGCCGCTCCAGAACCCGAGGTCGCTGACCTTGGCGTACGTCATGGAGAACTGGCCGCCGATGGCACGGATGTAGGCCCGGCCGTCCCGGACGTCCGTGTCGGGCTTGTTCTTCCTGTCGTCCCAGGCGGTGATCCGCATGGGGGCCTGCGGGGTGCCCTCCAGGGTGAGGCGCCCGCCGAACGACACGATGCTCACGAAGCCCCGGTTGCTGCTGGCCATGCGCAGCGTCAGTCCGCCGGGGTTGGACAGCTTCAGCTTGGCCCCGGCGTTGAGGTACAGGTTCTCGGTCAGCAGATAGGAGCCGTCCCGCTCGCGGACGAACGTCTGCGGGGCGAGCCGCAGCAGGTCGGAGACGGTGTAGGCGTTGCTGCGCTGGGTCAGGACCAGGGTGTAGCCGCTGCCGGTGTCCAGCCGGTACGGCGCCTTCCACTGGCCGCCCTTGAGCGGGGCGACGGCGGCCACCGCGCGGACCTGGTCGAGCCGGTGGTCCTCCGCGGCGACGAGCGCCGTCTCGTTCTCCGCGTCCGTGGCGTTGACCTGCGGCTTGTCGTCGTCGGCGGCGGGTGCGCCGGCGGCGGAGGCGAACAGCGCACCGGTCGCGAGGGCGAGGACGGCCACCGCGCGTACACCGGACAGAAGGTGACGTCGTGTCATGACTGCTGCACCTCCGCGAAGGAAGGGGCCGTGGCCGGGCGCGCCGCGCCGCCGAGGGACGCGGAGTCCTGCCCCTCGCCGCCGACGCTGTCGCTGGTGCGGGTCAGCCAGCCCTGCTTGTTCATGGTGACGAACGCGTACAGCTTGATCGGCAGCGAGATCATGATGACCACGAGGGCCAGCACCGGCAGCAGCAGCACCTCCTGCGGATGCCTGCGCAGATGGGAGTAGCCGCGGATGCCGCGTCCCACGAGCAGCCAGATCAGCACGAGGACGACACCCCGGCCGGTCAGCTCCAGCCGGCTGAAGAGCAGGTACCCGAGCGCCATGCCCATCGTCACCGGCGTCAGCAGGATCTGGAGCACGGTGATCTTGGTGACGAGCGGGACGCGCCACAGCCAGCCCTTGTAGAGCGCGGTCAGGTAGCAGCGGTAGGAGTTGCGGCTCCAGCGCACCCGCTGCTTGACGAAGGCCCGCAGCGACGAGGGGAACATCGACATCGCCCGCGCGGACGACTGGTGCACCGTCTTGTAGCCGGAGGCCAGCACCAGCCAGGTCAGCCGTCCGTCGTCACCGGCGACGCACCGGCGGCCCAGGAAGAACTCGTTCTCCAGGTTGTCGAGGACCGGCTCGATCGCGGCCCGCCGGTAGGCGGCGGTACGGCCGGACAGACAGGCCACGGCGCCCGCGCGCCCCATCGCCGGGACGTAGTCGTAGTAGCGGAGGTTGACCAGCCAGTCGGCGATGCGCCGCCAGACGCTGGTACGGCGCTGGTAGACGTTCTGCTGGGTGCCCACCCCGCCGACCGTGGGGTCGACGAACGGCATCTGCACGGCGGCGAGCAGCCCCGGCTCCCAGCGCGTGTCGGAGTCCACCAGCACCACGAGCTCGCTCGTCGCGGCGCGGATGCCCACGCCCAGCGCCGACCGCTTGCCGCGGTGCTCGAACGCCAGCACCCGGACGCGGGGGTCCTCCACCAGCGCCAGCCTGCGCAGGACCTCGGTGTCGTCCACGTCCGGGACGATGATGACCTCGGTGGGATCCTGGGCCAGCCAGGTGTCCAGGCAGTCGACCAGGATGTCCGCGTCCTCGCGGTAGGCGGGGACCACCACGGACACGGTCGTCCGGTAGTTGTTCACCACCGGCTTGGCGAACCGGGACAGCACCGCCCGGGAGAGCCACAACGCCCAGACGAAGACGCCGGCGAGCCCCAGGGGCATCACCTCGCGCCAGGACGTCTCGGCGGTCACCGTGACCACCCATGACCAGAAATCGTCGAAGAAGCTCGACACGAACCCAGACCCCCCAGTCGGAGCGTTGCCCAACACATGGGCGAATGTGCGATGTTCGCGCTTTACACGGCGAAATCTAGAGCCGAAACGATCCCTCCCGACACACGGGCAACACAAAATTCACCTGCCACATGCACAAAACGTTCACAGGACGACCGGCGCCACGACGGCCACTTCCCCGCCGGACGGCCCGCTCCGGCGCGTCGGCCACACAACTGACGATCCGTCATCATCGCTTGCGAACAGGGAACTTGAACCCTCACGCACCAGGTCCCGCACCGCACGCCGGCCGCTCGCAGCAAAGCCGTTCGCAGCATTCACGAAAGCAAATCACCTGTGACGCAGATCACAACACGGTGTCCTGGGTGGGTGAACGGACGAAACAGCCGGCTCACCGGAACGCCATCTCGCGTGCAGCTTCCGAAACCCGCAAACCGAGGAACGGATCCCGGCCACGGGTTCGCCCGCGACCCTCACCCCCCGGGGGCCGCCGCCGGTCGCCACGCAGGCCTCCGGGCAAAGCAAAAGCCCCAGATCACGGCGAGTGAGTTCTGGGGCTTCCACAGAGCCGCCTTCGGGATTCGAACCCGAGACCTACGCATTACGAGTGCGTTGCTCTGGCCATCTGAGCTAAGGCGGCGCGCTGTCCACACCATGGTGCGATCAGCAACGTCGGTAAGTCTACACAGTTTCCGGGGGTGCTCCGAACAGGCCCCGGAAGCCCTGCCTCCGAGGCCTGTGACCAGCCACTACGTGCAGCGCTTGCCCTTCGCCGGAGGGGTCCCGTGGAGCAGATAGGCGTCGATCGCTGCGTCGATGCAGGCGCTGCCCCGGCCGTAGGCGGTGTGGCCGTCGCCGTCGTAGGTGAGGAGACGGCCGGAGCTGAGCTGCCGGGCGAGGGAACGGGCCCAGCGGTACGGGGTCGCCGGGTCGCGGGTGGTGCCGACGACGACGATCGGGGCGGCGCCCTTCGCCTCGATGCGGTGCGGCTCACCCGTGGGCCGCACGGGCCAGTACGCGCAGTTCAGGGAGGCCCAGGCGAGACCCTCGCCGAAGACCGGGGACGCCTTCTCGAAGGACGGGAGCGCCTCCCGCACCTGGCCGGGGGTGGAGAAGGCCCCGGGGAGGTCGAGACAGTTCACCGCCGCGTTGGCGGCCATCAGGTTGGCGTAGCGGCCGTCGGCGTCCCGCTCGTAGTAGCCGTCGGAGAGGGCGAGCAGGCCCGCGCCGTCCTTCTCCTTGATCGCCGAGGTCAGCGCCTGGCGCAACTGCTCCCAGGTGCTCTCGTCGTACATCGCCGCGATCACGCCCGTGGTGGCGAGGGCCTCGCCGAGCTTGCGGTGGTCCGGGTCGCCGGTGGGGATCGGGTGGGCGTCGAGCCTGCGGAAGAACGCCTTGAGGTTCTTGCCGACCTCGGCCGGAGCCGTGCCCTTCGCGCCGAGCGGGCAGTCGGACCGTCGCACACAGTCCTTCGCGAACGACTGGAACGCCGTCTCGAACCCCGCCGTCTGGTCCAGGTTCAGCCGGCGGGCGGGGAGCGAGGGGTCCATCGCGCCGTCCAGGACGAGCCGTCCCACCCGGTCCGGGAAGAGCCCCGCGTACGTCGCCCCGAGGAACGTCCCGTACGACGCGCCCACGTACGTCAGCCTCCTGTCCCCCAGGACCGCGCGCAGGACGTCCATGTCACGGGCCGCCTCCACCGTGGAGACGTGCCGCAGCAGCTTGGCCGAACGGGCGCCGCAGCCTTCGGCGAACCCCTTGTACGCGTCGACCAGTTCGGTGGCCTCGCGCGGGTTGTCGGGGGTCGTGTCGGTCTGCGTGAACGTGTCCATGTCCCGGCCGTCGAGGCACTCCACGGGCTCGCTGCGGGCCACGCCCCGCGGGTCGACGGCGACCATGTCGTACCGCGCCCGGACGCCCGCCGGATAGCCGATGCCCGCGTAGTTCTGGAGGTAGCCGACCGCCGAGCCGCCCGGTCCGCCCGGGTTCACCAGGAGCGAGCCGAGCCGCTTGCCCGGGCCCGTCGCCTTCCTGCGGGCGACCGCGAGCCGGATGTCACCCGCGCCGGGGGCGGCGTAGTCGAGCGGCACCTTCATGCCGGCGCACTGGAAGCCGGGCACACCGCAGTCGCGCCAGCTCAGCTTCTGCCCGTAGTACGGCGCGAGCGCGGACGGCGTGGCCTGCGGCAGCGCGACGAGCGCCGCCACCGCCGTGGAACCGCCGGAGCTCGTCGGCCCCGCGGCGGAACAGCCGGAGACGAGCAGCGCGGCGAGCGAGAACAGGGTGACGCCGGTACGGGACCTGCGGGGGGAGCGCCTGAAGTACATCCAGCGAGCGTAACTCTGAGCGATGACATGAACGCCGTACGTACGCGAAGGGACACGGACGAGTGACATGGTCGACGCGGAACCGGCCCACGGCCGGGCGGCCCGGTCGGGCTCGGGGCGGTCCGGCCGGCCGGGTGGGTCAGCCGGCTCTCAGTGCCATCGTCATCGCCTCCACCGCCAGCAGCGGGGCGACATTGCGGTCGAGGGCCTCCCGGCAGCCGGCGATGGCGTCGATACGGCGCAGGGTGGACTCCGGGCTGCTGCCGCGGGCGAGCCGCTGGAGGGCGTCCTCCGCGTCCGCGTTGGCGATCGCGATGCGGGAGCCGAGCTGGAGGGCCAGCACGTCACGGTAGAAGGCAGTCAGGTCGGTGAGCGCGAGGTCGAGGCTGTCGCGCTGGGTGCGGGTCCTGCGGCGCTTCTGCTTGTCCTCCAGGTCCTTCATCACGCCCGCCGTGCCGCGGGGCATCCGGCCGCCCTGCGCCGCGCCGAGCGCCGCCTTGAGCTCCTCGGTCTCCTTGCCGTCCCTCTCCTCGGCGAGCTGCTTGGCGTCCTCGGTGGCCGCGTCGACCAGTTCCTGGGCCGCTCTCAGACAGCCGCCGACGTCGTCGACGCGCAGGGGCAGCTTCAGCACGGAGGCGCGCCGTTCGCGGGCGGCCGGGTCGGTGGCCAGGCGGCGGGCCCGGTCCACGTGCCCCTGGGTGGCGCGGGCCGCGGCCGCGGCGACGGCCGGCTCGATGCCCTCGCGCCGTACGAGCATGTCGGCGACGGCGTCGACGGACGGCGTGCGCAGATTCAGGTGCCGGCAGCGGGAACGGATCGTCGGCAGCACATCCTCCAGGGAGGGCGCGCAGAGCATCCAGACGGTCCGCGGGGCGGGCTCCTCGACGGCCTTGAGGACGGCGTTGGCGGACTTCTCGTTCAGCCGCTCGGCGTCCTCGACGAGGATGACCTGCCAGCGCCCCGTGGCGGGCGAGGTGTACGACTTGCGGACGGTGTCCCGCATGTCCTCGGCGAGGATCTGCGTGCCCACGGCGGCGACGGTGGTGACGTCGGCGTGGGTGCCGACCAGCGCCGTGTGACAGCCGTCGCAGAAGCCGCAGCCCGGGGCGCCGCCCAGCGCGCGGTCCGGGCTCACGCACTGGAGCGCGGCGGCGAAGGCCCGCGCCGTCTGGCTGCGGCCGGCCCCGGGCGGGCCGGTGAACAGCCAGGCGTGCGTCATCTTCGAGGCCTCGGGCGGCGCCGTGCCGGTGCCGGCCGCGGTGACGAGCGCGTCGGCGTCCCGAGCGGCAGCGGCCAGCTGCTCACTCACCTTCTCCTGCCCGACGAGGTCGTCCCACACGGTCATGCGTCGCGCCGCCCTTTCGTCCCGTTCCGCGTTGTGGCTTCCATTGTGCGGGCAGCCACCGACAATCGAGCCGGGCGTCTCAGCGGCGGCGGCCCCGCCCGCGGCCCCGGTCGGCGCCGCCGTCGCCGTCCCCGCCGTGGTCGTCACGGTGCGGGCCCAGCAGTTCGTCCGCCAGCGTCGGCAGGTCGTCCAGCGGGGTCTCCTCGGCCCAGTCGGGCCGGGGCCGCCGGGGCGAGCCCTCCTCGTCGACCTGCGGCAGCTCCCGCGTGCGGTCGTCGGCCCCGTCCGGACGCGCTCCGCCGGACCGCGTCCCGTCCTGCTCGCCGCGCTCGTCACGGAAGTAGCCCGGGGGCACCCGGTCCGAGGGGTCCCGGTCCGAGGGGTTCCGGTCCCGCACCGGAGGCAGCACGGCCGTCTCGTCCTCGGGGCCCTGCGCACGCACCGGGGGCAGCACCGCCGTCTCGTCGGCCGCGCCCGGCGGGATCGAGGGCTGCGGCAGCTCGGCCGTCACCTCGGCGTCGGCTCCTGCCCCGGCGTCCGGACGCCCGCGGCCGTCGGAGTCCTGCCCGGACGGCCGGGAGGGGCCCGCGTCCTTGTCCATGCGGACCGGCGGCAGCACCGCCGTCTCGTCCACCGGGCCGCCCGACGCGTTGCTCGGGGTCACCACGGGCGTCGGCACGGTGACCGCCTCCGGCGCGGCCGCCGGAGCCGCGGCCGCCGCGGGACGCGCCGTCTTCGGGCCGATCTGGGCCGCCGTGGCGGCCTGCTCCGCCGCGCGCCGGGCCTGCTCGGCCCTCAGGAGCGCCTCCTCGGCCTTGCGCTGCTTCTCCAGGCGCCGGTTCTCGGCCTCGGCACGCAGCCGGGCCTCCTCCTCGGCCTGCTTGCGGCGCCGCTCCTCCTCCGCCTTGCGGCGGGCCTCCTCCTCCGCGCGGGCCTTCTCCTCCGCGAGGAGCCGCACCCGCTCCTCCTCGGCACGCCTGCGTGCTTCCTCGGCGCGCTGCCGCGCCTCCTCGGCCTGCCGTTCGGCCTCGCGGCGCTGCGCCTCCTCCAGCTCGCGGCGCTTGCGCTCCTCCTCCTCGGCGCGCAGCTTGGCGAGCTGCGCCTGACGCTCGCGCTCCAGGCGCTCCTCCTCGGCCTTGCGCGCCGCCTCTTCCTCGGCCTTGCGGCGGGCCTCCTCCTCGGCCTTCCTGCGCGCCTCCTCCTGGGCCTTGATCTCGGCCTCGGACAGGGGCAGCAACTGGTCGAGCCGGTGCCGGACGACGGTGGTGACGGCCTCGGGCTCCTGTGCGGCGTCGACGACCAGGTAGCGGCCCGGGTCGGCGGCGGCCAGCGTGAGGAAGCCGGAGCGCACGCGCGCGTGGAACTCGGCCGGCTCCGACTCCAGACGGTCCGGGGCCTCGGTGAAGCGCTCGCGGGCGGCCTCCGGGGACACGTCCAGCAGGACGGTCAGGTGCGGGACGAGGCCGTTGGTCGCCCAGCGGGAGATCCGCGCGATCTCGGTCGGGGACAGGTCACGGCCCGCGCCCTGGTAGGCGACGGACGAGTCGACGTAGCGGTCGGTGATCACCACCGCGCCGCGCTCCAGGGCGGGCCGCACGACCGTGTCGACGTGCTCGGCCCGGTCCGCCGCGTACAGCAGGGCCTCCGCGCGGTGCGAGAGCCCGGCGCTGGACACGTCCAGCAGGATCGACCGCAGCCGCTTGCCGACGGGCGTGGCCCCGGGCTCGCGCGTGAGGACGACCTCGTGACCCTTGGCCCGGATCCACTCGGCGAGCGCCTCGGCCTGGGTGGACTTCCCGGCGCCGTCGCCGCCCTCCAGGGCGATGAAGAAGCCGTTCCCGGCCGGGGTCGGCACCGGGTCGTCGCCGCCGAGCAGCGCGTCCCGCAGGTCCTGGCGCAGGGGCACGCCTGAACGGTCGTCGACCTTGGCCAGCACCAGCGCGGCCACCGGCAGCAGCAGGGCGCCGACCAGCATCAGGGTGAAGGCGGCCCCGCCGTGGGCGAAGACGAACTTGCCGTTGTCGAGCCGGTGCGGTCCGATGAGCGCCGCCACCAGCGGGGCGATCAGCGCGCCCAGCGCGACCACGACCCGTACGACGGCGTGCAGGTGCTCCGTGGTCCGCGTCCGGCGGTTCTCCTCGGTCTCCTGGTCGAGCAGGGCGTGCCCGGTGTTGGCGGCGACGCCCGCGCCGACGCCGGCCAGGGCGAGGATCAGCAGCACGCTGGTGACGTCCGGGACGAGGCCCGCGGCCAGCAGCGCCACGCCGGTGAAGGCGATGGCCAGCGCGAGCAGGCGGCGCCGCGACAGCGAGACCAGCACCTTGGGCGCCGTACGGATGCCGAGGGCGACACCGCCGGTCAGGGCGAGCACGAACAGCCCGTAGAGCACCGGGCCGCCGCCCAGGTCCTTGGCGTGCAGCACGGCCACGGCGACCGCGGCGGCCACCGCCCCGGCGACGGCGGCGCAGGCGAGGACGAGCAGCGGGATCGCACCGGTGCGTCCGGCGTCGACGCCGGTGGCGGTCCTGGGCCGGCGCAGCCCCTCGAGCGGCGACCGCGCGCGCGGGGTGCGCACCGAGGGCAGCTCCAGGAAGGTCACGATGGACAGGGACCCGGCGAAGAGCCCGCCGGCGACGTAGGAGGCGAGGGCCGCCTGGTGCTGCCCGAACCAGTCGATCCCGGCGCCCAGGAGGTTGTTGACCAGCGCCGCGACGACCAGCGTGGCCGCGCCGAGCGGGATCGTCACGAAGCTCGTGCGCAGCGACAGCCGGCGCAGGGCGTCCATGTGGTCCGGCAGCGGCCGTACCGTCGCGCCCTCCAGGGGCGGAGCGGGCAGCAGGGCGGGGGACGCGCTCTCGCGGGCGACCGTCCAGAACCGCTCCGCCACTCCGGTCACGAACACCGTGACGAGCAGGAGGGCCGGTGCGTCGTCGGGCGTCCAGTCGATCCACAGCGGCGCGACGATCAGCAGGGCGGCGCGCACACCGTCGGCGCCGACCATGGTCCAGCGGCGGTCGAGCGGGCCGTCCGGCGAGGTCAGTGAGGTCAGCGGGCCCAGGAGGACCGCGCCGAAGAGCAGGGTGGCCAGAATGCGCACCGCGAAGACGGTCGCCACTGCGAACGCGACGCCCCGGTATCCGCCTCCGAAGGAGCCGTCCACGATGGCCGCCTGGAGGACGAGGAGGACGCACACCAGGAGGGTGAGTGCGTCTCCCACACCGCTCACCAGCTGTGCGCTCCAGAGCCGTTTGAGCTGCGGTTCGCGCAACAGGGCGCGCACGGCGCGCTCTCGGGAGTCCGCCACCAAGGCGTCGTCCGGTGCCGGGTGGTGGGCCGTTGGCTGCTCGGCTCGCGTCATGCTTTCAGCCTATCGGCCGTGACTGACACCCTGGAGCCCCCGTCCGCACGGACGACCGCCCCGACACCAAAGTGATGCCGGGGCGTTGGTTTCGCGAACCGTTGCCAGGGAACGGTGGCGCGATCAGTCGTTCGATCAGTCCTCGGACGGGGACGGCGAGGCGGTCGCCTTCTTCGTGGCCGTCTTCGTGGCCGTCTTCTTCGCCGTGGTCGTCTTCTTCGCGGCCGTGGCGGTCTTCTTGGCGGCCGTCTTCTTCGCCGGGGCGGCCTTCTTCGCCGTCGCCTTCTTGGCGGGCGCCTTCTTCGCCGTCTTCTTCGCGGGCGCCTTGGCGCGCTTCTCGGCGAGCAGCTCGAAACCGCGCTCCGGGGTGATCTCCTCGACGCTGTCACCGGAGCGCAGGGTCGCGTTGGTCTCCCCGTCGGTGACGTACGGCCCGAAGCGGCCGTCCTTGACGACGACGGGCTTCCCGCTGACCGGGTCCGCGCCCAGCTCCTTCAGCGGCGGCTTGGCGGCGGCCCGCCCCCGCTGCTTGGGCTGGGAGTAGATCTCCAGCGCCTCTTCGAGGGTGATCGTGAAGAGCTGGTCCTCGGTCTGGAGCGACCGCGAGTCCGTGCCCTTCTTCAGGTACGGGCCGTAGCGGCCGTTCTGGGCGGTGATCTCCACGCCCTCGGCGTCGGCGCCGACGGTCCGGGGCAGCGACATCAGTTTGAGGGCGTCCGCCAGCGTCACCGTGTCCAGCGACATCGACTTGAACAGCGAGGCCGTCCGCGGCTTCACGGCGTTCTTGCCGGTCTTCGGGGTGCCCTCGGGGAGCACCTCGGTGACGTACGGGCCGTAGCGGCCGTCGCGGGCGATGATCTGATGGCCCGTCGCCGGGTCGGCGCCGAGTTCGAAGTCGCCGCTCGGCTTCGCGAGCAGTTCCTCCGCGAGCTCGACGCCCAGCTCGTCCGGTGCCAGGTCCTCGGGCACGTCGGCGCGCTGGTGACCCTCGGAGTCCTTCTCGCCGCGCTCGATGTACGGACCGTAGCGGCCGACGCGGAGCACGATGTCGTTGCCGACGGGAAACGAGGACACCTCACGCGCGTCGATCGCGCCGAGGTCGGTCACCAGTTCCTTGAGGCCGCCGAGGTGGTCCCCGTCGCCGTTGCCGGCGTCCGCGGCCACGCCCCCGACGGGGCCCTCGCCGAAGTAGAACCGCTTCAGCCACGGCACGGCCTGCGCCTCACCGCGGGCGATGCGGTCGAGGTCGTCCTCCATCCTGGCGGTGAAGTCGTAGTCGACCAGGCGGCCGAAGTGCTTCTCCAGGAGGTTGACCACGGCGAAGGAGAGGAAGGACGGCACGAGTGCCGTGCCCTTCTTGAAGACGTAGCCGCGGTCGAGGATCGTGCCGATGATCGACGCGTACGTCGACGGGCGGCCGATCTCGCGCTCTTCGAGCTCCTTGACCAGGCTGGCCTCGGTGTAGCGGGCCGGGGGCTTGGTGGCGTGCCCGTCGACCGTGATCTGCTCGGCGCCGAGCGCGTCGCCCTCAGTCACCTGGGGCAGTCGGCGCTCGCGGTCGTCCAGTTCGGCGTTCGGGTCGTCCGCGCCCTCGACGTACGCCTTCAGAAAGCCGTGGAAGGTGATCGTCTTTCCGGAGGCGCTGAACTCGGCGTCCCGGCCGTCGGCGGCGGTACCGGCGATCTTCACGGTGACGCTGTTGCCGGTCGCGTCCTTCATCTGGGAGGCGACGGTCCGCTTCCAGATGAGTTCGTAGAGCTTGAACTGGTCGCCGGTCAGACCCGTCTCGGCGGGGGTGCGGAAACGATCACCCGAGGGGCGGATCGCCTCGTGCGCCTCCTGCGCGTTCTTGACCTTGCCGGCGTACGTGCGCGGCTGGGCCGGCAGGTAGTCGGCGCCGTACAGCTGCGTGACCTGGGCGCGGGCGGCGGTGATCGCCGTTTCGCTCAGCGTCGTGGAGTCCGTACGCATGTAGGTGATGAAGCCGTTCTCGTACAGCTTCTGGGCGACCTGCATGGTGGCCTTGGCGCCGAAGCCGAGCTTGCGGCTCGCCTCCTGCTGGAGGGTCGTCGTACGGAACGGGGCGTACGGCGAGCGGCGGTAGGGCTTGGACTCGACGGAACGGACGGCGAACCGCGTGTTCTCCAGGGCGGCGGCCAGGGCGCGGGCGTTCGCCTCGTCGAGGTGGAGGGTGTTCGCGCTCTTGAGCTGCCCCAGGGAGTCGAAGTCGCGGCCCTGCGCGACCCGCCTGCCGTCGACGCTCTGGAGGCGGGCGACCAGCGACGACGGGTCCGACGGGTCACCGGCGCGGCCGGTGGTGAAGGTGCCCGTCAGGTCCCAGTACTCGGCGGAACGGAACGCGATGCGCTCGCGTTCCCGCTCCACCACGAGACGGGTGGCGACGGACTGCACGCGGCCGGCCGACAGGCGCGGCATGACCTTCTTCCACAGGACCGGCGAGACCTCGTAGCCGTAGAGGCGGTCGAGGATGCGGCGGGTCTCCTGGGCGTCGACGAGCTTCTGGTTGAGCTGGCGCGGGTTGGCGACGGCGGCCCGGATCGCGTCCTTGGTGATCTCGTGGAAGACCATCCGCTTGACGGGGATCTTGGGCTTGAGGACCTCCTGGAGGTGCCAGGCGATCGCCTCGCCCTCCCGGTCCTCATCGGTGGCGAGGAAGAGCTCGTCGGACTCCTTCAGCAGGTCCTTGAGCTTCTTGACCTGGGCCCGCTTGTCGGCGTTGACCACATAGATCGGCTGGAAGTCGTGTTCGACGTCCACACCGAGGCGGCGGACCTCGCCCGTGTACTGGTCGGGCACCTCGGCGGCGCCGTTGGGAAGGTCGCGGATATGCCCGACGCTGGCCTCGACGATATAGCCGGGGCCGAGGTAACCCTTGATCGTCTTCGCCTTGGCAGGCGACTCGACGATCACGAGTCGGCGGCCGCCCTGTGCGGTCTCGCTGGTCGGGGACAACTTCGCTCTTCTCTCCGGTCGACGCTGGGGGCCTCCCCAGGCCTTGCTCCCGGGGTCGGGTCATGGGGACGCTGCGGAGTGTGACGGTACATCCCGCCCCCGTGTCAAACGGGAAAAGCCCGCAACGGCCACTCGAACGGTAACCCGACTACCGCCATTCCTGCCGCCCGGAGTACCGACCGGCCCATTTCCGGGTGACCGGAACCCGTCCTCCTCTTTACCGGGGCGCCCACGTGCCCGTCGTGCGCACGGGGATCGGGCCCGATCGGCGAAGGGTGCCTCGTCGGCGGCCTCGTGGGGCACCTGGGCGACCGGGCCGCGGACGGTCTCAGAGGCGGGTGAAGCACCACACGCCGAGGGCCAGCGCCCCGACCGAGGACAGGGTCGCCAGGGCGGCCGATGCGACGGGGCTCACACCGTGGGCCACGGGTTCGCGGTGCCACACCCGGACCGCGGTCCACATCAGCAGGGCACCCCCGAACAGGGCGAACACCGTCCCCGCGAAGATCGCCGGTGCGCTCTCCATGATCGTCCCCGCCCCCTGGCTCCCACCCGCGCGTGCCCCCCGTCACGGGAGGCTGTCACGCGCGGGCGGCGTCCGGGCGAACCCCAGGTGAACGCCGGCCCCCGGGCGGCTCCGCAGGCCGGGTCGAGCCCGTCGGCCGGGCACGCCGCCGGGACGGCCGCCGTCCCCGCGGGGCCTCTCCCGGCGGCCCGGCGACCGCCGCGAGCACCCGCGCCGGCCCCGCCCCGGTGGGCCGCCCGACAGCGGCACACACCGTTTCAGCCGTCCTCACATCACCACCCCGCCGACCACCGCACCCCACGTGTGCCCGGTCCGGGCGGTCCGGGGCGACTGGGGTCTGGCAGCCTCGCCCGGTCGTGAGTGGAGCTCGGTCGTGGGCGTGGCCCCGGGCCGGCCGAGCCCGGCGGGTCACTCCGCGGGTTCGAGGAATCCCTGCTCGACCAGCAGGCGGATCTGGGCCGGGGTGCGGTCGCGCAGGGAGACCGGGTCCTCGCCGACCAGCTGGGCGATGGCGTCGAGGATGCGGCCGGCGCTCAGCGAGCCGTCGCACACGCCCGCGAAGCCAGCGCCGACCGTGTCCACCTGGGTGGCCCGGCGCATACCGCGGTGCTGGCGCAGCACGACGTGCTCCGGGTCCTCGGCGCCGGGCAGCCCGACCTGCTCCTGGACGACCTCCGTGACCAGCCGGAAGTGCCCGGCGAGCAGGGCCGCGTCGTCGTGGGCCCGCAGGTAGTCGAGCCGTGCGAAGTGCGCCAGGATCGCGTCGCCCAGCGGCTGTTCGACCGGGTGGGGCCATTCCTCCACCGTGATCACGGGCTCCGCGGCCGTCGTCCTGCGCAGCGTGATCCAGCCGAAGCCGACGGCCTTCACCTTGCGCGCCTCGAACTCGTCCAGCCAGGCGTCGTAGTGCGCCTGGTACTCGGCCCGGTCGCCCCGGTGGTCACCGGCGTCCCGCAGCCAGAGCTCGGCGTACTGCGTGACGTCCTGCACCTCACGCTGCACGATCCACGCGTCACACCCGCGCGGCACCCACGACCTCAGCCTGTCCTGCCAGTTCTCCCCTTCCACGTGCTGCCAGTTGGCCAGGAACTGCGCGAACCCGCCCTCGTTCAGCCGTTCCCCCGCACCTTGAACGAGCGAGCGGCACAGATCGTCCCCGCCCATCCCGCCGTCCCGGTACGTCAGCCGGGCGCCCGGCGAGATCACGAAGGGCGGGTTCGACACGATGAGGTCGTACGTCTCGTCGTCCCGGACCGGCTCGAACAGCGAGCCCGTGCGCAGGTCGGCCGCCGGGGCGCCGGAGAGCGCGAGGGTGAGCGCGGTGATGTGCAGCGCGCGCGGGTTGAGGTCGGTCGCCGTCACGCGGGTGGCGTGCCGGGCGGCGTGCAGCGCCTGGATGCCGGATCCGGTGCCGAGGTCCAGGGCGGCGGAGACGGGCGTGCGCACGGTGATGCCGGCCAGCGTCGTCGACGCGCCGCCGACGCCCAGGACCACGTCCTCGTCCTTGCTGCCGATGCCCCCCGCGCCACCGACCGCGCAGCCCAGGTCGGACACGATGAACCAGTCCTCGCCGTCGGGCCCGCCGTACGGCCGCACGTCCACCGCGGCGGCCACCTCGTCCTCACCCGTGGGGACCAGCCAGCCGCTCTCCACGCACGCGTGCACGGGCAGGAACTCCGCCACGCGCGCGTGCGCCACGGGCTGCTGGAGCAGGAAGAGACGGACCAGCGTCTCCAGCGGGGTGTCCCCGCGGGTCGCGCGCAACGCGGGCACGGTCTCGCTGCGGGCCAGGGCCGCGTAGGCGGGGGCGCCGAGCAGTTCGAGGAGACCGTCCGCGGTGAAGGAGGCCGCGAGGAGCGCCTCCCGCAGCAGGGCGGCGACATCGGGGCGGTCGGCGGAGGGCAGGGGGGAGAGGGTGGCGTTACTCACGCCCCCCATTGTCTCCCGTCACCCCTGGGGGCGCGTCCCCCGGACCGCCCCCGCGCGCCCGTACGGCCCGGCGGCCGCGCACCCTGCGAACCGCTGGGTGTCAGCTGGTCGTCGCGCGGGCGGAGGCCGAGGCGGCGACCCGCTTGCAGCTGGCCTGGCCGGCCATGGCGTTCTTGACGTCGCCCTGTTCGAGGTTCTTCAGCGCGGTGTTGCCGCTCTTGCTGAGCGAGCCGAGGTCGGTGGCGATGTTCTGGAGACCGTCGGCGAACTTCGCCTGGTCCTTCGTGTCCAGCGCGTCCACCTGCTTCTTGAGGCCCGCGTAGGAGGTCGAGAGGGTGGTGAGCGCTGCGACGGCGTCCTTCTGCTTCTTCCCGCCGTCGTCGACACCGGGCGGCGGCCCGGCCTTCTGGACGGCCTGGGCGAGCGCGCCGTAGGCGTCGGACATGTCCTGGAAGGCCTGCGAGTCGGTCTTCTGGACGTTCGCCGGGGCGTTGTTGTCCGTGGCGGCCTGCTTGATCGCGTTGTTCGCCGCGTCGACCTTCGCGTCCTGGGCGGGCAGCGCGTCGCAGACCTGCTTGGCCCAGGCGTCGAGTTCCTTGTTGCCGTCGTCGTCGCTGCTGCATCCGGACAGCGCCAGTACCAGTACCGCACCGCCGGACACCGCGGCCGCGAGCTTCTTGTTCACCGGATCGGTCCCTTCCATGGCTCTCGGCCCCGGAACATACACGGCAACCGGGCGGGAACCCCAGAACGAATGTCCGCTATGGGCAGCATTGGAGCCATTCGCACCATGAGAGAGAAGGCTCACGGTCCGGACACACCCACGACACAGCGGGCGGGTGACGCGACAACACGCGTCACCCGCCCGCTCCTTGAGCTGGGAACAGTCGGACGGCCCTACGAAATCACCGCCGGATCGGCCGACTTGGACGCGGAGCCGGCGTTGTTCTCGTCGCCGACGGCGATCCCGCGCCGTTTGGAGACGTACACCGCCGCCACGACGACGGCGAGCGCGAGGACCGCGATCACGATCCGTACGCCGATGCTCTTGTCCTCGCCGTAGCTGAACTTGATCACGGCGGGCGCGATGAGCAGCGCCACGAGGTTCATGACCTTGAGCAGCGGGTTGATCGCCGGACCGGCGGTGTCCTTGAAGGGGTCGCCGACCGTGTCACCGATCACCGTGGCCTCATGTGCCTCGCTGCCCTTGCCGCCGTGATGCCCGTCCTCGACGAGTTTCTTGGCGTTGTCCCACGCGCCACCGGAGTTGGCGAGGAAGACCGCCATCAGCGTGCCGGAGCCGATCGCGCCGGCCAGGAACGCGCCGAGCGCCCCGACCCCGAGGGTGAACCCGATGAAGATGGGCGCCAGCACGGCGAGCAGTCCGGGGGTGGCCAGCTCGCGCAGGGCGTCCCGGGTGCAGATGTCGACGACCTTGCCGTACTCCGGCTCCTCGGTGTAGTCCATGATCCCGGGGTGCTCGCGGAACTGCCGCCGCACCTCGAACACCACGGAACCCGCGGACCGCGACACCGCGTTGATCGCCAGCCCCGAGAAGAGGAAGACGACCGCCGCGCCGGCGATGAGTCCGACGAGGTTGTTGGGCTGCGAGATGTCCATCATCAGGCTCATCGGCGCGCCCGAACCCGAGAGTTTCTCCCCGACGTCCCGCGCCCCGGTCGTGATCGCGTCCCGGTACGACCCGAAGAGCGCGGACGCCGCGAGGACGGCGGTGGCGATGGCGATGCCCTTGGTGATGGCCTTGGTGGTGTTGCCGACGGCGTCGAGGTTGGTGAGCACCTGCGCGCCCGCGCCCTGGACGTCGCCGGACATCTCGGCGATGCCCTGCGCGTTGTCGGAGACCGGCCCGAAGGTGTCCATGGCGACGATCACGCCGACCGTGGTGAGCAGACCCGTGCCGGCCAGCGCCACCGCGAACAGCGCCAGCATGATCGACGCACCGCCGAGCAGGAACGCCCCGTACACGCCGAGGCCGATCAACAGGGCGGTGTAGACGGCCGATTCGAGACCGACGGAGATCCCGGCGAGGACCACGGTGGCGGGGCCCGTCAGCGACGACTTGCCGATGTCGCGCACCGGCCGGCGGTTGGTCTCGGTGAAGTAGCCGGTCAGCTGCTGGATGACCGCGGCCAGCAGGATGCCGATGGCCACCGCGACCAGCGCCAGGACGCGCGGGTCGCCGCTCTTGGCCTGGATCGCCGCGTCGGTGACGCCGTCGAGGTCGGCGTACTTGCCCGGGAGATAGAGGAAGACGGCCACGGCGACCAGCACGAGCGAGATCGTCGCCGAGATGAAGAAGCCCCGGTTGATCGCGGACATGCCGCTGCGGTCGGCGCGGCGCGGGGCGACCGCGAAGATCCCGACCATGGCGGTGAGCACACCGATCGCGGGGACGAGGAGCGGGAAGGCGAGTCCGGCGTCACCGAAGGCCGCCTTGCCGAGGATCAGCGCGGCGACCAGGGTCACGGCGTAGGACTCGAACAGGTCGGCCGCCATGCCCGCGCAGTCGCCGACGTTGTCGCCCACGTTGTCGGCGATCGTCGCCGCGTTGCGCGGGTCGTCCTCGGGGATGCCCTGCTCGACCTTGCCGACCAGGTCGGCGCCGACGTCCGCCGCCTTGGTGAAGATGCCGCCGCCGACCCTCATGAACATGGCGATGAGGGCCGCGCCGAGTCCGAAGCCTTCCAGCACCTTCGGCGCGTCGGCCGCGTAGACCAGCACCACGCAGGCGGCTCCGAGCAGGCCGAGACCGACCGTGAACATACCGACCACGCCACCGGTACGAAATGCGATCTTCATTGCCTTGTGCGAAACGGCGGTGAGATCCTTTTCCGGCTCACCCACCGCCGGAGTGGCTTCCCGGGCCGCCGCCGCGACGCGCACATTGCTGCGCACGGCGAGCCACATGCCGATATAGCCGGTCGCCGCAGAGAAGGCGGCGCCGATCAAGAAGAACACCGATCTTCCGGCGCGCTGTTTCCAGTCGTCCGCGGGCAGCAACATGAGCAGGAAGAACACGACGACGGCGAAAACGCCGAGCGTGCGCAGTTGTCGGGCCAGATACGCGTTGGCGCCTTCCTGGACCGCCGCCGCGATCTTCTTCATGCTGTCGGTGCCCTCGCCGGCCGCGAGCACCTGGCGCACCAGCACGCCCGCGACCACGAGTGCGGCCAGCGCGACGACCGCGATGACCACCACCAGCAGGCGGTTGCCGTCGGTCAGCACTGCGGCTGCGATGGTCGTCGGGTGATCCAACCGATGAGGGGTAGAAAGCCCCGCCATTCGTCCTCCTTGACGCTTGGGCTGAGCTCAAGATGTGGACGGATTGTAGGTACCGGAACCTGATCAAAACAGTGTGCGGTAAACGATATTCGCCCTCGCGCACAAAACCCGCAAGATCTCGCACCGTAATGCCTTGGAGGCATTGACGATCGCGAGACGATCGTGAATTGATTCACGATATTCGCGGCAAGATTCACTTCGTCAAGATTCACTTGCCCGAGATTTCAAGATTCACTGCACGGGACCACTGTAGGCGCGGCCCCGAAGCTCCGCACACGCCGATAGGCCCTATGAGCAGGGCTCATCGAACGGACCGGACACCACCCGGCCGCCGTCCCGGGCCCCCTCCCCCGACCCTCCTTTCGGCGCCCCACGGCGGGGCTGTCGGAGCAGTCGGAGGAGTCGGACGGAGTCCCGGGGAAGCGGACGGGCGGTTCCGCCGAGCAGGTTTCGATCGAGTGGTCCGGACGGGTGAGACCGCCGAGCGGAGTCGACCGTCTGGCCGGATCGGGCACGGTGGGTGTGCCCGGCAGGCCGACAGGCTCAGGCCCACCGGGCCTGGGGGTCGGGGCCCCAGGGGCAGCCGGGTCGTCCGTCCGGCGAAGCGGCGCTCAGGTCGACAGACCGAAGAGCTCGTCCGGACGGGTCTGACGGTCCTGGCGGGTCCGACGAGCCCGATGGGTCCGACGAGCCCGATGGGTCCGACGGGCCCGATGGGTCTGGCGGAACTGACGAGCCTGGCGGGTCTGACGGATCTCGCGGGCGGGGGCCGATCAAGTGGGGTGAGCGGCGGCGAAGTCGCCGCGCGGAGTCCACCGGCCGACCGGGGTCGCGGCGGGCTGCGCCGCCACGGAGGCCGATGAGGGCGCCGGTGCCGGGGGGGCTGATCAATCGGTTCGATCGGATGAGCCGATCAGGTGAGCCGGTCCATCGGGGCGGCCCAGCCGGGCGGCCGAAACAGCCAGAGCGGCCGGCACGGTCAGGGCGTCGGACGGCCGAAGCGTGGGAGGCCCGGGACGACATGGGCTGCCGGGCGACCGGCTGAGCGGGTGGACCGGGTGACCGGCCTCAGGGAACGGCCGGATCCGGCGAAGGATCGGGCGCGAAAGCGGGTGAAGCGCGCGGGGGCCGGCCCGGTGGGTCGGGCGCGGAGCCGGGTCAGGAGAGAGTCGCGGTGACCGGCGTCGTCGGCCAGGTCATGCGGATCAGACCGCCGTGCTCCCCGGCGGAGACCTCGACGTCGTCGACGAGCCCGCTGATGACCGCGAGGCCCATCTCGTCCTCCTCGGCCTCGGCGTCGGCGTCCGGCCCCGAGCCGGGAACCCGGTCACCGGGCACCGCGTGCGGCGCCTCGTCACCGACCTCGATGGAGAACTGCTTCTCGTCCTCGATCAGCGCCACCTTCACCGGCGCGGCGATACCGCCCGTCTGGTGCAGTCCGACGGCACGGGTGCAGGCCTCGCCGACGGCGAGCCGCACCTCGTCGAGGACGGCCTCGTCCACTCCGGCCCTGCGCGCCACCGCTGCCGCCACCAGACGGGCGGTCCTGACGTGCTCGGGCAGCGCGCTGAAGCGGAGTTCAACGGTGGCCATTGCGTCCCCCTCGGAACTACGGGCGTGCTGTCAGGGGGCCGGGCGGCTAAGCCCGGACCCCTTCTTCGTTCAACCGACCGTGCCGGGCCGTGGGGGCCCGGGACGATGTGGTCAGTCGGTGGCAGCGACCGCTTCGTCGACCGAGGTGTGGATCGGGAACACCTTGGTCAGACCGGTGATGCGGAAGATCTTCAAAATACGCTCCTGGTTGCAGACCAGACGGAGCGAACCCTCATGGGCACGCACCCGCTTCAGTCCGCCGACCAGCACGCCGAGCCCGGTGGAGTCGAGGAAGTCCACGCCCTCCATGTCGACGACGAGGTGGAAATTCCCGTCGTTCACCAGCTCGACCAGCTGCTCGCGCAACTTGGGCGCGGTATATACGTCGATTTCGCCACCGACCTCGACGACCGTACGATCGCCGACGGTACGGGTCGACAGAGACAGGTCCACGGATCCTCCAGCACCTTGCTATCGAGCGGTCGTCCCTCGGAACACCTGAGCAGGAGCCCCCGGGACGGTACGCCAGCCGCGATGGCATTCAATCACTTACCGGCAGGCGTGCACGACGCCTTGGCCCCATTGTCCGTCACGCCAGTGACACACTCGGTGCCGATGGCCAAGAATCACCGATCCGATCGACCCTCGCCCGAGGCCGTGCCCCGCCTGTCCCCGGGCACGGTCCTGGACCGGCTCGCCCCGGGCCCCGGCCGGGCATCGCGCATCACTCATACGGAGCACTTGCCCCCACGTGAGGGCCGCCATGCCGTCTGGCCGGACCGGATTCGTCCCGAGGTCATCGCGGCGGTGCAGGCAGGCGGCGTCGAACACCCGTGGGTCCACCAGGCCCGGGCGGCCGAGCACGCCCTCGACGGCGAGTCGGTGGTCGTCGCCACGGGCACGGCGTCCGGCAAGTCCCTGGCGTACCTCGTGCCGGTCCTCACGGCCCTGCTGGACGGCTCCGAGGCTCCGAACGGCCGCGGGGCCACCACCCTCTACCTGGCCCCCACCAAGGCCCTGGCGGCCGACCAGTGCCGTTCGGTGAAGGAACTTTCACAGCCGCTCGGAAACGCCGTCCGCCCGGCCGTGTACGACGGCGACACCCCGTTCGAGGAGCGGGAGTGGATCCGCCAGTACGCCAACTACGTCCTCACCAACCCGGACATGCTGCACCGCGGGATCCTGCCGTCCCACGCCCGCTGGTCCTCCTTCCTGAAGTCCCTGAAGTACGTCGTCATCGACGAGTGCCACACCTACCGCGGTGTCTTCGGCTCCCACGTCGCCCATGTGCTGCGCCGGCTGCGCCGGCTGTGTGCCCGCTACGGCGCCTCCCCCGTCTTCCTCCTCGCCTCCGCGACGGCCGCCGACCCGGCGGTCGCGGCGGGACGCCTCACGGGCCTCCCGGTCGTCGAGGTCGCCGACGACGCCTCGCCGCGCGGTGAACTGGTGTTCGCCCTCTGGGAGCCCCCGCTGACCGAGATGGTGGGCGAGAAGGGCGCGCCCGTCCGGCGTACCGCCACGGCCGAGACCGCGGACCTGCTGACCGACCTCACCGTCCAGGGCGTGCGCACCGTCGCCTTCGTCCGTTCCCGGCGTGGCGCGGAGCTGATCGCGGTGATCGCCCAGGAACGCCTCGCCGAGGTCGACCGTTCGCTCGCCCGGCGTGTCGCGGCCTATCGCGGCGGATATCTCCCCGAGGAGAGACGCGCCCTCGAACAGGCCCTGCACTCGGGTGAGCTCCTCGGCCTCGCCGCGACCACGGCCCTGGAGCTCGGCATCGACGTCTCCGGACTCGACGCCGTCCTGATCGCCGGCTACCCGGGCACCCGCGCCTCCCTGTGGCAGCAGGCCGGCCGGGCGGGCCGGTCGGGGCAGGGCGCGCTCGCCGTGCTCGTCGCCCGGGACGACCCGCTGGACACCTTCCTCGTGCATCACCCGGAGGCGCTGTTCGACCGTCCGGTGGAGTCGACCGTCCTCGACCCCGACAACCCCTACGTCCTCGCCCCGCACCTGTGCGCGGCCGCCGCGGAACTGCCCCTGACCGACGACGACCTTCCCCTCTTCGGCCCCGAGGCCGCCGGTCTGCTGCCGCAGCTGGAGGCCGCGAAGCTGCTGCGCCGCCGCACCAAGGCCTGGCACTGGACCCGCCGGGAACGGGCCGCCGACCTCGCGGACATCCGCGGCGAGGGCGGCCGTCCGGTCCAGGTCGTCGAGGCCGGTACGGGCCGACTGCTCGGCACGGTCGACGCGGGCGCCTCCCACACCACCGTCCACGAGGGCGCGGTCCACCTCCACCAGGGCCGCACGTATCTCGTGCGCTCCCTCGACCTGGAGGACTCCGTCGCCCTGGTCGAGCAGGCCGACCCGCCGTACTCGACGGTCGCCCGGGACACGACGTCGATCTCCGTCCTGGAGACGGACGTAGAAATCCCCTGGGGTCAGGGCCGGTTGTGCTACGGCTCCGTCGAAGTGACCAATCAGGTCGTCTCCTTCCTGCGTCGTCGTGTCATCACCGGTGAAGTCCTGGGCGAGTCGAAGCTCGACCTCCCTCCTCGTACGCTGCGTACGCGTGCCGTGTGGTGGACGGTGACCGAGGACCAGTTGGACGCGGCCCGGATCGGTCCCGAGATCCTCGGCGGGGCCCTGCACGCCGCCGAACACGCGTCGATCGGCATGCTGCCGCTCTTCGCGACCTGCGACCGCTGGGACATCGGCGGCGTGTCGGTACCGCTGCACCCCGACACGCTGCTGCCGACGGTCTTCGTCTACGACGGCCATCCCGGCGGCGCGGGCTTCGCGGAGCGGGCCTTCCACACGGCCCGCGCCTGGCTCACGGCGACCCGGCAGGCCATCGCCTCCTGCGAGTGCGACGCCGGCTGCCCGTCCTGCATCCAGTCGCCGAAGTGCGGCAACGGCAACGACCCGCTCCACAAACGAGGAGCCGTACGCCTGCTCACGGAACTGCTGCGGGAGGCCCCCCAGGAGAAGCCGGACCCGGAGCGGGAACCGGAGGCGGGGGCAGGGTCGGGGCCTGCGCCGGAGAGGGGAGCCAGGACCGCGCCGGGGGAGGCGGTGGGGACGGTGCCCCGTCCCCAGGGCCCGCCCGTGCCCTGACCTCGGCCCCGTCCGCAGGGCCCGCCCGGGCCCTGACCTCGGCCGTGAACAGCTGCCGTCCCGACGCGACCGTCACGTCCGAGATCTCGCCGACGACCGCGCACCGCACCAGCCGGGCACCCTGCGCCCGGGCCACCCGGTCCGCCCGGGCACACGCCCGTTCGGCGCCGTCCGACCAGTGGTCGGCGGCGGCGAGCGCCGCGAGATCGGCGCCGCCCGCCGCCCGGTGGCGGGCCGCCACCGCCTGTCCGAGGGCGAGCACCCCCGCGAACACCGCGCACAGCACGGCGATCGCGCCCACGCTCCAGACGGTGGCGGAACCCCGGTCCGCGCCCCCGTGACGCCCTTGGAGGAGCCGGGCCAGGGACCGCGCCGTCCTGCCCGCACACCCCACAGCGCCCGGCCCTTTCACCGCGCCCTCCCCTCGTTCTTGCCCGCCGTCGCCGCCCCCGTCGTCCCGCCCGCCGGGGCGAGGGGCTCCTCCGCAGCCGCCACGGCTTCCTCGCGCAGCTCGACGGGCAGTACGCGCAGCGCGGGTGGGCGTGCCACGACCACCACGCGGACCTGGTCGCCCTCCCTGCCGACGGTCACCTCCGCCCCCTGTGGCGCCACGGCGCGGGTCACCTCGAGGATCGCCTCGGGCGCGTCCTGGCGGGCCGCGGCCCGCGCGCCGGCCCTGGCCGCGTCCACGCACCGGATCTGCGCGGCCATGATCAACAGTCCGTAGACCAGCGCCGTCGCGAAGAGCACCAGCACCGGCAGCACGACGGCCGACTCCGCCGTCACGAACCCCCGGTCCCCGCGGCACACCCGCGGGGCGGCGGGACGGCGCTCCCGTCGGCGTCCCCCTCCACGCTCCCGTCCGCGCTCATGCCCCCGCACTGAGCGCCCGTTTCACGATGTCCTGGAGCTGAGCGGCGACCACGTCGCTCGTCACCACCTGGTAGAGGAGCACGGCGAAGCCCACGGCCGCCACGATCCCCATCGCGTACTCGGACGTCACCATCCCCGCGTCCCCTCGCGCCGCCCGCACCCTGCACACCAGGGCACCCAGTCGTGCCCGTACCGCCTTGTACATCCGAACCCCCATGAGGTCTCTTCGTCCCGATACATGTCCATGGCTTCGCCGACTCGGCATCCATGGCTTGCGCCGACCCGGCGCTCTTCCGCGCGCGGTGTTCACAGCGTTCGTCCCGTCACGGGCCACCCCCTTCCAGCACCCCGCCCGCGAGCCCGATGACGATGGGCAGCACGCCGACCGTGATGAAGGCGGGCAGGAAACACAGCCCCACCGGCACGGTGACCATGACGGCGGCCCGCCTGGCCCGGGCCGTCGCGGTACGCGCCCACTCGGCGCGGGTGTCGGCGGCGAGCCGGGCGACGGGTCCGGCCGCCGGCAGCCCCGAGACATCGGCCCGCTCCAGCAGCCGGGCCAGGGCCGCGGCGCCCGGCGTCGCGGCCAACCTGCGCCAGGCGGTGGCGGGTTCGCCGCCCAGCCGCACTTCGGCGGCGCCACGCGCAAGCCCCTCGCCCACGGGACCGCCCAGGGCCTCGCCCACGGCCTGCGCCGCGATCACCGGGCCGGCCCCGGCCGCGATACAGGCGGCCAGCAGGTCTGCCGCCAGCGGGAGTTGACGGGCGGCCAGCAGCGCGTCGGCCTCGTCCCCCGCACCGGCCGCCCGCTGGCGTCGGCGCCACCACCCCAGCCCCGCCGCGACGGCGGAGCCGAGCAGGAGACCCGGGACGCCACCGACCAGCGCCCATCCGGCGCAGGCCACGCCCAGCTCGGGCAACCACCGCCGTACCGCCTCCCGCGGCCCGGCCTTCCGAGGGGTCTCCTCCGGCGCCGGGCCGAGCAGTCCGGTCAGACGCCGACGCGCACCCCGTTCGCGTCGCAGAACCGCAGGCCACCGCGCCAGCCACCACAGCGCCATCGCCGCCGCCACGGTCATCCCCAGCCTGTGGACAAACTCCGCGCTCACGCCTCCCCCGCTCACGGCACCCACTCCCGACCTCCTCATTTCGCTTCGGCGGCACGGACGATCCGCAGCGCCCACCACATCCCCGCGGCTTCCAGCACCCCGCCGACCAGCAGGCAGCCCAGCCCCGCGCCGGTGTGCAGCAGGACGTGCAGGGGGTCCGCCCCGAGCGCGGCGCCCAGGGCGAGGCCGAGGACCGGCAGACAGGCGAGCATCACCACGGTGGCGCGCGGCCCCGCCAACTGCGCCCGTAGATCGGCCCGTTGCTCGCGTTCCGCCCGCAACGCCTGCTCCAGGCGGTCGAGTCCGGCGGCGAGGCCGGCGCCCTGGTCCACGGCCACCCGCCAGCACGCGGCGAGTCCCAGCAGTCCGTCGGCCCCCGGTTGTCGCGCGGCGACCGCGAGGGCCCCGGGCACGTCCCCGCCGAAGCGGGCCGCCGCAAGCACCACCGCCTGCGCCTCGCCCAGCCCTCCGGAGTCCCGCGCCGCCCGCTGCAACGCCTCCCCGGGCTGCCGTCCGGCCAGCACCTCTCCGGCGAGCGCCGCACACAACGCGATCACCGCGTCCCCTCGGCGTTCCCCGGCCCGCCCGACCTCGGCGGCCCGCCGCACCCTGCGCAGCAAGGGCACCCCGACCGCCCCCGCGACGACCGGCAGCACGGAACCGCCCAGCACCGCCAGGACCAGGCCGGCGACCGGCGCCCACCACTCGGGCCGCCATCGTCGACCGAGGGTGCGCAGACCGCGGGTGAGCCGGTCCGACGGTGGTGGGCCGCCCCCGACCACGCCGCCTCCGGCCAGGAGCAACCGCGCGCGCCTGCTTCCCGCGTACGGTCCGCCCATCAGCCAGGCAGCCGCCCCGGCACAGGCCACGGCCGCAGCCATCGGCATCTCACTCATGAGCCCCACCCGCTCCCTCCTCCTCGCTGCGCAGCAGCTCCCGCAGCCGCCCCCAGCCCTGTTCGCGGGCGAAGGCGTCCGTCCGCCACCGCAGGGCCGGCACGGTCCTCACCAGCCCGGAGCGATCCCGCTCCAGTACGTGCACCTCGGCGATCCGCCGCCGTCCGGCCGGGTCGCGCACCAGGTGCAGGACCACGGAGAGGGCCGCCGCCAACTGGCTGTGCAGCGCCGTCCGGTCGAGCCCCGCCGCCGTACCCAGCGCTTCGAGCCGGGCGGGCACGTCGGCGGCGGCGTTGGCGTGGACGGTCCCGCAGCCGCCCTCGTGGCCCGTGTTGAGGGCGGCCAGCAGATGGACGACCTCCGGACCGCGCACCTCGCCCACGACCAGCCGGTCGGGCCGCATCCGCAGGGCCTGCCGGACGAGGTCCTCGAGCGTGACGAGGCCGGCTCCCTCCTGATTGGCCGGTCTGGTCTCCAGGCGGACGACGTGCGGGTGATCCGGCCGCAGCTCCGCCGAGTCCTCCGCGAGCACGATCCGCTCCCCCGGCCCCACCAGACCCAGCAGGGCACTCAACAGGGTCGTCTTGCCGCTGCCGGTGCCTCCGCTGACCAGGAACGACAGCCGCGCCCGCACCAGAGCCCGCAGCACCCTGTCCCCTCCCGGCGGGACCGTGCCCGCCGCCACCAGCTCGCCGAGCGTGAAGGCGCGGGGCCGTACGACGCGCAGCGACAAGCAGGTGCAGCCGACGGCGACCGGTGGCAGGACCGCGTGCAGCCGGGTGCCGTCGGGCAGGCGCGCGTCCGCCCAGGGCCGTGCGTCGTCCAGGCGTCGGCCGGCCACGGCGGCGAGGCGCTGCGCGAGGCGCCGCACGGCCGCGGCGTCCGGGAAGGACACGCCGGTCAGTTCCAGGCCGCCGCCGCGGTCGACCCAGACCCGGTCCGGGGCGGAGACCAGTACGTCGGTCACCCCGGGGTCGCTGAGCAGCGGTTCGAGCGGCCCGCTGCCGATCAGCTCCGACCGCAGGTGCTCGGCCGCCCCGAGCACCTCGGCGTCCCCGAGGACCCGGCCCTGCTCGCGCAGCGCCTGCGCCACGCGCGCGGGTGTCGGTTCGGCGCCGCTGTCGGCGAGCCACTGGCGGACGCCGTCGAGGAGTGTGCCGTTCGCCCTCGCCCGTTCCAGGCCGGGCGGCGTGCTCATGAGCCGCCCGCCTCGGTCAGCGCCCGCTCCCAGAACTGCTTGCAGAAGCGGGCCAGGGGCCCGCGCGCGGCCCCGCCCGGCGGCGCCTTCCCGCCGTCCGGGCGCAGCAGCCCCGATTCGACGGGCACCTCACCGGCGAGCGGGATGCCGAGCAGCCGGGCCACTTCGCCGTCGTCGAGTCCGGGCGCGTAGGGGCCGCGCACCGCCACGCGCAGGTCACGCAGCACCATGCCGACGGCGGAGGCCACGCGTTTGCCCGCCGCGACGGCGCGCAGTTCGGCCGGGACCACGAGAAGCCCGAGGTCGAGCTGGGCGAGGACTTCGGCGACCCCGGCGTCCACACGGCGGGGGAGGTCGACGACGACCGTGCCGCCCCGGCGCCGGGCCGCGGCCAGCACCGCGCGCACGGCCTGGGGCGCGATGGCGACGCAGTCGCCCCGGTCCCAGCTGAGCACCCGCAGGGAGTGCAGTCTCGGCAGCGATTCCTCCAGTGCGCCGCCGCCGACCCGGCCGCGCGAGGCGGCGAACGCGGGCCAGCGCAGGCCTTCGGCGCTCTCACCGCCGAGGAGCACGTCGAGTCCGCCGCCCAGCGGATCGGCGTCGACCAGGAGGGTGCGCAGCCCTTCCCGCGCGGAGGTGACGGCGAGGGCGCACGCGAGCGTGGAGGCTCCGGCGCCGCCGCGTCCGCCGACCACGCCGACGGTGAGGGCGGGCCTGCCTACGCCCTCGGCGACGTCGGCGATGCGGTCGACCAGCCACTGTTCGCCGTCGGGCAGCATCAGGACGTGGTCGGCGCCGATCTCCACGGCGCGCTGCCACACCCCCGAGTCGTCCTGGTCGCGTCCCACGAGGACCACTCCTCGTCTGCGGGCGGCCCCGCGGACCCGGCGTGCCGCGTCGTCGCCGACCAGGACGAGCGGGGCGGCCTCCCAGCTGCCCCGCCGTTGCGGCATCGAGTGGTGCACCTCGGGTGTGGCGCCTGCCGCGGCGCACAGCCGCAGCAGATCGTCGAGGAGTTCCACGTCCTCGGTGACGATCAGCGGCTTGCCCGGTCCGCCTCCGGCGGTGGGTGGCGGGTCATGTGTGACGGCTCCGGTCACGGTTTTCGTCCCCCTTCGCTGCGGGTCGCCCAGTCCCTGTGGCCCCGCGATTCCCGAACGTGTGAAGAACCGGCAGACGGTCTCCATATGAACGGCCGACAGAAACCGGCCGAACGCGTCCGACAAACGGAACCGACCGTGTGAAGTCGGCCCCGAGCGGATGCGTCGGAATCACGGTGCAGCGAAGCCGGAAATCGTGTGGATCTTGGTGAAAAACTGTGGACGGCCGGACAGTTGTGAATATCGCCGTCACCCGAACCGGTGACCCCTGCACCATCTGCTGTGCGACTTCCGCAGAGGAGTCCGACGACTACGCACCGTGACGGACGCGGGGCATACCGAAGAGGCGGCCGCAGCCGCCCGGATGCGGTGCCACGACCGCGTACAGAAAGGGAAAACCCACCCGGACATGCGACGACCCCCGCCGGGGGGGAGAGCGGGGGTCGCCTTCACGGCCGACTCGGGGGGGGGAGGAGCCGGACCGCGTTAGCACGGTCGCGAACGATCCGTGACTTCCATGGTGTACCCGAGAGCCTTCTCAGGCAAACCCACGCGCCCACCTTACGCCGAATGAGCTGCCCCTATGCTCATGCTTGTGGAAAACCACTCCTTGCCCCGCACAGCGGCCTTCTTTGACCTGGACAAGACGGTCATTGCGAAGTCGAGCACGCTCACCTTCAGCAAGTCCTTCTACCAAGGCGGTCTGATCAACCGCAGGGCTGCCCTGCGGACCGCATACGCCCAGTTCGTCTTCCTCGTCGGCGGTATGGACCACGACCAGATGGAGCGGACGCGCGAGTACCTGTCCGCTCTCGTACGGGGGTGGAACGTCCGTCAGGTGAAGGAGATCGTCGCCGAGACCCTTCACGACCTCATCGACCCGTTGATCTACGACGAGGCGGCGTCCCTGATCGAGGAGCACCACACGGCCGGCCGCGACGTGGTGATCGTGTCCACCTCGGGCGCCGAGGTGGTGGAGCCGATCGGCGAACTGCTCGGAGCGGACCGCGTGGTCGCCACCCGGATGGTCGTGGGCGAGGACGGCTGCTTCACCGGCGAGGTGGAGTACTACGCGTACGGCCCGACGAAAGCGGAAGCGATCAAGGAGCTGGCCGAGTCCGAGGGCTACGACCTCGCGCGCTGCTACGCCTACAGCGACTCGGCGACCGATCTGCCGATGCTGGAGACCGTGGGCAACCCGCACGCCGTGAACCCGGACCGGGCCCTGCGGCGCGAGGCCGTCGCGCGCGGGTGGCCGATTCTCGACTTCCACCGGCCGGTGCGTCTCAAGCAGCGGATCGCCACGTTCTCCGTACCGCCCCGCCCCGCGCTCGTCGCGGCCGCGGCCATAGGAGCGGCGGCGGCCACCGCCGGCCTGGTCTGGTACGCGAACCGACGCCGGGCGGCGACGGTCTGAGGCGCGCCCCGCGCGCGGGACGGCCACCGGCACCGGGCGCCGCCCGTTTAAAACCTCTTTGGGAGCAAAAAGCAAAGAAGCGATGCCGGCACTTCCGCTTGTCCGGGACCTGGAGTACAAAGGACTTAACGGCCCGCGAGACCAAGGACATCCGAGAGGATCACCTTAATAACGCATTCGGCCCCACGGACCGCGCATGACCACTGGGCACCCACGCGACGTCGACCCGTCGATTACGGGCCAGCCGCACCAGGTGACGGGCAAAGCTCCCGGCCTGATGGGCATATATCGAGGACGCTTGGTAACCGGGTGAGCATGCCAGCGGCGGTACGGATTCCGTACCGCCGCAACCCTTTTCCGGGCCTTCGCGCGAGACTTCCCCGAGCCCCGAGCCCCGAGCCCCGAGCCTCCGAGCACGAGTTCGAGCCAGAGCCAGGGGCCCGTGCTCGCGCCCGCCCCACGCGTGCGTGCGCGCCCCGCTACGCCGCGCCGCGCTGGAGCGCCTCGCAGACCGCCGTCGACTCGCGCGCGCCCAGTTCGACGGCCCTTCCGCAGTGGGTGATCCAGGCCGCCATCCCTTCGGGGGTGCCGGAGACGTAGCCGTCGAGGGCCGCCGTGTAGGCCGCCCGTCCGAGTTCGGCGTGCCCCACCTCGGCCGGGCACACCGACTTCGGGTCGAGGCCGCTGCCGATCAGCACGATCCGTTCGGCGGCCCGCGCGACCAGGCCGTTGTGCGAGGTGAAGGGGCGCAGGGCCAGCAGTTCGCCGTGCACGACGGAGGCGGTCACCAGGGCCGGCGCGGACCCGCCCGCGATGATCAGCTCAGACAGTCCCTCGAGCCGGCCCGCCACCTCGTCGGCGGCCGGCAACGGCAGTTCGATCAGCGGTTCGTCGACGGCCTCGCCGGCCTGTCGCGGCCGTCCGACCTCGTCGCCGTTGGTCGCCGCGGCCACCAGGTGCAGCCGCGCCAGCACGCGCAGCGGCGACTGCCGCCAGATGGAGAGCAGCTGGCCCGCCTCGGCGGACAGCCGCAGCGCGGCACCCATGACACGTGCCTCGTCGTCGGCACCGAAGTCGGTGCGCCTGCGGACCTCCTCCAGCGCCCAGTCCGCTCCGGACAGGGCCGCCGAGCCCCGCGCGCCGCGCAGCGCGGCCTCCGAGGTGATCTCGGTGCTGCGGCGCCGCATGACGCGGTGCCCATAGACCCGGTCCACGGACTTGCGCATGGACTCCACGGACTCGGCCACACCGGGCAGGGAGCCCAGGGCCGCAAGCGGATCGGCGGACGCGCCAGTCGTACTCATGAGTACGACACTACGCAACCCGCGCGCGCACCCCACGAAGGAGTGGTCTTCTTCACGCCTGCCTGTCACGCACAGCCATTGCCGCACTACGCTTGGTGAACATGAAAATTGCTTTCGTCGGCAAGGGTGGCAGCGGCAAGACCACCCTGTCCTCCTTGTTCGTCCGCCACCTCGTCGCCGGCGGAGCTCCCGTGATCGCGGTCGACGCGGACATCAACCAGCACTTGGGGCCGGCGCTCGGCCTCGACGAGGCGGAGGCCGCCGCCCTCCCCGCGATGGGCGACCGGCTGCCGCTGATCAAGGACTTCCTGCGCGGCTCCAACCCGCGGGTCGCCTCGGCCGAGACGAT
Source organism: Streptomyces asoensis (assembly GCF_016860545.1). Lineage (NCBI taxonomy): Bacteria > Bacillati > Actinomycetota > Actinomycetes > Kitasatosporales > Streptomycetaceae > Streptomyces > Streptomyces asoensis. Next base: position 1,701,840 of record NZ_BNEB01000003.1, on the reverse strand, counting down.
GATCAAGACGACCCCGCCCGGCGAGGGCTCCCGGCTTCTGCGGGTGCGCGGGGACAACCCGGTGTACGACGCCTGCGCCCGGCCGGTGGAACTCGACGGCGGCGCCGTCCGTTTGATGGTCACGGGCCCCTTCACCGACGCCGACCTCGGAGTCTCCTGCTACCACTCCAAGACCGGGGCGGTGGAGCTGTACCTGAACCACCTGGTGGACGGCCGTGACGAGTACGTGGTGGTCGACATGACCGCGGGCTCGGACTCCTTCGCCTCCGGCTTGTTCACCCGCTTCGACCTCACGTTCCTCGTCGCCGAACCGACCCGGAAGGGAGTCTCCGTCTACCGCCAGTACAAGGAGTACGCCCGCGACTTCGGCGTCCAACTGAAGGTCGTCGGCAACAAGGTGCAGGGCCAGGACGACCTCGACTTCCTGCGCGCGGAGGCCGGGGACGACCTGCTCGTGACCGTCGGGCACTCGGACTGGGTGCGCGCCATGGAGAAGGGCAGGCCGCCCCGGTTCGAGCTGCTGGAGGACACCAACCGCCAGGCCCTCCGGCTGCTGAGGAAGACGGCCGACGCCGCGTACGACCGGCGCGACTGGGAGCGATACACCCGGCAGATGGCGCACTTCCACCTGCGCAACGCCGAGGCCTGGGGCAACGAACGCACCGGGACCGATCTCGCCGCGCAGATCGACCCCGGATTCGTCCTCGGCGAAACCCTCGCGGCCACGGTCTGAGCGCTCGCCGGGAACGGCTCCCCCTACGGCGTCCCGCGTTCGTGCCCGCTCGGCAGGCGTCGTCTCCCGGTGACGACGCCTGCCGACGCGGGCGTCTACCGCCTGACGGCCGGGGCCCCGGGGACTCCCTTGGGCGCCGGGGCGGGGCCGCCGTGCAGGAAGGAGGCCCAGCCGGGCTTGGGGGCCTCGCCCACGTCCAGGGTGCGCAGCGTGGCCAGGGTCTGCGGGTCCTGTGCGTCCAGCCAGTCGGCGAGCTGCCGGAAGGACACGCAGCGCACGTCCGGCTTGTTGCAGACGTTCTCGACGACCTCCTCGACGGCCCGCATGTACACGCCGCCGTTCCAGGACTCGAAGTGGTTGCCGATGATCAGTGGCGCGCGGTTGCCGTCGTAGGCCCGGTGGAAGCCCGCGAGCAGACCGTCACGCATCTGGTCGCCCCAGAACTCCTGCTTGTCGGGGTCGCCCTGCGTCTTGGTGCCGGACTGGTTGACCATGAAGTTGTAGTCCATGGTGAGCTGCTCGTAGTGGTGCCCGGGGAAGGGCACGAGCTGCATGGACAGGTCCCACAGGCCCTCCTTCTTGCCGGGCCACACCTGGTTGTTGACGCCGCTGGTGTCGTAGCGGAAGCCCAGCTCGCGGGCGGCCTTCATGAAGTTCTTCTGGCCCTCCAGACACGGGGTGCGGGCGCCGATGAGCTCCTTGTCGTAGTCGAAGGGCAGCGGCGCCGCGTTCTTCATGCCGGTGTTGGTCTTCCAGGTCCGCACGAACTGCTTGGCCTGGGCGATCTCGTCCTTCCACTCCTCGACCGACCACTGGCCGACGCCGCCGTCCTTCCCGCAGAAGTGGCCGTTGAAGTGGGTGCCGATCTCGTTGCCCTCCAGCCACGCCATGCGCAGCTGCTCCACGGTGTCGGCGATGCCCCGCTCGTCGTTGAAGCCGATGTCGCTGCGGCCCGGTGAGTGCTGCGGCGGTCTGTAGAGGTCGGCCTTCGCCTCGGGCAGCATGTACACGCCGCTCAGGAAGTAGGTCATCGTGGCGTGGTTGGCCTTGGAGACCTTGCGGAAGTGGGAGAACAGGCGCTGGCTGTCCTCACCGGCGCCGTCCCAGGAGAAGACCACGAACTGCGGCGGCTTCTGGCCCGGCTTCAGCCGTTCGGGCCGGGGCAGGTGGGGCTGTGCTCCCGTGTACGCGGTGGAGCCGTCGCCGATCAGGCGGACCGCGCTCTTGGGGACGGCCGGAGCCGGTTTCACCTTCTGCGGACCCGGGACGCCCTCCTCGGCGCCGCCGGAGCCCCCGGTTCCCGTGGCACATCCGGCGAGTGATGCTGCGACAGCCGCGGCGACCACTGCGCCCGCGGCGATCCTCTGGGTGGCGGCCATCTTCCGCCCACCTTCTTCCTTCTCTCGGCCAACGCCGACGATGGCGTTCTTCGGTGACGCGCCGGGACGAGCCGGCGGCGCCGTCAAGGTCGCACGGAGCCGGGAAGGAATTAGTACGACAAGCCGATGAAAAGACCGCTTCACTCCCTTGGATGATTAGCTGCCCCATTTGCCGCAAAAATCCAGGCGTGACCTTTACTCTGCATTACGATCTGTTTACCGAGCGTTGATTTCATCCCGCCGCTGCACGCCGTGACCCACGGCCGCGACCACCCCCGCACCGATCGGGGGACCACCTGTTCCGCGACCGCGCTGCCCCGGAGGAGACGGGAAACATGTCCGCCTGCGCCCCCACCCGTACCGCCCACTCGACGTCCACCGAGCACGCCCACCAGCCCCACAGCCCGCCACCGGCACCGCGTCGCCGCTTCGGCATCGCCGGCGCCGACGTGTCCGCTTCCATCGCGGTCTTCCTGATCGCATTGCCGCTCTCCCTCGGCATCGCCCTCGCCACCGGAGCGCCCCTCCAGGCCGGCCTGGTCGCCGCGGCCGTGGGCGGGATCGTCGCCGGCTGGATCGGCGGCGCCCCGCTCCAGGTCAGCGGCCCGGCGGCCGGCCTGACCGTGGTCACCGCCGACCTCATCCAGCGCTACGGCTGGCGGACGACCTGCGCCATCACCGTCCTCGCCGGACTGGCCCAACTGGGTCTCGGCTCCCTGCGGGTCGCGCGCACCGCCCTCGCCGTCAGCCCCGCCATCGTGCACGGCATGCTCGCCGGCATCGGCGTCACCATCGCCGTCGCCCAACTGCACGTGGTCCTCGGCGGTAACCCGCAGAGTTCGGTCCTCGACAACCTGCGCGCCCTGCCCGCCCAAATGGCCGCGCTGCAACCCGCGGCCCTGGCCATGAGCACGCTGACCCTGACGCTGCTGCTGCTCTGGCCGCGTCTCCCCGGCCGGGCGGGCCGCCTGCTGAACAAGGTGCCCGCCGCGCTCGTCGCCGTCACCGGCGCCACCGCCACCGCCGCGCTCGCCGGTCTCACCCTGCCGAAGGTGGATCTGCCGTCCTGGAGCAGTCACGCCCTGGCCGGGCTGCCCGAGGGGCCGGTGCTCGGGCTCGTCGCCGCCGTCCTCACCACCACGATGGTGTGCAGTGTGCAGTCGCTGCTCGGCGCCGTCGCCGTCGACAAACTGACCAGCGGACGCCCGGGCCCGCTCGGCCCGCCCGCCGGCCGGGTCGGCCGTGCCGACCTGAACCGGGAGCTCCTGGGCCAGGGCGCGGCCAACATCGTCTCCGGGGCCCTCGGCGGACTGCCGGTGGCAGGGGTCGCCGTACGCAGTTCGGCGAATGTGCGAGCCGGGGCCGTGAGCCGGAACTCCACGATGCTGCACGGCGTTCTCGTAGTAGTCGCCGCGCTGCTGATGGTCCCGATCCTGGATCTCATCCCGCTCGCCTCACTCGCCGCCCTGGTGATGGCCGTCGGCATCCAGATGGTGTCCCTGCACCACATTCGCACGGTGACCCGCCACCGAGAGGTGCTGGTGTACGTCGTCACCACCCTCGGCGTGGTCCTCATGGGCGTCCTGGAGGGCGTGACGCTCGGCATCGCCGTCGCCGTGGCCGTCGCCCTGCACCGCCTCGCCCGCACCCGCATCACGCACCACGAGAGGGAAGGAGTCCATCACGTCCACGTCAGAGGCCAGTTGACGTTCCTCGCCGTACCGCGGCTCAGCCGCATCCTGCACCTCGTACCGCACGGCACGCACGCGGTGGTCGAGTTGACCGGCTCCTTCATGGACCACGCCGCGTACGAGTCCTTGCAGGACTGGCAGAAGACGCACACCGCGCAGGGCGGCACCGTCGAGCTGACCGGCCGCCGCTCCGGCACGGCACTGGACACGGCACTCGACACGGCAGCCGGCGTCGGACCGGACCTCGACGCCGACGCTGACCCCGACGGCAGCACCGGGCCGGCCGACGGGCGCGACCGGCGCGCGAACACGGGACCGGAACCGACAGCCCCACGGGCCCTCGGACGAGACCTCGACCACGCCCACGCGCCCGCCGCAGAGGTTCCGATCGCCGACTGCCGGTGCAGGCCCTGGACGCCGTGGCGCAACCACCGGTGCGAAGTCCCACGAGAGACATATGCGGCGACCGAGCCGCCCGGAACAGCTCGGCGGAAGGAGACGACAGGACCGGCACGGTCAGCGGCGCCGGGAAAGCCCGGCGAGGCCGAAGAGCGGACGCGACCGGGTCACCCCGACGCCCCGGAGGAAAACGACCGGCCCCAGCGACCTGAGCGGCCTGAACAACAGGAGCGACCTGAGCGCCCTCACCGAGCCGACCAACCGGAACGACCGGCCCCACCGCTCCGGCCGAACCGAACAGCTCAGCCGGAGCAGCAGCCGGACCGGCCGGGCCCGTCACGGCGGCCGGACCAGCCGACCCGACCGGACCGACCGGTCCGGCGGCCCGTCGAGCCGGGTGGGCATCAGCTGGTCCGTGGCATCAGCGCGTTCCAGCGCAACACCGCGCCGCTGGTGCGGGGTGAGCTGGCGCGGTTGGCCCGGGAGGGCCAGCGGCCGACCCAGCTCTTCCTCACCTGCGCCGACTCACGCCTGGTCACGTCGATGATCACATCCAGTGGTCCGGGAGACCTGTTCGTCGTGCGCAACGTGGGCAACCTCGTGCCGGCGCCCGGCGAGGAGAGCGGGGACGACTCCGTGGCCGCCGCGATCGAGTACGCGGTGGAGGTGCTGCACGTACGGTCCATCACGGTGTGCGGGCACTCCGGATGCGGCGCCATGCAGGCGCTGCTCGACTCCGAACCGGGCGGTGCGCGGACCCCGTTGCAGCGGTGGCTGCGACACGGGGTGCCGAGCCTGGAGCGGATGGCCGACGACGACCGTGCACCGGCCCGGCTCGCCGGTCGGGCAGCGGCGGACGCGGTCGAGCAGCTCTGTCTGACCAACGTGGTGCAGCAGTTGGAGCACCTCCGGGCCCACGAGTCGGTGGCGCGGGCCCTGCGGAGCGGGGCGCTCGAACTGCACGGTCTGTACTTCCACGTGGGTGAGGCACAGACCTACCTGCTCTCCGGATCGCCGGAGGGTGACGACGCCCTCTTCGGCCACGTCGGGACGGCGAACCTGTCGGCCTGAGCCGTCCGCGGCCTTCCGCCCACCCGGAGGCCGCGGATGTGAAAGGCGTTACACCGGCTGAACTCCGCCTGCCGCTCGTCCGTGGGTACGGATGAGCGGCAGGCCCACCCGCAGCCACCTGCACCCCCGACAGCTCATGGCTGCGCCCGCGCCCTCCCGCACGGGAGTGCAGCGGAAGCGCGCCCTCGAAAGGTCTAAACCAATTTTCCGTCGGCCCTTGTCACCGGACCCCTGGGTCTGATGAGCTGTGGCCTGGGACACAACGGACACGGACACCCTTCGAGAGGGAGATGTCGTGAGCAACGAATCCTTGGCCAACCTGCTCAAGGAAGAGCGCAGGTTCGCGCCGCCCGCGGATCTGGCGGCCGCCGCCAACGTCACGGCGGAGGCGTACGAGCAGGCCAAGGCTGACAGGCTCGGTTTCTGGGCCGAGCAGGCCCGCCGGCTGACCTGGGCCAAGGAGCCGACCGAGACGCTGGACTGGTCGAACCCGCCGTTCGCGAAGTGGTTCAAGGACGGCGAACTCAACGTCGCCTACAACTGCGTCGACCGGCACGTCGAGGCCGGGCTCGGGGACCGGGTCGCCATCCACTTCGAGGGCGAGCCCGGCGACAGCCGCGCCATCACCTACGCCGAGCTCAAGGACGAGGTGTCGAAGGCCGCCAACGCCCTGCTGGAGCTGGGGGTCCGCAAGGGCGACCGGGTCGCCGTCTACATGCCGATGATCCCGGAGACGGCGGTCGCCATGCTGGCCTGCGCCCGGATCGGCGCGGCGCACTCCGTGGTGTTCGGCGGCTTCTCGGCGGACGCGCTGGCCACCCGCATCCAGGACGCGGACGCCAAGGTCGTCATCACGTCCGACGGCGGCTACCGGCGCGGCAAGCCGTCCGCGCTGAAGCCGGCCGTCGACGACGCGGCCGACCGGGCCGGGAACGTCGAGCACGTGCTCGTCGTCCGGCGCACGGGCCAGGACGTCGCCTGGAACGACGAACGCGACGTGTGGTGGCACGAGATCGTCGAGCGGCAGCCGGCGGAGCACACGCCCGAGGCGTTCGAGGCCGAGCACCCGCTGTTCATCCTCTACACCTCCGGCACCACGGGTAAGCCGAAGGGCATCCTGCACACCTCCGGCGGCTACCTCACGCAGACCGCCTACACGCACCACGCGGTCTTCGACCTCAAGCCGGAGACCGACGTCTACTGGTGCACGGCCGACGTCGGCTGGGTCACCGGCCACTCGTACATCGTGTACGGCCCCCTGGCCAACGGCGCGACGCAGGTCATGTACGAGGGCACCCCCGACACCCCGCACCAGGGCCGCTTCTGGGAGATCGTGCAGAAGTACGGGGTGACGATCCTGTACACGGCGCCGACCGCCATCCGCACGTTCATGAAGTGGGGCGACGACATCCCCGCGAAGTTCGATCTCGGCAGCCTGCGCGTGCTCGGCTCGGTCGGTGAGCCGATCAACCCCGAGGCCTGGATCTGGTACCGCAAGCACATCGGCGCGGACCGCACGCCGATCGTCGACACCTGGTGGCAGACCGAGACCGGCGCGATGATGATCTCGCCGCTGCCGGGCGTCACCGCGACCAAGCCCGGCTCCGCGCAGACCCCGCTCCCCGGCATCTCCGCGACCGTCGTCGACGACGAGGCCAACGAGGTCCCGAACGGCGGCGGCGGCTATCTGGTCCTCACCGAGCCGTGGCCGTCGATGCTGCGCACCATCTGGGGCGACGACCAGCGTTTCCTCGACACCTACTGGTCGCGCTTCGAGGGCAAGTACTTCGCCGGCGACGGCGCGAAGAAGGACGACGACGGTGACGTCTGGCTCCTCGGCCGCGTCGACGACGTGATGCTCGTGTCGGGCCACAACATCTCCACCACGGAGGTCGAGTCGGCGCTCGTGTCCCACCCGTCGGTCGCCGAGGCGGCCGTCGTCGGAGCTAAGGACGAGACCACCGGGCAGGCCATCGTCGCCTTCGTCATCCTGCGCGGCACGGCCGACGCCGACGACGCGCAGCTGGTCGCCGACCTGCGCAACCACGTCGGCAGCACGCTCGGCCCGATCGCCAAGCCGAAGCAGATCCACCCCGTCACGGAGCTGCCCAAGACCCGTTCCGGGAAGATCATGCGCCGGCTGCTGCGGGACATCGCCGAGCGGCGGGAACTCGGAGACGTCACGACCCTGACCGACTCCTCCGTCATGGACCTCATCCAGGCGAAGCTCCCGGCCGCGCCCAGCGAGGACTAGGGGCAGGTCGACGAGGGCACCCGGCGGTGGGCGCGCCGGGTGCCCTCGTCGCATCTATCGTGGGCAGCACGGCGGGACGACCGGTCCCGCCTCCGCCGCACCTTAGGTAAACTAAACAAAACACACGCAGCAACCTCAGGTGCGCCGGGAAGTCTGGTCGGCATGTGCTCCGTCCTGCCCACCGACCGGAGGTCTCCCCCGTGACCGCGCCCCGCACCACCACTTCGCACAGGATCTTCGGGCGTCTGTCGCTGCCCGAGCGGAACTTCCTCGCGGAGGCGCTGCGCACCGAGACCGTCGGCGGCGTACTGCTGCTCGTCGCCGCCGTGGTCGCGCTGATCTGGGCGAACGTCCCGGCGCTGCACGACAGCTACGAGAGCGTCAGCCACTACCGCTTCGGCCCCGCGGCCCTGGGCCTCGATCTCTCCGTCGCGCACTGGGCGGCCGACGGCCTGCTCGCGGTCTTCTTCTTCGTCGCCGGCATCGAACTCAAACGGGAACTCGTCGCCGGTGACCTCAAGGACCCGAGGGCCGCCGCGCTTCCCGTCGTGGCCGCGCTGTGCGGGATGGCCGTACCGGCGCTCGTGTACACGCTCACCACCCTCACCGGCGGTGGCGCCTTCGACGGCTGGGCCGTCCCGACGGCCACCGACATCGCGTTCGCGCTCGCCGTGCTCGCCGTCATCGGCACCTCGCTGCCGAGCGCGCTGCGCGCCTTCCTGCTCACCCTCGCCGTCGTCGACGACCTGTTCGCGATCCTCATCATCGCCGTCTTCTTCACCGGCACCATCGACTTCCTGGCGCTGGGCGGCGCGGCCCTCGGCCTGCTGGTGTTCTGGCTGCTGCTGCGCAAGAACGTGCGCGGCTGGTACGTCTACGTGCCCCTCGCGCTCGTGATCTGGGGGTTGATGTACAACAGCGGGGTCCACGCCACGATCGCCGGCGTCGCGATGGGCCTGATGCTGCGCTGCACGACGCGCGAGGGCGAGGAGCACTCGCCCGGCGAGCGGATCGAGCACCTTGTGCGACCGCTCTCCGCCGGACTCGCGGTCCCGCTGTTCGCCCTGTTCAGCGCCGGTGTGACGCTCTCGGGCGGCGCACTCGGGGATGTGTTCGCGAAGCCGGAGACCCTGGGGGTGGTCCTCGGTCTCGTCGTCGGCAAGACCGTCGGCATCTTCGGCGGGACCTGGCTGACCGCCCGGTTCACCCGTGCCTCGCTGAGCGAGGACCTCGCCTGGGCGGACGTGTTCGCCGTCGCCGCCCTCGCCGGCATCGGCTTCACCGTCTCGCTCCTGATCGGGGAACTCGCCTTCGAGGGCGACGCGCTCATGACCGACGAGGTCAAGGCCTCCGTCCTGCTGGGCTCGCTGATCGCCGCGAGCTTCGCGACGGTCCTGCTGAAGCTGCGCAACGCCCGGTACCGCCGGATGTGGGAGGCCGAGGAGCGCGACGACGACCTCGACGGCGTCCCGGACGTCTACGAGGAGGACGACCCGGCGTACCACCTGCGCATGGCGGAGATCCATGACGCGAAGGCGGCCGAACACCGCCGCCGGGCCCAGGAACTCGCCCGCGGGAACGACGACGCGAACGCCCGACGGAACGCCTCGTCGGCCGCCGAGGGGGAAGAAGCCGCCGGGACGACCGCGGGAGAGGCCGCGGTAAGGCCCGGAAAGGGGAAGACACGCGCCACGGGCCTGCCGAAGTGACGGGCGGGACGGGCGAGGAGGGCGACCGTCCGGCATGATCTGACGGGACGGTACAAAAGAAGCCGGCGGCAGCCGCACCGACAGCGGTGGCAACAGCGACAGCGGCAGTAGAAGCAGAAGAGGAAGAGGGAGAACGCGATGAGCGCACCCGACGGCAGCCCGGTCGGCGCCGAACGCAGCATCGGCCAGCTGTTCGCCTCGGCGACGACCGAATTGTCGGCGCTGGTGCACGACGAGATCGCGCTGGCGAAGGCGCAGCTGAAGCAGGACGTCAAGCGCGGGGCGACGAGCGGCGGGGCCTTCTCCGCGGCCGGCGCGCTCCTGGTCTTCTCCCTGCCGATGCTCAACTTCGCCCTGGCGTACGGCATCCGGACCTGGAGCGACTGGAACCTCGCGATCTGCTTCCTGCTGTCCTTCGCGGCGAACGTGCTCATCGCGCTCGTCCTCGTGCTGATCGGCGTGGTCTTCGCGAAGAAGGCGCAGCGGGGCAAGGGCCCGCAGAAGGTCGCCGCGTCCATGAAGGAATCCGCGAGCGTCCTGCAGAACGCGAAGCCGCACCCGCGGCCCGAGCTGCCGCAGGACCGCGTCCCGGAGGCCATCGAGGCTGTGGCACGCTCGTCGTCATGACGGACCCCGCCATCCCTTCGGCCCAGCCCGCTTCGGTCGTACGACCGGACGCCGTCTGCGGCGTAAAGGTCACCCACCGCGAGGTCGCCGCGAACGGCGCGCGCTTCCACATCGCCGAGCTCGGCGACGGTCCGCTGGTCATGCTCGTCCACGGCTTCCCGCAGTTCTGGTGGACGTGGCGGCACCAGCTGGTCGCCCTGGCCGACGCGGGCTTCCGGGCCGTCGCGATGGACCTGCGGGGCGTGGGCGGCAGCGACCGCACACCCCGCGGCTACGACCCGGCCAACCTCGCCCTCGACATCACCGGCGTGATCCGCTCCCTGGGCGAGCCGGACGCCGCGCTCGTCGGCCACGACCTGGGCGGCTACCTCGCCTGGACGGCGGCAGTGATGCGCCCCAAGCTGGTGCGCAGACTCGCCGTCGCCTCGATGCCGCACCCCCGGCGCTGGCGCTCGGCGATGCTGGCCGACGTCCGCCAGACCGCGGCGGGTTCCCACATCTGGGGGTTCCAGCGGCCGTGGATCCCCGAGCGGCAGCTCACCGCCGACGACGGCGAACTGGTGGGCCGGCTCATCAGGGACTGGTCCGGGCCCCGGCCGCCCGAGGACGAGGCGGTCGAGACGTACCGGCGCGCCATGTGCATCCCGTCGACCGCGCACTGCGCCGTCGAGCCGTACCGCTGGCTGGTGCGCTCGCTGGCCCGGCCGGACGGTGTGCAGTTCTACCGGCGCATGAAGCGCCCGGTGCGCGTGCCCACGCTGCATCTGCACGGTTCCCTCGATCCGGTGATGCGCACCCGCAGTGCGGCCGGCTCCGGGGAGTACGTCGAAGCGCCGTACCGCTGGCGGCTGTTCGACGGACTCGGACACTTCCCGCACGAGGAGGATCCGGCCGCGTTCTCCACCGAACTGGTCAACTGGCTGAAGGATCCCGAACCCGATCGGTGACCGGCCCGTCGCGCCCGGTATCCGGTCCTGAACGTCTGTACTACGAACAGCCAAATGCCCGGCGCATAGGCCAATTGGCCGCTCCGAGAGCGGTTATCGACCTTGGGGCAGGGGCAGACGTCGGGGTATGGGCTGGACGCACGACTACAGTGACGCAGCACGCAACCGCCGCTCGGCCAACGGCCCGAGCCTCCACCGCCGAGGTGCCGACCCGCAACTGCCGGGCTCCGACCTCCGGGTGGGCATTCCGCGCATCCTGCGCCGCCGGGCCCGCTGGGTCTCGGTCCGCTTGCGTCACCCGCGGCCCTGACCCGCCGGCGCCCCTGAACCACCGGCGGCGGGCCTTCGTCCCGACGACCCCTCAGAGGGCGCAGCTGTCGCTGTCCACCTGCTGACCCGCGGTGCGCCCTTCGGCGATGTCCTGCCGGATCTCGTCGGCGGTGAGGGCGTATCCGGTCTCGGCGTCGTCGAGGGACTTCGCGAAGACCACGCCGTACACCTTGCCGTCGGAGGTGAGCAGCGGTCCTCCGGAGTTGCCCTGACGGACCGTCGTGAACAGCGAGTACACGTCACGGCGCACGGTCGTGCGGTGGTAGATGTCCGGGCCGTTGGCCTTGATGCGGCCCCGGACCCGCGCGGCACGCACGTCGTACGAGCCGTTCTCCGGGAACCCCGCGACGATCGCGTCGTCCCCGGTCACCGCGTCCTTCGGGGTGAACTGGAGCGCGGGCGCGTCGAGGTCCGGCACGTCCAGGACGGCGATGTCGCGCTTCCAGTCGTACAGCACGACCGTGGCGTCGTACTTGCGACCCACCCCGCCTATCTGGACGGTCGGTTCGTCGACCCCGCCCACGACATGCGCGTTGGTCATGACCCGGCGCTCGCCGAAGACGAAGCCGGTGCCCTCCAGGACCTTCCCGCAGCTCTCCGCGGTGCCCATCACCTTGACGATGGAACGCTGGGCGCGCTTGGCCACCGGGCTGTTCGCCAGGGCCGGGTCCGGCGGCTGGACGTCGGTGATCGGCTCGTTGGAGAACGGGCTGAAGACCTGCGGGAAGCCGTTCTGCGCGAGGACGGAGGAGAAATCGGCGAACCAGGTGTCCGCGCGGTCGGGCAGCGCGTCGGAGACCCCGTGCAGCACCTGGGAGCTGCGGACCTCCTTGCCCAGCGTCGGCAGGGTGGTCCCGGCGAGCGCGGACCCGATCAGCCACGCCACCAGCAGCATCGCCACGACGTTGACGAGCGCCCCGCCCGTGGCGTCCAGCGCGCGGGCCGGGGACCAGGTGATGTAGCGGCGCAGCTTGTTGCCGAGGTGGGTGGTGAGCGCCTGGCCGATCGAGGCGCAGACGATCACGACGATGACCGCGACGACGGCGGCCGTGGTGCTCACCTCGGAGTTGTCGGTCAGCGCGTCCCAGACGACGGGGAGCAGGTAGACGGCGACGAGGCCGCCCCCCAGGAAGCCGATCACCGACAGGATGCCGACGACGAAACCCTGGCGGTAGCCGACGACCGCGAACCAGACGGCCGCGACCAGCAACAGGATGTCCAGCACGTTCACCGCTTCGCGCCTCGCCTCATCGTTTCACGCACACCACTGGTCGGCCGGGGGCCCGACCCGCCGCGGAGCAGCGACGACGGGACATGACGCCCCCGGACGGACACAGCACGGTGGACACCCTGTCATGACCGCCAGTCGAGCGGGACCTGCTTGTCCCGGTCCCAGGGGCGCTCCCAGCCCGCGAAATGCAGCAACCGGTCGATCACCCCGGCCGTGAACCCCCACACAAGGGCCGATTCGACCAGGAATGCCGGGCCGCTGTGGCCGCTGGGGTGCAGGGCCATGGCACGGTTGTCCGGATTCGTGAGATCCGCCACGGGGACCGTGAACACCCGGGCCGTCTCGGCGGGATCGACGACGCCCACCGGGCTCGGCTCACGCCACCAGCCCAGGACCGGGGTGACGACGAAACCGCTGACCGGGATGTACAGCTTGGGCAGCACACCGAAGAGCTGGACGCCCGCCGGATCGAGCCCGGTCTCCTCCTCGGCCTCGCGCAGCGCGGCCCGCAGCGGCCCGTCACCGTGCGGGTCGCCGTCCTCCGGGTCGAGGGCGCCGCCCGGGAAGGAGGGCTGGCCGGCGTGGGAACGCAAGGAGCTCGCCCGCTCCATGAGCAGCAGCTCGGGGCCGCGCTCGCCCTCGCCGAACAGGATCAGGACGGCCGACTGGCGCCCCGCGCCGTTCTCCGGGGGCAGGAAGCGGCTGAGCTGGAGCGGCTGGACCGTCTCCACCGCGTGCACCACCGGCTCCAGCCAGGCGGGCAGGCCCTCCTTGCTCAGCGTCGCCGCACCGCCCCGTGTGTCGCTCGCGCGTGTCATCGCCGCACCACCCCCCGTTCTCCCTCGTCCAACGCCCGGGACCTCGCCGATCGTTCCGCGGACCGCTCCCCGTCCGGGTGACCGGACCGCACACCCCGTCGCTCCGGCACGGCCCGTCCGGCCCGGGCCGGGGTCGGCCCCTGCCTCATCCGGCCCCCAGCGGCGGGGCCGGCCTGCCGCCCGCGTCCAGATAGGACCGAGGCGGGTTGAGCCGCTGCCCGGGGAAGCCGCCCTTCTCGTACTTCAGCAGCTTCTTGGCCTTCTCCGGGTCCGTCTCGCCCTCGCCGTACGCCGGGCAGATCGGGGCGATCGGGCAGGCGCCGCAGGCCGGCTTGCGGGCGTGGCAGATCCGCCGGCCGTGGAAGATCACGTGGTGCGAGAGCATCGTCCAGTCGCTCTTGGGGAAGAGCGCGCCGACGGCCGCCTCGATCTTGTCGGGCTCGGTGGCCTCGGTCCATTTCCAGCGCCGTACGAGCCGCTGGAAGTGGGTGTCCACGGTGATCCCTGGCCTGCCGAACGCGTTCCCGAGCACCACGAACGCGGTCTTGCGGCCGACCCCGGGGAGCTTGACCAGGTCCTCGAGCCGCCCGGGGACCTCGCCGCCGAACTCCTCCACGAGGGCCTTGGACAGGCCCATCACCGACTTGGTCTTGGCCCGGAAGAAGCCGGTCGGCCGGAGGATCTCCTCGACCTCCTCGGGATCGGCGGCGGCCAGGTCCTCCGGGGTGGGGTACTTGGCGAAGAGGGCGGGGGTGGTCTGGTTCACCCGGAGGTCGGTGGTCTGGGCGGACAGGACGGTGGCGACCACCAGTTGGAAGGGGTTCTCGAAGTCCAGCTCGGGATGGGCGTAGGGATAGACCTCGGCGAGCTCACGGTTGATGCGGCGCGCGCGGCGGACGAGCGCGGTACGGGACTCGGGCTTCCCCCCGGTGCCGCCGGCCTTCGCCGCGACGCCCCCGTCCGCGGTCTCGCGCGCTGCCCCGGCCTTCTTGGCCGGAGCCCTCTTCGCCGGGACCTTCTTCGCCGGGGCTTTCTTCGCAGCGGTCCTGCGTGCTGTCGTTTCGTTGCCGTCGGCGGCTTTCTTCGCAGGCATCTCTTTTGTCACCTTTGCCGTTTTCCTACCACCGTCGGAGTCCTGTTCGCCCACAGCGGAAACGCGACGTACAACCACCCGCCCAGCCCCCTCGGCCTGTGCTCTCACCGGCGTTTTGGACACCCGGCCAGCCTAAAGCCCGACGCCGACATCCGCCCCGGACCCTGAAGATCAGCCCCCGATTGGACCCCTGCCGCTTACCCCAGGACATGTGTGCGGCATCCTTGTGACAGATCACACTGTTTGGAATGTCCGGCAAAACGGGGAACACGGTCCCCTGGTAAGCGGGGAAGCAAGATCCCCTGAGCAGGTCGACAAGGAGAGAACTCGTGGACGACGTTCTGCGGCGCAACCCGCTCTTCGCGGCTCTCGACGACGAGCAGGCCGCGGAACTGCGCGCCTCCATGAGCGAGGTGACCCTGGCCCGTGGCGACTCCCTCTTCCACGAGGGCGATCCGGGCGACCGGCTCTACGTCGTCACCGAGGGCAAGGTCAAGCTCCACCGCACGTCTCCGGACGGCCGGGAGAACATGCTGGCCGTGGTGGGTCCCAGCGAGCTCATCGGAGAGCTGTCGCTCTTCGACCCGGGCCCGCGCACGGCGACCGCCACCGCTCTCACCGAGGTCAAGCTCCTCGGCCTCGGCCACGGCGACCTCCAGCCCTGGCTGAACGCCCGCCCCGAGGTCGCGACCGCGCTGCTGCGCGCCGTCGCCCGGCGGCTGCGCAAGACCAACGACGCCATGTCCGACCTGGTCTTCTCGGACGTCCCCGGCCGTGTGGCCCGCGCCCTCCTCGACCTCTCGCGCCGCTTCGGCGTGCAGTCCGAGGAAGGCATCCACGTCGTCCACGATCTGACGCAGGAGGAGCTGGCCCAGCTCGTCGGCGCGTCGCGCGAGACCGTGAACAAGGCGCTGGCGGACTTCGCCCAGCGCGGCTGGCTGCGCCTGGAGGCACGCGCGGTCATCCTGCTGGACGTGGAGCGGCTGGCCAAGCGGTCGCGCTAGGCGCCACCGCTGTGGCGGGGGTGAGGTCCGGTCAGGTGTGACCGGCACCGGGGGCTGTCCGCACTCGAAAACCAGCTGACGGACCGCCCGCGGAGCAGCACAGTGGCCGCATGCCACCCACGCTTCCCCCACGAGGACTCGACGCCCGGGGGCACATCGCCCGCGAAGGCTCCCTCGCGCGCGTGGCGCCCGGCTTCCGGCCGGTCGTCGCGGCCGCCCGCGAGCACGTACCGGCGCTCTTCGGCGCCCGGCTGCACAGCGCGTACCTCTACGGGTCGATCCCACGCGGCACCGCGCGCGTGGGACGCAGCGATCTGGACCTCCTGGTCGTCCTGCGCGAGGACCCGACCGACACCGACCGGACGGACGCGCGCGCGCTCGACGAGACCCTCGACGGGCTGTTCCCGCAGATCGACGGCAGCGGCACCCTCCTGGTCGGCCACGCGCGCGTGCTGAGCGAGCTGGAGAGGCACGACCTGGGCTGGTTCCTGGCGTGCCTGTGCACACCGCTGCTCGGCGAGGATCTCGCCGAGCGGCTCCCCCGCTACCGCCCCGACACGCTGCTCGCGCGGGAGACCAACGGCGACCTAGCCCTGGTGCTGCCCCGCTGGCAGGACCGCGTCGCGTCGGCGGACGGCTCCGAAGCCGCCCTGCGGCCCCTCGTACGGTTCATGTCCCGGCGGCTCGTGCGCACCGCTTTCACCCTCGTCATGCCCCGCTGGAACGGCTGGACGAGCGACCTGTACGAGATGGCCGGGGCGTTCGGCGCGTACTACCCGCGCCGCGCCGGGCAACTGCGCGCGGCGGCCGCCCTCGGGTACGAGCCGAGGGGCGACCGGGCCGTCCTCACGTCGTACCTCGACGACCTCGGGCCCTGGCTCGCCGACGAGTACACGCGCGTGCACGGTGTGAAGGCCCGCCGGCCCGAGGACGCCTGACCGGGCGGCCCGCTAGATGAGCCCGTGCTCCTTCAGGTACTCCAGCTGCGCCCGCACCGACAGCTCGGCCGCCGGCCACAAGGAGCGGTCGACGTCCGCGTACACGTGGGCGACGACCTCGGCGGGGGTGGTGTAGCCGTCCTCGACGGCCGTCTCGACCTGGGCGAGGCGGTGGGCACGGTGGGCGAGGTAGAACTCCACGGCGCCCTGGGCGTCCTCCAGGACCGGCCCGTGGCCCGGCAGGACCGTGTGGACGCCGTCGTCGACGGTGAGGGACCTCAACCGCCGCAGGGTGTCGAGGTAGTCGCCCAGACGCCCGTCGGGATGGGCGACGACGGTCGTGCCGCGACCCAGGATCGTGTCGCCGGTCAGCACGGCCCGGTCGGCCGGGAGGTGGAAGCACAGGGAGTCGGCGGTGTGGCCGGGTGTCGGGACGACCCGCAGCTCCAGACCGCCCACGGTGATCACGTTCCCGGCGGCCAGGCCCTCGTCGCCCAGCCGCAGCGCCGGGTCCAGGGCCCGCACCTTGGTGCCGGTCAGCCCGGCGAAGCGGACCGCGCCCTCGGCGTGGTCGGGGTGGCCGTGCGTGAGCAGCGTCAGGGCCACCCGCTTGCCCGCCCGCTCGGCGGTGTCGACGACCGCCCGCAGGTGCCCCTCGTCCAGGGGGCCCGGGTCGATCACGACCGCGAGGTCGGAGTCGGGCTCGGAGACCAGCCAGGTGTTCGTGCCGTCCAGGGTCATCGCGGACGCGTTCGGCGCGAGGACGTTGACCGCGCGCGCGGTGGCCCGGCCGGAGAGGACTCCGCCTCGCGGCTGGCCGGGGAGAGCGGCTGCGTCGGTCATGCGAAGGGGCCTTCCGTACGGCTGGGCGGACTGTCACGACGGAGGTCGCGGTGCACACGGCGGTCGAGAAGCGCGCCGGACAGGCCGGGCGCGCAGGGAGTGCAGGGCGCACCGGGCTCGCGGAGTGCGCCGGGCTCGCGGGATGTGAGGGGCGGGCGGGATTCGACGGTCACGCGGGACGTGACGGACCCGCGGGACGTGAGGGGCGCGCGGGACGTGACATGCGCGCGGGAGGCTGCGGTCCCGGGCGGGATCCGGCGCCGTACCGCCGCCTCGTGCGGCCGCTGCCGGGGACCGTTCGCGTCCCTCCACGCACGCGTGCCCGTCATACGGCTCCCCCGCCGCCCGCATCTGTCCTGCCGGGCGCGTCGGCCTTGCCGGGCGTCTCCGCCTCGGCGGCCCCCTCGGCCGCGTCCGTCGCCGTGACCGGTTCGGCCGCGTGCGTGCCTTCGGCGGCCGTGACGGGGATGTGCTTGGTGAACTCGTCGTGGCCCGGCCAGGACAGCACCACCGCGCCGTCCTCCAGGCGGGCCTGCGCCAGGACGGGCGTCAGGTCGCGCCCGGGGGCGGCGGCGAGCGCCTCGGCGGCCGTGGCGTACGGCACGAGCCGGCGCAGGGTGGCGATGGTGGGCGGCATCATCAGCAGCTCACCCTTGTCGTACGAGGCCGCCGCGTCCGCGGGGCGGATCCACACCGTGCGGTCGGCCTCCGTGGAGGCGTTGCGGGTGCGCTGGCCCTCGGGCAGAGCCGCCACGAAGAACCAGGTGTCGTAGCGGCGGGACTCGAACTCCGGGGTGATCCAGCGGGTCCACGCGCCGAGCAGGTCGGAGCGCAGGACGAGACCGCGGCGGTCCAGGAACTCGGCGAAGGACAGCTCTCGGGCGGCCACCGCGGCCCGGTCGGCCTCCCAGTCGGGGCCCGTGGTGTCACCGACGACGGAGTCGGGCGTGGGCCCTGCGAGCAGGACGCCCGCCTCCTCGTACGTCTCGCGCACGGCCGCGCAGACGATCGCCTGGGCCGCGGTCTCGTCGACGCCGAGCCGCTCGGCCCACCACGCGCGCGTGGGGCCGGCCCAGCGGACGTGCCGGTCGTCGTCGCGCGGGTCGACACCGCCGCCGGGATAGGCGTACGCGCCTCCGGCGAAGGCCATGGAGGCGCGTCTGCGCAGCATGTGGACGACCGGTCCGCTGCCGGTGTCCTTCAGGAGCATGACCGTGGCCGCGCGTCGGGGGACGACCGGGACGAGGCTGCCGTCCGCGAGCGCGCGGATGCGTTCCGGCCAGTCCTGGGGGAACCACTGCCCATTCGCCATGGGCGCGAGGCTATCCCGTGGCGCGCGAATGTTCGAGAGGTCCCCGAGGTCAGAGCACGTCCGCGGGACCTTGCGGGGCTGTCCGCGGGGGCCGCGCGGGAAACCCGCGCGGAGCCGGCCGGCGCCGTCCGGAAGGCGCCCGCGAGCGCCGCCCGGGACGTCCACGGGCGTCAGCCGGCGCCCACCGGTCGCCCTCGGCCAGAACACGGCTCGGGCACGGCTGGGGCACGGCTCGGGCCCGGGTGGTGACGCGGGTGTCCGTGGACGTCCGCGCGGAGACCGCGGGGACGCCCCGGACCGCGTGCCTACGGGACGAGTTCCACCTGGATCTCGACCTCCACGGGCGCGTCCAGCGGCAGCACGGCGACGCCCACCGCACTGCGCGCGTGCACGCCCTTGTCGCCGAGGACCTCGCCCAGCAGCTCGCTCGCGCCGTTGAGGACGGCGGGCTGACCGGTGAAGTCCGAGGCCGACGCCACGAAGCCGACGACCTTCACCACGCGCGCGATGCGGTCGAGATCGCCCGTGACCGACTTGACGGCGGCCAGGGCGTTCAGCGCGCAGGTGCGGGCCAGCTCCTTGGCCTCCTCCGGCGTGACCTCGGCGCCGACCTTGCCGGTGATCGGCAGCTTGCCGTCCACCATGGGCAGCTGACCGGCCGTGTACACGTACGCGCCGGACTGTACGGCCGGCTGGTAGGCCGCGAGCGGCGGCACGACCGACGGCAGGGTCAGACCCAGCTCGGCGAGCCTCGCCTCGACCGCGCTCACGCCTTCGCCCGCTTCAGGTAGGCGACGAGCTGCTCCGGGTTGTTCGGCCCGGGCACGACCTGGACGAGCTCCCAGCCGTCCTCGCCCCAGGTGTCCAGAATCTGCTTCGTGGCATGGACGAGCAGCGGCACGGTTGCGTATTCCCACTTGGTCATGGGGCCGACTGTATCGGCTGTGCCGGAGGGCCTCCTCCACAGGCCATGTGGCCGATACCGCCCCCTGTTGTCCACAGTCTCCCGATTGCCTCGGGCGCCGAATGGTTACGCTCGAAGACGTGAGCAGGCTCCAGGTCGTCAGCGGCAAGGGCGGGACCGGTAAGACGACGGTCGCCGCGGCACTCGCCCTCGCCCTCGCCACGGCAGGGAAGCGGACGCTTCTCGTCGAGGTGGAGGGCCGACAGGGCATCGCACAGCTCTTCGAGACGGAGGCGTTGCCCTACGAGGAACGCAAGATCGCCGTCGCCTCGGGCGGCGGTGAGGTGTACGCACTGGCCATCGATCCCGAACTGGCCCTTCTGGACTACCTCCAGATGTTCTACAAGCTGGGGGGCGCCGGCCGGGCCCTGAAGAAGCTCGGCGCCATCGACTTCGCCACCACCATCGCGCCCGGCCTGCGGGACGTGCTCCTCACCGGCAAGGCGTGCGAGGCGGTCCGGCGCAAGGACAAGAACGGGCGCTTCGTCTACGACTACGTCGTCATGGACGCCCCGCCCACGGGACGCGTCACCCGCTTCCTGAACGTCAACGACGAGGTCGCGGGGCTGGCCAGGATCGGCCCGATACACAATCAGGCCCAGGCCGTCATGAGGGTGCTGAAGTCGCCGGAGACGGCCGTGCACCTGGTGACGCTGCTGGAGGAGATGCCCGTCCAGGAGACGGCCGACGGCATCGCCGAGCTGCGGGCGGCCAAGCTGCCGGTGGGGCGGGTCATCGTCAACATGGTGCGCCCCGAGGTGCTGGCCGAGGACGAGCTGGAACTCGTACGGACCGTGGGTCGTTCTTCTGTCGCCCGGTCGCTGTCCGCCGCCGGGCTCGGCGGGGCACGGCGCGGCGGCCACGCCGAGCGCCTGGTGGATCCGCTCCTTCAACAGGCCGAGGAGTACGCCGAGCGGTACGCGCTGGAGCACGAACAGCGCGCGGTCCTCGGCGAGCTCGATCTGCCGCTGCACGAACTGCCGTTGCTCGCCGAGGGCATGGACCTCGCGGGCCTGTACCAGCTCTCCAAGGAACTGCGGAAGCAGGGGATCGCATGAGTGAGGACCAGGCTCACGACCGCAAGGGCACCCGGCACCGTCTCTCCCCCGCGCCCGTGCTGGACATCGATCCGCTGCTCGACGACCCGGCGACCCGCATCGTGGTGTGCTGCGGCTCGGGCGGTGTCGGCAAGACCACCACGGCCGCGGCACTGGGACTCCGGGCGGCCGAGCGGGGCCGCAAGGTGGTGGTCCTCACCATCGACCCGGCGCGCCGGCTCGCCCAGTCGATGGGCATCGACTCGCTGGACAACACCCCGCGCCGCGTCAAGGGCGTCGAGGGCGACGGCGAGCTGCACGCGATGATGCTCGACATGAAGCGCACCTTCGACGAGATCGTCGAGGCGCACGCGGACGCCGACCGGGCCAACGCGATCCTGGGCAACCCGTTCTACCAGTCGCTCTCGGCAGGCTTCGCGGGCACGCAGGAGTACATGGCGATGGAGAAGCTGGGACAGCTGCGCGCGCGGGACGAGTGGGACCTGATCGTCGTCGACACCCCGCCGTCCCGCTCCGCCCTGGACTTCCTGGACGCCCCGAAGCGCCTCGGGTCGTTCCTGGACGGCAAGCTGATCCGCGTCCTGCTCGCGCCCGCCAAGGTCGGCGGACGCGCGGGCATGAAGTTCCTGAACGTCGGGATGTCGATGATGACCGGTGCCCTCGGCAAGCTGCTCGGCGGCCAGCTGCTGAAGGACGTGCAGACGTTCGTCGCGGCGATGGACTCGATGTTCGGCGGCTTCCGCACGCGCGCGGACGCCACCTACAAGCTGCTCCAGGCGCCCGGCACGGCGTTCCTCGTGGTGGCGGCTCCCGAGCGGGACGCGCTGCGGGAGGCCGCGTACTTCGTGGAACGGCTGGCCGCCGAGGACATGCCGCTGGCCGGACTGGTGCTCAACCGGGTGCACGGCAGCGGCGCCGCCCAGCTGTCCGCCGAGCGCGCCCTGGCGGCGGCGGAGGAGCTCGACCTCGCCCGGACCCACGCGGCAGAAAATCTTGAAGAGCCCGGCATTGTGGATCAGGACGGCGGGAAAGCTGGACTTCGTAACTCTCCCGACACGTACGGCAGTTCAGAATCTCCCGCAACCGATCCGCAGCTCGGCGCCCCCACCGGCGCGGATCGGACCACGGCCACCGGCACGGACCGGACAGCGAGCGCCGACACGCGCACAGGCGCGGCGTCCGGCACGGACGCGGACCGGACCGTGGACGACCTCACCGCGGGCCTGCTGAGGCTGCACGCGGAACGCATGCACCTGCTCTCCCGCGAGCAGCGCACGCGGGACCGCTTCACGGCGCTGCACCCCGAGGTGGCGGTCTCCGAGGTGGCCGCGCTGCCCGGCGATGTGCACGACCTCACAGGACTGCGGGACATCGGGGACCGGCTCGCGGCCAACCGGCCGGAGCTGCCCGAGGCTGCCGACAGCTGAGCCGAGGGGTCCCCTCAGCTCACCGCCGCGTAGTTCTCGTACATCTGGTCGTCGTCGAGCGGCAGGATGCCCGCCCCCCGCTCGTACTCCGAACGCGCCGTCTCCAGCAGCCGGCGCCAGGAGGTCACGGTCGGCCGCCTGCGCAGCAGTGCGCGGCGCTCGCGCTCGGTCATTCCTCCCCATACGCCGAACTCGACGCGGTTGTCGAGCGCGTCGGCCAGACATTCGGTGCGTACCGGGCATCCGGTGCACACCGCCTTGGCCCTGTTCTGCGCTGCTCCCTGAACGAACAGTTCATCCGGATCGGTAGTGCGGCAGGCGGCCTGCGCACTCCAGTCGGTAACCCAGCCCATACCGGCGCCGTCCTCTCCCGAATCGAGGCTCCCCCACGGCGGCAGCGGCATATTCACCGCCGCCAGTTGAGGACGTTACGGAAGGTGGGCACAGCGCAACACCCCCTTCGGGCCCAATCTTGAATGGCCCGAACGGACTATGCGTAAGCGGCAGATCACCCGGGGGAGTGAGCCCGCGACATATAAAACTATCCCGGCAAACGGGACAGTTCAGTTGAGTCACAACGGACGCCGGGTGACACACGAGGCGGATTCGGGCACGCCCCCATCAAAAAATCGGGGAACCTCCGGAACGATTCGGGGTCGTCGGACGTATTGATACGTAGCCCTGCTGCTGTGACAGTTGAGAGCAGCTTAGGCCAAGGCATTGACGCGTGTCCGGCGAATGAGAACGTAGGCTGCCCTCATGCCAAAGAAGCGCTCGGGCGGTGGTCTGTCGCCAACGCAGCAGGCCGCCAAGTTCCTCGGTGTCAGTGTGCTCGCGGGAGCCCTGCTGGCCGGTATCGCCCTGCCCGCCTTCGGCGCGCTGGGCCTCGCCGCCAAGGGGTCGGTGGAGTCGTTCGACGAACTCCCGGCCAACCTCAAGACTCCACCGCTGAGTCAGCGCACCACGATCCTCGACGCCGCGGGCGGCCAGATCGCCACGGTGTACTCACGTGACCGCACCGTGGTGGATCTCAAGAACATCTCGCCCTACATGCAGAAGGCGATCATCGCCATCGAGGACTCGCGCTTCTACGAGCACGGGGCGGTCGATCCCAAGGGTGTCCTGCGCGCGCTCAACCAGAACGTGCAGAGCAGCGGGGTCTCCCAGGGCGCCTCGACGCTCACGCAGCAGCTCGTGAAGAACGTCGCGGTCGAGGAGGCCGGCGACGACCCGACGAAGGTCGCGCAGGCCACCCAGCAGACCATCGGCCGCAAGATCAAGGAACTGAAGTACGCGATCCAGCTCGAGGAAGAGCTCAGCAAGAAGAAGATCCTCGAGAACTACCTGAACATCACCTTCTTCGGCGAGCAGGCCTACGGCGTCGAGGCGGCGTCCCAGCGCTACTTCTCCACGCACGCCAAGGACCTCGCCCTCCCGCAGGCGGCGCTGCTGGCCGGGCTCGTCCAGTCGCCCAGCTTCTACGACCCGGTCAGCCACCCGCAGGCGGCCACCGAGCGCCGTAACACCGTCCTGAAGCGGATGGCCGAGGTCGGCGACATCTCCGCGACCGAGGCGGCCACCGCGCAGAAGGCCCCGCTGGGTCTGAAGGTCAAGGAGCCGAAGAACGGCTGCATCACCGCCGCCAAGGGCGCCAGCTTCTTCTGCAAGTACGTCGAGCGCGTCTTCCTCAGCGACCCGGTCTTCGGCAAGACCAAGGAGGAGCGGGCGAAGATCTGGAACCGGGGCGGTCTGACCATCCGCACGACGCTCCAGCCGCAGGCCCAGAAGTCCGTCCAGGACTCGCTCAAGGACCACGTCTACAAGTCGGACAAGGTCGCCGCGGCCACCACGCTCGTCGAGCCCGGCACCGGCAAGATCCTCGGCATGGGCCAGTCGAAGCCCTACGGCTACGGCAAGAACGAGACCGAGTACAACTACTCGGTCAGCTCCTCCATGGGCGGCTCGAACTACGGCTTCCCGACCGGTTCGACCTTCAAGCCGTTCGTGGCCGCGGCCGCGCTGGAGGAGGGCCGCCCGGTCAACCAGCAGTACTCGTCGCCGTACCAGATGGAGTACCCGAGCCCGGTACAGACCTGCGACAACAAGCCGTGGGTCAACAACAACGGCGAGAAGCTGGAGAACGAGAGCGAGTCCGAGAAGGGCCCGTACCAGCTGAAGAAGGCCATGGAGCTCTCGGTCAACACGTACTTCGTGCAGATGATCTCCGACATCGGCCTGTGCCCCGTGGTGAAGATGACCGACGCGCTGCACGTCGTGCAGGGCAACGGCGACAAGCTCCCCGAGGTGCCCGCCATCGCCCTCGGTTCCAAGGGCATCTCCCCGCTGACCATGGCCACCGCCTACGCCGCCTTCGCCTCGCGCGGCATGTACTGCACCCCGATCGCCATCGAGTCGATCACCCAGAAGGTCGGCGACCAGCAGAAGTCGCTGGAGGTGCCCAAGTCGACGTGCTCGCGGGCCATGTCCGAGAAGACCGCCGACACCGTGAACACGCTGCTCAGCGGCGTGGTCGACTCCGGTACCGGCCAGCAGGCGGGCCTGTCCGGCCGGGCGAACGCCGGTAAGACCGGTACCACGGACTCCCGCAAGAACGCCTGGTTCGTCGGCTACACCCCGAACCTCGCGGGCGCCGTCTGGGTCGGCAGCGCCACCCAGAAGGTCGAGATGACCGACATCACCATCGGCGGCGTCTACCACGCCCAGGTCTACGGCGGCGACACCCCGGGCCCGATCTGGCGCGACGCCATGACCGGCGCCCTCTCCGGCAAGGAGGCCCCGCCCTTCAACCTCGTCAACATCCCGAACCCGCCCTCCAAGGACCGCGGCGACGGTGACAAGAACGACGACGGCAACAACGGGGACGGGAACGGCAACGGGAACAACGGCGGCAACGACGGCGGCTTCCTCACCGGCCTGCTGACCAACGGCGGCTCGTCGAACGGCGGCAACAACTCGAACAACGGCGGCACGTTCTTCCAGGGCCAGACCAACGGCAACGGCAACGGCGGAGGCCGCGGGTGAGGCCGAGGGTGGGGCGCACGCCATCGGCCTCCGAGGCCGTGGCGAAAGCCAGAGCATGACGAACGGCCCCCGCTTCCCCGCACGGAAGTACTACGCGTAGTACTTCTCCGCACGGGGAGGCGGGGGCCGTTCTCGATCGGGAGCGGCGGTTCGCCGCGGGGAAGTGAAAAGCGGAGACCGACCGAGGCAGGGGCGGGAGCCGGCGCCGGGCCGGCTCACCGCATCTCATGGCCTCGCGTCGTCCCGCCTCGTCTCTTGTGGCCTCTTGTCGCCTCCGTCGGAGACGCGCGCGTCAGCCCGCCAGCAGCTTCTTGACGACCGCGGCGACCCGGCCGCCCTCGGCCAGACCGGCCACCTTCGGGTTGACGATCTTCATGACGGCGCCCATCGCCCGCGGACCCTCCGCACCGGCCGCCTTCGCCTCGGCGACGGCCTGGGCGACGATCTCGTTCAGCTCGTCCTCGCTGAGCTGCTTGGGCAGGTAGGTGGCGAGCAGCTCGCCCTCCGCCGTCTCCCGCTCGGCCGACTCGGCCCGACCGCCCTGGGCGAAGGCGTCCGCGGCCTCGCGGCGCTTCTTCGCCTCCTTGGTGATCACCTTGAGGACCTCGTCGTCGGAGAGCTCGCGCTTCTCCTTGCCCGCGACCTCCTCCTTGGTGATCGCGGTGAGCGTGAGCCGGAGCGTCGAGGAGCGGAGCTCGTCGCGCTCCCTGATGGCGGCGTTGAGGTCTTCCTGAAGCTTCGACTTGAGCGTGGTCATGGGTCCGATTGTCGCAGGTGTGGGCGGTCGCGTGCCCGCCGATTAAAGGGGCGGCGGGGCAAGGGGTGTTGGACACGTCTGACACGATGGACGTATGCACGCGCGATACGGAGTACCA
This sequence comes from Streptomyces asoensis, assembly GCF_016860545.1. Lineage (NCBI taxonomy): Bacteria > Bacillati > Actinomycetota > Actinomycetes > Kitasatosporales > Streptomycetaceae > Streptomyces > Streptomyces asoensis. The sequence goes on along the minus strand of NZ_BNEB01000003.1, from coordinate 1,676,095 downwards.
CTGTCCATTGCGGCGGCCGGCGCCGCCGGCCTGGTGTACGCGGCGGGTTTCGAAGCCCGCTCCTTCCGCCTGCGACGGGTGACGGTCCCCGTCCTGCCGGCCGGCATGCGCTCCCTGCGCGTACTCCAGGTCTCCGACATCCACATGGTCGGCGGCCAGCGCAAGAAGCAGCGCTGGCTGCGCTCCCTGGCCGGTCTGCGCCCCGACTTCGTGATCAACACGGGCGACAACCTGTCCGACCCGGAGGCCGTGCCCGAGGTCCTCGACTCGCTCGGCCCGCTGATGGAGTTTCCGGGCGCGTACGTCTTCGGCTCGAACGACTACTACGGCCCCACACTGCGCAACCCGGCCCGCTACCTCTTCGAGAAGGTCCAGGGCCGCCACGGACTGAACGGCAACCCACCCGCCGTCGGTGTGGTCCACAACCCGTGGGAGGACCTGCGCGACGGGTTCGACGCGGCGGGCTGGCTGAACCTGACGAACACCCGGGGGGTCCTGAAGGTCGAGGGCGTGTCGGTCGAGCTGACCGGCGTGGACGATCCGCACATCAAGCGCGACCGGTACGCGCGCGTGGCGGGCGGCCCGTCGGCCTCGTCGGACTTCTCGATGGGCGTGGTGCACGCGCCGTACCTGCGGGTCCTCGACGCCTACACGGCGGACGGCTACCCCCTGGTCCTGGCCGGCCACACCCACGGCGGCCAGCTCTGCATCCCCTTCTACGGCGCCCTGGTCACCAACTGCGACCTGGACACCGACCGGGTCAAGGGCCTGTCCACGCACACGGCGGAGGGGCTCACGTCCTACCTGCACGTGTCCGCGGGATGCGGAACGAGCCGCTACACCCCGGTGAGGTTCGCGTGCCCGCCCGAGGTGACGCTGCTGACGCTGGTGGCGAAGGAGTAGTCGGCCAGGGGCCAGGGGGCCATTTCCTCGACGCGGCGGCCGTACGGGCAGGCGGCGCGCACGGGCCGCGACCCGAGCCCCACCGGCACACGCACGTACGCGTGGACACGTACACACACGCGTACGCAGGTGCAGGTGCAATTGCAGGCGGAGGCGGAGCGGGTTCCCTCGAACAGCCCACCCGTATCGCCCGTTTTGCACCCCTTGCCTAGCGTGAGGGCATGACCGCGCCGATACCCAGGGACATCCCGGATCTGCCCGCGATCCCGCGGACCCACGCGCTCCTGATGTCCTCCGTCCCCGCCTCGGCGGTGGTGGCCCCCGTACGCCGTCCCCTGGCCGCCGTCCTGCGCCTGCTGCTGGCCGGCGCCGCGGCCGGCGGCGTCACGCTCGCCCTGCTGCTCGGCAGCCCCCCGCGTGTCCTGAGCCACTTCGCGATCCAGAGCAACATCGTGCTGGCCCTGGTGACGCTGCTCTCCGCCCGCCGCGCGTGGACGGCCCGCCGCCCCCTCCCCGCGGCCCTGACGGGCGCCGCGCTGCTCTACGTGACGACCACCGGCCTCGTCTACCACCTGCTCCTGGCGGACGCGGCCACCCCCTTCTCGGTGACGGGCGCGACCGCCCCCACGGGCTGGCACCTGGTCGCCGGACACCTCGTCCACACCGTGATCCCGACGGCCGCCGTCCTGGACTGGCTGCTGCTGACGCCTCCGTGCCGGATGCACCTGCGCAGGGCCGCCACCTGGATGATCTACCCGGTGGTCTACCTGGCGTTCTCTCTCGCCCGAGCCCAGCTGGTGGCACCCGGCACGCCGGGCCGCTACCTCTACCCCTTCTTCGACGCCGAGGCCGCCGGCTACAAGCACGCCCTGGCCAACGCGCTCCTCCTGGGCCTGGCCATCTACGCCCTCGCGGTCCTCCTCGTGGCCCTCGACCACGTCCGCCCGAACCCGATCAGCCACCGCGCCAAAACCGGATTTCGTCTCGGGCCACCAGTGGGCTAAAGTAAACGACGTCGCCGCGACAAGCAGGACAAGCAGCGACATCGGGGTGTAGCGCAGCTTGGCAGCGCGCTTCGTTCGGGACGAAGAGGTCGTGGGTTCAAATCCCGCCACCCCGACAGCTGAATAGCAGACCAGAGGGCCTTTACCGGATCGGTAGGGGCCCTTTGGTGTTGCTGTGTGTTCAAGTGCGGGAAGGCGGTGGGGAGTCGGCCGGGTGTGGGGCGTTCGGTTCTGGTTGGGGCTGCCGGGAAGGGCGTGGTGGGTCGGCGCGGCGACTGTGAGTGGATGAGGCTTGCGTGGGCGGGTCGTCGGGTTCGGTTGGGCCGGGCGCCCGTCAGGCGGTGTCGTCGTGGGGTGCCGTGTAGACGGCCAGGACGTTCTCTCGCTCCTGGGAGTACTTGTGCAGGAACTCGTGCGGTGGGCGCGCCCCTCGGCTCTCGACCCAGGGGATGACCTCGCTGACGGCAACGGTTCCTGGACCTGCCTTCTCCATGACGCGGACCAGGGTGTCCTCGTCGAAGTGGTACAGGTGGTCGGGCTTGAACTGGACGTAGTCCCGTCCCTGGGCTTTCGACAGGCGTTTGCCGTAGTGCGGCGTCATGACGACGAGGCGGCCGTTCGCGGCCAGCAGGGAGCAGGCCGCCGAGATCTCGGCGACGGGATTCTCCACGTGCTCCAGGAAATCCATCATGGTGATCACGTCGTACGGGCCGTTCTCGACGACCTCCGGACTGCGCAGGTCACCGCAGATGAACCGGCAGTTCTCGGTGCGGTGTGCGGCGCGGCCTATCGCGTACTCCGATCCGTCGACACCGAAGGCCCGCACCCCGAGGAGGTGCAGCGCTTCGACCAGGTATCCGCCGCCGCATCCCACGTCCAGGGAACGTTCGATGGTCGACGGCGTGGCCACGAGGGCCTCGGCGAACACCTCGGCCAGTTTTCTCCGCTCCGGCAGCTCTTCGCCGAAGTAGTCCTTGTAGCCGGCCTGATGCCCGGGCTTCTTGCGGTAGTACGTCTGATCGTATGCGCAGGACGGGAAATGGTTCGTCTTCTCGTCGAGCATCGACACGAGGTTGCATCCGCGGCAGCGCATGATGACGCCGTAGGGGAGGTCGTGAAGCCGTTCCCGGTCGGTTCGTCCGCAGAGTACGCACGTCGGTCCCACAAGCTCGGGCATGACTGGCTCCTTCAGCGACGGCCGGCCAGGTACTCCCTGGCACGAGCGATTGCGTAGGCACTCCCGGGAGAGAAGTCGCCCCGGGTGAGTCCCACATCGAGCTCTTCTCCGAAGAGGTGCCATGCGGAGATCTGTTGCACCTCCCAGTTGACGCGCATCTCTCTTATTTCACGCGCCGCCACCGCGGAGTCCGTGATCAGTGCCAGAGCCGCCACGTTCACTTCGCCGTTGAGCGCATCGATCCCGAACCCCAGGATGCGGAAGCTGAGAATGCCGGAGGCGTGGTAGTCGAGCAGGCGGGCCACGGGGGGCTTCGAGTAGAACCATGTCGGATCGACTTGCGGGCCCCTCCTTTCGACCTCGGTCCCGCCGTAGAGTTCCTCGTACGTCTCGCGCAGGAAGTTGTGGAAGAGGGAGAGGTGGGTCTGGGCCGTGATGTCGAGCGTCTGGCATCCGAAGACCGGGACCACGGCCAGCGCACCGCCGTACAGGGCCACGGAATTCGATCGGCGCTGTACGAGGATCTTGTACTCAGCCGCGTCGCCGTACACGAGGGCCACCTGCATCCCCAAGCCGTGCGCACCCAAGGGGTTCTGGGAGGCGGCCGCGATGCTGGACAGAGCCTCGTCGCGAATGGGCGTCTTCCTGCCCGGCCGACGGATGGCGTCGTAGGTCTCGTCCTCCAGAGATCCGCAGGACGACAGGTACTGGAAGTACTCCGCCAGGTGAACCTTGATGCGCGGCCCGTTCGGTGTCTCTTCGATGCGCTCCGCGCATGCCAGCAGGTCGTTCCATTCCTCCGGGCCTCCGCTCACCCCTTCCAGGTACTTTCCCCTGCGGTGCAGGACGTTTTCCTTGAGCGGGGCGTCGGACAGCGGATGCGGGACGCACTGGTCGAGGAGACCGCTTTCGTCAGCCTCGTCCACTTTCCACGAGTTCTTGGTCAGGAACGGAATGAAATTACGCCGCTGATCGGTCTCGACGAGAAGCAGTTCGTGCATGAGATCCCGGCGGAAATAGTATTCGACCAACCATTTCATCGTGAAAGACGGATGACGTTCTTCGCCGATTCGGCGTGCTTCCTCGCTCGTCCTGCGCGAGACGACCATCGCTCTTGCCTTTTGATAGAGTAATCCACACGAAAAGGAGAAGAGGGATGTTATCAGTCCGATAGCGAGCTCGGTCACGCCTCTCTCCGTTTCACTTCAACCGTTGCTGTCAGTGCCTGGATGAGTGTCCGGCCGCAGAGGCGATGAGGGAGGCCCTCGGACGAGATTTTCATGATGGCGGCTTCCCCGCATGCAAGGCAAGCGGCGCGTGCGGCCAGTTCTCGCCCGAGCGGAATGAGCGCCACCCGTGATCTTTTGTTCGTCGGGGGATCGTTTTGTTCGGTCGAATCGTCGGAGCGGTTCCTTTTCGGCCTGTTTGCCGCCGCTGTGGCAGAAAACTGTCGCGGTGGAGCCGGCTGTCGGACGTGATGACGCGTCGTGTGGACGGGTGCACGGGTGGGTCACGTGCGGGTGCGGGGTGGGGGGTGGGGCGGGAGGGTGGGGGCGGGGGCAGCGATGGGAGAGTCATGCCTGCGGAACAGTGCAAGGCGGCCAGGGCCAAGCTCGAGCGGGCGAAGCAGCGGCGGCACGGTCTGCTCAGGGAGCTGACGGAGGACGAGACGAAGCTCGCCCATCTGCGGGCGGACCCGCATGCGGACGCCGCGGCGATCGAGGCGCAGGAGCGGGTGGTCGCCGTCGACCGGAGGTCCCTGGAAGCGGCCGAGGAAGAGGTCGACAGCCTGGAGGGGCTGGTGCACGCCCTGTGTGACCCCCTTCCCTAGCCGTGACAGCTTCGGTCGGCCACGGCAACGGCCCCGGCCCTGAGCCCCGGCCCGTTCAGGCCGCTTCCGAGGGGAGTCTGCCCTTGGCTATCGCCGTCACCAGGGACTGGTGGTCGCGTTCGTTCTGGTCGGCGTACTGCTCGGCGAAGGTGGTCAGCGCGCGGTCGAAGCTGTCGCCGGCGCCCAGGTAGGCGGCGATGGCGATGCGGTCGCCGGACCTCGCGTGGGCGCGGGCCAGCGTCGCGCCGCACAGGGCGCCGAAGGTCCGCATGCCCCGCGGCACCATGTCCTCCGCCGTGGCGACCCACTTCCAGTCGCGCAGTTGACGTACGTAGAAGTCCCGGCGCCGGCCGTCGATGCCCTCGACGCGTTCCCAGCCGAGGAAGATGTCGCTGGTGGCCTGCATGAGCCGTTGCCCGGCGACCACCCGTTCGCCCTGGGTGCGGTAGGTGCTCGCCCCGACGTGCGGCGCGAGTACCGACTCGTCGGCCTCCTTGGCCTGGAGGAACAGCGGGTCCTCGTCGTCCTTGCCGAGCAGGAGCACGATCCAGCAGCGGGTGCCCACGCTGCCGACCCCGACGACCTTGCGGGCCATGTCGGCCACCCGGTACTGCTCCAGCAGGTAGCGCCGGTCCGAGGGGAGGGTCTGGCCGTAGCGCTCGATCAGCCGGCGGATCTCCTTCTCCAGGTCGCCGCGCCTGCCGTTGGGCAGCAGGTCCTCCAGGGGGGTGATGAGCGGCGGGTCGGGGGTGATGCGGCGTCTGCCGTCGACTTCGTGGGTCAGCTTGTCGAAGACCTGGAGGGTGTCGTGCGAGCGCGCCTTGGTGACGGCCTGCGACCAGCGTTCGCGGCCCCGTGCGGACAGGTCGGGCCCGAAGCGGTCCCGTACCCGGGCGACGTCGAACTGGGCGTACCAGACGGCCAGGTTGCCGAGCCCGGCGAAGGTCCGCATGCTGTCGCGGTACGACTTCACGGTGGCCCGTACGATCGCCGCCCGCTGCTTGGTGCTGAAGCCGTTGGCCCGGCCCGCGATGACGAGACTGGCGGCCAGGCGTTTGACGTCCCACTCCCAGGGGCCCGGCAGGGTCTCGTCGAAGTCGTTGATGTCGAACATCAGGCGACGTTCCGGTGAGGCCAGCAGCCGGAAGTTCAGCATGTGCGCGTCGCCGCAGAGCTGGGTGCGCAGTCCCGTCGTCGGGGTGCCCGCGAGGTCCGACGCCATGATGGCGGCGGCGCCCCGGTAGAAGCGGAACGGCGACTCGGACATCCTGCCGTAGCGGATCGGTACGAGGTCGTGCAGCCGGGACGCCGACTGCTTCTCGATGATCTTCAAGGGATCCGGCCGGTCCGGCCCGGGAGCGAACTCCGCGTGACCGGAGCGGGGCGCGGCGGCCCGTGCGGCCTTGCCGAGCGCGGCCCGCTCCTGCGGGGAGCGGTGCCGCACGTCGTGTCCGTCCAGGTTGTTCGGGGTCATCGTCATGGCAGCGGCTCCGTGAGGGCGCGTGAGGGCGTCAGAGACAGTCCGGTTCCAGGGCATCAGTGATCCGGCACGTCGGCCTCACCCGCCTCGGGTGATCTCCCCGGAACGCAGTTCCGCCGTTCGGGAGCGGGACCCGGCCCACCGGCCGGCCCACCGTCCCGCCGGCCCGTACCCCCTCCCCCGCCCGGCTGATGTTCCGGGCGGGTCGGAGGGCTGTTCTTCATGGGCGTCACCGGCGTGGTGACAATGCGACGATGAGCCCCTCTGCGGAACCGGCGAAGGCGAACGAAGGTTCGAAAGGCGCGGGTGTCGTCCTGCTGACGCTCGCGGCGGGGCAGTTCCTGATGGCGCTGGACAGCTCCGTCATGAACGTGTCGATCGCCACCGTGGCAGAGGACGTGGGCTCGTCCGTCACCGGGATCCAGGGCGCGATCACGGCGTACACCCTGGTCATGGCGATGCTCATGGTGCCCGGCGGCAAGGTCGGAGCGCTGATCGGGCGCAAGCGGGCCTTCATGATCGGCTGCGTCGTCTACGGATGCGGGTCGCTGACCACGGCGCTGGCCCCGAACCTGCCGGTGCTGCTGTTCGGCTGGTCACTGCTGGAGGGGATCGGGGCGGCGCTGATCCTGCCCTCGATCGTGGCGCTCGTCGCCGGGAACTTCGCCGTGGAGCGCCGCCCGGCCGCCTACGGACTCGTGGCCGCGGCCGGTGCAGTGGCCATCGCCGTGGGACCCCTCATCGGGGGCGTGGCCACCACGTACTTCTCCTGGCGCTGGGTGTTCGCCGGGGAGGTGGTCCTCGTGCTCGGCATCCTGCTGCTCGCCCGGCGGGTCGCCGACGCCGCGCCCGACGTGCGTCCCAGGCTCGACCTGGTGGGGACCGTGCTGTCCGCCCTCGGGCTCGGCACCTTCGTGTTCGGCGTGCTGCGCTCGTCGGAGTGGGGCTGGTTCCGGCCGAAGCCCGACGGGCCCTCGTGGCTCGGCGTCTCACCGGTGGTGTGGCTGGTGTTCGCCGGTCTGGCGCTGGTCTGGGCGTTCCTGCGCTGGGAGGCCCGGCTCGTCGCCCGGGGCAGGGATCCGCTGGTGGATCCGGCCCTGCTGGAGAACAAGCAGCTCACCGGCGGTCTGACGATGTTCTTCTTCCAGTACCTCGTCCAGATGGGAGTGTTCTTCGTCGTCCCGCTCTACCTCTCGGTGGCGCTCGGCCTGTCCGCGCTGAAGACCGGTGCGCGCATCCTGCCGCTGTCGGTGACCCTGCTGGCCGCGGCCGTCCTGATCCCGCGCCTCCTCCCGGACGTCTCCCCCCGGCGGGTCGTGCGGCTCGGGATCCTCTCGATGTTCGCGGGGGCGGTGGTCCTGATGGCCGCGCTCGACGCGGACGCGGGCGCGGAGATCGTCACGGTCCCGCTGCTGCTGATCGGGCTGGGCATGGGCGCGCTGGCCTCCCAGCTCGGCTCGGTCACCGTGTCGGCGGTGCCGGACGAGCGCAGCGCGGAGGTCGGCGGCATCCAGAACTCCGTCACCAACCTCGGGGCCTCCATCGGTACGGCACTCGCCGGGTCGCTCCTGATCGCCACGCTGACCACGTCGTTCCTGACCAGCGTCGAGGAGAACCCGGCGGTCCCGGACCGGGTCAAGACCGAGGCGGACGCCCAGCTCAGCAGCGGTGTGCCCTTCCTGTCGGACGCCCAGCTGAAGACCGCCCTCGCCGACGCGGACGCGAGCGCCGAGGTGACCGACGCCGCGCTCGAGGCGAACACCGAGGCGCGTATCGACGGCTTGCGGGCGGCGCTAGCCGTCCTCGCGCTCGCCGCGCTGCTCTCGCTGTTCCTCACGCACCGCATCCCGGCGACCCAGCCGGGCTCCGGCGGGCGGTAGCGGATCCGTCACGCGCCGCACCGTTCGGCACCGGTCCCTCCCCTCGTGCGGACCGGTGACGAACGGTGCGGGCGGGGTCGACCGCGCCGTCCCGGCGCGGTGGGCGCACCCGGCGCGCGGTCACCCGCGTTGTGCCTGGTCGCTGCGCCTGTGTGTGCGGATCCTGCCAGGTGGAACCCCGAGGGAGGAGGATCCGGTGTCCGGTCGGCCCCGTAACCGCAGGTCAGGCATATAAAGTGGATTTTCCGGTCCGGATTTGCAGGCGCGTGGGAAGTAAGGGGTGGAAGCCTTGAGTTCCGACTCGGGCGCACGCACGGCCTTCGCGGAACGACTCGCGCTGCTGTACAAGGAAGCCGGCAACCCACCCCTCAAGCGGGTCTCCGAGACGGTCGCCCGGCTCCAGCGGGTCGACGAACGGGGGCGTCCGGTCCGGGTCTCCACCCAGCGGATCAGCGACTGGCGGCGGGCCAGGAACGTACCCGCCCAGTTCGCCGCTCTCGCCGCGGTGCTGCACGTCCTGATACCCGAGGCGCGGCGCACGCGGCCCGCCCCGGTCGCGGCCGGACTCTACGACCTCGTCCACTGGCAGCGGCTGTGGGAACGGGCGGTCGCGGACCCGGTCGCCGCCGATGTGTCCGCCGCCCCCGCGGAGAAGGGGACGCAGGGCGAGCGGCCCGCCGCGCAGGCCCAGGGCATGCCGGGTGCGGTGTGCCCCTACCGCGGGCTCGCCTCGTACCGGGAGGAGGACGCCCGCTGGTTCTTCGGCCGGGAGCGGAGCACCGGGGCCCTCGTCACCCAGCTGCGCGCGGCGGAGGGCACGGGGGGCCTGGTCATGCTGGTCGGCGCCTCCGGGGCGGGCAAGTCCTCGCTGCTCAGCGCCGGGCTCGTGCCGGCCCTCCAGGGGGGTGCACCGACCGGCCGGACCGGGGGCGACCGGACGACGGAGGCCGAGGGGGCCGCTCCGGCACCTGCCACCGAGGTCCTCCAGTTCCTGCCGGGCGCCGATCCGCTCGCCGAGCTGGCCGGCCGCATCCCCGGGCTCGCGCCCCTCGTCGGCGGACCGGAGCCCGGCAGTCGGCGTCCGGAGCGTCCGGAGCCCGGCAGCCCACGTTTCGCGCAGGCCGTGCGGGACGCCGTCTCGGCCTGGGCCCGGCGGCACACCGACGCCTCCGACACGCCTCCCGAGAGTCCCGCAGCCCCCGCTGGTCCTGCTGGTCCCGAAGACACCGCGCACCCCGAGCACCCCGTAAGCCCCGCACACCCCCCACGTCCCGTCATCATCGTCGACCAGTTCGAGGAAACCTTCACTCTCTGTGCCGACGACGCCGACCGGCGCCTCTTCATCCAGCTGCTGCACGCCGCCTGCACGCCCGCCGAAACGGGGGGATCCTCAGAAGTCCCCCCGGCCGGGCCCCCCGCCCTGGTCGTCCTCGGTGTCCGTGCCGACTTCTACGAGGAGTGCCTCGGTCACCCCGAGCTCTCGGACGCGCTCCAGCACCGGCACATGGTGCTCGGGCCGCTCACCACGCCGGAGCTGCGCGAGGCGGTGACCGGGCCGGCCCGGGCCGTGGGTCTGGAGCTCGAACCCGGACTGGCGGAGCTGATCATCCGCGAGGTGACGGCCGACGGCCCGCGCGGAGCGCACGCCGGTGTGCTCCCCCTGCTCTCGCACGCTCTGCTCGCCACCTGGCAGCGCCGCAAGGCGGGCCGGCTGACGCTGGCCGGCTACCGCGCCGCGGGCGGCATCCAGGGCGCGGTGGCGGCCACCGCCGAACGCGCCTGGTCCGCGCTCGATCCCGCGGCGCGCACGGCCGCCCGGCTGCTTCTGCTGCGGCTGGTCCGGCTCGGTGAGGACACCCAGGCGACCCGGCGGCGGGGCACGCGCCGCCAACTGGCGCAGGAGTCGGCCGACCCGGGCAAGACGGAGGAGTCGCTGGAGGCGCTGGTGCGGGCCCGGCTCGTGACCCTCGACGCGGAGACCGTCGAGATCACCCACGAGGCGCTGCTGCACGCCTGGCCCCGGCTGCGCGACTGGATCGACGAGGACCGCAGCGACCATCTGCTGCGCCAGCGGCTGGAGGAGGACGGGCGGGCCTGGGAGGGCTCGCACCGCGACTCGGCGCTGCTCTACCGGGGCTCCCGGCTGGAGCAGGCGCACACCTGGGCCAGGTCGGCGGGCGACACCTTCCTCACCCGCAGCGCGGTGGAGTTCCTGGCGGCCTCGGTCAGGCTGCGCCGGCGCATCGTGTGGATCAGCCGGGGCGCGGTGTCGGCGCTGGTGGTGCTGGCGATCGTCGCCGTCGGCGCGGCCGTGGTCGCCTGGCAGCAGCGCAACGACGCCGTGTTCGAGCAGGTGGTCGCGGAGGCCGACCGGGTCCAGTACACGGATCCGTCGCTGTCCGCGCAGCTCGACCTGGTGGCGCACGGACTGCGGCCGGACGACGCGGGCACCAACAACCGCCTGGTCTCGATCGTGAACGCGCCGCTGGCCACGCCCCTGCTGGGCCACACCGGCGCCGTCTACCTCACCTCGTTCAGCCCGGACGGCAAGGTGCTGGCCTCGGCCAGCTACGACCGGACCGTGCGGCTGTGGGACGTGCGCGACCGGTCGCGTCCCGAGCCGCTGGGCAGGCCGCTCACCGGCCACACCAGCTGGGTCAGCAGCGCGGTGTTCAGCCCGGACGGGCACACCCTGGCCAGCGCGGGCGACGACGGCACCGTACGGCTCTGGGACGTGCGCGACCCCGCCCGCCCACGGCCGCTCGGGAAACCGCTGACGGGCCATTCCGGCACGATCTACCTGCTCGCCTTCAGCCCGGACGGGCGGACGCTGGCCTCCGCGGGCGAGGACCGCACCGTGCGGCTGTGGGACCTGCGCGACCCGGGCCGGCCGGCGGCGCTGTCCGTGCTCACCGGACACACCGCGGCCGTGCGCTCGGTGGCGTTCGGTCCGGACGGCCGCACCCTCGCGGCGGGCGGCGACGACAACACGATCCGGCTGTGGGACACGGCCGATCCACGCCGTCCGAAGCGGCTCGGCACGGTCCTGACGGGTCACACCGACACCGTGCACTCGCTGGCATTCAGCCCCGACGGCGACACCCTGGCCAGCGGCAGCGCGGACGACACCGTACGGCTGTGGGACGTGGGCGACCCCGGCCGGGCGGCGCAGCTCGGCGCCCCGCTCAACGGGCACACCGGGCCCGTGTGGTCGGTGGCCTTCAACCCGGCGGGGACCATGCTCGCCGCCGGCAGCGCGGACAGCACGGCCACCCTGTGGAACGTCAGCGACCCGGCGTACCCCTCGCAGGTCGGCGAACCGCTGGCGGGAGGCAGCGGGGAGATGTACGCGCTCGGCTTCAGCCCCGACGGCCGCACCCTCGCCACCGGCAACGGGGACGGCAAGGTGCGGCTCTGGTCGGTGCCCACGTCGGACATGATCGGCCGCAGCGGCTCCTTCCGGCCGGACGGGCGGGTGCTCGCGACGGCCGCCCGCGACGGCCGGGTCCGGCTGTGGGACGTGGCGGACCCCGGCCGGCCCGTCACGCTGGGCGCGCCCTTCATGCCCGACGACGGCAGCGAGCGCACGCTGGCGTTCTCGCCCGACGGCCGCACGCTCGCGGTGCTGACGGCGAACCGGGCGGTGTACCTGTGGGACGTCACCGACCCGGCCCGGCCGGTCTCGGCGGGGCCGCCGGTCGAGCTGCGCACCCGGTTCCTCGGCCCCGACGCGCTGGCCTTCGCCCCGGACGGGCGCACTCTGGCGACCGCCTACGACGACCGCACCATCCAGCTGTGGGACGTGAGCGACCCCGCGCACACCACCGCGCTCGGCGCTCCGCTCACCGGGCACAAGGGGTTCGTCAACGCCCTGGTGTTCAGCCCGGACGGCCGCACCCTGGCCAGCGGCGGCGCGGACCACACCGTACGGCTGTGGGACGTGGGCGATCCCCGGCACGGCAGCGCGCTCGGCGGTCCGCTCACCGGGCACACCGGGCCGGTCAACGCGCTCGTCTACAGCCCGGACGGCCGGACGCTGGCCAGCGGCAGCGACGACGACACCGTACGGCTGTGGGACGTGGGCGACCCGGCGGAGGCGACCCGGCGGGGCGCACCGCTCACCGGGCACACCGAGGCGGTCGTGTCGCTGACCTTCGGCCGGGACGGCGACACCCTGGCCAGCGGCGGCAACGACAACACGGTCCGGCTGTGGAACGTGAGCGATCCGGGGGACGCCTCCCCCATCGGGCAGTCGATGAGCCCGAACGCCAAGACCGGCAACTTCCTCTCTTTCAGTCCCGGCAGCCACATGCTCGGCGTCTCCAGCGGCGCCGACACCGTACGGCTGTGGAACCTGGACCCGGAGGAGGCGATCAGCCGTATCTGCGCGACCACCAGGGGCGTGCTGACGACGGACGTGTGGCACGAGTACCTGCCCCGGCTCTCCTACGAGCCGCCGTGCGACGACTGAGCACGGCGGGACCGGAAGAGTGATCCCGATCACAACGGCGGGGCAGCTGAGACGTCGACGCCCGCCGGCCCGGCAGCCTTGTTAGCCTTGGCCATAGCCCGGTCGCTGGTGCATCCCCCGTCGCCAGCGACCGGGTCTTTTCCTGCCCGGGCGGGTCCCGGGCGGCCCTGAGTACGGATTCGCTCCTCGCCACCGTCCGGAAGGTGTGAGTGCCGTCGTGCGCCGGCGCATCGTCATCGTCACCGCCGTCCACGCCCCTTCGGCGCGGTATCTGCCCGAGGCCTACGCGTCGCTGCGCGCCCAGGAGTTGCCCGACGGCTGGGGGTGGCACTGGGTGATACAGGAGGACGGCACGACGGACGAGGTCGCGCCCTACGTTCCCGCCGACGCCCGGGTGACCTTCCGGCAGGGGCGGCCCGGCGGCCCCGGGGTCGCCCGCACCATCGCGCTCGCGCACGCCGAGGGCGAGTACGTGAAGGTCCTGGACGCCGACGACCGGCTCGCGGCGGGCGCGCTCGCCCGTGACCTGGCCGCCCTCGAAGGCGATCCGGGGCTGGGCTGGGCGACCTCGGGCGTCCTCGACCTCCTGCCGGACGGCAGCACCGTCGGCTTCCCCGGGGATCCCGCCGAGGGGCCCATCGAGAAGGGGGCGGTGCTCGACCACTGGAAGGCGCACGGCTTCCGCGCCCAGGTCCACCCCGCGAGCCTCTTCGTACGGCGGGACCTGCTGGCCGCGCTGGGCGGCTGGATGGCGCTGCCGGCCTCCGAGGACACGGGGGTGCTGCTGGCGCTCAACTCGGTGAGCCGGGGCTGGTTCTCGGCGCGCACCGGGCTCTTCTACCGCAAGTGGAACGGCCAGGTGACGGGGCAGGCCGCGCATGTCGACCCGGTCGAACGGGAGGCCCGGATGGCGGTCGTGGAGGCCAGGGCCCGCGCGCTGGAGTCCTTCCGCTGGAGCTACCCGGGGGCCGGCGCCCCCGCACGGGGCTGACGGCCGCCGGGGCAGGCCGCGCGCGGCTAGCCGAGGGCGATGGCCTGGGACGGGCAGCGTTCCGCGGCCTCGCGCACCTCCGGATCGCCGTCGGCGTCCTCGCGTCCCGGCACGACGGCTCCCAGGCCGTCCACCGCGGTGAACACGGAGGGCACCCGGAAGGCGCATTCGCCGGAGCCGTAACAGAGTTCGCGGTTCACGGAGACCGTCATACGACGTCTCTGCCCCCGGGCCGGGTCACTCAACCGGCGCGCCGGACCGGGCCAGCCAGTGCGCGACCCTGCGCAGCGTGGCCTCGTCCACCCGGTCGACCAGGGTCCGGACGGCCGCCTCGTCGTCCGGCGCAAGGTCGAAGAGGCCCGCCTTGCCCAGGCCCGCCATCAGGACCTGGTGCCGGCGGTCCTCCATCCGTTCGGTGTGCCGGGCGTGGCCGGGCCGCGCGGTGCCGTCGGCCGGCGGCGGGCCCGCGGCCTGCGGAGCGGACACGGCCGGGGCCACGGCCGGGGACGGGTCGAAGCGCTCCCACGCGCCGTCGCGCGGACCCCACAGGTCGACGGTCACCTCGTCGCACCTGGCCCGTACGACCTGCGTCATCTCACCGATCGCGTACAGCACCGGCGTGCGGTCGGGGGATTGCGCGGCCGGTCGCCAGGAGTCCGAGGCCGGGTCGTGGAACATCGCCACCCAGCGGGGCTCGCCCGGGGGCCGGGGGCTGCGGGAAGGACGGGTCGGACGGTCCGGGTCGGTCTGCATGGCGCGAGCCCCTTCCGTAGCGGCTTCTTGCGTGGCGACTTCCTGCACAGCGACTCCCGTGACGGCACGGCACGGCACGGCACGGCACGGCACGCCGACCATAACTGACGGGTCGTCAGGTCACCAGACGGCGGTGACCGGCGCCGCCGCTCAACGGCGCCGAAGACGACGGACGAGACGTCAGATCCCGCCGGCGCATTCGCGGGTGAGGGCCGCCTCGCGATGGTCGTTGCAGCGCGGGAGGGCCGCGGGATCCGCCGCCGGATGCCGTTGATGGGCCTGGAGCGCGGCACTGACCAGGGTCATGAGCAGGTCGATGTCCGTCTCGCACTCCAGGTGGACGGTCACCCACGGTGATCCCGGCAGCAGCCGTATCGCCGTGGAGTGCCTCAGGTCCTTCTCGAACCTGCGGATCGCCGTGGCGGTCAGATGCAGGTCGACACTGCGGTCGGAGTGGAAGTGCGCGATCTCGACCCCGCCCGAGCGCAGTGCCCGTCCGGTGCCGCAGGTGGGCCGGACCTCCGTGAGGTCCCGCCAGGTCGCCAGTCGTGTCAAGGCACGCGAGGCCGCCGTCATGGTCCCCATCATGAGGCGCTCACCGCCCGGCCACCAGGGGTTGAGGATGCCGTAACCGGCCCGTAGCGGCGGAAGTTCGGGGATCGGGACGGTTTTCGGGACGGAACGTCGGCGGCCGGGGACCCTCAGTTGTTCCAGGACTCGTCGTAGGGGTCCCGCGGGGTCGCGGTGGGCTTGGCGCCGGTGACCTCCAGGAAGGGGATCGGGCCGTCGTTGACGGGGTCGTGGACGACGCGCGGGGTGTAGGTGCCGGTGACGGTCAGCCAGGTGTCCGGCTGGAGGACCGGGGGGATGGCGCCGGTCAGGCCGACCTTGACCGGCTGGGCGTCGGCGGCGCAGCAGTTGAGGGCCATGCGGACCAGGTAGGGGGTGCCGTCGTGGTCCAGGGCGACGAAGCCGGTCAGCCGGACCACGCGGCCGGTCAGCGTGCGGCCGTGGTCGTACACGGCCCGGCCCGCGTAGTCGACGACGCTCAGCGGCAGCGGGTCCTCGGCGGGGAGCGCCGGATAGGCGAGGGGTTCCTGGAGGGCCGTGCCCGTGCGGGTCGCGCTGTACGAGCCCAGGGCCGGCGGTGCGACCAGGATCAGCGCCAGGAGGGGCAGCACCAGCAGCCAGGAGACCCGCGGTTCGCGGTGCCCGTGCCCTTCCGCCGGTTCGTGCGCATGCCCTTCCTCCGCCGCGTGGTCCCCGGCGGAGTCTCCCGCGTGGGGCCGACGGCTCCTGCGGCGCTCGTACAGGGCCGTCGCCAGGGCCGTGACGACGAGGATCGCGCCGGCCGCCAGCAGCAGCGGACGCAGGCCGGCCTTGACGTAGCGGAGGTAGAGGTCGGTGGTGCCGGCGTGCAGGAGGGCCGCGCCGAGCAGGAAGAGGACGGCCGCCTGGGACTGTCGGTTCACAGCAGGACCCATCCCGTCAGGACCGCCGACGCGATGGCCAGCACGAACGTCACCGGAGCGAAGCGCAGGGCGAAGCCCCGGCCGAAGGTGCCCGCCTGCATGGCGAACAGCTTGAGGTCGATCATCGGGCCGACCACCAGGAAGGCGAGCCGGGCCGTCAGCGAGAACTGCGTCAGGGACGCGGCGACGAACGCGTCCGCCTCCGAGCAGATGGAGAGGACCACCGCGAGGACGGCGAGCGAGGCGACGGCGAGCGCCGGGTTCTCCGCCGCCGTGCGCAGCCAGCTCGCCGGAGCGACGGCCTTCAGGGTCGCCGCCGCCATGGCGCCCAGCACGAGGAAGCCGCCCGCGTGCATCACGTCGTGACGCACCGAGTCCCAGAACGCCGCCCCCTTCGTCTCCCCCTCGTGCGGCGCGTGGGCCGGCAGGCGCAGCCAGTCCGTGCGGCCGAGCCGCTGCCACAGCCAGCCCATCGCACAGGCCACCACCAGGCTGGCGACGAAACGGGCCAGCACCATCTCGGGGTCGCGGGGGAAGGCCACGGCCGTCGCCGTCAGCACGACCGGGTTGATCGCCGGGGCGGAGAGCAGGAAGGCGAGGGCCGCGGCCGGGGTCACGCCCCTGCGGACCAGGGCGCCCGCCACGGGCACCGACGCGCACTCGCAGCCGGGCAGCAGCGCGCCCGCGGCCCCGGCGACCGGGACGGCGAGCCCGGGGCGGGAGGGCAGGGCGCGGGCGAAGAAGGAGGGCGGCACGTAGACCGCGATGGCCGCCGACAGCAGCACGCCCAGCACCAGGAACGGCAGGGCCTGCACGACCACCGCCACGAACACCGTCGTCCAGCTCTGCATCACCGGGGCGGACAGCGCCCGGCGGATCGGGCTCTGGAGCAGCACCATCAGGAGCAGCACCATGGTCAGGGCCAGGGGGGAGGTGAGCCGCCCCGACCCGTCGGACGGAGCGGGCGGCGCGGGCGGCCCGTCCGGGCGCGCGGCCTCCCCCTGCGGGGCCGGTCTGGTGATGGCCACGGGTCGCGCACCTCCGGCTCGCCGGTTCTCCCTGACGCCTGTTCTTCGCATTCCCTCCCCTTTCCTACGGGAGTGGCCCACCAGGCGTTCACCTGTGTCCGTCCCGTTCGTGGAACCTCCCGTCCCCGTGAGGCAGTCTTCTCCCTCGTGGGGAGCGTTCCGAATCAGGGTCGGCCGCCGGGCAGTGCCGGCGCGCACATGGTGGTGTGCGGTGACGACGGTCTGGCGCACCGGCTCGCCGCCGAGCTGCGCGGAGTGTACGAGGAGCAGGTGACGCTCGTCGTGCCGCCCGCCGAGCGGACGGTGCGGACTCCGGTCGTGGGCCGGGCGCGTGCCGTGTCGGCGGCGCTGCTCGACCGGGTGGTCAGCGCGGCCGTCAACCGGGCGGCGGGCAACGGCGTGCCCGCTCCGCCGAGCGAACCGGTGGGCGGGCAGCGGACCCTGGAGGCCCTGGAGGCCACCGAGGCCGTGCTCGCCGAGGCCCAGGTGGAGCGGGCCGCCGCGCTGGCGCTGGTGTACGACGACGACGAGACCAACATCCGTGCCGCCCTCACCGCCCGCCGGCTCAACCCCCGGCTGCGGCTGGTCCTGCGGCTGTACAACCGGCGGTTGGGCCAGCACATCGAGGAACTCCTCGACCAGGCGGCCGCGTTGGCCGCCGAGAGCGCGGGAGCTGCGGGGGACGCCTACGACTCCTTCGCGGGCGACGCCTCGACCACCGTCCTGTCCGACGCCGACACCGCGGCGCCCGCGCTCGCGGCGACGGCCCTGGTCGGCACCAGCAAGGTCGTGCAGACGGACGGGCTGCTGCTGCGCGCCGTCGAACGTCCGCCGTCCGGGCCCGGGGAGGCGGGCGAGCCGCAGCACGCGACGCTCGCGCTGTTGTCGGCGGACACCGGCGACCCGGCCTTCGCGGACGGTTCCGAGGGCAGCGGCGAGCAGGGGCCGCTGCTGCTGCCCGACGAGGAGGCCGTGCGGGAGGCGGCCGTGTCCGGCAGGCGCGGCTCCGTCGTGCTGGAGCAGGTCGCCTACTCCGCCGGGCCCGCGCTGCCGACCGGGCGGGGCGCCGGGGTCATGGCGCCGTTCGCCTCGCTGTTCTCGCGGCGGCTGCGGTTGTCGCTGGCCGGTCTCGTCGGCTGTGTGTTCGCGCTGGCGGTGGCGTTGTGGCTGGCCACCGGGATCCATCCGCTGGGGGCGCTGTACCTGACGCTGCTCGACCTGTTCGCCATCAACGACCCGGCCGTCGGGTCGAGTACCGAGCGCCAGGTGCTCCAGCTGCTGTCCGGGCTGGTCGGGCTGCTGTTGCTGCCCGTGCTGCTGGCGGCGGTGCTGGAGGCGCTCGGGACGTTCCGCGGGGCGGGTGCGCTGCGCCGGCCGCCCCGGGGCCTCGGCGGCCATGTCGTCCTGCTCGGGCTGGGGAAGATCGGCACCCGGGTGCTGACCCGGCTGCGTGAGCTGAACATTCCGGTGGTGTGCGTCGAGGCGGGGCCCGAGGCACGGGGACTGGCGGTGGCGCGGCGGTTACGGGTGCCGGTGGTGCTCGGTGACGTCACCCAGGAAGGCGTGCTGGAGGCGGCGAAGATCCACCGGGCGCACGCGCTGCTCGCGGTGACCAGTTCCGACACGACGAACCTGGAGGCCGCGCTGTACGCGCGGTCGCTGCGGCCCGACCTGCGGGTGGTGCTGCGGCTGTACGACGACGACTTCGCGACCGCCGTGTACCGCACCCTGCGGGCCGCGCATCCGCAGGCGCTGACCCGCAGCCGCAGCGTGACGCACCTCGCGGCGCCGTCGTTCGCCGGGGCGATGATGGGGCGGCAGATCCTCGGGGCGATCCCGGTCGAGCGGCGGGTGCTGCTGTTCGCCGCGCTGCGGGTCGAGGGACACCCGCAACTGGAGGGCAGGACGGTCGGGGAGGCGTTCCGGGCGGGGTACTGGCGGGTGCTGGCGCTGGACACGGGCCCCGAGCGCCACGGCGGCACGGGCCTGGTCTGGGACCTCCCGCGGACCCGGGTCCTGAAGGGCGAGGACCGGGTGGTGCTGGCCGCGACCCGGCGGGGACTGGCGGAGCTGCTGCGCCGCAGACGGTAGCGGGCGGGGCGGGGCGGGCCGGGGACGGCGGTGCGGGAACGCCGCCGCCCCCGCACCCCGCCGCCCCCGTCCCGCACCGCACCGCCCCGCAGCCCCAAGCCCAGCCGCAGCCGCAGCCGCAGCCGTCCTACCGGAGGTGGCGCTGCGCGAACTCCAGTTCCAGCCTGACCTGCTTGATGCGCTCGTCGACCACCAGGGAGCCGTGGCCCGCGTCGTAGCGGTACACCTCGTGGACCGCTTCCGCGGACTCCAGGCGCTTGACGTAGTTGTCGATCTGGCGGATGGGGCAGCGCGGGTCGTTCACCCCGGCCGAGATGTAGACGGGGGCCCGTACCTTGTCGACGTACGTCAGCGGGGACGAGGCCTCGAACCGCTCGGGGACCTCCTCGGGGGTGCCGCCGAGCAGGGTGCGGTCCATCGCCTTCAGGGCCTCCATCTCGTCGTGGTAGGCCGTGACGTAGTCGGCCACCGGGACGGCCGCGATGCCCAGCGCCCACGCGTCGCTCTGCACGCCGAGGCCGAGGAGCGTGAGGTAGCCGCCCCAGGAGCCGCCGGTGAGGACCAGCCGGTCCGGGTCCGCGAGTCCGCAGGACACGGCCCACTCGCGGACCGCCTCGATGTCCTCGAGCTCGATCAGGCCCACCCGGTGCTTCAGCGCGTCCGTCCAGGCGCGGCCGTAGCCCGTGGAGCCGCGGTAGTTGACGCGGACGACCGCGTAGCCGTGGTCCACCCAGGCCGCCGGTGCCGCCGCGAAGGCGTCGCTGTCGTGCCAGGTCGGGCCGCCGTGGATGTCGAAGACGGTGGGCAGCGGGCCGGTGGCTCCCGCGGGCTTCTGCACCAGGGCGTGGATACGGCCCCCCGGACCCTGCACCCAGACGTCCTCCACGGGCACCGAGCCCGGCGACTTCATGCCGGGCGGGTCGAGGACGACGTCACCGGTCGTGGAGCGGACCGCCGGCGGGCAGGCCGCGGAGGACCACAGGTACTCCACGCTGCCGTCCGGGCGGGCCGTCGCCCCGGAGACGGTGCCCGGCGGGGTCGGGATCCGCTCGAGGCCGCCGCCCGAAAGGTCGAGGCGGAACAGCTCGCTGCGGGCCTCGAAGCTGTGCACGACGAGCAGGCCGGAGCCGTCCGGATACCACTCGGCGCTGACGTCGCCCGGCAGGTCGAGGTCCAGGTCCGTCTCCGTGCCCGTCGCCACGTCCCACACCAGGGGTTCCCAGCGGCCGCGGCGCTGGTGGCCGATCAGCAGCCGGGTGTCGCCGTCGACGGGGGCGAAGCCCAGCACCTCCAGACCCAGTTCCTCGGTGCCGCCCTTGGTGTCGTCGAGCTCGGCGACCTTCGAGCCGTCGGGGCGCAGGACCCGCAGCGCGGAGTGCATCGCGTCGCCGTGCTCGGTGTGCTCGACGGCGATGAGGGAGCCGTCGTGGGAGAGGTCGCCCACGCCCGCGGACTCACGGTGGCGGTACAGCTCGAAGGGCGGTTCGCCGGTCCGCGCCAGGTGGATCGTCGTGCCCTCCTCGTCCGTGGAGCGGCCGACCACCGCGGTGCGGCCGTCGCGGCCGAGGGCGAGGCCCGCCGGGTAGGAGGCGTCCAGGCCGGGGGTGGCCGGCTCGTCGGCTCCGCCGTCGAAGGGCTGTCGGCGCCAGACGCCGAACTCGTCGCCGTCCTTGTCGTCGAACCACCAGATCCAGGCGCCGTCCGGGGAGAGCACGCCGTCCGTCGTGCCGTTCGCCCGGTCGGTCACCTGGCGCTGCCCGCCCGTGGCCCGGTCCCAGGCGTACAGCTCGTACGTCCCCGTCGCGTTGGAGACGAACAAGGAGCGGTCCGGCGCGTCCTGCGCCCAGTCGGGCAGGGACACCCGGGGCGCCCGGAAGCGCCTCTCCCAGTCGGGCATCTCCTCGTGCTGCTCGGGTGCGGCGGACCCGTTGCTCTCAGTCATGACCCCATAGTGCCCGCCCCGGACGGCATCGGTGTGCCAGGGTCCCCGGCCTGTGGACAACTCCCACCGACTTCCCACCTCCTTCCCACCGGCGAGCCTCACCCCGCGGGCCGCCTCCGCGTGCCCGCCCCGTACCGTGGAGTCGTGTACCGGTTCCTGCTGACGCCCCGCTGGTGGGGGATCAACGTCTTCGTGCTGCTGGCCATCCCCTTCTGTCTGTTCATGGGGTCCTGGCAGCTGAGCCGGTTCGAGGCGCGGGTGGACGACCACCGCAGCGCGAAGGAGCAGGCCGAGACCGCGCGCACCGAGAGCGCGCGGCCGCTCGCGGACCTGCTGCCCGTGGACAAGGCGACCTCCGGCCGGCGGACCACCGCCACGGGGCAGTACGGCAAGCAGCTGCTGGTGCCCGACCGGCGGCTCGACGGCCGGGACGGCTACTACGTGCTGACCCTGCTGCGCACGGACGGCGGCAAGGCGCTGCCCGTCGTCCGCGGCTGGCTGCCCGGTGACGCCGCCGCCGGCCGGGCGCCGGCGCCGCCCGCCGGGCGGGTCACCGTCACCGGCGTCCTCCAGGCCTCGGAGACGCCCGGCGACAACGGCGTGAGCGCGCGGGGCGGGCTGCCGGCCGGGCAGGTCGCGGCCATCAGCGCCGCCTCGCTGGTCAACGTGGTGCCGTACGACCTCTACGACGCCTGGGTCACGCTGGACACCGCCGACCCGGGGATGACGGCGGTGCCCGCGACCGCGGCGGCGGGCACGGGGCTCGACCTGAAGGCGTTCCAGAACCTGGGCTACACCGGCGAGTGGTTCGTCTTCGCCGGGTTCGTGGTGTTCATGTGGTTCCGGCTGCTGCGCCGCGAGGTGGAGTTCGCGCGGGACGCGGCGCTCGGCATCCTCCCGGAGGAGCCCGCCGCGGCCGCCGGCCCCGCCCCTGCGGACGGGTCCGCCACCGCACCGGCCGGGCCGGGCGGGGCGGATCAGGAGGACGCCAGCACGCCCGTGCGGTAGATCGTCCCGGCGCAGGCGTTCGGCACCGTGGCCGTGCTCGTCGGGGAGCCGCCCTCGGCCGTGTAGGTCACGTTCACGCTGCCGTCGGCCGTGCCGTCCTCGGGGAGCAGCTGGGCCGAGGTGCCGGAGGTGGTCTCGCCGGTGGTCGACGCCTGCTCGGTCGGGCTCGGCGAGGGGGAGGCCGAGCCGCCGCTGTCGCCGCCGCCGGTACCGCCCGTGGTGGGGCAGGTCTCCGAGGGCACCCAGGCGAACTTCACCTCGTAGGCGGAGCCGGGCGCGAGCGCGAGCTGGGTGACGTAGAGCGAGGGGTCGGGCAGGCCGGCCGCCGCGTCCCCGGAGGTGTGCTCCACGACGGTGATCTTCGTGGCGTCGGCGGCGCCCTGGGCGGCGGACGTCACGGCGACCGCGCCGCCGACGTCGCAGCTGGTGGCCGAGGTGTTCTGGACGCGGAAGGTGCCGTACACGGTGCCGGCGGCGTCGGGGACCGCGACGGTGGCGGTGCCGGCGCCGAGCTGGTCCGCCGAGCAGACCGGCGCGGTCGACTGGGACGCGGAGGGGCCGGTGCCGCTGGAGGCGGTGCCGCCCGCGGACTCCTTGCCCTGACCGGCGTCGGTGGCCCCGCCCTTGCCCTGCTCACCGGTGTCGCCGGAGGAGTCGCCGACCTTGCCCGTGGAGCCGCCGTCAGGGTTCTTGCCCTGGTCGGTGCCTCCTTGCGCCTGTGAGGCCTGGCCGGCGATGGAAGGGTTGGCGTCGGAACCGCCCGCCTGGGAGACGTGCAGGACGGCCGGGACGGCGGTGCCGAGGAAGAGGGCGGCGGCGGCCATGCCGACGGCCGCCTGCCGCTTGCGGGCCCGCCGGACGGGTACCGCCCGCCGCAGGTGGTCCAGCGTGCCGTCGCGCGGCTCCATCTCCTGGACGGCGTCGTGCAGCATCCGGCGCAGCGCCAGCTCGTCCGAGTCGAGCCCGTCGGGGCCCTGGTCGTCGAGGTGGTGGTTCACGGTTGAGTTCCCTGCGTGCGATTGCTTCGGCTGTCGTTCGGGTGGTGTCGTCGGCTCGTGCCGTGCGAGGGGCTCGTGACGCTCGTCGCACTCCGGGCCGTCGTGACGTCCGCGGTCGTCGTGCTCGCCCCGGCCCGCGGCTCGCGCGCTCACGCCGACGCCTCCATGGCTATGCGCAGGGCGGCGATGCCCCGGGAGCCGTAGGCCTTGACCGAGCCGAGGGAGACGCCGAGGGCCTCGGCGACCTGGGCCTCGGTCATGTCGGCGAAGTAGCGCAGCACGAGGACCTCACGCTGACGACGCTGGAGGCCCTTCATCGCCTTGATGAGCGAGTCGCGCTCCAGCTGGTCGTAGGCGCCCTCCTCCGCGCTGGCCATGTCCGGCATCGGCTTGGAGAGCAGCTTCAGGCCGAGGATGCGGCGGCGCAGGGCGGAGCGGGAGAGGTTGACGACCGTCTGGCGCAGATAGGCGAGGGTCTTCTCGGGGTCGCGGACGCGTTTGCGCGCGGAGTGGACCCGGATGAAGGCCTCCTGGACGACGTCCTCGCAGGACGCGGTGTCGTCGAGGAGGAGTGCGGCGAGGCCGAGCAGCGAACGGTAGTGCGCCCGGTAGGTCTCGGTGAGGTGGTCGACGGTGGTACCGGCCGCCACGGTGTTCTCGGTGGCGGAGGCCGCTTCGGCGGTGTCGGCGCCGTCGCGCTGGCTGGGTATGCGGGAGGGCCGCGCTGCGGGCATGGGCGCGATCACCGGCATGCCGCCGGACGCGCCGGGCGTACGGGGTCGGAGTACGGCTCGCGGCGGCCGCAGGGCCGCGCCGAGGGGCGCCACTGGGAGTTCGAGTACCTCTGCCACGCCAGTTGGACACACTTCCCCCCGTGGGGGTTGTACGCGTCCGGTGTCACTTCTGCGTCGACCAAGGCCACGCGCACCCGTCTCATGTGTCCCGCTCTTCCCCTGTATGCCATATGAACGGGCGTCCCCACGCCCGGATCACCGCGTCCCCGAACGCTGTGATCGTTCACACGTCTGCGCCACCCCGAGGGGTGACCGCAAAGACGCTCCCCGCCCTGCGCACGGTTGCGGAGAGCGGGGAGAAAAATCTTCGGACGTCAAAGGTGTCCGATACAAGTGGTTCGGACCGTCGACCGGCTCACATTGCTTCGAAGATCCTACAAAGCCGTCAAGCTCTGGCCAGCGCATTTCCTCGCGGGAAGCGCTTCCCGGTCGGCCGCCGGGCCGCCTCAGGACAGCTCGGCCGCCACCAACTCCGCGATCTGCGCGGTGTTCAGAGCCGCACCCTTGCGCAGGTTGTCCCCGCACACGAACAGTTCGAGCGCCGTCGGGTCGTCGAGGGCCCGCCGCACCCGGCCCACCCAGGTCGGGTCGGTGCCGACCACGTCGGCGGGCGTGGGGAACTCCCCCGCGGCCGGATTGTCGAAGAGGACGACACCCGGCGCGGTCGCGATGATCTCGCGGGCGCCCTCCACCGTCACCTCGTCCTGGAAGCGGGCGTGGACGGTGAGGGAGTGCGTGGTGACGACGGGGACACGGACGCAGGTCACCGCCACGGGCAGCTTGGGCAGCCCGAGGATCTTGCGGGACTCGTCCCGCACCTTCATCTCCTCCGAGGACCAGCCGTCCGCGCGCAGCGACCCGGCCCAGGGGACGACGTTCAGCGCCACCGGCTCGGGGAAGGGACCGGTGGCGTCGCCGACCGCCCGCCGCAGATCGCCCGGTCCGGTGCCCAGCTCGGTGCCGGCGACCAGCGAGATCTGCCGCCGGAGCGTCTCCACCCCGGCCCGCCCGGCCCCGCTGACCGCCTGGTACGACGACACCACCAGCTCGCGCAGCCCGTACTCGGCGTGCAGCGCGCCCAGGGCGACGATCATCGACAGCGTCGTGCAGTTGGGGTTGGCGAGGATCCCGCGCGGCCGGTTGCGCACCGTGTGCCCGTTGACCTCGGGGACGACCAGCGGCACCTCGGGGTCCATCCGGAAGGCGCCGGAGTTGTCCACCACGACCACGCCCTTGGCGGCCGCGATCGGCGCCCACTGCGCGGCGACCTCGTCGGGCACGTCGAACATGGCGACGTCGACCCCGTCGAAGACCTCCTCCGACAGGGCCGCCACCTCGACCTCCTCGCCGCGCACGGCCAGCTTGCGGCCGGCCGAGCGCGGCGAGGCGACGAGTCTGATCTCGCCCCAGATGTCCGCCCGCTGGGAGAGGATCCTGAGCATGACCGTGCCGACGGCGCCGGTCGCCCCGACGACCGCGAGGGTCGGCCGCACCTTGTCGGCCATCAGCGGCCGGTGCCCCCGTAGACGACGGCCTCGTCGCTGTCGGAGTCCAGCCCGAAGGCGGTGTGCACGGCGCGCACGGCCTCGTTGACGTCGTCGGCGCGGGTCACGACCGAGATGCGGATCTCGGAGGTCGAGATGAGCTCGATGTTGACACCCGCGTCGGCCAGCGCCTTGAAGAAGTCGGCCGTGACGCCCGGGTTGGTCTTCATCCCGGCGCCGACCAGGGAGATCTTGCCGATCTGGTCGTCGTAGCGCAGCGAGTCGAAGCCGATGCCCGACCGGTTCTTCTCCAGGGCGTCGATGGCCTTGCGGCCCTCGGCCTTGGGGAGCGTGAAGGAGATGTCCGTGAGGCCGGTCGAGGCCGCGGAGACGTTCTGCACGATCATGTCGATGTTGATCTCGGCGTCGGAGATCGTCCGGAAGATCGCGGCCGCCTCGCCCGGCTTGTCCGGCACGCCCACGACCGTGACCTTGGCCTCGGAGGTGTCGTGCGCGACACCGGAGATGATGGCCTGCTCCACCGGCTTGTCCCCTTGCTGCTGTGTCTTGAGTGGCTCACTGCTGACCCACGTGCCCTCGTGTCCGCTGAAGGACGAGCGGACGTGGATCGGGATGTTGTAGCGGCGGGCGTACTCCACACAGCGGTGGAGCAGCACCTTGGAGCCGGAGGCCGCGAGCTCCAGCATGTCCTCAAAGGCGATCCAGTCGATCTTCCGCGCCTTCTTCACCACGCGCGGGTCGGCGGTGAACACGCCGTCCACGTCGGTGTAGATCTCGCAGACCTCGGCGTCGAGCGCGGCGGCGAGGGCGACGGCCGTGGTGTCGGACCCGCCGCGCCCCAGCGTGGTGATGTCCTTCTTGTCCTGGCTGACACCCTGGAACCCGGCGACGATGGCGATGTTGCCCTCGTCCAGCGCGGTCCGGATGCGGCCCGGCGTGACGTCGATGATCCGGGCTTTGTTGTGGACCGAGTCGGTGATGACGCCTGCCTGGCTGCCGGTGAACGACTGGGCGCTGTGGCCCAGGTTCTTGATCGCCATCGCCAGCAGGGCCATGGAGATCCGCTCTCCGGCGGTCAGCAGCATGTCGAATTCCCGGCCGCTGGGCATCGGGGATACCTGCTCGGCGAGATCGATCAGCTCGTCCGTCGTGTCGCCCATCGCGGAAACGACGACGACCACCTGGTGGCCGTTCTTCTTCGCTTCCACGATCCGCTTGGCGACGCGCTTGATGCCCTCGGCATCGGCTACGGAGGAGCCTCCGTACTTCTGCACGACAAGGCCCACGTGCGCTCCTCGCTCAGTTTGTCTGTTTCCGCACATACGCCCTTGTACTGCGGGTCGGCTCAGTCTAACGAGCGCCCGAATTCCGCCCCCCGGGTACCGCATCGTGAGACTCGTGGAGACCCGCGGAAGAGGCCGGAGGGAGGCCCGGACGCCCGTCGTCGGATCTTCCCTTCCCACTGTCGCCGAAGTGATAGCTGTGAATTAAGTTTCAAGCACTATCGTGCGGCTGTGCACGTACTCCTGGTGGAAGACGACGAACCGGTCGCCGAGTCGCTGCGACGCGGACTGAGGCGCTACGGCTTCGAGGTCGACTGGGTCACCACCGGCGGCGCCGCGCTCGCCCACCCCGGCCCCTACGACGTCGTCCTGCTCGACCTGGGTCTTCCCGACACCGACGGCCTCGACGTCTGCAAGGCGCTGCGCGAGCGCGGTGACGTGCCGATCATCGTGATCAGCGCCCGCAGCGACGAGACGGACCGCGTGGTCGGCCTGGAGCTGGGCGCCGACGACTACGTGTCCAAGCCGTTCGGGGTCCGGGAGGTCATCGCCCGCATACGCGCGGTGATGCGGCGCGTGCGGCCGCGTACCGGGCCGGGCGCCGCGCCCGGCGGGCCGGAGCGGTACGGGTCCCGGCTGACCGTCGACCGCAAGGCGGCCCGCGTCCACGTGGACGGCCGGGAGGTCGCGCTCGCGCCGAAGGAGTACGACCTGCTGTCCTTCCTCACCGAGGAGCCCGGCGCGCTGATGTCGCGCGAGCAGATCATGGAAGCGGTCTGGGACGCGAACTGGTTCGGGCCGACGAAGACGCTGGACGTGCACGTGGCGGCGCTGCGCCGGAAGTTCGCCGGGGTCGTCGCCATCGAGGCGGTGCGCGGCGTCGGCTTCCGGCTGGAGATAGTCGGCGGGGCCGCCCCCGGCCCGGGCGGCCCGGCGTCATGATCAGGCAGCTCATCCGCAGCTATGTGCTGCTGGTGGCCGTCGCCGTCCTGCTGTTCACGGTGCCGGTGGCGTTCACCCTCACCGCCCAGTTGCGCGGCGACACCGAGGTCTCCATGGAGCGCGAGGCGACCACCATGGCGCTGCTGCTCGGCAACGGCGACCCCGCCTCCTGCCGGGCGCTGGAGAAGATGGCCGGCGCGTACGCCGCGGAGACGAAGGGCAAGGACGAGGTCCAGGTCACGGCCGCCGGCGGGTGCGCGGCCGGTGTGCCGCGTCCGGACCGGGACGCGGCGCTGGCCAGGGCCCTGGAGCAGGGCCGGCCGACCACCGACTGGGGTTCGGACCTCATCTGGGGCCGCGAGCTGGTGATCACCGTCCCCGCGCAGGAGGGCACCGCGGTCGTCGGCGCCGTCCGGATCGTCTCCTCGACCTCGGGACTCACCCACAGGCTGTGGACGATCTGGGGATTCCGGGCCGGCCTCGCCGTGGCGGTGCTCGGTGTGGCCGCGCTGATCGGCACGGCCGTCGCCCGCCGGATCACCCTTCCGCTGCGCCAGCTCAACGACATGGCGAGCAAGTTCAGCGACGGCGACCTGACCGCCCGCTCCCCCGTGACGGGCCCCCAGGAGACACAGACCCTCGCGCGCACGCTCAACCAGGCGGGCGAGCGCCTCGACACGCTGATCGCCTCGCAGCGCAACTTCGTGGCGGACGCCTCGCACCAGCTGCGGACCCCGCTGACGGCGCTGCGCCTCTCCCTGGACAACATCGCCGACGGTGTCGACGACGCGTTCGTCCGGGAGGACGTGGAGCAGGCCACGGCCGAGGTGGTGCGGATGAGCAGGCTGGTCAACGGCCTGCTGGTGCTGGCCAGGGCCGAGGCCAAGGTGACGGCGGCGGAACCGCTGTCGCTGACCGACATCGTGGCGGAGCGCCTGTCGGTGTGGAGGCCGGCCGCCGACGAGCGCGGAGTCACCATCGCGCTCAGGGGGAGTGGTGTCGACGACCGGCCGTCTGTGATGGCCGGCCCCGGTCATCTGGAGCAGGTGCTGGACAACGTGTTCTCCAACGCCCTGGAGGTGTCGCCCGACGGCGGGCGGATCACCGTGCGGACGGAGCCGGAGGGCGACCAGGTGGTGCTGTCGGTCGCCGACGAGGGCCCCGGCATGTCCGACGCGGAGAAGTCCCGTGCCTTCGACCGCTTCTGGCGCGGCCAGGGTCTCACCGGGCGCTCCGGGTCCGGACTCGGCCTCGCCGTCGTCCGGCAGCTGGTGACGGACGACGGCGGGACGGTGGCGCTGGCGGACGCGCCCGGGGGCGGCCTGTGTGTGCGCGTGACGCTCCGGGCGGCCCCGCGCACGGGCTGATCAGCCCTCGGGCATCGCGGACGAGTGGTGGTTGACGATCTTCCACACACCGCCGCGCTTCTCGTACTCGTAGGTGTAACGGGCCTCGACGACGCGCTTGGCGCCGGTGACCGGGTCGGTGAGGGTGAACGCGTAGACGCCCGTGTCGAGGGCGGAGTCGCGGTCCAGGACGTTGATGATCGTCCGCACCTTCTTGCCGACCGGCTTGTTCAGCAGGAAGTGCTCGAAGTAGTCGACGATGCCCGCGCGGTCGGTGCGCACCCGGTTGGAGACGGTGGGCAGCAGGACCGCGTCGTCCGCGTACCGGTCGGCCACCGTCTCGGCGTCGCCGGTCCGCAGCGCGGCGTTCCAGCCGTCGAAGAGGGCGGCGATCTGCTTCCTGGTGGGCTCGGAGGACTTCTCGGGACCGGCCGCGCTGACGCCGGCCGACACCGCGGTGGCGGTGACGACCGCGGTGGTGGTGACGAGGGCGGCGCGTATGCGGGTCTTGCGGGTCATCGCAACTCCTGTGCGGTTTGGAGCTCCTGGGAATGACCCAAGCCTCGCGTCCGGCCGGTCAACGCCCGTGCAGCGCCGGTGCAGCGGGCGTACAGGGCACCGCCAATTCCCGGGAACGGCGGCCCTGTTCGTCAGGAGGCGGGCCTCGCCCTGCGGTCGCGGACCAGGCCCGCGCCGGCCCCGAGGGACACGGCCCCCATGCCGGCCGCCGTCAGCACCCCCTGCGCTCCGTCGATCACGAAGGGGGCCGCGGCGGCGACCATGAGGTTGAAGAGGAAGAGGAACCACAGGACGGGACGGGAGGGGAGCAGGGCCTTCATGACGGGACTTCCTTCGGGACGCCGGAACGGGGCTCGCGCTTGCGAGACCAACGATCCCGCCCCGGACCTGCGCAAACGAGGGAGCGTGCTCCCCAGGTCATGGTGTAGACAGGTACACCATGACGATGGACGTACTGCGATACGTGGCCTTCACCACCGACCCGGCCGGCGGCAACCCGGCGGGGGTCGTCCTGGACGCCACCGGCGCCGACGAGGCGGCCATGCTCGCGACGGCGGCCGAAGTGGGCTACTCGGAGACGGCGTTCGTGGTGCCCGGTGACGACGGCACCCTGTCGGTGCGGTACTTCAGCCCGCTCGCCGAGGTGACCTTCTGCGGACACGCGACGATCGCCACCGCCGTCGCCCACGCGGACCGGCACGGCCCCGGGCCCCTGATCCTGCACACCAGGGCGGGCGTCGTCCCCGTCACCAGCACCGTGGCCGACGACGGGACGACCAGCGCGACCCTGGTGAGCGTCGCGCCGCGCACCGAGCCCCTCGCGGAGGCCGACCTGGCCGAACTGCTGTCCGCGCTGCGCTGGTCGGCCGGCGACCTGGACCCGGCGCTGCCGCCGCGGGTGGCCTACGCGGGCGCCTGGCATCCGGTGCTGGCCGCCGCCGACCGGGGCCGCCTGGCGGACCTCGACTACGACATGCCCGCGCTCACCGCGCTGATGGCCCGCCGGGGCTGGACCACGATCGACCTGGTCCGGCGGGAGTCGCCCACCGTCTTCCACGCCCGCAACCCGTTCCCGCCCGGCGGTGTGGTCGAGGACCCGGCGACCGGAGCGGCGGCCGCCGCCCTCGGCGGGTACCTGCGCGAACTCGGACTCGTCCCCGTACCCGCGACCCTGACGATCCATCAGGGCGAGGACATGGGACGCCCGAGCCTCCTCACGGTCTCCGTCCCCGAGGGAAGGGACACCGGCATCGCCGTCACGGGCGCGGCCGTCCCCGTCTGAGCGGGGAACGGGAGAGAGGGCTGTCCGGAGCCGGGTCGGCGCGCGGCCCCGGGCGGGGTGGCCGGTGGCCCCCGTTATCCCCGGTTCGCCGGGTGGACGCCCAGCCGCTCGCCGATCTCCTCCGCCATGACCCGGCCGGCCTCGAACTCGAGGGTCTCGTCGCCGAGCGTGCTCTGGTCGGTGTCGAGACCGTCCAGCTCCTCCAGGGGCTGGTTCAGCCGGATGTGCGCGAGCACCGAGTGCAGGGCGCGCAGGGTCGCCGAGGCGGTGGAGCCCCAGTTGGAGAAGTAGGAGAACTGCCACCACCACAGGGCCTCGGTGACCCGGCCCGCGCGGTAGTGGACCATGCCGTGGCGCAGATCGGCGATGACGTCGGCGAGGTCGTCGGAGATCCGGGCCGGCACGGGCGCCTTGCGGGGCTCGTACGGGTCGAAGACCTCCGAGTAGACGTCCACCGGCTCCAGCAGCCGGGCCAGGTTCTCGCGGAGCTCGTCGGCGTCGGGCTCGAAACCCGGGTCGGGCTCGTAGCGCTCGTCGGGGACGATGTCCTCGTGCGCGCCGAGCCGGCCGCCGGCCAGGAGCAGCTGGGAGACCTCCAGCAGCAGGAAGGGGACCGCCGAGCCCGGCTCGTCACCCTTCGCCACCTCGGTGACGGCCACCAGGAAGCTCTCGACCTGGTCCGCGATCTGGACCGCGAAGTCGTCCGGGTTCCGTCCCGTCGCGTGCAGCGTGGCGTCAGACATCTAGGAGTCGTCTCCCCTCGAAGGCGCGGCCGAGGGTGACCTCGTCCGCGTATTCCAGGTCGCCGCCCACCGGGAGGCCGCTGGCCAGGCGGGTGACCTTCAGGCCCATGGGTTTGATCATGCGGGCGAGGTAGGTGGCCGTCGCCTCGCCCTCCAGGTTGGGGTCCGTGGCGAGGATCAGCTCCGTGACCGTGCCGTCGGCCAGCCGCGCGAGCAGCTCCCGGATGCGCAGGTCGTCGGGGCCGACGCCCTCGATGGGGCTGATGGCGCCGCCCAGGACGTGGTACCTGCCGCGGAACTCACGGGTGCGCTCGACCGCGACGACGTCCTTCGGCTCCTCGACGACGCAGATGACCGCCGGGTCGCGGCGCGGGTCCCGGCAGATGCCGCACAGCTCCTCCTGCGCCACGTTGCCGCAGGTGGCACAGAAGCGGACCTTCGCCTTGACCTCCATCAGGGCCTGCGCGAGCCGCCGTACGTCCGTCGGTTCCGCCTGGAGGATGTGGAAGGCGATCCGCTGCGCGCTCTTGGGACCGACGCCGGGCAGCCGCCCCAGCTCGTCGATGAGGTCCTGGACCACGCCTTCGTACAACGGACTGCCGTCCTTCCTGAGGTTCCTTGCGGTACGTACGGTAGTCGGCCGAGGCCGGTCCGCGTAAGGCGGACCGGTCCTAGAAAGGCAGACCCGGGATGCCGCCGCCGCCCAGTCCCTGGGCCAGCGGGCCGAGCTTCTGCTGCTGGAGCGTCTGCGCGTTCTCGTTGGCCGCCTGGACCGCCGCGACGATCAGGTCGGCGAGGGTCTCGGTGTCCTCCGGATCCACCGCCTTCGGGTCGATCCGCAGTCCGCGCAGCTCGCCGGAGCCGGTCACGGTGGCCTTCACCAGGCCGCCGCCCGCCTGACCGTCGACCTCCGTGTTCGCCAGCTCCTCCTGGGCACGGGCCAGGTCCTGCTGCATCTTCTGGGCCTGCTGGAGCAGCTGCTGCATGTTGGGCTGGCCACCACCGGGAATCACGATCAGCTCCTGTGTCCTGCGACTGTCGGGCGTGCCTTCGGGCGGGTCTTTCCCGCTCGGCACGAGCCTACGTGGTCTGTGCGGGTGTCGCCCCAGCACTCTTTCGAGTGAGTTATGTGTGAGTCCTATACCTGATCAAGGCCCACTTCCAGGCGTAAAAGAGGCGAAACCTTCCTCTTCGCCACCCATTGGGAGGTAGGAAAGGTCCGGCGCGTCAGCATCAGCCGTCACGGGTGTCACGCGACGTGAGGGGTCGGACCGGTCGGGATGGAACGGTCCGGGTCGAGGGTCGGGATCAATCGGCCGGGATCGGTCGGGATCAGTAGGGAGTGCCGGGTGGGTCAGCAGCCGGAGATGCAGCCCGAGGGTCCGCCCCAGGACGGGCGGAGTGAGGGCGCGGCCGGACTGCGCCCGGGCGATCTGGCCGGGCGGACGCTTCCGCACGGGGACTGGGGCGAGCCCGCCGAGCGGCTGGACGAGCTGTACCGCTGGGTGGAGTCCGGGGCCCTGGCGACCGCCGCCTGGTACCTCGCGGACCGGGTGGGCAAGCGGCGGGCCGCCCGGGTCCTGCGCACCGGGGCGGCGGTGGGGGCGGTGTGCGCGGCGGCGCTGCCGCTGCTGGACGTGACCCGGGTGGTGGGCGGTGTCGCGCCCTGGGGCTATCTGGCCCTGCTGCTGGCGGTGGCGTGCCTGGCCGTGGACCGGTTCTTCGGCGTGACGTCCGGCTGGATGAGGGACGTGGCCACCGCCCAGGCCGTGCAGCGCCGGATCCAGGTGCTCCAGTTCGACTGGGCCTCGGAGAGCGTCCGCGAGGTGCTGGGCCCGGCGGAGGGCACGGCGAGCGAGGCCGCCGAGCGGTGCCTCGCGGTGCTGCGCCGCTTCTCGGAGGACGTCACGGAGCTGGTGCGCACGGAGACGGCCGACTGGATGGTCGAGTTCCGGACCGGGCCCGCTCCGATGGGGATGCAGGCGGCGGTCGCCCCCGGCGGACGCCCGGAGGCCGGTTCGGGATACGGCCGCCTGCCGATGCCGCCCGGCGCGAACACCCGCCCCAACATGCCCCGCCAACGCCCCCCGGAACCCCGCTGACACCCCCGGCCCGGACCGCCTCCCCGGTGGGCGCCCCGCCCCGTCACCCGGGCGAACGCGGAAGCCGCCCTGCGGTCGCCCGCAGGGACTCGCGGACCGGACGGCACACGCGAGGGCGGCTCGCTCGGGCGATCGCAAAGTCGTCGTGCGATCGCAGGCCGGACATCCCGGAATCGGCGGCCCCGGTGAGGGAACGGCCGCCCGCTCGCCCGCGCCCTCGGCAGCCGACCGCTTCCCCGGGCCCGGAGGTGACGGGGTCAGTTGCGGGTGTAGGTGAGTTTTTCGCCGGTTCCGGTGTTCTCGCGGCGCAGGCCGCCGTCGGTGAGGAGGGTGACCTCCGAGGCGGCGCCGGGGGTGCACGCGGAGAGGGGTTCTCCGGCGGTGACCTTCGAGGGGCCGATCTCCAGCGGGCCGTCGCCGCCCGGGCGACGGGAGAGCGTGGCGCTGAACTCGCAGTGGTAACCCTTGCCGTCGGCGATGAGCGCGAGCACCGTGTCGCCCACCTTCCCCTGGGTGAGGGTCAGCCGCCGGGTCTCCTTGCCGCCCGCGCCGGTGACCGTGGTGGTCCAGCTCCCGAGGTAGGAATCGGGAACCACGCCGTCCGCCGCGGACGCGGAGGGGGACGCCGAGGACGGGGCGGACCCGGTCGGGTCCGGTGACGGCAGCTGCGAGCCCTTCGCCGCGGAGGACCCCGCGGGCGTGGGCTGCGCGGTGGTGTCGCCGTCCCCGTTCATGAACGCGTACACCGATCCGCCCGCCGCGACCGCGACCACCAGGGCCACCGCCACGAGCAGGCCGGTCGTACGGCCGCTGCGGCGCGGCGGCTCCTGCGGCTCCTGCGGGTCCGCCGGTCCGTACCCGCCGTACCCGGCGCCGGTACCGGGGCCCGCCGGACCGTCCGCGTACGGGTTGTACGGCGCCTGTCCGCCGGGCGCGGGCGACCAGCCGTCCGGCAGGGCCGGGGGCACGGACGGCTGCGGATGCTGCTGAGGGCGGCCGTACGCCGGGTGGGCCGGGGCGGTCGCCCCGGGCGGGAGGGGCTGCGCGGGGATGCCGTCGGCGCCCGCGAGCAGCGTGGGGCGGTGGTCCGCCGAGGACGCGTCCTCGCGCGGGCCGGAGTGCTGCGGGAAGGCCTCGGAGGCGGCCGCCGGGTAGGCGCCCGCGGCGGGCCGGGCCGGCGGACCCGACTGCGCGGGGGCCGCGGGGTGGACGGACGGGCCGGAGTAGGAGGGGGACGGGAAGGGGGAACCCGGACCGGACAGGTCCGCACCCGCCGTTCCGCCGGTGCCCTCGGGGTCCTCCACCTCCAGCAACCGCACGGCGTGACGGCCGAGCTCGGCCACCAGGGAGCCGGGCAGCCACGGATCGCGGGAGCGGCCGTCGGAGACGGTGTCGTCGACCCCGGTGAGCTCCAGGACGCGGTCGAGGGAGGGACGGGCGCCCGGGTCCTTGCGCAGACAGCCGCGGACCAGGTCGGCGATGCCCTCGGGGACGCCCGACAGGTCGGGTTCGTTCTGGGCGATGCGGAACATCAGGGCGTGCGGCCCGCTGTCGGCCGGACCGAAGGGCAGCCCGCCGGTGGCGGCGTAGGTGATGACGGAGCCGAGGCAGAAGACGTCGCTCGCGGGCGTGACCGGGGCGCCGCGCAGCTGCTCGGGGGCCATGAAGCCGGGCGAGCCGATGACCGCGCCGGTCTGGGTCAGCCGGCTGTCCCCGCTCACGCTCTCCAGGGCCCGCGCCACACCGAAGTCGATGACGCGCGGCCCCTCGATGGTGACCATCACGTTGGACGGCTTGAGGTCACGGTGGACGATCCCGGCCGCGTGGATGTTGGCCAGCGCGTGGGCGAGCCCGGCGGCGAGGATGCGCACCGACCGCTCGGGCAGCGGGCCGTGGTCGTGGCTCACGACCTGCTGGAGGCTCGGCCCCGCGACATAGCCGGTGGCCACCCAGGGCACGGCGGCCTCGGTGTCGGCGTCCAGGACGGGCGCGGTCCAGAACCCGCCGACCCGCTGGGCGTTGCGCACCTCCTGCCGGAACCGCGCCCGGAACTCCTCGCGTGCCGCCAGCTCCCGCCGGACCAGCTTCACGGCGACGGTCCGCCCCCGGTCCGACCGGGCGAGGTAGACCTGCCCCATGCCGCCCGCGCCCAGCCGCGCGAGCAGCCGGTAGCCGCCGATGCGCTGCGGGTCCTCCGGGCCCAGCTTCTCCATCGCAGCGCCGCCTCTCCCGCACATGTGTGATCGGTCCATGTGCATTCCAGCCGAGAATAATCCGGCGGTCCGGGCCGTAGTGCGGCGCGCTGTCTACGGTTGCGTAACAGCGCGCTCGGCCCGCCCGGCGGCTCGGACAGCCGTTCCCCCGGGGCCGGGGTCCGCCCACCCCCGGCCCGCCGGCGTGCGCGGACCCGTCCGCACGCCCGACAACCTGTCGCTAAAACGTCCCCTCCACGGAACAGGACGCCGATACCGCTTCCGCATCGCGGACATTTACGCTCACCGGCATGACCCCTCAGACCGACCCCCAGGCCGGCGCCGCCGTGAAGGCCGCGGACCGCGCGCATGTCTTCCACTCCTGGTCCGCCCAGGAGCTCATCGACCCGCTCGCCGTGGCCGGCGCGCAGGGGTCCTACTTCTGGGACTACGACGGCAAGCGGTACCTCGACCTCACCAGCGGGCTCGTCTACGCGAACATCGGCTACCAGCACCCGAAGGTCGTCGCCGCGATCCAGGAGCAGGCCGCCCACCTGACCACCTTCGCGCCCGCCTTCGCCGTCGAGGCCCGGTCGGAGGCGGCCCGTCTGATCGCCGAGCGCACCCCCGGCGACCTCGACAAGATCTTCTTCACCAACGGCGGGGCGGACGCGGTCGAGCACGCCGTGCGGATGGCCCGGCTGCACACCGGGCGCGCCAAGGTGCTGTCCGCCTACCGCTCGTACCACGGCGGCACCCAGCAGGCCGTGAACCTCACCGGCGACCCGCGCCGCTGGGCCTCCGACACCGCGACGGCCGGCGTCGTGCACTTCTGGGCGCCCTACCTGTACCGCTCCCGCTTCTACGCGGAGACGGAGGAGCAGGAGACCGCGCGGGCGCTGGAGCACCTGGAGACGACGATCGCCTTCGAGGGGCCCGGGACGATCGCCGCGATCATCCTGGAGACCGTCCCCGGCACCGCCGGGATCATGGTGCCACCGCCCGGCTACCTCGCCGGGGTGCGCGAGCTGTGCGACACCCACGGGATCGTCTTCGTCCTGGACGAGGTCATGGCCGGGTTCGGTCGCACCGGCGAGTGGTTCGCGGCCGACCTGTTCGACGTGAAGCCCGACCTGATGACCTTCGCCAAGGGCGTGAACAGCGGCTATGTCCCGCTCGGCGGGGTCGCGATCTCCGGCGCCATCGCGGAGACCTTCGCCAGGCGGCCCTACCCGGGCGGTCTGACGTACTCCGGGCACCCGCTGGCCTGCGCGGCCGCCGTCGCGACGATCGGCGTCATGGCGCAGGAGGGCATCGTCGAGAACGCGAGGGACCTGGGTGCCTCGGTCGTCGGTCCGGGGCTGCGGGAGCTGGCCGAGCGGCACGTCAGCGTCGGCGAGGTTCGCGGGGTCGGCATGTTCTGGGCGCTGGAGCTGGTCAAGAACCGGGAGACCCGCGAGCCGCTGGTGCCGTACAACGCGGCCGGCGAGGCCAACGCGGCGATGGCCGCGTTCGGGGCGGCCGCCAAGAAGGCCGGTGCGTGGCCGTTCGTGAACATGAACCGCACCCACTTCGTTCCGCCGCTCAACGTCTCCGAGTCCGAGGTCAAGGAGGGCCTTGCGGCCCTGGACGCGGCCCTCACCGTGGCCGACGAGTACACGGAGCGCTGACACCACCCGGCGGGAACCGGGGTGCGTCCGGGGCGGATCACGGGGTCCGTGCGCAGCCGGTCCGGAATTCGTCGAACGCGTAAGGTGGCGTGCTCGTACATACCGACGAGCACGCCCTTTCCTTCCGCACCGACGATGGAGACGCCCCGACCATGCCCGGCAGCACCGGCAGCGGAGCCGTGACGCGCAGCACCCTGCGTCAGCAGATCGCCGACGCGCTTCGCGACGAGGTGCTGGGCGGACGGCTCAAGCCGGGCCAGGAGTTCACCGTCAAGGAGATCGCCGAGCAGTACGGCGTCTCCGCGACCCCCGTGCGCGAGGCCCTGGTCGACCTCTCCGCGCAGGGGCTCCTGGAGGCCGACCAGCACCGGGGCTTCCGGGTCCACGAGTACTCCGTGCAGGACTTCCGGGGCATGATCGAGGCGCGCAGCCTGATCATCGAGGGCATGTTCCTCGCCCTGGACGAGGGCCGGCGGCACCACCACGACTACGAGGACCCGCGGACCGCCGCCGCCATCGCGGGGGTGCGCCGCCGCGGCGAGGAGGCGCAGCGGGCCGCGTCCGCCGGCGACCTCACCGTGCTCATCGGCTACGACCTGCGTTTCTGGCGCGAGTTGAGCGCCCTGTTCGGCAACCCCTATCTCGCCGACTTCCTGCACCGGCTGCGGTTGCAGTCCTGGGTCTGCACGGTCCAGCACCTGCCCCGGCCGGCCGATCTGCGCGGCCTGCTGTGGTCGGGACACACCGAACTGGTCGACGCCCTGTACGACCGCGACACCGCCACCGCGCGCGTGATCCTCGCCGCGTACAACGACGACTCCATGGCCCTGATCGAGCGGCTGGCCGCTCAGTGAGCGGGGCACAAGCCCCCGGCCCGCCCCGCACCGCACGGCACACGGGGCCCGTCGCGCTCTCCGTCGTCATCCCCGCCTACAACGAGGAACGCCGGCTGGGCCCCACCCTGGACGCCGTCACCCGCCACCTCGACGGGGAGGGCGGCCGCTGGGGCAGCTGGGAGGTCCTGGTCGCCGACGACGGCTCCACCGACGCGACCCGTGAACTCGTCACCGTCCGCCGGGACCCCCGGATACGGCTCGTCGCCGGACCCGGCACCGGCAACCGGGGCAAGGGCCACGCCCTGCGCAACGGGGTCGCCGCCAGCCGGGGCCACCACGTCCTGGTCATGGACGCCGATCTCGCCACCCCCGTCGAGGAACTGGAACACCTGGAGAAGGCGCTCGCCGACGGCCACGCGGCGGCGATCGGCTCACGGGCCGTGCCCGGCGCGACCCTCGGCGACCGCCAGCACCGGATACGCGAACTCCTCGGCACGGCGGGCAGCGTCCTCATACGCCGGACGACCCTGCGCGGCACGCGGGACACCCAGTGCGGGTTCAAGCTGTTCGAAGGCGACCGGGCCCGCACCGCGTTCGCCGCCTCCCGCCTCAACGGCTGGGCCATCGACGTGGAGGTGCTGAGGCACTTCCAGCGCGCCGGCTGGCCGGTCGCCGAGGTGCCCGTGCACTGGTCGCACCGGCCCGGCTCGAAGGTGCGGCCCGCGGACTACCTCCGGTTCCTGCGCGACCTGGTCCGGCTGCGGATACCGGTCCCGAGGGCGGCGGACGTCGTCGCCGTCCTGCTGTTCCTCGCGATGGCGGCGGCCCTGCACTCGGGCCACCTCCTCGACCCGGCCCACCGCTACCTCACCGACTCCCTCCAGGACCAGAACCAGTGGGAGTGGTTCTTCGCGGTCACCGCGGACAACGTCGCCCACCTGCGCAATCCCCTGTTCACCGACCTCCAGGGCTTCCCCGGCGGCGTGAACCTGATGGCCAACACCACGATGCCGGGTCTCTCCGTCCCGCTCACCCCCCTCACGCTGCTGCTCGGCCCGGCCGTGACGCTCACCCTGGTGCTGACGCTGGGGACGGCGGCGACGGCGGCCGCCTGGTACCGGCTGATCGTGAAACGCCTGGTGCGCCAGCGCGCGGCCGCCTTCGCCGGGGCCGCGCTGGCCGCGTTCGCCCCGCCCCTGGTCAGCCACGCCAACGCCCACCCGAACTTCGTCGTGCTGTTCATGATCCCGGCGATCATCGAGCGCGCGCTGCGGCTCACGACCGGGGAGCGGGTCACCCGGGACGCGGTGGTCCTCGGCCTGATGACGGCCTACCAGGTCTTCCTCGGCGAGGAGCCCCTGCTGCTGGCCGCGGTCGGCATGCTGCTGTTCGCCGTCGCCTACGGCGCGGTCCGCCCCGACGTCGCCCGCCGGGCGGCGCGGCCCCTGCTGACCGGTGTGGCGATCGCCGCCGCCGTGTGCCTGCCGCTCGTGCTCTACCCCCTGGCCTGGCAGTTCTCCGGACCGCAGAGCTACACCGGCATCGACCACGGCACCGCGCCCGGCGTCGCCAACTCCGTGCGGGCGCTGCTCTCCTTCGCCGAGCGCTCGCTGATCGCGGGCGACGCCCGCCGGGCCGACGCGCTCTCCCTCAACCCCACCGAGCAGAACGCCTTCTACGGCTGGCCGCTGGTCCTGCTGGCCCTCGCGATCACGGTGGGGCTGTGGCGGCGGCCCGCGGTCAGGGCGCTGGCCTTCACGGCGGCGGGCGCGGCGGTGCTGTCGCTGGGGTCGCGGATCGCCCTCCCCCTCACCGGCACCTCCGTCCCCGGGCCGTGGGCCGCGCTCGCCGCTCTCCCGCTCTTCGAGTCGGTCATCGAGAGCCGGTTCGCGCTGGTCTGCGCCCCGCCGCTGGGCATGCTGCTCGCCCTGGCGGTCGACCGGCTGGCGCGCGCCCGCCGCCTGGGCACGCAGTACGCGGGCGTGCTCGCCGTCTGCCTCGCCCTGCTCCCCCTCGTCCCCGCCCCGCTGAAGTCCGGGCCGCGCGCCGAGGTGCCCGCCTTCTTCACCGAGGGCACCTGGAAGACGTACGTCAGGGACGGCGAGACGCTGGTCCCGGTGCCGCTCGCCGACCCCCAGGACGCCGAGGCGCTGCACTGGCAGACGGTGTCGGGCCTCGGCTTCCGGATGCCGGGGGGCTACTTCAACGGCCCCCAGGGCGACGGCGACCGCACCGGCGTCTACGGTGTCCCGCTGCGCTTCACGGCGAGCCTGCTGCGGGACGTGCGGTACACGGGCGTCGTCCCGGTGGTGGACGCCCGCGCCCGGGCCGCGGCCCGCGAGGATCTCGCCCACTGGCGGGCGGGCGCGCTGGTGCTGGCCCCGCAGCCGCACGCGGACCGGCTGCGTGAGACGGTGGACGAGCTGGTCGGCCGGCCGGGTAGGCGGGTGGCCGGAGTGTGGGTATGGGACCTGCACGAGGGGAGCTGATGCGTGCCGCACCGACTAGTCTTCCCTGACCGGTCAACGTACTGAGTGAGGAGCTCTCTTTGGCCTGTGACCTGTGGCTGGTGCCGCTCGTCGACGTGTTGTGCCACACCCCCGACAACCCCTTCGCCGACGAACTCGCCCAGTACAACAAGGTGCTGGCCGAGGCGGGTCTCCCGCCGGTGCCGGTGTACCAGTACATGCCCGGGCTGTCCGGCGAGGTCGCCCCGGTGGCCGGCTTCGACTACGACGCCCTGCACTTCCTGCGCCGCGCCTACCTCCTCCAGGTGTGCGGTCTGCCGGTGACGCCGGTGGACGAACTCGGCGGCGACTACGAGCAGCTCCTCGAGATGTTCGAGGCGACGGCCAAGCAGTCGCACCTGGTCTGGCACTACGACCACGCGGGCGCGTACGTCCCCGTGGACTTCCCGCAGCCGCTGTCCAATGACGAACTCCTCGCGGGCGGCGGCCCGTTGGGTTCCGCGCAGTCCCTGTTGCGGGAGCTGGAGTTCGTGGGTCCGTCCATCGGCATCGATCCGGCCAATCCGCCGGCCGCCCCGCAGCCGCCCGCCGGTCCGACGGAGTTGGAGGAGCCCGCCGTCGCGGCGCCGTACGATCCCAGTCCGTTCGCGCGCGAGCGCCACGTGTGGCTGGGGCTGTACGCGGCGGCGACGCGGAGCCTGGCGCAGGGTTCGATGATCGTCTTCAGCTGACCGGACGTTCAGCGGCCGAGCTGGGACAGACCCCGCTGCACGTCCTCCATGTTCATCACGGGCGTGTAGGAGATCTCGGCTCCGAGGTTGAGGAAGAACGGTTCGCTCAGCACCGGCATCTGCGCGCTGTCCTGCATGTCGAAGAACACGTAGGCGGTGCGCTTGCCGTGGTCGGTGGTGAAGTAGGCCGCTTCGGGCTTGATCTGCTCCATCGACTCCTCGATCAGCTTCGCCAGGGTGCCGCTGCGGATCGCCTCGTTCGCCTTCTCCGTGTCCATGGACGCCTTGAGCAGTACGCGCATCGCACTCACCTTCCTCGGCCGACGCACGTGGATCGTGCAATGCCCAGAATATTCCCGTTCGACCCGTATCGCCCGGTTCGAACAGCGGCTTGGGGAGCACAGCGGAACGGGCCGGCCCGGGGTGTCCCGGACCGGCCCGTGAAGGCGGCGACGGCGCGCCGCCCCGTCGTCACAGGAACGAGTTGATCTCGATCGTCTCGTCCCGGCCCGGGCCCACGCCGATCGCGGAGATCGGGGCGCCGGACATCTCCTCCAGCGCCTTCACGTACGCCTGGGCGTTCTTCGGCAGGTCGGAGAAGGACTTGGCCTTGGTGATGTCCTCGGACCAGCCCGGAAGCGTCTCGTAGATCGGCTTCGCGTGGTGGAAGTCGCTCTGCGAGTACGGCAGTTCCTCGACGCGCTTGCCGTCGATCTCGTACGCCACACAGACCGGGATCTGCTCCCAGCCGGTCAGCACGTCGAGCTTGGTGAGGAAGAAGTCCGTCAGGCCGTTCACCCGGGTCGCGTAGCGGGCGATGACCGCGTCGAACCAGCCGCAGCGGCGGTCGCGGCCGGTGGTCACGCCCCGCTCGCCGCCGATGCGGCGCAGCGCCTCGCCGTCCTCGTCGAAGAGCTCGGTCGGGAAGGGACCCGAGCCGACCCGCGTGGTGTAGGCCTTCAGGATGCCGATGACCCGGCTGATCTTCGTCGGGCCCACGCCCGCGCCCGTGCAGGCGCCGCCCGCGGTCGGGTTGGACGAGGTGACGAAGGGGTACGTGCCGTGGTCGATGTCGAGGAGCGTGCCCTGACCGCCCTCGAAGAGGACGACCTTGTCCGCCTCCAGGGCCTGGTTGAGGAGCAGGACCGTGTCGGTGACGTACGGAGCGAGCTTCTCCGCGTAGCCGAGCAGTTCCTCGACGACCTGGTCGACGGCGATCGCGCGGCGGTTGTACAGCTTGGTCAGCAGCTGGTTCTTGCCGTCGAGCGCCGCCTCGACCTTCTGGGTCAGGATCGACTCGTCGTACAGGTCCTGGACCCGGATGCCGACGCGGTTGATCTTGTCGGCGTAGGTCGGGCCGATGCCGCGCCCGGTGGTGCCGATCTTGCGCTTTCCGAGGAAGCGTTCCGTCACCTTGTCGACAGTGACGTTGTAGGGGGTGATGATGTGCGCGTTGCCGCTGATCAGCAGCTTCGACGTGTCGACGCCGCGCTCGTTCAGACCGCTCAGCTCGGAGAGCAGGACCGACGGGTCGACAACGACACC
The DNA here is from genome assembly GCF_016860545.1 of Streptomyces asoensis. Taxonomy (NCBI): domain Bacteria; kingdom Bacillati; phylum Actinomycetota; class Actinomycetes; order Kitasatosporales; family Streptomycetaceae; genus Streptomyces; species Streptomyces asoensis. The sequence goes on along the minus strand of NZ_BNEB01000003.1, from coordinate 1,633,108 downwards.
GTTACCGATGACCGGCGTACAGCCGGGTGACAGAATGCCCGAAGGGAGCAGGTGGAGTGCGTACTTCTGGTCGCCCACGACGACCGTGTGGCCGGCGTTGTTGCCGCCCTGGTAGCGCACTACGTAATCCACCGAGCCACCGAGAAGGTCGGTGGCCTTTCCCTTGCCTTCGTCACCCCACTGAGCACCGAGCAGCACAAGTGCGGGCACGCGCGTACACCCCTTCCGGGTGGGGCATGTCCAAGGCCAGGGGCGTACGCGGTGGCACTTTCCACCGCGTGCACCACGTGCACCGCGACCGCCGTCGGTCGCCGCTTGTCGGACCCGGATGCCCCGGAATAGACCAAGCCCCTGGCGCAATAGCGCAAGGGGCTCTTGCACAAAGATGCTACCCGAGGAAGCGAGGCAGGACCGAGGTGGCGACTTCTCCGACGTCCGATCAGCTGCTGGTGATCGTCGACCCGGCCGCCCGGCGCACGGACGGGGAGTCCGTACGGATCGCGAAAGACGTGCTCAGCGCGGGTGCGGCGAGCACCAAGGTGTGCCTTCCGGAGGACCCGGAGGAGTTCGCCCGGGTCCTGGCCAGGCGGGGTTCGCGGCGGCCCGTGGTGATCGGGGACGACCGCGCCCTGATCCGCGCGGTGGCCCTGCTGCACCGGCAGCGGGCCCTGGCCGAGTGCGTGCTGTCGGTGGTGCCGGTGGGCGCGGCCCTGGGCGTCGCGCACGCCCTGGGGGTGCCCACGGGGGCCGTGGCGGCGGCCCGCGCCGTCCTGGACGGCGCCGAACGCCGTCTCGACGTACTGGTGGACGACAGCGACGGGGTGGTGCTGGGTGCGCTGCGGATACCGCCGGTGCCCCTCGCCACCGCTCCCGAGCCGTCCGTCGCGCAGGCCGGGCTCGTCGCGGGCGGTCATCCGTGGCTGCGGACCTACCAGTCGCTGTTCCGCACGCTGGTCCCGTCGCGGCCGTCCCGGCCCTCCCCCGCGCTCGCCCCGCCCGGACCCGCGCGGCTGCGCATCGAGGTGGACGGCGTGACGCTGGTCGACCTCGACCAGCCGGTGGAGGCGGTGTCGGTGACCCCGGGACCTTCCGGCACGGCGGTCGTGGAGGTCCGGCCGCTGTCCCTGGGCGCGGTGGCGGTGCCCCTGGAGGCGCGGGGGCGGACGGTCACCGTGTCCGGCGCGGACTTCCGCTACCGGGCGGACGCGACGGTCGCCGGCCCGGTACGCCGGCGCACCTGGACGGTGCGGGAAGGGGCCCTCGGCCTGATGCTGCCGGGGCGCTGAGCCGGCTAGCCCTCCTCGAACAGCGTCGCCCGGTGCACGCGCCAGCGCTCCGTCATGGCCACGAGCTCGCCCTCCACGAACTCGAAGAACGCGAGTGTCTCGGCCATCCGGCGCCCGGCGGGCGTGTGCGGGCCGAGACTCAGGACACCCTCGCGCAGCGCGCCCTCCCACCGTTTGACGATCGCGTCGCGGCTGGTCAGCGCCTCGTACCACTGGTCGCCGTGCACCCGGTAGCGCTCCCGCCGCGATCCGGGCTCCCGCTCGCGGGAGACCATGTGCGCCTGGGCCAGGTAGCGCACCGCGCCGGAGACGGCGGCGGGGCTGATCCGCAGCTGTTCGCCCAGTTCGGCGGAGGTCAGCACACCCTCGTCGGAGGAGAGGAGCGCGGCGAAGACCCGCGCCGCCATGCGCTGCATCCCCGCCTCGACGAGCTGGGCCGCGAAGGACTCGACGAACTTCGACACGGCCTCCGCGTCGCGCCCACCCGGGCGTCCACCCGCTGTCTCGCTCATGACCCCATCCTAACGTTTCTTCATGAACTTCCTTATCTTCACAAATTTCTGAAAGAAGCGTAGGTTCGGAGCCATGACGAAGGCCATCTCGGTGTCCGGACTGCACAAGTCCTTCGGCCGTACCCGCGCACTCGACGGACTCGATCTGGAGGTCGGGACGGGCGAGGTGCACGGCTTCCTCGGCCCCAACGGCTCCGGCAAGTCCACCACCCTGCGCGTCCTGCTCGGCCTGCTGCGCGCCGACTCCGGCACCGCGCGGATCCTCGGCCTCGACCCGTGGACCGACGCCGTCGAGGCGCACCGCCGCATCGCGTACGTGCCGGGCGACGTGACCCTGTGGCGCAACCTGTCCGGCGGCGAGGTCATCGACCTGTACGGCAGGCTGCGCGGCGGACTGGACGCGGGCCGCCGGGCCGACCTGGTCGACCGCTTCGAACTGGACCCCACCAAGAAGGGCCGCACCTACTCCAAGGGCAACCGGCAGAAGGTCGCCCTGGTCGCCGCGTTCGCCTCGGACGTCGACCTGCTCGTCCTGGACGAGCCGACCTCGGGCCTGGACCCCCTCATGGAGGAGGTCTTCCGGCGCTGTGTGCGGGAGGAACAAGGCCGCGGCCGCACCGTCCTGCTCTCCTCCCACATCCTCGGCGAGGTCGAGGAGCTGTGCGACCGCGTCAGCATCATCCGCAAGGGCCGCACGGTGGAGACGGGATCGCTGGCCGAGCTGCGCCACCTGACCCGGACCACCGTCACGGCGGAACTCGCGGGCGAACCGGACGGGCTGACCGGACTCCCCGGCGTGCACGACCTCGACGTGCGGGGCCGCCGTGTGAAGTTGCGGGTCGACCCCGACGGACTCGACGCCGTCCTGCGGTCGCTGACCCGGTCGGGCGTCCGCTCGCTCACCTCGGCGCCGCCGACCCTGGAGGAACTGTTCCTGCGCCACTACGAGACGAGCGGGCGGTGAGCGCCCTCGCCGGCACCGGCACCCTGCTGCGCTTCGCGCTGCGCCGCGACCGGCTGCTCGTCCCGGTCTGGGTGGCCGTGAACACCCTGATGGTCCTCTCCATGCCGAGCACCCTGGAAGGGATCTACTCCACCCCCGCCGACCGCGCCCGTCTGCTCCGCCAGATGGACGCCAACGCCTCCTTCCGCGCGCTGATCGGTCCCGTCTTCGACGACTCCCTCGGCGCGCTCACCGCCTGGCGGGTGGGCGTCTTCGCGGGCCTGATCGCCGCGGTGACGAGCCTGCTGGTCGTCGTACGGCACACCCGGGACGAGGAGGAGAGCGGCCGTCAGGAACTCGTCGCGTCCGGTGCGGTGGGCCGCCGGGCCTCCCTGACGGCGGCGCTGCTGGCCGCGGGCGTCGCGAACGGCGTCCTGGCCCTGCTGGTGACGGCGGGCCTGGCGGGGCAGGGGGCGGCGGGCGCGGCGGCCCTGGGCCTCGGCCTCGCCGGGGTCGGCATGCTCTTCGCGACCATGGCGGCGATCGTCGCGCAGCTCACCGAGAGCGCCCGGGCGGCCCGGGGCCTGACGTCCGCCGCCCTCGGCTGCGCGTTCGTCCTGCGCGCCGCGGGCGACTCCGCGGCCGACGACGGGTCGGCGGCGCCGACCTGGCTGTCCCCGCTGGGCTGGCTGGAGAACCTGCGGCCGTTCGCCGGCGAACGCTGGTGGGTGCTCGCGCTGTTCGCCGGCGCGGCCGCCGCACAGGGGGCGGTGGCGTACCTGCTGGCCGGCCGCCGGGACGTCGGCATGAGCTTCCTGCCGGCCCGGCCGGGGCCGGCGACGGGCCGCCTCGGCACGGCCGCCGCGCTGGCGTGGCGGCTGCAACGCGGCGCGGTGGCCGGCTGGAGCGCCGGCTTCCTCCTCGCCGGAGTGGTCTACGGCGGGCTGACGGACGGCGTGGCCGATCTGGTCGGCGACAACGACCGGGCCCGGCAGATCTTCGAGCGGATGGGCGGCCGGTCGGGGCTCACGGACGCGTTCCTCGCCTCGATGGCCGGCATGCCCGGCCTGATCGCGGCGCTGTACGTCGTCGGGTCCGTCCTGCGGCTGCACGGTGAGGAGACGTCGGGCCGCGCGGAACCCGTCCTGGCGAACGCGGTGGGCAGGCTGCGCTGGGCGGCCGGCCACCTCGTGGCCGCCTTCGGCGGCTCGGCGCTGATCATGCTCCTGGCCGGCGCGGGGCTGGCGCTGGGCCACGGCCGGGACGTCCTCCCGCTCCTCGGCGCCTGCCTGGTGCAGCTCCCCGCGATCTGGGTGGTCGGCGCTTCGGCCGTCCTGCTGTACGGCACGGCCCCCCGTCTCGCGCCGGCGGCCTGGGGCGTGGCGGGCGCGATCCTGCTCATCGGCTGGATCGGTCCCGCGCTGGACGCTCCGCGGGCGGTCATGGACCTGTCCCCCTTCGCCCACCTGCCGAAGCTGCCCGGCGGCGGGATGCGGTGGACCCCGGTGCTGCTCCTGCTGACGGCGGCCGCCGCCCTGACCACCGCCGGCCTGGCCGCCCTGCGCCGCCGCGACATGACGACGTAGACAGCCGCGCGGGGCGGCAACCGGGGCGGGCGGGGCCGCGTCCGTGTCCGGTATGGGACAACGTACGCAGGCGGCCGGCGGGTGCCTCGCCATGGCGCTCGGCTGGGGCGCGGGCCTCGCGGTGTGGTCCGTCGACGTCCGCGCCCGCTTCTGGCGCTTCGAGCAGAGCCCCGACTTCAGCGTCCTCTACGCGCAACTGCCGCTCGCCCTGCTGGGCGGGACGGCCGCGGGCCTGGCCCTGTGGGCCGTGTCCACCCGCCTCGCGAGCCGCCTCAGACGGTGACGTCGAGCCCCTCCAGCCCTCTGATCACGAAGTTCGGCTTGCGCCGGGGCTCCGCCGCCAGGGCCAGCTTCGGCGCCTTCTCCAGCAGGGCCGTCATCGAGGCGGCGAGCTCGATGCGGGCCAGCGGGGCGCCGATGCAGTAGTGGATTCCCGCGCTGAAGGAGATGTGCGGGTTGTCGGCGCGGGTGAGGTCGAGCCGGCCGGGCTCGGCGAACACGGCCGGATCGTGGTTGGCCGACCCGAAGAGCATCGCGATCTCGGCGCCCCGCGGCACGGTCGTCCCGTCGATCTCGATGTCGTCGAGCACCCACCGCTCGAAGAGCTGGAGCGGGGTGTCGTACCGCATCAGCTCCTCGACGGCGGTGGGCACCAGCGAGTGGTCGGCGCGCAGCGCGTCCAGCTGCCCGGGGTTCCTGAAGAGCGCCCACCAGCCGTTCACGGTGGCGTTCACGGTCGCCTCGTGGCCCGCGTTGAGCAGCAGCACCGCGGTCGAGATCAGCTCCTGCTCGGTGAGCCGGTCGCCCTCGTCGTGCGCGGCGATGAGACCGGAGATCAGGTCGTCGCCCGGCCGCGCGCGCCGCAGGGCGATGAGCTCGCGCAGGTACGCGGAGAACTCCTCGGATGCCCGCACGGCCCTCGCCGCGGTCTGCGGCGACGGGTTGAGCTCGTACATCCCGCAGATGTCCGCCGACCAGGGCCGCAGAGGCCCCCGGTCCGACTCGGGGATGCCGAGCATCTCGGCGATCACGGCGACGGGCAGCGGTTCGGCTACGTCGACGAGCAGGTCTCCCCCGCCGGCCTCCACCAGCCGGTCCACCAGTTCCCCGGCCAGCCGCCGTACGTACGGCTTCAGCCGCTCCACCGTGCGCGGGATGAACGCCTTCGACACCAGCCGCCGGATCCGGGTGTGGTCGGGCGGCTCCAGGTCGAGCATCCCGTGGTCGTTGAGCGTGTGGAACGGCTCCTGATCCGCCGGGGGCGCCGTCCGCCCGAAGTCCTCGTGCGTGAAACGGTGCTGGTACGTCCGCCCCAGCCGCCGGTCCCGCAGCAGCGCCGACACGTCCGCGTGACGCGGTACCAGCCACTGGCCGGTCGGCTCGTAGCGGATCACCCGCCCCCGCTCCCGCAGTTCGGCGTACGCCGGGTACGGGTCCGACAGGAACGCGGGATCCCAGGGATCGAAGGAGAGGTCGTCGACTGCTGCCATGGACGGACGCTAGCCGCTGGACGGGCTGCTGACCAGGGGGGTCCTGGCACGACGGGTACGGCGGGAGGAGGCGGGCGGGCACGACGGCCCGCCGCAGGAGACAGCCGCGGGGCGCCTCCGCCCCGGCCCGGCCGCCCCGGCGCGGGCGGTGCCGGACGCCCCCCTGGGGCGTGTTTCGCCCTAGCCCGGTGTCACCAGCCTCGCCTCGTACGCGAAGACCGCCGCCTGGGTGCGGTCCCGCAGCCCCAGCTTGACCAGGATCCGGCTCACATGGGTCTTGACCGTCGACTCGGCCACCACCAGCCGCCCGGCTATCTCCAGGTTCGACAGGCCCTGGGCGATCAGGACCAGCACCTCCGTCTCCCGCTCGGTCAGGTCGCCGTAGGCCGCGAGGGCGGTCGGGGACAGGCGCGGGGTGTCCGACAGCTTCGAGAACTCGGTGATCAGCCGCCTGGTGACGGACGGGGCCAGCAGTGCCTCGCCGGCCGCCACCACCCGGACCCCGTCCGCCAGTTGCCGGGCCGACGCGTCCTTCAGCAGGAAGCCCGAGGCACCCGCGCGCAGCGCCTGGTAGACGTACTCGTCCAGATCGAAGGTCGTCAGCACCAGGACCTTCGCCGCGCCGTCCGCCGCCACGATCTCCCGCGTCGCCTCGATGCCGTTCAGCTCGGGCATGCGGATGTCCATGAGGACCACGTCCGGGGCCAGCTCCCGCACCCGCTCGACCGCCTGGCGGCCGTTGACCGCCTCGCCCACCACCTCGATGTCCGGCATCGCGTTCAGCAGGACCGAGAAGCCCTCGCGCACCATCATCTGGTCGTCGGCGATCAGTACTCGGATGGTCATGTCCCACTCTCGCTCGCGGCGGCCACCGGCAGGAACACCGTCACCTCGTAGCCGCCCGCCGGCGTCGGCTCCGCGGTCATCTCGCCGTTCAGCATGCCCACCCTCTCCCGCATCCCCGTGATGCCGTGCCCGGCCCCCGGCGAGGGCTTGACCAGGGACGGGTTCGGCGGCGGGGCGTTGACCACCCGAAGTCCCAGACCGCCCAGGACGTACCCGATCTCCACGCGGGCGCTCGCGCCGGGAGCGTGGCGCAGCGTGTTGCTCAGCGCCTCCTGCACGATCCGGTACGCCGAGAGCTCCACGCCCTGGGGCAGTTCCCGGACCGCGCCCGTGACCGTCTTCTCCACGTCCAGGCCGGTCTCCCGCACGTTCGCGAGCAGACCGTCCAGTTCGGCGAGCGTGGGCTGCGGGGCGTCGGGGACCTCGTAGTCCTCGGCGCGGACCACCCCCAGCACCCGGCGCAGCTCGGTGAGGGCGGCCACCGCGTTCTCCCGGATGGTGGCGAAGGCCTTCTCCAGCTCCGGCGGCGGGTTCTCCACCCGGTAGGGCGCGGCCTCCGCCTGGATGGCGACCACCGACATGTGGTGGGCGACCACGTCGTGCAGTTCGCGGGCGATCGTGGTGCGCTCCTCCAGCAGGGTGCGGCGGGAGCGTTCGTGGGCGGTGACCGTCTGCTGGGCCGTCACCTCCTCCTCGGCCTGCCGGCGGATGTGCCGGACGGTGACGACGAGGAGCACGATCGCGGAGAAGACCAGCATGGGGGCGACGTCCGTGTCGTAGTGGCCCCAGCTGAAGAAGGTGTCGGCCACGAAGCCGTAGGCCGCGGTCAGCATCCACATCCACGCGGCGATGCGCGGGCGGGTGCGTATCGCCACGACGGTCAGGACGATCAGGTGGGCGGCGAAACTGCCCGGCAGCCAGGGCCACTCGCCGTACGTGGAACCGATGGCGGCGACGACGGTGGTCGCCGCGAGCGACAGCCAGAACGCGCCGACCGGCCGCACCAGCGTCAGCAGCACCGGGGCCAGGGCGAGCAGGCCGGTCAGCATGCCCGTACCGCCGCCCGGGTCGTCCGCCCACGCGATGAACATCGCCAGGGCCCCGGCCACGCCGACCGTGATGTGCCGCGACCATGCCGCGTACTCCCGCCTGCGGCCCTTCGTACCGCGCAGCAGGCGTCCCTGCGGCTCCTTGCGGGGCAGCGGACGGTAGGCGAAGGCGTCGTCGAAGAGGTCCTCGCGCAGGCCGCGCAGGGCGTCCACGGCTGCCCGGAACTCGGGGCTGCGCGGCCGGTAGGCCTCGTAGGAGTCGTCCGGGTCGCCCGGCGCGGGGTGCGGCTGCGTCATGTCGGTCACGTTCGAAACGGTAAGCGCGCGCGGGGCCGGCGTCGTCAGCAGTGAGGGGGGTTCCGACCGGTCCCCCTCAAGTACTACGGGTCCCGCGGGCGGCCCGCCGGCACCCCCGGTTCAGTACCCCGACGGCCGCACCAGCCCCGACTCGTACGCGAACACCGCCGCCTGGGTGCGGTCCCGCAGGCCCAGTTTCACCAGGATCCGGCCCACGTGCGTCTTCACGGTCTGCTCGGCCACGAAGAGCCGCTCGGCCATCTCCGCGTTGGACAGGCCCTGCGCGATCAGCGTCAGCACCTCCGTCTCGCGCTCCGTGAGGTCGCCGACCCGTTCCCTGCGGGGGGACCTGGGCCTGCCGTCGAGACGGGAGAACTCGGCGATCAGTCTGCGGGTCACGCCGGGCGCGAGCAGGGCGTCACCGGCCGCCACCACCCGGACCGCCTCGGCGAGCCGGTCGGCGGAGGCGTCCTTGAGCAGGAACCCGGAGGCCCCGGCCCGCAGCGCGTCGTACACGTACTCGTCGAGGTCGAAGGTGGTGAGCACCAGCACCTTGACGTGCGGGTGCGCGAGGGTGATGCGGTGGGTGGCCTCGATGCCGCCGAGTTCGGGCATGCGGATGTCCATCAGCACGACGTCCGGGGCGAGTTCGTCGACCTTGGCGACGGCGTCCAGGCCGTGCACGGCCTGTCCGACCACCTCGATGCCCGGGTGGGCGTCGAGCAGCACGGTGAAGCCCTGCCGGACCATCTCCTGGTCGTCCGCGATCAGTACGCGGATGGTGCCGCCGGTCGTCATGGGATTCCTTCTCCTGTCGGTGGGGCGGGGGCCGGGCGGGGCGTCGTGTCGTCCGGGTCACGCGCCGGGGCCGTCGGCGGGCGGCGCCGTGCCGTCCCGCGGGAGGAACGCGGACACCGCGAAACCGCCCTGCGGGGTCGGGCGGGCACTGACCCGGCCGCCCAGCATGGCCGCCCGCTCGCGCATCCCGAGCAGACCGTGCCCGGCCCCCGGGGAGGACGGTACGGGGTCCCGCGGGCGCGAGTTGACGATCTCCAGGTACAGGCCGCGGGGACGGTGGGCGACCTCCACCCGCACCCGCGAACCCGGCGCGTGCCGCAGGGCGTTGCTGAGCGCCTCCTGGACCATCCGGTACGCCGACAGCTGCACCCCCGGCGGGTACACGGGCATCTCGCCCTCGACGGTGGCGACCACGTCGAGACCGGCGGCGCGGGTGTTCTCCATGAGGGCGTCGAGGCGGTCGAGCGTCGGCTGGGGCGTGTCCGGGGCGGCGCCGGTGCCGGCCGCGCCGAGCCCGTAGGGGTCATCGGGGTTCTCCGAGCGCAGCACCCCGAGCACCCGGCGCAGTTCGGCAAGGGCCTCGAGGGCGTTCGTCCGGATGCCGGCGAGGTTCTCCTTGAGCTCCTCGGACGGGTTCTCCACCAGGTGCGGGGCGACCTGGGCCTGGATGGAGATCACCGACATGTGGTGGGCGACCACGTCGTGCAGTTCGCGCGCGATCCGGTTGCGCTCCTCCAGCAGGGTGCGGCGGCCGCGTTCCTCGGCGGTGATCGTCTCCTGTTCGACGAGCCGGGTGCGGGCCTCGCCGAGGCCGCGGAAGGCGGCGCCGACGAGCACGACGGCACCGAAGACGCCGACCGCGGTGACCCCCGTCGAGGTGTAGGTCGCCCCGCCGACCAGGCCCTGGACGACCCAGGTCGTCACGGCGGTGGCGGCCAGCGCCGCGAACGACACCCGGGTCCGCGCGCGCAGCGCCAGCAGCAGGAGCACGAAGGCGTGCGCGAGGACCTCGGCGTCGTTCCAGGGCCAGTCCGGGCCGGGCAGCGGGTGCCCCACCAGGACCGGCCGCGCGGCCACCGCGGCGACGACGACACCCGCCAGGGACAGCGCCCACGCGGGCGCAGGCCGCCACAGGGCGAGCACGACCGCCGCGCCCTGGGCGAACCCGGTCACGACCGACAGGTCCGTGCCCAGGCCGTAGCGGCCCATCTGGTCCGTGACGGAAAGCGCGATACCGAGGGCCGTCCAGCACACCACCAGGTACCCCGGCAGCCTCAGCCGGCGCAGCACCCGCCTGCCCAGGTCCCGGCGCCGCCGCGGGCCACCGGCGGACCGGCCCGCCCCGGGAACCTCACCGCCCGGCGCACCCCGGGCGCCACGGGAACGACGAACGACCCGCCCGCCGACCTGCCCCGCAGCACGTCGGGCGGACGGCACGGGGGTGCGGCCGGTGGGGGCGGCGGGGTCGTCGGTGGGGGTGTCGCCGTCGTCGGGGGTCTCCTCGCCGTTCACGGCCCCAACCCTAGGCACCGCGCGCCGCCTTCGACCCGGCCCGGTCGCGGCGGTGCTGGACGCGGACCACCCGGGTCGCACGTCCGCGGGGAGCGCGCGGCCCGCGTTCGCAGCAGTGGAACGCCGCCCGGCACACCGCCAGCACCAGGGCGAAGACCGGCAGCCACAGCAGCCGGGCCGCCACCCACCGCGGCCCGTCGGGAGCCGTGTGCAGACCGTCCAGGCGGCCCGCGAGCAGGCCCACGGCGGTGGTCGCCATCAGCGCCGTCTGGTGCCAGAGGAACACCGTCATCGCGGACAGGTTGAGGAGCGCGACCACCGCCCAGACCAGGGGCGCCCGCATGGCCCGGCGCAGCCGGTCCCGCAGCAGCAGGGCCACTCCGCACTGGGCGAGACCGAACGTGACGGCGGCCAGCGTGGGCGGGTCGAGGTTCGACACCGCCGCGCCCGGCACGCCCACCATCGACGCGGGGTACCCGGCGCAGCCGACGAGCAGCGCCGTCGCCACCGTCCCGCCGACCAGCAGGACCCGTCCCGCCCGGGGCCCTTCGAGTTCCCCCCGGGTCCAGGCCGCGCCCAGGGTGTACGGCACCAGCCAGCCGGCCGCGACGTTCACCCAGCCCAGCCACGCCGGGCCGTCCAGGCCGAAGCGCACCACGTCCACGTGCAGGACGACGGCCAGCGGCCACAGGGGGCCGAGCCGCAGCAGCAGCGGGGTGGCGGCCGTCAGCACGGCGAAGACCAGCAGGAACCAGAGCGGGGACAGCGCGAGCTTGACCACGGTGTGCACGGTGACGAAGGAGGCGCCGCCCAGGACCAGCCCGGCCGCCGCGACCGTCCACACGGCCGTCACCGCGGCGACCGGGAGGAACAGCCGCACCAACCTGCCCGCGAGCCACGCGCCGTAGGTCCCGCCCCGCGCCCGGGCCGACGTCCAGCCGCGGGTCGCCACATGGCCGCCCACCATGAAGAACACCGCGAGCGTCTGGAACGCCCACGACACCGGCGCCAGCCCGGGCATCGCCCCCAGCGGGCTCGCGGCCCGCAGGGTCGCGCCGTCGGCGACCAGCGCCGTCACCAGCCAGTGCCCGAGAACCACCCCGAGGATCGCCAGGGCGCGCAGGGCGTCGACGGCCCGGTCGCGCTCCGGCGGTGTGGCGGCGTCGATGCGCAGGGCGGCCCGCCGGATCCCGGACGGCACCCACCCGCGCCCCCGTCCGCGGTTCTCACCCACCGGTGACCTCCCCGACCGCTCCGACGACGATCCGGGCGATGTTGGCCAGGGAGGGCGACCCCGGCCTGAAGTAGTCGCTGTGCCCGCCGGACCCGGCCGCGAAGACCCGGGCGCCGAACGCCGGGGACAGGGGATCGGCGCCGAGACCGACCGTCGTGCCGAACAGGTCGGCGCTGACGTGCGGGACGTCCGCCACCCAGTCGTCGGCGCCCCGGGCCGCCCAGACCCGCGCGCGGGTGCCCAGGCCGGCCGCGGACTGCGCGCCCGTGCCCGGGCTGCCGAGCAGCACGAGATCCGTCACGTCGAGGTGCGGTGCGGCGCGCCCGCACACGACCGTGCCGTACGAGTGGCACAGGAGCGTGAACCGGGCGCCCGGCGCGGTGACGTCGCGCAGCCCGCGCAGGAACTCCGCCAGGGCGGGGGCGGCCTCCCCGGCGCGGCCCGGGGTGAGCACGGCGGGGCTGACCGTGCCGGGGGTGGTGTAGCCGAGCCAGGCCACCACCGCCGTCCGGGGGCCGGTGCCGGTGTTCCCCGGGAGCAGGCGGTGCAGTGCGGCCGCGCCGGCCCTGAAGCGGCCGAAGGTGTCCAGCGAGGTGTCGGAGCCGGGCACGAGGACGGCGACCCGGTCGGCGCGGGCGAGGTCGCCGAACACCTCGACCGCCCGGCCGGCGCCCCGGCCGTCGAAGGCGAGCAGATCGCGGGAGGGATCGGCCAACTCCCGCTCCGCGGCGGCCCGGTGACGGTCCCCGTGGGCGGCGGCCATCCGGGACGCCAGCGCGGCGTCGGCCCGGTTGACGGCGTACGCCTGCTCCAGGGTCGCCGGTGTCAGCGGGGCGAGGACGGCGGGTGCGGGCGCCGGGATGCCCGGCCGGGCCGCGGCCGCCGTGAGGGGGACGACCACGGCGGCGGTGATGAGGACCGCCAGCAGGGCGCGGACCTGGCGCCGCCCCCGGCGCGACCCCCGCGCACGACGCCACCACCCGCGAGAACGACGCTCCGCCATCCTGCCCTCCCCCGCCCGTACGCCCGGCCATCGGGCTTGTACGGCTGGGAAGTTACGGAGCGGAGGCCGTCGTCCGCGTCCCGCTGAGGAGCTCTTCCGCGACGTAGCTCTCAGGTACTACGGGTACGACGACCAGGGATCGGTCGGGGGCCGGTCGGGGGCGGGTCAGGGGGTGGTCGGGTGTACGGCGGCCGGGCCCGGCGCCCGTCACCAGGCCAGCTGGGCGATCTCCTCCGCCACCACCGCGCACGCGTCCGCCGTCGGGTCGATCAGCGGGAAGTGGCCCACGTCCTCCAGCAGGGTCAGGCCCACCACCTCCCCCGCCTTCGCCGCCGCGTCCGCGTACGCCTCGGCGACCGCCTGCGGGACGACGAGGTCGGTACGGCCCTGGACCAGGGTCGTCGCGACCCCGGTCGGCAACAGCAGCGCGGGGTCGGCGTACGGCCGCCGCTCCTCGAACAGCTCCTCCGCGCCGAGGAGTTGACCGGCCGCCCCGCCGCACACGTCCAGCTTTCCGGCGACCTCGAAGTCAGCGATCGGGGCCAGCGCGACCACACCCCGCAGCGAGGCCGAACCGCCGGTGCGCCAGGGCGCGTCGGCGGGCAGGACGTGCCGGGCCGCCGCCCACAGGGCGAGATGGCCGCCCGCCGAGTGACCCGTCAGCACCGTGCGGCGCGAGTCGGCCTGCGGCACGGCCTCCCGGACGAGCGCGGGAAGCGCGTCGAGGGCCGCGGCGACGTCGTCGAAGGTGTCCGGCCAGCGTCCCGCGACCGGAGAGGCCCCCTCCGCGTCCGGGCCGTCGGCACCCCGCCGGTACTCCACGTTGGCCACGGCGAAGCCGCGCCGGGCCAGGAAGTCCGCGAACGGCGTGATGTGGCGCCGGTCGTACGGGGACCGCCAGGCTCCGCCGTGCAGGACGACGACGAGCGGGACGGATCCCCCCGGGCCGGCCTGCACCCGCGGGACATAGAAGTCGATCACCTGGTCGGGGTGATCGCCGTACGCCGCGGTGACGTCGGGCCCGACGGGCGGATGCGCGAAGGCCGACGCCTCCTCGGCGGCGGCCCGGGCTGCGACGACGTCGTCCGGCATGCTCCAACCTCTCAGCGGCGATGGGCACTTCCCGGACCCACGGCCCTGGGAAGTTCTTGCGGACCAGGTGGGAATCCGGCCGTTGGCCGGGACGGTATCAGGCCCGTGACGTGCGCGGACACGCGGATGTCACGCTCGGTGAGAGGTAAACGGTTCTGCTCCCGCGTCACCCGCCCGGCCGTCGGCCCAGGGACCGGCCTCCTGGACGTACCCCCAAGTACGCCCAGGAGAGCCGGCCGGCTCAATCGGCACGGCGCAGGATCAGCGCAGCTCCTCCGCGAGCAGCCGCGCCGCCCGCTCCACGTCCGCGAACCCGACGTAGAGCGGGGTGAAGCCGAACCGCAGGACGTCCGGGCTGCGGAAGTCGCCGACGACCCCACGCCCCACCAGCCGGTCCATCACCTCGGCGGCATCCGCGCAGCGCAGCGCCACCTGGCTGCCGCGCTCCTCGTGCCGCACCGGGGTGAGCGACTCGACGCGCCCTGCGGGGACGTAGGCCGCGACGCACTCCAGGAAGAAGTCCGTCAGGGCCAGCGACTTCTCCCGCACGTCCTCGACGCGGACCCCGTCCCAGACGTCGAGCGCGGCCTCCAGCGCCAGCATCGACAGGATGTCCGGGGTGCCGACCCGCCCGCGCCGCGCACCGGCCACCGGCGCGTACTCCTCCCGCATGCCGAAGGGCTCGGTATGCGAGTTCCAGCCGGGCAGCGGCGAGTCGAACCGGTCCTGGAGACCCTGGCGGACGTACAGGTACGCCGGTGAACCCGGGCCGCCGTTCAGGTACTTGTAGGTGCAGCCCACCGCGAGGTCCACACCGTGCTCGTCGAGGCCGACGGGCAGGGCGCCCGCGCTGTGGCACAGGTCCCAGACGGCGACCGCGCCCGCCGCGCGCACGGCGGCGGTCAGCGACGGCAGGTCGTGCAGCCGTCCGGTGCGGTAGTCGACGTGGTTGAGCAGCACGGCGGCCGTCCGCTCCGACAGCGCCGCCGGCACCTCGTCCGGCGTCACCGGGCGCAGGGTGCGGCCGGTGAGACGGGCCGCGGACCCGGCGATGTAACCGTCCGTGGGGAAGGTCGTCGCGTCGACGAGGATCTCGTCCCGGCCGTCGTCCACCAGGCGTACCGCGCCGACGAGCGCCTTGAAGACGTTGACGCTGGTGGAGTCACCGACCACGATCTGCCCGGCCGCCGCGCCCACCAGCGGGGCGATCCGGTCGCCGATCCGCTCGGGCGCCGTCCACCAGCCGCTCTCGTCCCACGACCGGATCCGCAGCTCGCCCCACTGGCGGCGCACCACGTCCTCGACCCGGCCGGGGACGGCCGCGGGCAGCGCGCCCAGCGAGTTGCCGTCCAGGTAGACCACGTCGTCCAGGACGAACCCGGCGCGCCGGTCCGCCAGCGGATCGGCGTCGTCCCGTTCCTTCGCCGCGAGGACCAGGCGCTCAGACATGGGACCTGGCCGTCCACAGCTCGGGGAACACGTTCTTCTGCGCGCGCTTCTCCAGCCAGGCCACCCCGGCCGAACCGCCGGTGCCGGCCTTCGCGCCCATCGCGCGGCGGGTGGCGACGAGGTGGTCGTTGCGCCAGCGCCACACCAGCTCGGCCACGTCCGTCAGCGCCTCGCCGAGGCGTGCGACCTCGTCGCCCTCCTCGCCCGAGTACACGGCCGTCCAGACCGCCTCGACCTCCGCGGAGGGCTCGTAGCGCCGCGAGACGTCCCGCTCCAGGACGGACGACGGGATCGCGTGACCGCGCCGGGCCAGCAGCCGCAGCACCTCGTCGTACAGGCTGGGCTCGTGCAGCGCCTTCTCCAGTTCCGCGTGGACGCGGGGCGCGCCCCGGTGCGGCACCAGCATGGACGCGGACTTGTCCCCGAGGAGGAACTCCATGCGGCGGTACATCGCCGACTGGAAACCCGACCCCTCGCCGAGCGCGGAACGGTACGAGTTGAACTGCGCCGGGGTCAGCTGGCCGAGCGGCCGCCAGGACGCGTTCAGGGCGTCCAGTTCACGGACGGAACGCTTCAGCGCGTCGATCGCCACCGGCACCCGGTCCTCGCGCAGCGCCTGCGCGGCGGTCTCCCACTCGTGCACGATGACGGTGAACCACAGTTCCATCACCTGGGTCGTCACGAGGAAGACCATCTCTCCGGGGTCGTCGGAGAGGGTGTGCTGGAGGTGGGTGAGCACGTCCGCCTTGACGTAGTCCTCGTACGGCGTCGTGCCGGCGAAGTCGAGATGCGGGGTCTCGGGCTCCGAAGCCTCTTGGGGCTGAGCCTGCTGGGACATCGCTGTCTCCTGTTGTACTCCGGGTAGCGGTCCGCCCCTGCCGTTACCGACACGGGGGCCCCGGTCCCCACCGGCACATAGTGCGCAATGCCGTCCGCAAAACGCAAGGCCCGCACGGGTCACACCCGGGCGGGCCTCGCGGGAAAGCGCAGGTGAACGGCTATCCCAGGGTCTGGGCCGCCGTGGGCGAGGAGTCCTTCAAAAACTCCGAGCAGCGCTCCCACTCCTCCTGCTCGCCGATCGCCTGGGCGGCGCGGGCGAGGCCGTGCAGGGCGCGCAGGAAGCCGCGGTTCGGTTCGTGTTCCCAGGGCACCGGGCCGTGGCCCTTCCAGCCGTTGCGCCGCAGGCTGTCCAGGCCGCGGTGGTACCCCGTACGGGCGTAGGCGTACGACTCCACCACGCTGCCCCGCTCGAACGCGTCGTCACAGAGCTGGGCCCAGGCCAGCGAGGACGTCGGGTACTTCGCGGCGACGTCGGCGGGCGCCGTGCCGTTCGCGAGGAGCTCGCGCGGCTCGGGGTCGTCGGGAAGGTGGGTCGGGGGCGGTCCCCCGAGAAGGTTTTCGTGAATGGACATGCGTCCAGTCTGCGCTATCGGCGGCCGGGAGGAAGGCGGCCCCGCCCTCCTGGCCGCCCTCCTCCCGGACGGCCGCCGCCCGGCCGGGTCAGTGCCCGTCCGGCCGGGTCAGCCGTCGCCCAGGGTCAGGCGTCCCTTGGTGCGCTCGCCCTCCAGCGGGGGCGCGAGCACGCTCCCGTGTGTCCTGCACTCCGGCCTGCGGCAGTCCGGGGCCGGGCGGCGCACCGTCGCGAAGGCGAGCACCGCGCCCACCACGAGCACCGCCGCGCACAGGACCATCGCCCGCCCGAAAGCCTCGTCGAAGGCGGTGGCCGAGCGGTACGCCTCCGCGCTCATGCCGGTCAGCAGCGGCAGCGCGGCCACGGCCACCAGACCGGCTGCCCGGGCCGCCGCGTTGTTGACGCCGCTGGCCACACCGGCCCGGGAGACGTCCACGGAGGCCAGGACGGTCGCGGTGAGCGGCGCCACCAGCGTGACCATGCCGCAGCCCAGCACCAGCACGGCGGGCAGCACGTCGGCGGCGTAGGAGGCGCCCGGCCCGACCCGCAGCATCAGGAGCATGCCGGCGGCGCACAGCAGCGGGCCGACGGTGAGCGGGATCCGCGGCCCGATGTGCTCGGCCAGTTCGCCGGAGCGGGCGGACAGCAGCAGCATCAGCACGGTCGTCGGCAGCAGCGCCGTACCCGCGCCGAGGGCGGACCAGCCGACCACGACCTGGAGCTGGACCGCCGACAGGAAGAAGAAGCCGCCGAACGCCGCGTACACGCACAGGGTGACCAGGTTGACGGCCGTGAACTGGCGCGAGCCGAAGATGTCCAGCGGCAGCATCGGGTCCGCGCTGCGACGCTCCACCACCACGAAGGCCGCCCCGGCGGCCAGTCCCGCCACCGCCGCCACCGAGACCACCCCCGTGGAACCGCCCGGGGCCTCGATCAGCGCGTACGTGACGAGGGCGAGCGCCAGCGCGCCCAGGAAGGCGCCCAGCACGTCGAAGGGGACGTGCGGACGGCCGTGCGGACGGGCCTTCCCCGCGCCGGCACCGGCCCCGGCGGCAGCGCGGGCGGACGTGTCGCCGGACGGGCCGGCGGCGCCCGCGGCCGCGTCGGCCCGCACGGGACGGCCGTCCGACTCCGGTACGTGCCGCAGCGCGACCGGTACGCACACCACCGCGAGCGGCACGTTCAGCAGGAACACCCAGCGCCAGCCCGGACCGTCCACCAGCCAGCCGCCCAGGAACGGGCCCACGGCAGCGCCGATGCCCCCGAAGCCGGACCACAGGCCCACGGCCCGCCCCCGGTCGTCGTGGTGGAAGGAGGCCTGGATGAGCGCCAGGGAGCCCGGTGTGAGGAGCGCGCCGCCGACCCCCTGCAAGGCGCGCGCGGCGATCAGCACGCCCGCGTTCGGGGCGATCCCGCACAGCAGCGAGGCGGCGGCGAACCACACCACCCCGATCACGAACACCTTCCGGCGCCCGTAGTGGTCCCCGAGCGACCCGCCGAGCAGGATCAGCCCGGCCAGCGTCAGCAGGTACGCGTTGACGGTCCACTGGAGGACGGCCAGGTCGGCGTCCAGGTCGCGGCCGATGCGCGGCAGCGCCACGTTGACGACGGTCGAGTCCAGCAGGGCCATGCTGGAGCCGAGGACGGTGGTGAGCAGGATCCACCTGCCGCGGGGCGAGGCCATCCGGACGTCGGGCATGCCCCCAGGTATACAGCGAGCCCGGCGCCGTAGACAGACGCCGGGCTCACCCGTACCCGTGGAACCGCGGGGTCACCCGGGAAGCGCCCCGGGGTGACCCCTCGCGGGACTACTTGATCTTCTGGCCCGCGGACCGCAGGTGCTGCGTGGCCTCGGTGACGCGGGCGGCCATGCCCGCCTCGGCGAGCTTGCCCCAGGTGCGCGGGTCGTAGGTCTTCTTGGAGCCGACCTCGCCGTCGACCTTCAGGACGCCGTCGTAGTTGCGGAACATGTGGTCGGCGACGGGACGCGTGAAGGCGTACTGCGTGTCCGTGTCGATGTTCATCTTGACGACGCCGTTCTCCAGCGCGGTCGCGATCTCCTGCGGGGTGGAGCCCGAGCCGCCGTGGAAGACGAAGTCGAACGGCTGGGAGCCGGCCGGCTTGCCGTACTTCGCGGCGATGCCCTCGTTCAGCTCCTTGAGCAGGTCGGGGCGGAGCACGACGTTGCCCGGCTTGTACACGCCGTGCACGTTGCCGAAGGACGCGGCCAGCAGGTATCGGCCCTTCTCGCCCAGACCGAGCGCCTCGACGGTGCGCACCGCGTCGTCGACCGTCGTGTACAGCGAGTCGTTGATCTCGTGCGAGACGCCGTCTTCCTCGCCGCCCGTCGGGGTGATCTCCACCTCGAGGATGATCTTCGCGGCGGCGGTGCGGGCGAGCAGCTCCTGCGCGACGGCGAGGTTGTCGGCGAGGGTCTCGGCCGAGCCGTCCCACATGTGGGACTGGAAGAGCGGGTTGCGGCCGGCCTTCACGCGCTCCTCGGAGATGGCGAGCAGCGGACGGACGAACCCGTCGAGCTTGTCCTTCGGGCAGTGGTCCGTGTGCAGCGCGACGGTGACCGGGTACTTCTCGGCGACGATGTGCGCGAACTCGGCGAGGGCCAGGGCGCCCGACACCATGTCCTTGCTGTACTGGCCGCCCGCGAACTCGGCGCCACCCGTCGTGATCTGGATGATGCCGTCGCTCTCCGCCTCCGCGAAGCCGCGCAGTGCCGCGTGCAGGGTCTGGCTCGAGGTCACGTTGATGGCCGGGTAGGCGAACTTGCCTGCCTTCGCCCGGTCGAGCATCTCGTTGTAGACCTCGGGGGTTGCGATGGGCATCTGTCCGCTCCTTGGTATCTGCGGGTTGGCGATCTGTCGATCTGCGTACTACGGCCCTGACCTAGACCTTGGGTGCGACGTCATCGTCGATCCCATCTTTCCAGACATGCGCGAATGGTCCATGCCTGGTCCACACGCCGGTCACGTGCAGGTCGGAGCGGCCCGTCAGTCCAGACCCAGTTCATCCTTCGAGAAGGCGAACAGGTACGGCACGCCCGCGCCCTCGCGGATCTTCTCGTCGGCGCCGGTCGCCCGGTCCACGATCGTCGCCACCGCCACGACCTCGGCGCCCGCCTCGCGCACGGCCTCCACGGCGGCGAGCGGTGAGCCACCGGTGGTGGAGGTGTCCTCGACGACCAGGACGCGCCGGCCCTTGATCTCGGGGCCTTCGACCCGCCGCTGCAACCCGTGCGCCTTCGCCGCCTTGCGGACGACGAAGGCGTCCAGCCGCCGGCCGCGCGCGGCGGCCGCGTGCAGCATGGCGCCGGCCACCGGGTCGGCGCCCATGGTCAGCCCGCCCACCGCGTCGAAGTCGAGCCCGTCGGTCAGGTCGAGCAGCACCTGCCCGACCAGCGGAGCGGCCTCGCCGTCGAGGGTGACCCGGCGCAGGTCGATGTAGTAGTCCGCCTCCAGGCCCGACGACAGGGTCACCTTGCCGTGCACCACGGCCTTGTCCTTGATCTGTTGCAGCAGCGCGCCGCGTGCATCCACGTCCGTCATGCCCCTCAGCTTAGAGGCGTGCCCCGGGGCCGGAGGTCAGAGCCTCGTCCAGCGCCAGGTGGTGGTGGCCTCCAGCGGCTCCAGCGGGGTGACCAGGCGCGGAAGCGTGTTCAGACCGTCCGGCGGGCCGGTCTGCGGCTCCACGCACACGGCCGCCTCCTGCTCGTCGTAGACGACGACCCACTCCTCGGGGCTGGTCACCCGCAGCTCCAGCAGACCGGGCCAGGTGAGGCCGACGTCGACACCGCCGGGCATGCCGAAACAGTCGTCCCAGGGGCCGGGCCGCGGTGCGACGCGGTTGCCGGTCGGCAGGTGGTCGGCGCCGCGCTCCTCCTGCCACGCGGGCTCGAAGGAGACCCGCACGTCCTGGCCCTCCCGGCCGCCCAGGGCACGGTTGAACCAGGGGTGCCAGCCGATCTGCGCCGGGAAGGACGAGTCGTACGTCTCGACGGACATCGCGAGGGTCAGGTCGTCCCCCGTCAGCGTGACCATCTGGGTGACCAGGCCCGTGAAGGGCCAGGGCGCCACCAGTTCGTACGTCAGCACGGCCTCGGCCGCCGACCGCCGCGCCACCTTCCACGCACCGTCACGGGCGGTGCCGTGGATGGCGTTCGGCGCGGCGTTGAGCGGCATCTGGTGCACGGTCCCGCCGTCCCGGAAGCGCCCGTCGCGGATCCTGCCGCACCAGGGGACCATCGGGAAGCAGCCGAACCGCTCTCCCTGACGCAGCAGTTCGAGGCCGCCCACGCGCAGCCCACCGACCCGGCCGCCGTTGCCCGGCTGCACGGTCACCTCCGCGTCACCCGCGGTCAGCGTGATGTCTTCGTCGCTCACGGGACGACCCTACTGGGACGATCAGGCGGTCGCGGTGGCGGTCCGGCCGGGAGGCGGCGCGCGACCGGCACCGCCCGTCCGCCCCGAACCCGGCCGGTCGCCGCGGCCGTTGACGACGGCGGTCGGGCTCAGCCGCGTCGGCGCAGTGCCCTGCCGACCACGATCGCGGACGCCACCACCAGCGCGGCCGCCGGAGCGGCCCACCGCAGGGTGCTGTTCGGTACGACGGTCTGCGGCGCGGGGACCGGTGCGTAGCGCCCGCGGGGCGGGGCGTGGTCCACCTCTTCCGCGCTGCGCCCGATCATCGTCCGGCGCGCGTGCGCGGCCTCCGCGGGCGGCTCCGCGGGCCCGGTGAGGTCGTCGAGCCCGCCGGGGGGCACCTCCGCCTCGAAGACGGCCGCGGAGGCCCCGTCGTCCACGACGTCGTCGGCCTCGTCGGCCTCGTCGACCTCGTCCACATCGTCGACGTCGTCGACGTCGTCGACGTCGTCCAGTGCCTCGGCGTCGTCCACCTCGTCGTCACCGCCGCCGGTGACGTCGTGGGCGTCCGTCCCGCCGGTGGCGGCCGCGGTGCCGGCGGGCTCCGCGGTCCCGGCCGGGCCCTCCGGGGCCGTCTCCTGCGTGAGCGTCGCCGTGAGGTTCGCCGCGAAACGGTTCAGCAGCCGGGTGACGGCCGAGTCCACCGCCTCGGACGGCAGCTCCGTGATCCGGCCCTGCGCCGACGCCGTCCCCTCGACGCGGAGCGTCACGCCCTCCCCGGACTGCGCCAGCCGGAGCGTGAGGGCCAGTTTCACCCCGCCGCCGCCGCGCGCCTCGGTCGCGTCGCCCTCCACGGCGAAGGCGCCGTCCGCGCGCGGGGAGACCCGTACGGTGCCCCGGTACGTGATGGTGTGGCCGCCGACCCGCATCTTCAGCCGCCCCGCGACGGGCTCGGTGCCGGCGTCCTGCTGGAGGCCGGGGACCGCCCGGGCCACCTGCGCGGGATCCGCGAGGGCCGCCCTCAACCGCTCGGCCGGAACCGGAACGAACACCTCTTGCTCCATGACAGCGGAGCCTACCCAGCGGTCACCGGAAAGCACCCGGCGAAACCGGGAATCGCACCCGGCGGGCCACGCCCGGTGGTACGCGCCGGGTACCGCCGCTCAGTACCGCGGGTGCAGCAGCGTCGAGGCGCTCAGCCCGTCGACCCGGGTGCCCTCCACCGCCCGCGCGTCCGCGGTCAGCTCGGCCTGGGTCAGGGTGCGCGGCGCGGGTTCGCGCCGGTCGAGGCAGAGCGGCGGGCGGGTCTCGGCGGTGGCCAGGACGAACCCCCAGTCGCGGGGCGCCCGGGAGGCGTCCGCGCTGCGGTCGGGGTCCGTGGTGCGGCCGAAGTCGCGGCCGGCCACGCGGTAGGGGGCGGTGTGCAGGCCCGCCGCCCGCATCGTGGCCTCCACCGTCCAGAACACGCGCGGCCGGGTGGCGACCTGTCCGGCGTGCACGACGAGACGGCCGCCGGGGGCGAGGGCGCGGCGGGCGAGGCCGTAGAACTCCTGCGAGTAGAGCTTCGTGCTCGCCGTGATCCCGGGGTCGGGCAGATCCGCCACGATCACGTCGTACGCCGCCGCGGGGGCGCCGCGCAGCCACCGGAAGGGCTCCCCTGCGGAGACGCGGACCCGCGGATCGCCGTACGCGTGAGCGTTGAGCCGGGACAGGGCCGGGTCGGTACGGGCCAGCCGGACCAGGCCGGGGTCGACCGCGACGACGTCCACCCGGCGCACCCCGGGATGGCCGAGGGCCTCGCGGGCGGCCAGGCCGTCGCCGCCGCCGAGGATCAGCACCCGGGCGTGCGGGCCGCTCATCGCGGGGCGGACCAGGGCCTCGTGGTAGCGCCGCTCGTCGCGGCCCGCGAAACGCAGGCGGCCGTCGAGGTAGATGCCGAGCGGACGGCCCTCGGTACCGCCGGTCAGGACGATCTCCTGCACCCCGGTCCGGACCGCCACGCGCACGTCGTCGCCGTACACCGCCTGCCGCGCGGCCCGCTCGAAGTCGTCCACGAGCACGGCGGCGCAGGCGAGGACGCCGAGGACGGTGATGTTGGCGACGAGCAGGACGCAGCGGGCCCGGCAGGTGAGGTCGCGCCGGAAGAGGCCCAGCACCAGCGCGGCCCCGGCCAGGACGTTGACCGCGCCGGTCAGCAGCGAGCTGGTCAGCTGGCCCAGGAACGGCAGCAGCAGGAAGGGGAACGCGAGGCCGCCCACCAGCGCGCCCACGTAGTCGGCGGCGAACAGGTCGGCCACCGCGCCGCCCGCGTCCTGGCGGCGGATGCGCTGGATGAGCTCCATGAGGAGGGGGACCTCGGCGCCGATGAGCAGCCCGATGGCGAGGGAGAACGCGACGAGGAGCACACGGGGGCCGTCCGCCCACAGGCCGCCCCAGTCGCCCGTCCAGGCGAACACCGCGTACAGCGTCATGGCGCTGCATCCGCCGACCAGGGCGAGGGTCGCCTCCAGGGCGCCGAACCCGGCCGCGGCGAACCGGCGCAGCCGTTTGGCGGCGAGGGAGCCGATGCCCATCGCGAAGACCATCACGGACAGCACGACGGACGCCTGGGTGACGGAGTCGCCCATCAGCGAGGACGCGAAGGCGACGAGTTCCAGTTCGTAGACGAGACCGCAGGCGGCGCAGACGAAGACGCACGCGAGGACCAGGAACCGTCCGGTGTCCGGCCTGACGGGGAGCCGCGCCGGCCCGTGCCGGGGCGGCCCTCCGTCGGGCCGGACACCGGGCCTCGCCGGCGCGTGCGGTTCGATCACGACTGCGACGTTACGTGACGGCACGGGTGCCCTTCGTCACCCACACGTGTGTAATCGAGGGCCAGGTGCATCCGCGGACGTTTGGGCCGCCGCCGGTTCAGACTCCCGCGGCGGGGGCACTCGCGGCCAGGCCGGGCTCGGCCGACCGGGCGCGCACCCCCACCCTCGTCCTGGTCGCCACCAGCTCCCCGTCCTGCGGGTACGCGTGCCAGGTGCGCCAGTGCACCTGGCCCTCGCTGCGGTGGGCGAGCAGGGCCGTGAAGGCGTGCGGGCTGCCGGGGAAGACGCCGGCGAGCCCGTGCGGGTGCTCGGAGACGAGGGCGAGGAGTTCCTGGGCCCGGGCCGCGAACCGGCCGGGCGAGAGCACCTCGACGCGGGCGGCGAACTCGTACTCCCAGGCGCCGACGCGCTTGGCGACGCCCAGGGGGAGCGGGGTGCTGCTGCCGGGGATGCAGGCCACGGTCTCCGAACAATGGCCCTGCTCCGCCTCCAGCAGGACCTGGTGCGACGCGCCGAGCAGTCTCAACTGCATCTTGGCGTCGCACAGTTCGAGGTCGAGTGTGGCGAGAGCGGGCAGCGGTTCACGCCCCAGGGCCCAGGCGAGGTCGGCCGCGCGCGTGTCGGTGTAGCAGGTGTTCAGGGTCGTGAGCATGGGTCGGCTCCGCGAAACGCAAAGAGAGAAGGGGGCAGGTCGGTGCACCCCGGTCGAAGCCGGGAGAACGGCCACGGTCGGCCCGGTCCGGGAGGTCGTCCGCCGGGGACGTCCGAAGGGGTCCGATGGGCTGCGTCGATGGTTTAGAGGGAATCATGAACTGTGGTGGCTCCACAGCGTTTTTACCCAACTTCGTGGGGTTTCCATCCCTCGGGTGGACCACAGCTCAATTGTTCAACCATGACGTACCCCGGGCGGCCCAGGCGTGCTTCCGCGCGCCCCGCATGAAAGGCGCGAGGGCGGGTAGCCATGGCGCCCGCCCCGCGTGGTACGACCGCGGAGCCCGTGGTCGGATCGGGCCCCGCGGTCCGGATGCGGCTCCCCCCGCGGGGAGCTCAGCTGCCCCGTGTCAGCTGCCTCCGCCGCATCCGCCGCCTCCGCCGCAGGACGACCCGCCGCCGCAGGACGACCCGCCCCCGCAGGAGGAGCTTCCGCCACAGGAGTGGCCTCCCCCGTGGCCCCCTCCGTGATGCCCGCCGTGGCCGCCGCCCGAGCCGCCGTCACCGCCGGCCCACCAGCTCGCCCCGCCGCCGGCGGTACCGCTCCCGCCGTACCTGCGCGCCCGGCCGGCGCGGCGCGACCGCGCGGTGGCGTTGCTGCGGACGTTGACCGTCAGGGCCGCCACGAGCACGATCGCGACCACCACCGCCAGGATGATGCCGAAGACCATGGCGCCACCCTCCTTCCGTGTCCCCCGAAGCGGCCCCCCGTGGGCGCTTCGCGCGGTGCCGGGGCGCCGCGTGAACGGGGGATGCCCGCCTGCCTCCGCGGCCAAAGCAGAGTTGAGCAAGTTCAGAGGGTTCCTCCGGGCGGGCAGCGCCTGACCTGCGCGGAAGGGCAGGTCACGGGCCCTTCGACGGACCGGCGTGCGGCAAGGTGCCGGGGGGAGCGGCGCCGGAGGAGCCGGACGGCACCGCCGTGGCCGGTGCAGGTCTTGATCCTTGGGCCTCGGTTGAGGAACTCCGCGGCTTCGGCGCAGGATGACGGGCATGACCTCCACCGCGCGCCCCTTCCTCAACCGCCGTCTCGCCGAGTTCGGGACGACGATCTTCGCCGAGATGTCCGCGCTGGCCGCGGCGACCGGGGCGATCAACCTGGGGCAGGGCTTCCCCGACACCGACGGCCCCGAGGAGATCCGCGAGGCCGCCGTACGGGCACTGCGCGACGGGCGCGGCAACCAGTACCCGCCGGGCCCGGGCGTCCCGGAACTGCGCACGGCGATCGCCGGCCACCAGCTCCGCCGCTACGGCCTCTCCTTCGACCCGGACACGGAGGTCCTGGTCACCGCGGGCGCCACCGAGGCCATCGCCGCCACCCTCCTCGCGCTGCTGGAGCCGGGGGACGAGGTCGTCGCCCTCGAGCCCTACTACGACTCCTACGCGGCCTGCATCGCGATGGCCGGCGCCACCCGGGTCCCGGTCACCCTGCGTCCGGACCCCGGGCAGGCCCGCTTCCGCCTCGACCTGGACGAGCTGCGCGCCGCGGTCACCGGCCGCACCCGCCTGCTGCTGATCAACACCCCGCACAACCCCACCGGCACGGTCCTCACCCACGAGGAGCTGACGGCGATCGCCGAGCTGGCGGTCGAGCGGGACCTGCTCGTCGTCACGGACGAGGTGTACGAGCACCTGGTCTTCGACGGGGCCGAGCACGTGCCGCTGGCGACCCTGCCGGGGATGCGGGAGCGCACCGTCACGATCGGCAGCGCGGGCAAGACGTTCTCGTTCACCGGCTGGAAGGTCGGCTGGATCACGGCGGCGCCCGGGCTGGTCACGGCGGTGCGCTCGGCGAAGCAGTTCCTGACGTACGTCGCCTCCGGACCCTTCCAGTACGCCGTGGCCGAGGCACTGCGCCTGCCGGACT
Source organism: Streptomyces asoensis (assembly GCF_016860545.1). Lineage (NCBI taxonomy): Bacteria > Bacillati > Actinomycetota > Actinomycetes > Kitasatosporales > Streptomycetaceae > Streptomyces > Streptomyces asoensis. The sequence goes on along the minus strand of NZ_BNEB01000003.1, from coordinate 1,606,839 downwards.
CGTACTTCGAGGAGTTCCGCGCCGACATGCGGGCCAAGCGCGAGCTGCTCGCGGGCGGTCTGGAGCAGGCAGGATTCACGGTCTTCCGTCCGGCCGGTACGTACTTCATCACCACGGACATCAGGTCACTCGGCGAGTCGGACGGCTTCGCCTTCTGTCGTGCGCTGCCCGAGCGTTGCGGGGTCGTGGCGATCCCGAACGCGGTCTTCTACGACCACCGCGAGCAGGGCGCGCCCTTCGTCCGGTTCGCGTTCTGCAAACGGGCGAGCGTTCTTGAGGAGGCGGCTTCCCGGCTCAAGGGGCTGGCCGCGTAGCAGCCAGCAACCGTACGAGCGAGGGTACCGGCCGCACGGCATCGGCTGCTCCGAGCCGCCGCGCACAACACCACCACACCGGAGGAACCACGTAGCGCGCCCGTGACCTGCGCAGACATCGATCGACGGATCCGTACGTGCCTACGAACTGCGGAACTCAGGTGGCTGATGGCCTTGCGCGGTCGGGGGCTTGCGTAGCGTCATGCGTGAGCGGGTGTGCCCGCGATCTGCACGCGTCAGGCTTTGATGACCTCGACGGCGGGTCCACAGAGCAGGCTGATGTCCTCAAGGTCGGAGGTGAGGACGGTGACGGGTCTTGGCGCCGAGCGTGCAATGGCCGCGAGGACGGCGTCGATGGCGTACTTGTGGCCGCTGAGGTGGTGGTCGCGCAACAGTGCTGCCGCTTGGTCGGTGACGCTCTTGGTGACGTCGTGGACGTCGATCCGGGAGAGCACCCACCGGATGCGGGCGGGGTGGATGCGATCGTCGTCCGCCTCGATCGTGGTCATGGCGGTCGTGGCCACGCGGATGCCTTCTTCCGAGGCCGCTTGGACGAGAGCCAGGACGGTGCGGTCCTTGAGGTAGAGCTTGGACAGGCCCTCGCTGTCGAGGAGGAGCGTGCCGGGCATCAGGCTGCGGCACCGCTCGAGTCGCGCTGATCATGGCGCAGTACGGCGCGGGCCGCTTCGATCTCTTCCCGGGACAGCGGGTCGTTGTCGGTCTCGAAGTCGGCGACCATCTCACGAAGCTTGTCCATGGCCACACGCTGCTCGAGGGCCTCGGCCACGTAAGCGGAGAAGCCGCCTGGACCTACGTGGGTGCGTGCGGCCTCAGCGAGGTCTTCAGGGAGGCTGATCGAGTATTTCTTGCTACCACTCATGGTCCAGATCCTACCAAGGGTAGCAATTCGGTGTCTCTGAAGCCGGGCTGGGCGGATGGCCTTTAGTGCAGGCAGCCGGGCGAGGTGTCAGCGGGCAGGGAGACTCGGCGCCAGATCGGCGGGCCGGTGCCTCGCAGGGCGATCTTCAACCGTCAGGTCGGCACGCGCTCGGCGGTCACGGCGAAGGGTTCCCTCGGGGCGGAGGCGGATTCGACCCGCCCCGGATGGGGACGGATGGCGTTCTGCAAGCGCGCCGACGTGCTGGCCGACGCGGTGGAGCGGCTGCGCAAGGCCTTCACGCCCTGACCGGCGCGGCGCCGCGGGCCCGCCCCTGACGCACCGGGAAGGGCGGGAAACGGGTGCGGGCGCCCGTCCACAGGGTGTGGACGGGCGCCCGTACGAGGTGCGGCAGGTCGTGGACCTACTCGTCGTCCCCGGACTTCTCGGTGCCCTCGGCGTTCTCGGCGCCGTCGACGGGCTTCTCGTCGGCGTCACCGGCCGACGACTCCAGGCCCAGCTGCTCCACGAGCCACTTGTCGAACTCGATGGCCGCCCGCACCCAGCTCACCGTCGAGGAGACGAAGAGCTCGATGTTGACGCCGGCGCCGATCAGCAGCTGCGCCTCGCCGATGAGACGGACGGTGCCGTCGTCGTGGGTGTGCGTGTAGACCTTGGGCCACAGGGTGCGGCGGTTCCAGTCGTCGATCGACTCGAGCAGCTGCGCCTTGTCGTCGATGCCGTGGGGCCGGTCGTAGAACGTCCGCACCGAGTAGACCGCCTGGTCACCCTCGCCGCGGAACATGAAGTACGTACGGAACTCCTCCCACGGCGCCGCGAGGTCACCCTCGTCGTCGACGACGTACTTCAGCTCCATCTGGTCGAGGAGCTGCTTCACGAGGTCCTGATCCGGGACGACGGGGCCCGTCGGTCCACCCTGGGGCTGCGGCTCGGGCTGGCCCCCGAAGTTCGGAATCGAGGACGGGTCGATGCTCACCGTGATTTTCCCTTCGTACGGATCCCGCCATCCTCCCCCATGCGGGGAGGGGGGTGGCAAGCCCGGCCGTGCCGTGTAAGCCCTGAGCTGACATGATCCGGCCTGTTGTACCAAGGGGCGGTCAAGGGCGGAGGGGGAGACTCGTGGCGGACGGGCGGAGCGGGGCCGGGGAACGGCCCGGGCCGCAGGAGCGGAGTGCGGCGCCCGGCGGGTCCGGGGTGCCGGCGCCGCCCCCGCTGCCGGGGCGGACCCGGTGGGGCGTCGTGGCGGCGATCCTGGCGCTGCCCGTGCTGCTGGTGGCCGGGCTGCTGGTGCTGATCGGCGTCTGGGTGCTGAGCGACGACGAGGAGACGGACGGGACCCGGCTGAAGGAGGTTCCCTGCGCCGAGGCGCTGGCGTTCGGCGGGGCCCGGATGCCGGAGGGCGCCGGGGACGCGAAGTGCACGGTGCAGTCCTGGCTGGACACGAACTACCAGGCCGACTTCCGTGTGCCGCGCGCGGGCTTCGACTCCTGGCTGGAGGACGCCTACCCGCAGGCCCCCGCACCGGGCGGTCCCGGCACCCAGGCGTGCGCCCACGGCTCGGACTACTGCTTCCAGCTCGACGTCTCCGGACGCCCCGGTACGGACGCCTGGTACGTGAACATGGACGTGACGTACGTGAACGCCGAGACCGTGCGGGTGCGGTACTCGGCGTTCACGACATGACGTGAGCGGCGCGGGCGGGGGCGGGACCGCTACAGCGTCTTGCCCGTCACCGGACCCACGATCAGACCCTCGCCCTCGCCGAAGGCGTCCACCCGGACCGTGTCGCCGTCCTTGACCTCGCCCGCCAGGATCTCCTTGGCGAGCCGGTCGCCGATGGCCGTCTGGACCAGGCGGCGCAGCGGACGGGCACCGTACGCCGGGTCGTTGCCCTCGTCGGCGAGCCAGGCCAGGGCCGCGTCGGTGACCTCCAGGGTCAGCCGGCGCTCGGCGAGCCGCTTGGCGAGCCGGTCGATCTGGAGGCGGGCGATCCGCCCCAGCTCCTCCTTGTTCAGGGCCGAGAAGACGACGAGGTCGTCGAGCCGGTTGAGGAACTCCGGCTTGAAGGAGGCCCGCACGACCTCCAGGACCTGCTCCTTCTTCTCCTCCTCGGTGGACACGGGGTCGACGAGGTACTGGCTGCCCAGGTTGGACGTCAGCACCAGGATCGTGTTGCGGAAGTCGACCGTGCGGCCCTGTCCGTCGGTCAGCCGGCCGTCGTCCAGGACCTGGAGCAGGACGTCGAAGACCTCCGGGTGCGCCTTCTCCACCTCGTCCAGCAGGACCACGCTGTACGGCCGCCTGCGCACCGCCTCGGTGAGCTGGCCGCCCTCCTCGTAGCCGACGTAGCCGGGGGGCGCGCCGACCAGGCGGGCGACGCTGTGCTTCTCGCCGTACTCCGACATGTCGATGCGGATCATCGCCCGCTCGTCGTCGAAGAGGAAGTCGGCGAGCGCCTTGGCCAGTTCGGTCTTGCCGACGCCGGTGGGGCCGAGGAACAGGAAGGAGCCGGTGGGCCGGTCGGGGTCGGCGATGCCGGCCCGGGAGCGCCGTACGGCGTCGGAGACCGCCTCGACGGCTTCGCTCTGGCCGATGAGACGGCGGCCCAGCTCCTCCTCCATCCGCAGCAGCTTCTGCGTCTCGCCCTCCATGAGGCGGCCCGCCGGGATGCCGGTCCAGGAGGCGACGACGTCGGCGATGTCGTCCGACCCGACCTCCTCCTTGACCATGGTGTCCTTCGCGGCCTCCTCCTCGGCCTCGGACGCGGCTTCCAGATCGCGCTCCAGGGTCGGGATCTCGCCGTACAGCAGCTTGCTCGCGGTGTCGAAGTCACCGTCGCGCTGGGCGCGTTCGGCCTGGCCGCGCAGTTCGTCGAGCTTCTCCTTGAGCTCACCGACCCGGTTGAGGGACTGCTTCTCCTTCTCCCAGCGGGCGGTGAGCTGGCGCAGCTCCTCCTCCCGGTCGGCGAGGTCGCGGCGCAGCTTCTCCAGCCGCTCGCGGGAGGCGGCGTCCGTCTCCTTGCTCAGCGCCAGCTCCTCCATCTTCAGCCGGTCGACGGAGCGCTGGAGCTCGTCGATCTCGACCGGGGAGGAGTCGATCTCCATCCGGAGCCGGGAGGCGGCCTCGTCGACCAGGTCGATGGCCTTGTCGGGCAGGAAGCGGGAGGTGATGTAGCGGTCGGAGAGGGTCGCGGCGGCCACCAGCGCCGAGTCCGCGATCTGCACCTTGTGGTGGGCCTCGTAACGGCCCTTGAGACCGCGCAGGATCGCGATGGTGTCCTCCACCGACGGCTCCGCGACCAGCACCTGCTGGAAGCGCCGCTCCAGCGCCGGGTCCTTCTCGATCCGCTCGCGGTACTCGTCGAGCGTCGTGGCGCCGACCATGCGCAGCTCACCGCGCGCGAGCATCGGCTTGAGCATGTTGCCGGCGTCCATCGCGGAGTCGCCGCCGGCGCCCGCGCCGACGACCGTGTGCAGCTCGTCGATGAACGTGATGATCTGGCCGTCGGAGTCCTTGATCTCGGCCAGGACGGTCTTCAGCCGCTCCTCGAACTCGCCCCGGTACTTGGCGCCCGCGACCATCGCGCCGAGGTCGAGCGCGACCAGCCGCTTGTTGCGGAGGGACTCGGGCACGTCGCCCTTGACGATCCGCTGCGCCAGGCCCTCGACGACGGCGGTCTTGCCGACGCCCGGCTCACCGATGAGCACGGGGTTGTTCTTGGTGCGCCGGGAGAGGACCTGCACGACCCGCCGGATCTCCTGGTCCCGTCCGATGACGGGGTCGAGCTTGCCCTCGCGGGCGGCGGCGGTGAAGTCCGTGCCGAACTTCTCCAGGGCCTTGTACTGCCCCTCGGGGTCGGCGCTGGTCACCCGGCGGCCGCCGCGGGCCTTCTGGAAGGCCTCCTGGAGCTTCTTCGGGGTCGCGCCCTGCCGGCCGAGCACGTCGGCGGCCTGTCCGCCCTTGGCGGCGATGCCGATGAGCAGGTGCTCGGTCGACAGGTACTCGTCACCGAGGTCACGGGCCCGGCTCTGCGCGTCGGCGATGACGGCGAGCAGTTCGCGGTTGGGCTGCGGGGGCGCGACGGTCGACCCGGTCACGCTGGGCAGCGCGCCGATCACCTTCTCGGCCCCCGACCGTACGGCGGCCTGGTCGGCGTCGACGGCGGCCAGCAGATCGACGATGTTGTCGTTTTCCTGCCCCTGGAGCAGCGCCAGCAGCAGATGGGCGGGGATGAGGTCGGCGTGCCCCTGGGACACGGCGGTGTTGCTGGCCGCGTTGATCGCGTCCCGGCTCCGGTTGGTCAGCTCGGCGTCCACGTTCGCTGTCTCCTCCTTGCGTCAGCGCTCTCCCGTACTGACTCTGTCAGCGTACACAAAGTTGAGTCTATTCCGCTCAAGGTGTGCGCGGGGAGTCCCGGACGGGTTAGGTTCCGGACCATGGCCGCATACCCCCAGGACCCGGGCAGCCCGGACGCGCCGTACCTCGCCTTCTGGCGCGAACGGCATCTGTGCACACTGACCACACCACGCGCGGACGGCTCTCCGCACGTCGTTCCGGTCGGAGTGACATACGAACCCGAGGCCCGGCTCGCTCGGGTCATCGCCGACAAGGCCAGCACGAAGGTGCGCAACGTAGTGGCGGCGGGCCCGGAGGGCGCCCGGGTGGCGGTGTGCCAGGTGGACGGCCGGCGCTGGGCCACCCTCGAGGGCCGGGCGCACGTGCGCAGGGAGCCGGACCGGGTCGCGGAGGCCGAGCGCCGGTACGCCGAGCGCTACGGGCGCACGCCCGGCCCCAACCCCACGCGCGTGGTGATCGAGATCGAGCTGACCCGGGCCATGGGCCGCGGCTGACAGAAGGGCGGGGCGCCGGGCACGGCCGCCGCGCCCGGCACGGCTGACCGAATCCGCCCCCGGCGTTTTTCGGCCAAGGCTCAAGCCGACGCATGTACGGAAATGTCGGCGCAAACTGCAGCGGCGTCACCGTGTTCAGGTCACGGTGACGCCGCTGCGGGGGGAAGCACCTGAGCGATCTGTTACGACGGGGGAATCGCGTCAGGCACTGCGGGGGGTGGCTGAGATGGTCTTCAGGGGCGGAGCCTCGGGCTCCACCATCCGGTGGTCCCGCTGGTCCAGGTTCACAAAGATCATTCCGTACCGGATGGCGCACCGCACGGGCTGCGGGGCGCCCCGGGGCTTGCGCAGGCACCGGTAGGCCCGTACGTCCTCGTCCTCGTCGCGCGTCACGACCACCGGCTCGCCGAACACGGTCACCATCAACGAGTCACCGCTGTGGGGGATGGCGGTGACCAGGTCGATGAAGTGCCAGCCGGAGCGGTAGGCGGTGGCCATTTCGCGGCGGAAGGACCGGTCGTCGGGTGGCGTGGTCATGACTCGGCGACCCACGTACTGTCACTGGGCGCGACCCACGTGCTGTCACCCGGCACCGCCGCCGTGACCACCCACGTGCTGTCGCCGGGGGCGACCCACGTGCTGTCCCCGGGCGCCGCGACGGTCCCGGCACCCGTGCTCCACGTACTGTCGCGCGCCGTGTCACCCGTCGTTCCCGCAAGGCCGCTCAGCGCGCCGAAGGCCAAGGCGGCGGAGAAGGCGGCGGCAAGCGCCGAGCGAAGCATTCTCTTATGCATAGTCGGCTTCGTCCTCATTTGAAGGTCACCTCTCCCCCGTCCACTACGACGATGGCCCATTCGGGCACGTCATGGCCACACAATCGATGCATCATGTTCCTGCACGTTCAGGACCCTGGGGGGTGGAGATTTGACGAAAAATCAGACAAAGCAGACACATCCTCACGCGGCGACTGAGCTGTGCGAGGAAGGTCGCCGTCTCTACGGGAACGCTCTTCGGACGGGCCGCATAGCCCGCACGGACGTGGAACCCGCTCCGTGTCTGATGGAGTTCGCCCTGCTCCACGCGGACCCCGACGACGCGAACTGGCTACGTCCCGTGCCCCCGTCGATCGCACTGTCCCAGCTGCTCAACCCGATCGAGCACGAGATCACCCGGCGTCGCCGACTGTCGGTGGAGCTCGCCGACGCTTTCGAGCCGTTCATGACCCTCAGCGCCCAGCCGACGCCGACCACACACTCGATCACGGTGCTGGAGGGCATCGACCGGATCAACGCGGCACTCGATCTGGCCACCTCCCAGTGCCAGACCGAGATGCTCACCGTCCAGCCCAGCCGCAGGCGCCTGGAACACACCCTCGTCCAGGGCCTCGAACGCGACAGACCGCTCATCGACCGCGGCTGCCGCATCCGGACCCTCTACCAGCACACGGCCCGGTACAGCCCCGAGACGCTCGGCTACGTCTCGCAGTTCACCGACGGCAAGGTGGAGTACCGCACCATCGACGAACTCGTGGAGCGGCTCATCATCTGCGACGAGACCGTCGCCTTCATCCCCACCCGGGACGACGGCCAGGTCGCCCTCGAACTCCGTCACCCGGGGCTCGTCCGCTACCTGATCAAGGTCTTCGAGTTCATGTGGGGCCGCGCGGTCCCCCTGGCCACCGGCGCACCCTACGAGACCGCGCCCGACGGCATCACGGACATCCAGCACTCCATCGCCAAGCTCCTCGTCGAGGGGCACGTCGACGAGGCCATCGCCCGCCGGCTGGGCATGAACGTCCGCACCTGCCGGGCCCACATCGCCAAACTCGCCACCGCGCTCGGCAGCGGCAGCCGCGCCCAGCTCGGCTTCCTCATCGCCCAGTCGGGGATCCTCCGGCAGGAACCCTGACCACCGCCCCGACCACCCCGCCGCCGGCCGCCCGAGGCCGCCCCCCACCGGCCGGGCCCACCCGGACACCCGAACAGGAGAACAAGACGCAGTGAAGGCGCCGCCGCACCCCCACCACGGCGTGGAGAACCTGTGCGCCGCGGGCACGGATCTCTACGAACAGGCTCTGCGGGCCGGACGCGTCAAGGCGCGGGATGCCGAGGCGGCGGCCCCCTGTCTGCTCTCCTTCGGCCTGCTGCACCCCGTCGTGGACGACCCCGACCTGCTCGAGCCCGTGTCCCCGGCCCTCGCCCTGCACCGGCTGCTGCGCGCCTCGGGCAGCCGCATCGCCGACGAACGGCGCCGCGAGGAACGCCTGGCGACCCTGTTCGAACCCCTCATGCGGATCACCGGCACCCGCACCGCCGGCCCCGACCCCGCCTCCCTGCGCCTCCTCAGCGGCACCGAGCAGATCAACGGGGCCATCACCGAGGCCACGGACGAGGCGACGGACGAACTGCTCTGCATCCAGCCCAACGTCCACTACAGCGGCCCCCGCGGCGAGACGGCCCAGACCGTCGCCATGGCCCGCGACCAGGCCCTGCTCGACCGGGGCTGCCGCATCCGCACGCTCTACCAGCACACCCAGCGCCACCAGCCCCTCGTCCTGGCCCGCTACGAGCAGCTGCGCGGCGACGTCGAGGCGCGCACCCTCGACGAGGTCACCGACCGCCTCATCGTCATCGACGGCACGGTCGCCTTCATCCCCGCCGGCGAGGACGGCAGGCTGGCCCTGGAGGTCCGCCACCCGGCCCTGCTGACCTACTTCACCATCACCTTCGACCGGCTCTGGCGGCTCGCCACCCCGATGTACCCCCAGGCGGTCCACCGCCAGTCCTTCAACGGCGTGACACCCCGGCAGCAGGCCATCGCCGCCCTCCTCGTCGAAGGGCACACCGACGCCGTCATCGCCGACCGCCTCGGCATGAACGTGCGCACCGCCCGCGTCCACATCGCCAAGCTCGCCACCACCCTCGGAAGCGAGAGCCGCGCCCAACTCGGCTACCTCATAGGGCGGTCGGGGATCCTTGACCGGGAACAGGGCCGGAACCCGGCGCCGGGGCAGGAGACGGAACCGGGTCAGGACCCGCCCCCGGCGCCGGAAGACTGACCGGCGGCGGATCCGCCTCCCCGGACGGCCGGTCCAGCCCGACCTGCGCGATCCGCACCCCCAACTGGGTGCGGCTGGCCGCGCCCAGGGTCTCCGAGAGACGGGCGATGTGCGCCCGGCAGGTGCGCACGCTGATCCCGAGCCGCTCGGCGATGACGGCGTCCTGATGACCCTCCGCCAGCAGGGCGGCGATGGACTGCTCACGGTGGGAGATGCCCTCGATACGGGTCTCCGGCAGCGGCGCGGTCAGCGGGACCGCCAGCCGCCAGAGCCGCTCGAAGACCGTCACCAGGTAGGACACCAGCGCCGGGTGACGCAGCTCCAGGGCCATCGTGCGGTCGGTGTTGGCCGGGATGAAGGCGACCGTGCGGTCGAACAGGATCAGCCGGTCGATGACCTCGTCCAGCGTGCGGGCCTCCACCGCGTCGCCCATCAGCTCCAGATAGGTCAGCAGGCCCTGACCGTGCCGGGCCACGTGGTTGTAGATGTCCCGCATGCGCACACCCCGGCCGCGCAGCTCCAGCGCCCGGTGCAGGCCCTCCGACAGCTCGTGCTCACGCCGGATGCCGCCGGGCTGCACGGTGAGCACCTCGGCCGTGCACGCCTCGGTCGCCGCGTCCAGGGCCGCCTGGATGCGCGAGGCGCCGTCCAGGACACGGATCGCGGCGCCCTCACCGGCCGCCGCGCCCCGGGCCGGCCCGCCCAGGCCCGCGTACCACTCGAAGGCGGCGACCGCCGAGCCCATCCGCCGACGGCTCGCGCTCACCTCGTCGTACAGACCGCGCAGCAGCCGGGTCATGACCTCCTGAGGAGAGGTCGGCACCAGCCAGTCCATGTCGTCGGGGTCGGGGTGCAGCAGGGCGAGTTCCAGGAGACACGGGACCGGCTCGGCGTCGGTCCGCGCCACCCGGCCGCGCCGCACGGCCCGGGAGTACACCCGGTCCCCGGCCTCGCACAGTCGGTCGGCACCGTGTGGATGCTGCTCCGTCCCGTGCCCGGCCATCGCCCATCCCACCCCCGCCGTCCGCCTCTTCCGGAGCGCAACTATGCGCGGCCCGGACCGGCTCCGCAACACGGCTCCTCCGGGCGACGGCGGCGAGAACCACCCTTCTGTGCCGGTTTCTCCCGGCCTCCTCCCCCCACGCTGCAACAAGCTGACGGTGGTGCAGCGCGTACGTGACGGTGCATCCTTGATCCCGCTTGCCCCCGGGTGCTCCCCACTCGGGGGAGAGCGCGGCCGACCCGGCCGGACCACGGGGGAGTCCGGCCGGGCAGCAGGCCTGCCTGCCTTGCCCGCCGCGAGGAGCACCCGCGTCGACGGGCCCGCGGACACGGTCCATGGTGCCCGCGAAGAGGGGCGTCGGTCCCGGCGCACGCGTCACGCCCGCCCCGACCGGCCGGAAATCACCGGCGCGCCGCGCATTTCGCCTCCGGCGCGCCGCGTACCCGGTCCCGGCCCGTCGTGCGGGCCGGGCCGGCTCGCAGGAGCTTGCTCAGAGGAGCTTGAGGGCCTGGCAGGCGGCCTTGAACTTGGGCGTGCAGATGTCGGAGACCTTGTAGATGCCGTCGGCGATGACGGTCGACTTGATGTTGTCCTTCGTCAGCGCGACCACGGGCACCAGCTTGGCCGGGATGTTCTTGTCCGTCGGGCTGTCGACCTTGTCACGGGTCAGCGCGTCGAACTGGATGTCACGGCCCTGCACCTTGGCGACGGCGGCCTCGGCGGCGGCCTCGGCCTCACCCGGGTACGGCTTGTAGACGCTCATGAACTGCTCGCCGCTGATGATGCGCTGCACGGCCGCCAGCTCCGCGTCCTGCCCGGTGATCGGGGGCAGCTCGGAGTCGTTGACACCCGCGGCCTTCAGGGCCTTGATGATGCCGCCGGCCATGGCGTCGTTCGCGGAGTAGACACCGGCGATGTTGGACACGCCCAGCGCCTCTATCGCCTTCGACATCTCGGCCTGGGCGACGTCCGGGCTCCACTTGTCGGTGTCGTACGACTTCGCCACCGTGACCCGGCCGTTGAGCTCGGAGAGCGCGCCCGCCTTGAACTGCGCCGCGTTCGGGTCGGTGGGCGAGCCGTTCACCATGACGATCTTGTCGCTGGCCTGGACGTTGGTGATGGCCTCCACCAGGGTGCGGCCCTGCACCTCGCCGACCAGCTCGTTGTCGAAGGAGACGTACCCGTCGATCGGGCCCTGGGCCAGGCGGTCGTACGCGATGACGGGGATGTTGGCGTCCTTGGCCTTCTGCACCATCGCCGCGATCTCCTTCGAGTCGACGGCGTCCAGCAGGATGACGTCGACCTTGTCGTCGATCATCTTCTGCATCTGGGTGTTCTGCGTCTTGGCTTCCCCGCCGGCGTTCGCGTAGTCGGTCGTGCCCTTGTTCTCGGTGAGCTCGGCGACCTTCTTCTTGATGATGGGGTAGTCGAACTCCGCGTACCGGGTGTTGGTCTCCTCCGGCATCAGGACGCCCACCGTGATGTCGTTGCTCCGGGTCGGTGTCGCACTGCTGCTGTTCTCCGAGGCCCCCAGCATCCCGCATCCGGCGAGCGAGAGGGACATCGTGGAGGCGACCACAGCTATGGCGATACGACGCATTCGGGGGCTCACTTCAGGTGCGTTTAGGTGCGATCCGGACATGGGTGCGGCATGTTGGACCCAGGTGTCTGAAAAAGACAACGCGGCGGCGCCCATCGGCGTCAAGCCGTACTACTTAACGAAGTAGCAACATCACCCTCCGCTTAACACGTGAAGACACATGGAGACCGGGCGGAGAGCTTGCGAAGAACCGACGCCCACCCGGCGACGGAACCCGTCCCGGGCGGGCCCGCGGTGAGATGCGAGCGGGCGGAGCGCGGACCGGCGACAGCCGGGTCCGCGGCCGGCTCATGGCCGGGTTCACGGTCGTGTCCCGCCCGGCTCGCGGCCGGGCTCGCGGCCGGGTCGCGGTCGTGGTGTGGTGCTCGGCGATCGGGCTCCGACCAGCGGAATCACCACTTCCGGCGCTGTTGCGAAGTGGTGACGAACCGACGGTTGATCACCTGTGGGAGCCGGGTGAGGATGAGGGCGACGCGAGGCGCCGGGGGAACAGACAGAACCGGCGGCACCGCGTCCTTCTCGCACCTTCGGCGTACCTCCGGCTCGGCCCGGCTCCGCCGCCTCGGCTCACTTCGTCTCACCTCACCGCCGGACGTCCCAGCGGCACTCCGGCCGGGCTGCGCACATCCCGATTCTTCGTACGTCCTTGTCGATTCCTTGGGGGGAACTCACCATGTCCGCTCGTTCCGTCGCCGCCCGCCGTCTGCGTGCCGTGGCCGCGACCTCCGTCGTCACCGCGGTGGCCGGCGCCGCCTTCGTCCCGGCCGCCACCGCCGCCACCGCCGCCGTTGCCGCCGACGAGGCGGGCGGGCACGCGCTGCGAATGACCCTCGGCGCGCCCACCCCCACCGGCCCGCTCGAGCGTGGCGGGGCGACGGAGTCGATGCTGCTGACGGTCGCCAACTCCTCCGACGAGGCACAGGACTTCTCGGCCTGGCTGCCCGGCACACCGGACGGTCCGAGCCCGGTGCTGAAGGACTCCATCGTCTTCGACGTGACCGCGGTCGACGCACCGGCGACCAAGTCGGCCGTCGGGCGCCAGGACGGCTCCTTCCAGGGGCTGTTCTTCCCGGCCACCGGGAACGCGGCCTCCACCTTCTCCATCCCCGCGAAGACCGCGTACACCTGGAAGGTCACCCTCGGCCTCGGCGCCTCCTACCCCACCAACGACGGTGACTTCACCCTCACCGCCGGCCGGCTGATCGGCGACACCGACGACGACCCGTCCCGCAACACCCAGGTCTTCAAGATCGACCCGGCGATCACGCCCGGCAAGCTGAACGTGGCGTGGGAGCAGAAGACGGGCGCCGTCGCCCGCCCGGGTCAGCGAGCCGAGCTGGTGCTGAACGCCACGGCCACCGGCCCCGGCGAGTTCCCCGCCGAGCTCCGGCGCACCGTGTCGGCCCAGCAGTTCCGGGACGGCGCCGGCCACCCCGACTTCGTCCTGGAGGCCGAGGTCGACGGCAAGGTCGTCAAGCTGACGGAGTCCAACGACAGCGAGTGGGAGCTGCCCGCCGTCCCCAAGGGCTTCGGCGCCGCCTCGGGCACCAGGAGCATCAAGCTGTACCTCTCCCTGGGGGCGAAGAGCGACATCCGCAGGGACACCGTCGTCCCGCTGGAGGCCGTGTTCTCCATGGCCGACTCCTGGGGGTTCAACGGCGCCGGCACCCAGGTGAAGGCCGGCCCGGCCCCGGCCACCGGTTCCCCGTCCGCGTCCCCTTCGGCGCCCGCGTCGCCCTCGCCCTCCGGCTCCGCCCCGGTGACCCCGTCGGCGTCCGCGTCCGGCACGGCCGCCACCACGGGCGGTACGACCGGCGGCACGGACGGCGGCACGGTCGCCGGCACCACGGACGGCACGAACGTCACCGGCTCGCTCGCCGCCACCGGTTCGGGCGGCGGCCTCTACGGCGCCCTGGCGGCCGTCCTGCTGGCCGTCGGCGGCGCCGCGACATGGTTCGCGACCCGCCGCCGCCGCACGACGGGCGTCTGACCCCACGGCACCAGGGGCGGGGGCCCGGGGCCGCGGCTCCCGGCCCCCACGGCACGACGAGGGGCCCGGGGGTCGATCCCCCGGGCCCTCGTCGTGTGCCGACCGCGGCCACGGCCGTCAGCGCGCCCCGGGGTCGTACTTCTTCAGCGAGGCCTGGACCTCGGCGGCGTACCCGCCCTCCCACCACGGGACCGTCTCGACCAGGACCGGCTTGGTGCCGGAGGCGAGGACCAGGGCCCGGCCCGGCGGCATCGCGCCGAGATCGGAGACGTGCAGGACGCGTTCACGGCGCGTGGACTCGCTGATCGAGCGGGCGCCGGACCAGCCGCCGAACTCCGACTCACGGCTCGTCTGGTACTCGCGCAGCTCGAAGTCGCCGGCCAGCTCGCTCAGGTCGCCCAGGAAGCGGGTGTCGGACACGCCACCGCCGTAGACGCGGACGTTCGCGGCGGACCACAGCTTCTCCATGCCGCGCTCGCCCCACACCTCGATCCCCTGGGCCCAGGACTGGAGGATCGTCATGAGGATGATGCCGCGCGAGCCGTAGTGCGAGTACAGGTCGGGCAGGGACCGCCAGCGGCACACGTTGGCCGCCTCGTCGAGGACACCGACGAGGGGCAGCGGCAGCCGGCCGCCGCGCTGGGTGGTGGCGTACTCCTCGGCGGCCTCGACGACGGCCACGGTCAGCGCGGTCACGAGCGGCCCCGCGGAGTCGCGGCCCTCCCGGCTCAGCGAGTACAGGGTCCCGCCGCCGCGGACGAACGCGTGCGGGTCGAACTCGCCGGCGTACTCGTCGGCCGGGGGCGTGACCCACCGGTTGACCTCGGGGTTGACCAGGCAGGACGCCATCTGCTGGGCGACGCCGTAGATGCCGCTGCGCTGCTTGTCGGGAGCGTTGATGACACCGGCGAGGCCGTCCGCGGACATCGCGTGCCCGGCGCCGCGCAGGATCCGCTCCGGGGCGTCGTCCTTGGGGTTGGACAGCCAGGTGTAGATCTGGGTGATCGGCGCCTTGGCGCAGGCGGCGGCGAGCAGCAGGTTGGCGAGCAGGTCCTGGCCCGCCGGGTCGAAGAAGGCGTCGGTGGAGGCGCCTGCGTCCCGCGAGCCGCTGGCGAAGTGGTCGGCCATCTTGCGGGCCCGCGCCACGTCGGTGACGTACGACAGCGGGTTCCACCACCAGCTCGGCTCCTCCTGCGCCACCTGCTGCGGGTCGAACACCCAGACCGGTCCGCGCGCGGTCCGCGGGCCCCGGGTGGCGTCGACGATGTCCCGCTTGTTGGAGGTGACGAGGACGGCGCCCGGCCCGTCGAGGATGGCGGGGATGGCCCGCCGGGTCGTCTTGCCGGTCCGCGGACCCCAGATGTCGACGTGCATGTCCTCGTAGGACCCGTACAGCGGCTGGCGCCCCTTGACGGACCGTCCGATGAACACGCCGGGCGTGCGGGCCTGCACGCCGAGCCGCTCGGCGATGGCCGCCGCGCCCTTCATGGTCAGCTTGCCGAGCTCCTCGCCCTTCGCGAGGTGCTGGGCGGCCCCGTCCACCCTGGGCTTCTTCTTGAACCGCTCCCGCACCCGGTAGGCGGCGAGGGCGAGGATCCCGACCACCACCGCCTCCCCGGCCGCGACGGCGCTGGCCGCGGAACCCGGCCAGCCGTAGTCGCCCTTGAGCACGTCGACGAGGAACGTCAGCGGGTTGCCGGCCGGCGCGGGCGCGTCGGAGTACCCGGCCCCGATCTTCGCGGCCAGCCAGGCACCGGCCCCGACGAGCAGCACGACGGCGACCGCGATGACGATCTCGAAGGTCCAGTCGTCCTCGGCGCGGGGCTTCTTCTTCTGTTCTGCGGTCACCCGCGGGTCCGTCCTTTCTGGACGTCGCCGGTCCTGCCCGGCCTCATCTGTGCGTTCATGCCTTCGTTCCGCTGTCCTTGCCGTTGCCCTCGACCGCGTTCGTGCCCGCGGGAATGGGGACCCGGTAGACGCCGGTGATCTTGTCCTGGTAGTCCCACTTGCTGAACTCGACCGACTTGCCCGGACGCGGGGCGTGGAGGATCTTGTGGCCCTTGGGGTCCCAGACCAGGGCCACGTGGCCCGAGTGACCGGCTTCCGGCCGGAAGAAGATCACGTCACCGGG
Source organism: Streptomyces asoensis (assembly GCF_016860545.1). NCBI lineage: Bacteria > Bacillati > Actinomycetota > Actinomycetes > Kitasatosporales > Streptomycetaceae > Streptomyces > Streptomyces asoensis. The sequence goes on along the minus strand of NZ_BNEB01000003.1, from coordinate 1,590,995 downwards.
CTGGGCCTCGGACAGCGACACCTCGTACTTCTTGAGGTAGGGCTCCTGCGTGTAGGTCGTCGTACCGATGTTGATCTTCCCGCCGCTGGCCATGTAGTAGGCCCACTGCGTGAAGCTGGAGCAGTCGAAACTGGTCGGGTTCTGCCCCTGGAGACGCGGGGCGCCGAACACGTACGGGACGCCGATCCCGCGCTGCGCCCAGCCCAGGACGGCGCGGATGACCGGGTCGTCGGCGTCCGGGAGGACACCGGAGGCGCCCGCGCCGTCCGGCGCCACCGCGGCGCCGCCGTTCTCCTCGGCGCAGTCGGCGTACTGCGCGTCCCGGCTGCTCTCGTCGGATCCGGGGACGGTGCCGTAGTCGGGGTTGGCGGTGACCTTGCCCTTCATCCACTCGTCGGGGTCGACCATGCCCGGGCCCTGGTCCTGGCCGCCCACGAACGGGTTGTCCACACCCGGAACGAGGACTTCCCAGTGCAGGTGCGGCCCCGTGACGTTGCCCGTCGCGCCGACCGTACCGATCTGCTGACCACGCTTGACGGACTGCCCGACGGACACCTTGATCGAGGTCTGGTGGCCGTAGAGCGTGATGACGCCGCCCGCGTGCTCGATCTTCGTCATGTTGCCGTAGGAGCCGCCGGGGCCTGCGTGGACGACCTTTCCGTCGGCCGGGGCGTAGATCGGGGTACCGCTGGAGGCCACCAGGTCAAGACCTGTGTGGTAACCGAGGCTCCACATGCGGCCGTTCTGGTGGTACGGGGTGCCGATCGTGTAGGTGCCCTGCTTCATCGGCCACTGCCAGTCCTTGCCGGTCGTGGGTTGCTTGGCAAGGGGGAAGGACACGGTCGTCGCGTAGCCGGCGTCGCCGCCGCTGAAGTCGGTGCTGTACGCGGCGAGGGACATCGCGGTGGTGCTGCCGCCACCGGCGTCGTCCAGTGCCGGGGTCGACCAGGAGCGGGCCGGGGTCGCCTTGATACTGAGTGCGGAGCCGGGCTGGGCGTTGTTGCCGACCGGCTCCGGGATGTCCGACTGCTTCCCCAGGGTGGGAAAGCCGGGGTTCTTCTCGATGGTCTCCTTCAGGTGCGCGTACCAGCGCTTGATGAGCGCCTGGTCCCCGGTGAGCGCCCCGCGGTACCGGGCGGCCTGGGTGAGGACGACCCGTGGATAGATCGTGTTGGCGGCCGTGGAGCCGGAGTAGACCTGGAGAGCCTTGAAAGGAGCGGTCTCGGCCTTCTTGGCGTGCAGGAAGTTGGCGGCGGCCCAGGCCGCGTCGTCGATGTTGTACAGGTCCTTCGTGCCGTCGGCGTTGCCGTCGGCGCCGTAGTCCTTCCAAGCCGGCTTGCCGAACTGGAGGATGCCCATGTAGCCGAGGGAGTTCGCGCCGCCGGGCGCGGCCGAGGGGTCCTGGCCGTACTTGGTCTCCTGGTACATCTGCCCGGCGATGAGCGTCCAGTCGAGCCCGTCGTAGCGGGCGGCGGCACGCATCGCGGCGAGGATCATCTTCGGCGGTATCTCGTTGCGCGCCGTCTCGCTCGGCATGTACATCTTGCCGGCCGGCATGACCGGGTTGGTGGCCGCGGCGTCACCGGTGTTGCCGGCGTTGGCGTTGTCGGCGTAGTCACCGCAGGACGCCGCCGCGGCACCCGCTCCCACCCCGCCGATCATGCTTCCGACCAGGATCATGATGAGCGTGCCGACGCCGGCGATGGGCAGGCAGCCGATGCCGCCGACCATCCACATCCACTTGTTGTTCTTGTTGCCGCCGCCCTTGTCGCCGCCGCCCTGGGCAGCCGCCTTCGCCGCCTTCGCGGCCTTGGCGACCTTCGCCGCTTTGCTGGCGGCGGCCAGTACCGCTGGTGCAACCATGCCGGCTCACACCCCCGAGTCGTCGGACGCGCCCACGTCACCGAGGCCGAAGACGTCGAATCCGGAGACGAGCCAGTCGCCCCCGTCCTCCTTGACCGTCACCAGCCACTGGTTGGTCTCGGTCGTGGTCTGCCCGCCCGCCGTATAGGTGGAGGTCACCTCGACCAGGGTGGAGATCGAGCGGCCGCTGTCACGCACCAGGTCGTCCGAGACCAGGGCGTCACGCACCACGACGGCCACCCCCTTGGAGGAGCACTCCTCGGCCTGGCAGGTCGCCCACTCCTTGCCGGTCGGCAGTGAGGTCGCGGCCTTCATCCGGTCGTCGTCCGTGGTGAGCCGGGCCAGCGGGGCACTCCAGGTCGCGGCACTGCTCGAGTGGTCGTACGTGGTGAGCCCGGCCATGTACTGGACCATCACGGCGTGCGCCTTCAGGGCTTCGGAGGCCGAGACGATCGGGGCGACCGCGGTGTTCTGCGTCGCGCCGCCGCCCGTTCCCTCCCCGGCCGAGCCGGTGTCGCTGCCGCCCGAGGTGGCGGTGGGCGTCGCGGAGCCGCCCTTGGCGTCACCGTCGCCCCCGTCGTCTCCGTTGAAGACGGTGAAGGCGGTGAGCACGGCGATCAGGAGAAGCCCGAGCACCCCCAGGGCCAAGAGCCCCGTGCGCTTGTTCTCCGCAGGCAAGTCCACGTTCCCGCGCCTCCCTTGTGCTGAGCCGGTACGGCGGGTGACCGGGACACGGTAGGGGGAGGCGCAAGCGGGGAGTCGGGGGAATTCCCGGCGGGGAAAGCGGCGCGTCGGCGACGGGAAAGCGGGGAACGACGCCGTGCGGGTCTCCTCACCGCGGCGTCGTTCACCGAACGCGTGCCCGGCCGCCCGCCACGGCGGTCACTCCGGACGCGGGTCCACCGGCAGCGGGTCGAACGGGTACGCCGTATGCCCGTCCTTGGGCGAGCAGGCCGCGAACGGGCCCGAGTCGGCGTCCATCAGCACCCGCAGATGCGGATCGGCGTGGTGCAGCCACCACGTGGACATGCCCAGCGCCGGGTCCTGGCGCAGATGCTCCCAGGCCAGCCAGAGCGCCGACAGACGGGCACCGGCCTCGGGGTGCTCCCACCACCTGGGGCACCAGGTCGCCGAACTGCCGTTGACCCGGCGGCGGATCATCTGCGCGAGATAGTCGGAGACGAAGACGAAGACGTCCGCGAAGTAGAACTCCGGCTCCTCGGAGCCCTCTGCGGTGCCGGACATCAAGGCCCCTCATCCGTCGGTCGGTTCGGTCGGTTCGCGGGCGTCGCGTCACCGAGTGGCACCCGGCCGCGCCCGCGCCATCAGGTCAGGACGATACCGAGCAGCAGCAGGACGACCACCACCGCGCCCATCACGATGCGCGCCGTGGGGTCCTCGCGTTCCCACAGGTCGTGGACGACGGCCCAGCCCGTCAGACGCGCGGCCCGGCCGTTGTGGATGTCGGATCCGGACGCCTGCTGCTCCTCCTCCAGGGCCTCCTCGTCCGGTGACGACAGCTCGGGTTCCTCGTCGAACCCGACCGGCATCCCCTGCTGCTCCTGCGCCACCAGGACCATCTGCTCGAGGAGTTCGGGGATCGTGTTCGGCGTGAGGGGATAGGCGAAGGTCCCGTAGGGCGTCTTCACGCACAGGCTGGCCTGCCAGGGGTTACCGGGCTCGTAGCCGTCGATCCAGGCGTGCTCGGCCTGGAAGACCTGCGGGGCCTGGGCCGGCTGCGGTGCCGGTACGGCGGTGGGCGGCGGGGCAGCGGCGGGCGCAGGAGCGGGGACCTGCTGGACCGGTGGAGCCTGGTGGACCTGCGAGGCCTGCGGGGGGATCTCCCAGGGGCGGGGGCCGGGTTGCTCCGGAGGTTGCGGCTGCTGCGGGTACTGCGGCTGCTGCGGGTGCCCGTTGTGGTCGGTCAACTCTCGTCCTTCGCCGGGTCCGTCGGGTCCAGGGGGGTGGTGCCGGGACAGAGGTACCCGGCGACCTCGGGCACACGCGCCCAGCGCATTGTGGGCCCAGGGCGGGTCGGTACGGCACGGCACCTTCCCGCCGTGTCCCTGACAGTTTTCCCGGCCGGTTTCCTCATGGCCACGGCATCGGGAATTCCCGGCGTCCCGGCGAGGAAAACGAGACCGGTCCGGTGACAGGTCTTTGTCACACTGCCAAGCGCACCTGGCCGGGCCAGGGCCCGTCGTGCGGTGCGGTCGTGAACCCGCCCAGGCGGACGGGGAACCGACTCGCTGGAGTAACCGACTCGATGACAGACCACAACAGCCCTGCTGGCGCGGTCGGCGAAGGCCAGCCCTCGGGGCAGCCCGGGCCCTTCGGTCCTTCCCAGCAGCCACCGCAGCACGCGTGGCAGGGGCAGGGGAACCAGGCTCCCGCCCCGCAGCAGCCTTCCGCCCCGCAGCAGCCGCAGCCACTGCCCTCCGACGCGGCCCGCGCCCAGGTCGCCGCCGCATGGGTGCGCAGCACGCCCCGTGCGGGGCAGGCCGCCGTGCCGTCGCTGCCGCCGCGCGAGACGCGGCCCCAGGGCGAGTCGAAGAAGGAGAAGCGCGAGCGCGAGCGGGCTGCGCGCAAGGCGGCGTACGAGCAGAAGAAGGCGGAGAAGGAGCAGCGCAAGCGCGGCGGTGCGGCCAGGCCCGCCGCGGCCACCGCGCCGAGCCCTTCGTCCGCTCCCACCGCCCAGCACGCTCCGGTCTCCCAGCACACTCCCGTCCACGGACACCAGGCCGCCGCACCGGCCCCGTCCGCCGCGTCGCCGGCCCCCGCGCCGGGCGCGGGCTCCACCGCCCCGGCCGGCGGCGGACTCCACCCCGGCCACCCCGGCCACTCCGTCCCGAAGCCCCTCCCCGCGCGCGACTTCGACGTGCCCAAGCCGGGTGGCCGTATCTCCGGAGGCGGACGGCGTACGCACGTCGCCCTCCGTGCCACCCTGCTGATCACGACCTGTGTCTTCGCGCTGGGCTCGTGCGGCGTGATGGGACTGGTGATCGGCAAGTCGTCCGGCACCACCACCGCCGGCCTGGACGCATCGGACGCCAACCGGTACCGCCTCACCGAGTTCCCCACCGAGCAGGCGGCGGCCTTCGCGGAGCAGTACGCGCAGCTCTGCATGACGTTCTCCCCGGACACCTCGTCCGCCCGCCGCACCGACCTGGCCCGCTATGCCTCCGCCGGTGTCGATCCCGACTGCGGCTGGAGCGGCGAGGGCACCAGCAAGGCCGTCTCCGTCACCTGGGACGGCACCGCCGAGAAGCTTCCCGAGTACGGCGACCACGGCCGCTACCTCGGGGTCCAGGTGCGTACCGAGGACGGCACGCTCACCACGCTGACCGTCCCTGTGTACGTACAGAACCTCGCGACGGGCGAGGGCATGCGCGTCTCCGGCGACGTGGGCCAGATGCCGCTGCCGGCCGCCGCGGACGTGCCCGAGGTCGACCAGGGCGACGAGGTCGTGGACGACACCTTGTCCACGCAGCTCCAGAAGGAGGTGCTGCCGGGCTACTTCGAGGCCTGGGGCGCCTCGAACGCCACGGCCATGGCCCGCTTCCTCACTCCGGACGCGACCCTGACGGCCACCACCGGCCTCGCCGGGCGCCTGACGGCCCCGCAGATCGGCACCGTCGTCGCGCTCGTCCCGGCGAGCGCCCAGAACAGCAAGCCGTACACCTACGACTCGGGGCAGGCCGTCCAGGTGCGCGTGGCCGTCGACTGGACCGACTCCAAGGGCGTCGCCGTCCGCCGGGCCTACCGGATGACGATCGTCAACACGGCGCAGGGCTGGTTCGTCAAGGACGTCCGGGGCGGGGTGCTCGACGCCGAAGGCGGCCGGGCCGACAGCGACAGCGACAGCGCGACAGGAACGGCGTCGCCCTCGGCCGGCTCCTCGGGGGCGCCCTCGCCCTCGGCACCGGCCTCGGCACCCGTCCCGTCGTCCCCGGCCAAGCCCGGCAAGTCCTGACCGGCGCGGGCCGTCCCGCCCCGTACCACTCACCGCCGTACCACCACCCGAGAGGAACCACCATGTACCAGGCCGCCGGTACGACCCTGAACGACATGTTCGGGCAGATCGAGGACATCCTGCGCAACGCGGGCACCATGGTCGCCGTCATCGCCCTGCTCATCCTCGGCATCCGCATGCTCCTGTCGATGAAGCGCGGCGACGGCATGCGCGAGGCCTTCCAGGGGTTCGGCATGATCGCGCTGGCCGCCCTGATCATCGGTGGCGCCGGTGGTCTCGCGGGCGTCCTGATCGGCCTCGGCAGCCAGATCGGCGGCGGCAACTGACGGACCGCGCGGGGCCATGCCCCTCGTACCGTCAGCCGCCGTCCCTATAGGGGGAGTTCGCAGTCATGAGCCAGGAGGCACCACCCGAGCCGCTGGTCGCGTACGACCACACCGACCTGGTCAACCGCCCCAAGCGGATCTGGAACTGGGGCAACATCCCGCTGCCGGGCCTGCTGCTGCCCGCGCTGGGCGCCGCCTTCGGCTTCGGACTGGTCTGGCTCGTCACCCTGTTCACCGTGTCGGCGTTCCTGCCCTTCCTCGGCATGTCGATGTGGACGTCGATCCTCTACTTCGGACCGCCGTTCGCCGTCTACTTCGTCTGGGGAAGGCCCCTGCCCTCCGCGCTCACGCTGAGCCAGCAGATCGTGGTGTGGACCGACTGGTGGTTCCAGCCCAAGCGCCTGCAAGGCCTCTCCGCCGACCAGGAGCCGGAACATCTGCACTGGCAGGTCATCCTCTTCACCCCCGGCTCGCCTCGCTGGCAGGCCCGCTACGACGCCGCGCGCCGGGTCGCCGCCGAGCGCGGCAGCGCGTTCGCCGCCGCCAGGCGCTGACCCCGCGCTCACCCCACTTTCCGATGACTACCGCAGGATGAGTCCTCCATGTTCATGTTGATCCTCTTGGGCGGGGCGGCCGCCTTCTTCGTGGTCGCCATGATCATGGCCGCCTCGTCGAGCAAGAAGAACGGCCAGGGCGGTCAGGGCGGCTCGAGGCAGTCGTCCTCCTCCCGGTCCAGGCCGTCCGGCTCGTCGGCCGCCGCCCGCCGCGAGGACCTCCGCCTCCCCTACCGCTACGCCGACGACATGATCTTCGTCCACGGCGACTCGGTGTGGACGGGCCTGGTCCTGCCCAACGCCATCGACGAGTACCTGAACGCCGGCGAGCTCCAGGCGATGGCCGAGGGCCCGGCCCGCGGTCTGCTCAACCTCGCCCGCGGCGACCGCAACGTCGAGTGCCACTACCGCAAGGTCTACCAGCCGATCACGGCCATGACCTGGGCGGAGGAGCTCAACGCGATCGCCTGGGAGCCGACCGAGAACTACAAGGCGTACAACCTGCGCAAGGCCGAGTACCAGGAGCGCATCGGCGCCAAGCGGGAGCGCAACATCCTGCTGGTGAAGCTGGGTTCACTGAAGCGCACCAGCGGCGGCAGCGGTGTGCTCGCCCAGGACGACGAGCCGTACGACGAGCCCGGGCTGCTGCGCGGTGTGCGCGGCGCCGCCGACCAGGCCGCCGCCACCGCGACCGGCGTCACCGACGAGTACCTCTCCCCGCACGTCCTCGCCGAGTGGACGCAGACGGCCGTCGAGGTCCACGAGAGCCTGGAGGGCCTCAAGGGCACCCCGCTCAGCCGCGAGGAGCTCGTCTGGCTGATCCGCAAGCCGCTCCACGGTGACCTCCCGGTCCCGCCGGAGCCGGTGCTCGGCTCGCGCGCGTGGGGCCCGAACCAGTTCGACCTGGTCGTCGACTTCTCCGGCGAGAACCGCAAGACGCACATCGTGCTGAACCAGTACGACGAGGAGACGGGCGAGCAGCAGACCAGCTACACGACCACCCTCGTCGCCGCCAACTGGCCGGCCGAGACCCGCTTCCGCCAGTCGACCGCGTGGGCGCGCTACGCCGCCCAGCACGTGGACTTCCCCGTCGAGATCGACATGCGGTTCACGCTCATCCCGTACCTGAAGTTCAAGGACCGCGCCGACAAGATCCGCGGCAACCTGGTCGACGAGATGAACGACATGGCCAACTCCGGCCGCAGCCCCGACACGAAGCTCGGCACCCAGGTGACCCGCGCCCAGGAGCTCGTCGACGACATCGAAGAGCACAAGATGCCGGGCATGGAGGCGCAGATCCGCTTCACGATCTCGGCGCACGACGTGAAGGAGCTGGAACGCCGCCGCCGTGTCCTGGAGATGCAGTTCAAGCAGGACCTGAAGGTCACGCTGCTGCGTCCGACGCGTCAGCAGTGGCGTCTGCTCCAGTCTCAACTGCCGGGTGACGCACCCAAGTTGCCGATCGCTCCCTATCTGCGGCTCCAGGAGGTGGAGCAGCTCGGCGCCGGACTGCCCACCGCCGGCACGGAGCTGGGCGACAACCCCGAGCAGCGGTCGGGCAAGCGGCTCGGCTGGGTCGGCAACCTGGTCGGCTGGGCGGGCAAGATGCCGGTCCACTACTCGCTGCACGTCGGCCCGGCGCGCAACGACGGCGGCGGACTGGCCATCGTCGGCGCCTCCGGCGGTGGCAAGTCGTCCCTCGCCCTTCAGAAGTTCTACGAGGAGTCGGAGGCCGGCGTCCGCTGCCTCGTCATCGACCCGAAGACCGACTTCGCCCAGATGTGCTACTACCTGGCCTTCGGGGCCCAGGTGAACGACCCCGACTTCGCGGCCGACGCGGAGGGGGGCCTGCTGGGCACCCCGGCCAGCAAGTTCCAGCCGGTCAACACGGAGTTCTGGGCCGAGACCGAGGTCGTCGACCTCCTCAAGGGCCAGGCGGGCGTCCTGGACCCGTGGGTGATCGCCCGGGACGTCCCGGCCGGCCGCCTCCTCGCGGAGTCCATGCTCCGCGGCTTCCTCGGCGACGAGGACTACCAGCGCGTACGGCTCCCCGTCATCGAGGGCATGGCGACCGTCATCGGCCGCTACAACTCCGCGATCCGGCAGGCCGTCGAGCAGGGCCTGTCGGCCCGCGACGCCGAACTGGCCGTCCCGCGGCCCACGTTGTGGCAGGTCGTCGACGAGGTCGTGGCGGCGTACGACCTCGCGGTGGCCAGCGGCGACCGCGAGGCCATCAAGGACCTCAAGCTCGCGCAGATGCTCCTCACCGAGCTGCGCACGCTCCCCTACGCCCGGCTCTCCTTCGCGGAGCGCCCGCAGCCGCTGTCCAGCATGCGCAAGCGCCGCACGGTCATCACCCTGCGCGGCTTCCAGTCGCCCGCGGCCTCCGACCCGCGCAGCTGGAACCCGGCGGAGCGCCTCGCGGCGACCGCGCTGATGGCGGTCGTGGAACTGGGCAGCCAGATGCTCGACGTCGGCTACGAGAAGAACCCGGTGACCGGCGAGATCGGTCTGCGCCCCAAGGCGCTCTTCGTCGACGAGGCGTACGTCGTCACGGCGACCGAGTCCGGTCGCGACCTGATGCGCCGCGCCCTGAAGCAGGGCCGCTCCTACCTGGCGGTCACCGTCCTGATCACCCAGCAGGCCATCGACCTGGTGCAGATCGAGGACTCCGAGGCCCGCAGCGGCGGCGCCAACCAGATCCACACGGTCTTCGCCTTCAAGCAGAAGTCGGCGCAGGAGGCGTCCCTGGTCGCCCCGCTGCTGGGCCGCCCGGAGAACGACCCGAAGGTCATCGCGGCCCTCCAGGAGCTCCGCACGGGTGTCTGCCTCCAGCGCGACGTCGACAAGCGCGTCGGCACGGTCGCCGTCGACCTGGTCTTCAAGGAGATCCTCGCCGCGACGGACACCAACGGCACCACCCGCCCCGCCCGCCAGGGCGTCAACCCACCCCTGAACGTCTGGGACTGGACCTTCCTCCAGGAGGCCGAGGAGGACCCGGCACGGCATGCGAGCCCTGCGCAGGAGACCACGACGGCGACGGTGACGGCATGACACGCCGCACCGGCACCACCGACCCGCACACCCACCGAGGAGTCCGTTCCACCGTGCGCCTGTCCACAAGCCTCGCGACCGGGGCCGCGGCCCTCACTCTGCTCGTCACGCTGAGCGGGTGCGGATCGGACTCGGATTCGGGGTCGGGGGCCAAGACCGGCGCGGACTCCGTCTTCGGCTCGGACGGCAGCGCCGACGGCGGCTCGGTGACCGGTGGGGGCGACTCCAGCGGACAGTCCACGGCCGACGGCCTGCCCAGGGCGTCGGATGCGGCCTCCGTCGCCGAGTACCTGAACCGGTACACCCCCTGCCAGGACGTGGCGACGGGCGACGACTACGACGCTCAGGACGACGGCGAGGCCTGGGGAACGGACGAGGCTGAGGACCCGGCCTGGGGCATCGAGGAGCGCGCCGTGTGCACGGACGGGTCGGGCGGGCCCATCGCGCTGCTCATAGCCCCCGACATGAAGAAGTTCCAGACCGCCGCCAAGTCGAGCGGCGACAAGTTCCTGGTCGGGGAGGACTTCGCGGTCGTTCCGGTCGGTGACGAGGCGATCCGCAGCCTCCAGCCGTCCGGCCTGCGGTTCCTGACCTGTGAGGCGGACCTCGCGGTGCCGAGCGGCTTCGAGAAGGAGCCGGCCCTCGTGGACGGCTGTGTCCTGACCAACTACGTCCCCGAGTAAGGCGAGTACCACCATGCGACTCAGGCGAGCGATCACCGTCGGCGCCCTTCTCCTCATGTCGGCGTCGATGACGGCCTGCGGCGGCGATGACGACAAGGGCAGCGGAAACAGCGACGGCGACGGCAGGACCGGCGCGAGCGCGAGCGGCGGCAAGGGCGGCAGCGGCGGAGCGGCAGGCACGAAGCTGCCCGAGGCCTCGGACATGGCGTCGATCGCGTACTACCTCAACCAGTACGGGTCCTGCCTGGATCTGACACCGGGCGCCGAGTACGACGACTCCTCCCTGGCCGACCACGACCCCGCCTGGGGCGACGAGAACATGACCCGCGACGCCGCCTGGGGCATCAAAGAACGGGCCGTCTGCCGCGACAACTATGACGACTCCAGCACGCTGCTCCTGCTGTCGGACATGAAGAAGTTCCAGACCTCGATGCACGCCAAGAACTACGGATCCATCCTGATCGGCAAGGACTTCGCGGTGGCGCCGGGCGGCACCGAGACGAGCGAGGACCTGAAGGCCTCGGGCCTCGTGGTCCTGTCGTGCGACGCGGAACGCAAGATCCCCAGCGGCTACAAGCAGGAGCCCGCGCAGGTGGACGGATGCGTCCTCACGAACTACTACGCCAACTGATCCCTCCGAAGGGCATCTCATGCTGACCCGCATCCGGCCGCGCTCCGGCCGTCCGGCACGGACCCGGACGAGGCGCTCCCTGCGCGAGAAAGTCATCAGCACCGGCGTCGCCGCGCGGGCCGTGCTGTTCCTGGTGCTGGGGGTGATCGCGCTCTCGTTCTCCGCTCCGCAGCAGGCGCAGGCCCTCTTCGACACCTGCGACTGGGCGCAGCAGAGCATCAACCAGAAGGCCGACATGCCCGGGCCCGCCGCGGAGAACATCTTCCCCTCGGTGAAGCAATGGGACGGCAAGCGCGAACTCGTGGCCGGGGCGACGAAGCTGGAAGGCCCCGCGTCGAACTACACGCTGTACGAACTCAGCGCCATGCGTGGCCTCAACTGGGCCGCGACCCAGCAGAGCCAGCACGACGCGAAGCAGGGCGACCGCGGACAGGCCGCCGATGACGACGAGTGCAGCCTCCAGAACGAGATCTACAACAGCATCGCCCAGGCCATCTTCGACCTGAGCAAGATCATGAGCCGGGCCGCGATCAGCATCAAGGAGATCTCCTCCAACCCCAGCCCGCTGGCCGCCCTCTACGACGGCACGGTCTCGGGCGACGACAGCGTCGTCGACCGGCTGAACAACGGCGTCTTCAAGCTCGCCGTGCCCACCATGATCCTGCTCACCGGCCTCTGGGTGTTCGGCAAATGGCGCAAGGGCGACATGCGTGAGGTCTGGTCGGGTGTCGGCTGGGCCGCGTTCGTCGTCATCGCCGTGTCGGCGTTCCTCGTCAACGGGAACTACGTGGCCGTGGTCGAGACGGCCGACTCGGGAATCGCGCAGGGGAACGCCGCCCTGACCGAGGCCGTGCTGGACGGCGCGATCGACGGCGTCGACCCGCCCTGCGACCTGCCCGACAACGCACCGCAGCGCGGCATGCGCATCTCCAGCTGCGCCATGTACGACACCCTCGCGTTCCGCCCGTGGGCCATCGGCCAGTTCGGTGACCCCGGCAAGGCGCGCATGGAGTACAAGAGCGACCAGAAGTGCGACTTCGGTACGGAGAAGCGCTGCGGCGACCTACGGGTCAAGCAGGTCATCGTCCAGTCGGTGACGAACATCGAGTACTACCAGCACCCCTCACCGGTCGAGATCGAGGAGAACGAAAAGGGCGACATCATCAAGGCGAAGGAGAACCAGTACGGCGAGCTGCGCCACTGGATCGCCGAGCACGAGGATGCCCGCGTCTATGAGCAGTGGTCCGGCGACAAGCCCTCCAACCGCATCAGCATCGGCGTCTACGCACTGGTCGCCTCCCTGATCGTCGGCCTGATGGTGGTCGTGCTCAGCGCTCTGACGCTGCTGTGGCACGCGGTCACGCTCATCATGGTGATCCTGCTGCCCCTGGTCGCGATCATCTCGATCCACCCGACCCAGCAGAAGCTGCTGCGGGGCTGGTGGCAGACCTTCGTGCACAGCTTCGTGCTGCGCGCCGGGTTCGGCGTGATCCTCACGATCCTGCTGCTCTTCTACCAGCTGATCCTGCCGCTCCAGATCCCGCTGGGCATGCAGCTGCTGATGCTGCTGCTCGTCACGATCGCCGTGATCATGCTGCTCAAGAACCTGCTGTCCGGGAAGTTCAGCCCGCAGGTCCAGGGGGCGGACGACGCTCTCGGTGTCGGAGACATGGCCGGCAAGGTGACCGCGATGGCGCCGGGGCTCGCCGCGTCCACTGCCCGTACCAGCGGCCGCGTCGCGAGCACCACGGCCAAGGGCACGGCTCGCACGATCGGCGGCGCGGCGCGAGTGGGGGACAAGGTCGCTTTCGGCGGCAAGTACCGGGACAGGTTGCAGCAGAAGGGCTGGATCGGTCAGTCCAAGCGTGAGCAGCGCCAGACGTCCCACCAGAGCGCGAAGATGACCAAGAAGAACTACGCGGAGAACTTTCCCGAGCCCGAGCCCAAGGAGTCACCGGCTCCGGAGCAGCCCCGCACCCGGGGCCGCCGCGTCAGCGGCTCCAGCAGTGCGCCGGCTCCGCAGTCCACGACGCCGACCGAGTCCCGTCCGGCACCGGCACCCGCACCGGCGCCCGCACCCGCGGCCGCACCGCAGGCGCCGGCCCCGCGCCCCCGGCCCGCCGACCCGCCGGTGGCCCCCGCTCCGGCGCCCCTGCCGCCCCCGAGGGACCCGCGCGGCCCCAGCGGCCGCGTCTAGTCCCGTCCCGCCGTCCTTCCCCCACCGAGGAGCCACCCGATGCCCGCCCTGACCGCCGACCGAACCCCCGACCAACTGGTCGCGGAACTGGAGCGGCTCATCGGCATCGACTGGCCCACGGTGTGGGCGGGGGTCCCGGAGGACACGGAGAAGCGGACGAGATGGTGCGAGGCCTTCGACTGGCGCCCCATGTGGTTCGAGGGCGGCATGCACGTCCGAACCGTAGAGGGCGGACGCCTGTACCTTGCCACGCTCGCTCCCGGCCGACCGGTGACCCGGATAGAGCACACCGGATGGTCCGCCCGTGCCCGAGACACGGACGAGAACCCCCGGGTCGTTGCCCTGGCGGAGGCCCGCTGGACGGCCTACAGCGCCGCGCTGCTCCGCTTCATGGGTACGCCCCGCTGGGAGGGCATGTGGGACACACCGGACATGCCCGACCTGCCCGGACGTTCGTGGGCCGGGAGGGAAGAACGACTGGAGCAACGGGACCCGTATCGAGTAGCGGTGTGGCGATTCCGCACGCCGGAGGCACCCGTCATCGAGATGAAGCTGGCTTTGGGACTGGGCTCACCGAGAGGTCCGGCTCCGGCCGATGCGAGGATCAGCCTCGCCTGCCACGGTCCCTCCGACCCGGAGGACCGCGGTCCGTCCTGGCTCGGATGACCGGAACCAGCAGGAAGACGAGGAGAGCGACGCGCGATGACGACTCTGAAGACCCAGCGATCTCCCGAGCAGTTCACCGACGAACTGAGGGGACTGGAACATGTGGACTGGCCGTCGGTCTGGTCGGGACCGCCTGGCTACGGTCAAGCGCTCGACGACTGGTGCACCCTCATGGGCTGGAAGGCCGTACCGAGCGAGCGGACGCTGAGCATCGAGACCGTCACCGGCCAGCACATGGCGCTGTACCCGGTCATCGGCGGGGGCTGGGCTCCGGTGGCAAGCCTCTCCTGGACAACCTGGCATCTGCGTGCGGACGACCCTGCCGAGAACGAGACCGTACTGGAACGCTCCGCCGACATGTGGACCGCGTACGAGGCGGCTGCACGCTCGGTGCTCGGTGAGCCCCGGTTCTCCGGGGCCTGGGACGACCCGGCATTTCCCGAGCCGCCGTCCGAGGGCCACTGGCTCATGCCTCGTGAGCTGCGGCTGGAGAACCAGAGTCCCTACCGCCTGGCCATCTGGCCGGCGTCCGGCCCGGAGGGGCGCACGACCGTGCTCTGGGTCAATCTCGGCCTCGCTCCGCTGGCTGGGGAGAAGCGAGGCGCCCTGGTCAAAATCGACTGCTATCCGCCGGAGGCCATGTGAACCAGGAGGCGCTGCCCAACGAGGTCATCGACGCCGCGCGGAAGCTTCGGAACGAAGGGGCCCGGCCGCTGAAGCCCGCGGAGGGCCTGGCGATCGCCCAGAGGCTCAGGGCCGGAGCCATGTCCGCCAACAAGGGGCTCACGGAATACCTCGTCGACTTCGTGCACGAAGAACTCGGCCCTCACGTCACGACGCCCGACCCCGACGTCAAGTCCGCCTTCTGGTCTCACGTCGTCGAGAACCATCCCCACCTGGAGGAGAACGAGACACTCAGCAACGAGTACATCGCCGGCGCCTACACCGCGGCCCAGCCGGAGGGAAGCACTCGTTTCCTTGAGGGCACCCGGGGCGGCAGGGAGCTGGCCGCACTCCGCCTCTGGGACAAGGCGGTTCAAGACGGGCTCAGCCTGGACGAGGAAGAGGGCAGGGCCCTCGCCTCAGCGGCTTGGTCCGCCCTCTCCCAGGAGTACGCCATTGCCACCCAGAGCGAGGCCGCCATCTTCGCGGGGAGCCTCGCTCCCTGGTCGGTGGCTTACCAGACGGAGCTGCCCGAACTCCGCACGGGCACCGGCCTCGACAACATCCACTTCATGTACCCCGTCCCGGAAAGGGATCTCGAAGGCCTCCTGCCGGAGACACAGGCCCTGCTGTCCGAGGACCGCGTCCGCGCCCAGATCCACCACATGCGGTACGAGGACCCGGACGCGAAGCGTGCCAGGACTGCGGAGGCCGGCTATGTGGACCTCACGATGCTCAGGTCCCTGACCACCCCCGAGGCCCAGCGCGCCGCCGTCCTCGATGCGTGCGCACGCGTCGCCCAGCTGGACGGACGCACCGCGGACGTCGAACGGCTCACCGCGGAAGTCCTGTCCCTACGTATTGAGCAGGCACGAGAGACCCCGGCGGCGGAGGACGAGGTAGAACGGGAAGCCCCGCCGGCGGAGGAGCAGACGCCGAAGGCCTCCGCCCCCGCCGTCAGCACCCACGGCCAGTACCTCCCCGGCGTCACGGTCAACGCCAGGACCGGCCCCGCCCCGCTCGAATCGCTCACCCTCCCCACGCCGGAGAAGGCCGCCGTGAGCGCCCACGCCTTCCTGCCCGGTGTCGTCCCGCAGGTGAAGCCGATCGCCGCCCCGGCCGTGAACAGCACCCCCACGGCGGCGCCTCCGGCCCCCGAGCAGTCACGTGACGCAGGGATGGGGGTGTGACCCCGCGCATGGCCGATCCCAAACGCACCCGCCCCGCGCGGTCCGGCACCGTCCGTCCGGACACGGCCGGGTCAACCACTCCTTCGCGTCCCCTCCTCCGCCGTTTCCTCCACCAGGAGAAGAACGACACCTGGGCCGTCCGCCTCCTGCCCCGTATCGTCTTCGGCGTCGCCGCGCTCTACACGGTGATCACCCTCGCCTCGCAGAGCGGCTCCAGCTTCGTCGCCGTCGTCACCGTGCTGCTCCTCGGCCTCGCGCTCTGGGTCCTCCGCCACCGCACCCAGCTGCTCCTCGCGCTCGGGATGAGCATCCTCGCCATCGCCTTCACCGGCTACTTCTCCGCGGTCGGCGACGCGGCCCGCACGAGCGAGGACGCGAACGCCACCGTCACCGGCACGGCCGCCTTCGGCTACTGGGCCCTCGCCGGAATGGCGCTCCTCGGCGCCTGGATGGTGAAGGACCACCCGGGCCGGCGAGGCGTCACCGTCGTGCTCGCGGATGTGATCCTCGTCATCGCGTCCGTCGTCGGGATGTTCCTTCCGGAAGCAGGTGTACCGCTCGGTTTCCTGGGCGTGCTCGGGGTACTGGCGGTACGCGGAAGCCGCGCGAAAGCGGTTGCGGGCCGGGCGGGCCGGGTGTTCGGCCGCCTGCGGACACGCAAAGCCAGTGATCCGACGGACAGTTGAGGCCCGTGTGAACGTTTCGTCTCGTCACTGTGCCAAGTCGGCACACGCTTTGCAGATGCGTTGCACCGGGTTGACGGAACGATTTAGGCTCCCCCCCGATCACGTATCACCACGGGGGACTACACACATGCCTATGGCCAGCCATACGGCGCTGCCCGCGCGTCCCGCGCGCGGGCCGGTACGGGGAACGGGGGCGGGAGCGGGGATCCACACTCCCGACGCCGCCCTCCCCTGCCAGCGCCGACCGGACGTCTTCCAGCACCCGCTGCTGGAGGCACCCGCGGACATTCCGTACACCTCGCCCGAACAGCGCCACCAGCACCTGGTCCTGCTCCGCACCGCCCGTGACCTGTGCGCTTCCTGCCCGTTGTGGGCGGAATGCCTCCAGGACGCCGTCGCCCACGCCGAGCCGTACGGCTACGCGGCGGCGACCACGTTCGACGACCGGCGCTGGATCCGCCGCGCCCTGGGCGTCGGCGACGCCGAGGGCGACCTGCCGACCCACCCGGTGGAGAACGCCGGCGCGGGCCCCGGCGCCGCTTCCGCCGAGACGTCCCGCCGGCTGCTGCGGCTGCGCTCGCGCACCACCGACCCGGCGGCCCGGCACGCCGCCGAGCGCGGCCTTCCGCCACTGGAGCGCATCCTCGACGCGTTCGACGCCCGCCAGGACCAACTGGCCAGGTCACGGCGCGAGTTGCCCGCCATGCCGCGGCAGTTGCACGAGCACACCGCCACACAGCGGGCCCACAGCAACGGCCGCGGCGACGGCTCCGACCACGGCCTCGGCGGCGACGGTCACGACCCCGGCCAGGTCCCCGGACCATCCCACCCCCACGCACACCCGCAGAGCAGGAGCGAGGACATGGCAGCGGCCGAGTCCGGGCAGCGGATCGCCTTCTCGTACGAGGATCCCGCCCAGGCCGTACGACAGGCCCTGCTGGCCCCCCTGATCCGCTCGGCGCTGCCCACCCTCGACGGCCTCGAGCAGCTGGTCGCGATGCTGGCCAGCGTGCCCGGCGGCGAGATCGCGCCGGAGCTGCCGGACACCCTGCGCGGCGCGCGCAAGGCCGTCGAGGCGCTGGCTCCCGAAGCGGACCGGGGCGCCGACGGCTCCGCCGAGACCGTGCGGGACAGCACCGCCCCCCTGCGCGCCCTCACCGGTTCGGTCTCCGTCGAACTCGCCACCACCGACCCGGTGGCGGCGCTGCGCCGCGACTTCCTCGAACCGCTGATGCGCGAACTGGCCGCCTCCCTCGCCAACATGGAGAAGGTCGCGACCATGCTGGCCGCGTCCGGCGCCCCGGACGGCGACGGGATCCCGCTGGAGCCGATACGCACCGCGCTCCAGGGCATCCGCGCCTGCCTTCCGCATCCGGCACTCCCGGTCGCCCCGACGGGCCGGACGTCCGCAGGCACGGGCCGGGCCGCGCCCCTCACCGCGTCCGGCGCCCCCAGCATCCGGGCGGCCGTCGAGACGGCCGTGTCGGGCTTCCCCGGCCCCTTCTCCGCCCGTGACGTCCTGCGCGCGCTCCCGCCCGGCGTCTACGGCGACCCGTCGAAGACGATCAGCAACGTGCTGTCCACCCTGGTCAAGTCGGGCCGCCTGCGGCGCCTGGCCCGCGGCACGTACGCTCGCGCCGTCGACGTCACCGCGGACGTCACCACCGACGGCGCCGCGGACGTCCCCGAGCAGGACGAGGCGCAGAGCGCCTGAGCCGGAACTGATCCGGACCGAGCCGGAAGGAACCCAGAGCCCCGATGACCGAACCGACGCCGCCACCCCCCGCCACGGCGGACGCCCAGGTGCACGTCTTCTCCCCCAACGCCGGCCTGATCGACGGCGTCCCGGTCACCGCCCCGCCCTACGGCGACATCCAGGACGTCGTCCTGTCGATCCTCCAGCAGCGCGCGCAGCAACTGGGCGCCCCCACACCGGCGACCATCACCGACAACCGGTACGGCGGCGCCATCCGCCTCCTGATCCACCCGGACGGCACGACGGAACAACTGGGCTGAGCCCGCCCCGGCGCGCTCCCTCAGCCCCGGGAGCCGGTGTCCCCGGGGGGAGGACTGACGGTGTCGATGTCGGTGAGGATCTGCCGCGTGAGACGGAGTTCGATCTCCAGGATGTCGCGGCGGAACTTCCCCGGATCCTTCTCGTAGCGGGCCCTGCCCGCCTCGGAGGTGAACGCCGATGCGGGAACCGCGTCCTGACCGGCGGGAATGAACTTCAGCACCTCCTCGACGGCGGCCACCGCGTAGGCCACCGCGCCGCGCTGCCTGTGGTGCTCGGCTTCCGGCGAGTTGAGCAGCTTGAGTCCGGCGCGGGCGGAGACGTCCGCCGCCACCGCGGCGAACTCACCGGGGTCGATGATCTCGGACGGCGCCGCGCCTCCGAAGGCGGGCGGAGGCGGGGGAATCTCGTCCGCCATCAAGAAGGCGAAATTCCGGTTGCGTCCGCATTCCCGGCAGGCGCCCTCGTAGACGGCGACGATGTCCTCACCGCGCTGTTCGAGCCGGTGCCGGCGGTCGAAGTCCGTGCTCCCGCACTCGCACGGGTGCAGGTCCATGTACAGGTGGGCTTCCAACGAGGAGCGGGCTCTCAACATGACATGATCCTAGGGCTGTTGTGCGAAGCGAACAGGGAGCGGGCCCGGGGAGGGGCATCACATGGACGGTTGGACCGATCCCCGGGCGGCGATGGGCACACTGCCGCAGTACCCACACGCGCACCAGGACGAACTCGTGTCGGCCGCGGGACGCGGAATGGCCCCGGTGGCCGCCGCGGTCCTCGGGGACGGACTGGTCTCCGTCGACGCGGATCGCACCGACGGACGTCAGTTCTTCGTCCTGACCGACAGCCGGGGAGGCACCGCGACCGTCTGGGTCGACGCCGTCCCCCTGGTGAGGGGGACACTCGCCGACACGGCGACGAACACCACGTCGCAGCACTATGTGATCCGGGTCTCCGACCGGCTGCCGACCCGGATGCTTCACCGGGTGCTGGCGCGCGAACTCGGCGAGCTCATGGCCGTGCGCGAGCGTGCCGCCGAGGGACTGGCGCCCGTGCGGGAGGACTCGCTCCGCGAGGGCACCGAACTCCCCTCGGAACAGGCGCTGTCGGTGGCCGACAGGGGGCGGGTGGGCGAGCTCAACTGGCTCGCGGCGCGCAGCTCGGCTCCCGATGTCTCCCCCGAGCAGCAGGCGCAGGCCCGTGCGGAGTTCTCCGCGCTGCTCGATCCGTACGGCATGCGACCGACCGCGGCCATGAGCGACGAGGAGGCGTTCCGTGCCCAGGAGCGGGCGGCACGTGCGCGGTACAGGGTGGCCTTCGGTTCCCTCTCCACGGAAGCCGTCGGTCTTCTCGACACCCTCGCCCACCCCATCGAAGCCCTCCCTCCCGCGGACGCCACCGCGCTCCGGGCGGCGCGGGACGCCGCTGTCCGGGCCGAGCGGCAGGTCGAGGCGTTCATCGGGCGGCGTGAGATCACCATGCCCATGCCCGGCTACGACCAGAACGGCCTCCCTCTCCCCCGTGACCAGCTGGAACCCGCCGCCGAGCGGTGGGCGCAGTACAGGGAGCAGGTCAGCGAACGGACCGTGGGCGCGCTGGAGGGGCAGCTCGCCGCGGGGCAGTTCCCGCTGCGCAAGGTCGTCATCGGCGGCGGTGCGAGTCTCACCGGGCGGGACCCGGAGGCGCTGCTCGTGGACGCCGCCGGCCGTTGGCACCTGGACCCCGGCAACGGGATCGTGCAGTCGGCGGACCAGGACCGTGACCTCGCGCAGTGGATGGGTGTGGACCCGTACGCGGCGGTCGAGGACCCCCGGCACCGGGTGTCGATCCACGCGGTGCGGGTCTGGGAGGACCAGCTCGCCACCCAGGGCGACGTGGTGAACGGCCGGGCCCGGCTGCGCCTGGGCCTCGGCGGCGAACTCCTCGCCGAGATACGGCCCTCGGGACCGGACGGCCAGGAGAGCGACACCCCGCTGTGGGTGGCGTGCGACGGCACACCGAGCATCGCGACCGGCCTCACCCCGGACGCCGTCCCGGGCATGCCCCGCGGCGCGACCGGCGTGGAGAGCCGCAGTGAGGCCGTTCGGCTGATCGGCGACCGGCTGCGGGAGCTGGAGGGACAGGCCGTGCCGGGCGCGCGCGAGCTGCGGGCCTGGCTGACCCTCGCCGAGCGGGGCGGCGCGGACGCCCGGACGGTGCTCGGCGCCCTGGAGTCGTCGGCGCTGAAGGACGCCCTCATGGACGGTCTGGACGAGGAAACCGGCGCCCGCATGGACAACTGCTTCACCGCCCTCGACTCGACGGGGAAGTGGGAGACGGCACGGGAGGCCGCGCCGGGGCGGGCACTGCTGGGCGACGAGGTCGCCGAGAACCGTTTCGACCCGCGTGCCGCTCAGCACTGGATCATCGCCGGGTCCGGCGGCACCGGCGTCGCCAACGCCGAGATCATCCTGCGGGAGAACCCCGACGCGTACGTCACCATCATCGGCAACGCTCCGCCCGACGCGCTCCGGCACCAGGTCCAGTACCCGGAGATGCTGGAGCGCTACACCACGGGCGAGAACCCCCGGCTGACGATCGGCCGGACCGAGGTGGGCGCGGTCGAGACGTATCAGCACGAGAACGGCGAGACGTGGTTCCAGGCGGACTACGTGATCGAGGCCACCGGTGAGCGGAGAACGGCCCGGGCCGCCGGGTACGTGTGCAGTCTCGGCCGCACCAACCCTCTTCCGCCCGCCCTCCAGGTCCTCGCCGACGAGGTGCGCGACCGGGGCGGCGAGATCTCCGGGGACCTCCAGTTCGACCGGGACGACCAGTACATCGGCTACGGGCTCACGTTCGCCGTCGACGGCAGGGAACACCGCGTCGACGTGGACGGCGCCGCCTCCTGGCAGTTGCCGCGCGAGATCTTCGCCCCGAAGACGGGGGTCCAGGCGGCGCTGAACGAGATGGGTCAGCGCGGTCTGCCGTCCGAGACCGGCAACGCGGCCCCCGGCTTCTCCCCGATCGCCCGCCAGAGCGCCCTGCGCGCACGGGCCGTCGCGGAGGCGGCCGCGGGCGACCCGGACGCCGTACGCCGACTGCCCACCGTCCCGGAACGCTGGCAACGCCCGGACCTGACCCGCCCGTCCACGGTCACGTCCACTGCCCCCGCCCCGGCCCCGGCCCCGGTAGCCATGGCAGCCACGGCGCCCACGGCGGTGACCCCGGCAGTGGAGACAGAGACGGAGACGGAGACAGCAGCGGCGCCGGGGACGCAGGCAGACACCCCTGCCGAACCGACCGCTCAGCCCACGGCGCAACCCACGTCGGAGCCGACCGCACAGCCCGCGCCGGAGGCGTCCGCTCAGCACGCGCCGGAGGCGTCCGCGGGCCGTGGTGCCCCCGCCGCCCCCGCCCCGGGCATCTCCGGCTCGCATCTGTGGCAGATGGGCGTGCACAGGGGCGGTGCCGGCCGTCCGAACGCCCCGGACCGGCAGGAACAGCAGCCCCCGCCGCCCGGCCACGAGCCGCCCGAACCGGGCGTCGGCCTGGACGACTGACCGGCGGGCGCACACCACGCGGAAACGGAGCAGCGGGGCAGCGGGCAGCGGAGCAGGCACGCGGAAACGGCGAGGGGCCCGGAGTCGAAGACTCCGGGCCCCTTGTCCTGCTTGCTTCGCCGCCGCGCTCGACCGGCTTCTCAGTCGGCCGACTGCTGCCGCTTGGGCCGCCAGACCACCAACGCGCTGGTCTGCTGCACCTCCTGGTACGGCACCAGGTCGCGCCGGTAGGAGGCGTGCACGGCGGCCTCCCGCTGCTGCATCGCCGCGGCCGCGCCGTCCAGCGCGGCCTCCAGCTCCGCGGCCCTGGCCTGGAGCGCGGCGACCTGGTTCTCCAGTTCGATGATCCGCTTGATGCCGGCCAGGTTGATGCCCTCGTCCTGGGAGAGGGCCTGCACCGTGCGCAGCAGCTCGATGTCGCGGGCCGAGTAGCGACGGCCCCGGCCGGCGGTGCGGTCGGGCGACACCAGGCCCAGACGGTCGTACTGACGCAGGGTCTGCGGGTGCAGGCCGGAGAGCTGGGCCGCCACCGAGATGACGTAGACCGGAGTCTCCTGAGTCAGTTCATACGGGTTACGCCGACGGCCGTCCATCACTCTCAAGCTCCCTTCGCGGCCTCGAACAGCTCCGCCCGCGGGTCCTCGCCCGCGGTCGCCTCGCGATACGCCTCCAGTGCGTCACGAGCCTTCCCCGACAGGTCCTTCGGGACACTCACCTCGACGGTGACCAACAGGTCGCCGCGGGTGCCGTCCTTGCGGACCGCGCCCTTGCCCCGCGCCCGCATGGTACGGCCGTTGGGGGTGCCGGGGGGGAGCTTCAGCGTCAGGGACGGTCCCCCGAGCGTCGGCACCCGGACCTCGCCGCCGAGCGCGGCCTCCGTGAACGTCACGGGGACGGTCACCGTCAGGTTGTCGTCCTTGCGGCCGAACACCGGGTGGGCGCCGACGTGGACGACGACGTACAGGTCGCCCGACGGGCCGCCCCGCTCGCCCGGGGCGCCCTTGCCGCGCAGCCGGATGCGCTGGCCGTCCGTCACCCCGGCGGGGATGCGGACCTGCATGGTCCTGGACGACTTCGCGCGCCCGCTGCCCTTGCAGTCCAGACAGGGGTGTTCGGCGATCAGGCCCCGGCCCTTGCAGTCCGGGCAGGGGTCGGTCAGCGAGAAACCGCCGCCCGAGCCCCGCGCCACCTGGCCGGTGCCCACGCACGTGGGGCAGACCCGCGGGGTGCCGTTCTTGTCGCCGGTCCCCGAACACGCCTTGCAGGGAGCCTGCGAGGACATGCGCAGCGGGACCGTCGCGCCCTCGATGGCCTCCGTGAAGCTCAGGGTGACCTCGGTGTCGATGTCCTGGCCGCGCCGGGGCTGGGTACGGGTCGGGCCGGCGCCGCCGCGGTTGAACAGGCCGCCGAAGACGTCCCCGATACCGCCGCCGAAGCCGCCCTGGGCACCTCCGCCCTGGGCACCGCCTCCGAAGAGGTCTCCCAGGTCGAAGTTGAAGGAGCCGCCCGCGCCCGGGCCCGGGCGGAAGCCGCCGTTGCCGAAGAGGGCGCGCGCGTCGTCGTACTCCTTGCGCTTCTTGGGGTCGCCGAGGACGTCGTTCGCCTCGGAGATCTCCTTGAAGCGCTCCTCCGCCTTGGTGTTGCCCTTGTTGGCGTCCGGGTGGAACTCGCGGGCGAGCTTCCGGTACGCCTTCTTGATCTCGGCCTCGGTGGCGTCCTTGGGGACGCCGAGGACCTTGTAGAAGTCCTTCTCGACGAAGTCCTTGGTGCTCATCCTCGACGTCCCTCCTTCCACCCGCTCATCCGCTCGAGCTCAGCCCTCGTCCGGGCCACCGCTCTCCTTGTCGTCACCCGCCGCCTCGGCCTCGTCGGCCTTCACCGCCTGCGCGCCGGGCTGCGGTTCGGCCACGGCCACCCGCGCGGGGCGGATGGTGCGCTCGCCGATGCGATACCCGGGCTGGAGGATCGCCACGCACGTCGTCTCGGTGACGTCGGGCGCGTAGCTGTGCATCAGGGCTTCGTGGATCGTCGGGTCGAAGGGCTCGCCCTCCTTGCCGAACTGCTGGAGGCCCATCTTCGCCGCGACGGTCTCCAGCGATTCGCCCACCGACTTGAAGCCGCCGACGAACTCGCCGTGTTCCCGCGCGCGGCCGATGTCGTCGAGCACGGGCAGGAGCTCGGTCAGGAGGTTCGCGACGGCGATCTCCTTGACCGCGATCCGGTCGCGCTCGACCCGGCGGCGGTAGTTCTGGTACTCGGCCTGGAGGCGCTGGAGGTCGGCGGTGCGCTCGCCGAGAGCGGTACGCACCTGGTCCAGCTGGGCCACCAGACCTGCGGTCTGGTTCGCGTCCCCTGCCGGGGCCGCCCCCGCCGCCGAGGCGGAGGAGGGGGCGGTCTTCGGCTCGGCGTCTTCAGGGGTGGCGCCGGAGGGGACGTCGGGCTTCTCCTCGAAGCCCGGGGTCTCCTCCGTCACGCGGCACCGTCCTTGCGCTCGTCGTCCACGATCTCGGCGTCCACGACGTCGTCGTCGGCCTTGGGCGCGTCACCCTGGGGGGCGTCGGCGGCCTGACCGGCCTGGGCGTCGGCGTACATGGCCTGGCCGACCTTCTGCGAGACGGCGGCGACCTTCTCGGTGGCCGTGCGGATCTCGGCGGTGTCCTCGCCCTTGAGCGCGGCCTTCAGCTCCTCGACGGCGGCCTCGACCTCGGTCTTGACCTCGCCCGGGACCTTGTCCTCGTTGTCCTTGAGGAACTTCTCCGTCTGGTAGACGAGCTGCTCGCCCTGGTTGCGGGCCTCGGCGGCCTCGCGGCGGCGGTGGTCCTCGTCCGCGTACTGCTCGGCCTCCTGGCGCATGCGGTCGACCTCGTCCTTCGGCAGCGAGGAGCCGCCGGTGACGGTCATCTTCTGCTCCTTGCCCGTGCCCAGGTCCTTCGCGGTCACGTGCATGATGCCGTTGGCGTCGATGTCGAAGGCGACCTCGATCTGCGGGACGCCACGCGGCGCCGGCGGCAGACCGGTCAGCTCGAACATGCCGAGCTTCTTGTTGTAGGCCGCGATCTCGCGCTCACCCTGGTAGACCTGGATCTGCACCGACGGCTGGTTGTCCTCGGCCGTCGTGAAGATCTCCGAACGCTTCGTCGGGATCGTGGTGTTGCGCTCGATGAGCTTGGTCATGATGCCGCCCTTGGTCTCGATGCCGAGGGACAGCGGGGTCACGTCGAGGAGCAGGACGTCCTTGACCTCACCCTTGAGGACACCGGCCTGGAGCGCGGCGCCGATGGCGACGACCTCGTCCGGGTTGACGCCCTTGTTGGCGTCCTGACCGCCGGTCAGCTCCCTGACGAGCTCGGCGACGGCGGGCATCCGGGTCGAACCACCGACGAGAACGACGTGGTCGATCTCGGAGAGGTTGATGCCGGCGTCCTTGATGACGTTGTGGAACGGCGTCTTGCACCGCTCCAGCAGGTCGGCCGTCAGCTGCTGGAACTGGGCGCGCGTGAGCTTTTCGTCCAGGTGCAGCGGGCCCTCGGCGGACGCCGTGATGTAGGGCAGGTTGATCGAGGTCTCGGTGGACGAGGACAGCTCGATCTTCGCCTTCTCGGCGGCCTCGCGCAGACGCTGGAGCGCCATCTTGTCCTTGGCGAGGTCCACGCCGTGGCCGGCCTTGAACTGCTGCACCAGGTAGTCGACGACACGCTGGTCCCAGTCGTCACCACCGAGGTGGTTGTCGCCGTTGGTGGCCTTCACCTCGACGACGCCGTCGCCGATCTCCAGGAGGGACACGTCGAAGGTGCCGCCACCGAGGTCGAAGACGAGGATCGTCTGGTCGTCCTTGTCGAGGCCGTACGCGAGCGCGGCCGCGGTGGGCTCGTTGACGATGCGAAGGACGTTCAGACCGGCGATCTCGCCGGCTTCCTTCGTCGCCTGGCGCTCGGAGTCGTTGAAGTAGGCCGGGACGGTGATGACCGCGTCGGCCACCTTCTCGCCCAGGTAGGCCTCCGCGTCGCGCTTGAGCTTCTGCAGGATGAACGCGCTCATCTGCTGCGGGTTGAAGTTCTTCCCGTCGAGCTCGATCGACCAGTCCGTGCCCATGTGACGCTTCACCGAGCGGATGGTCCGGTCCACGTTCGTGACTGCCTGGCGCTTCGCCACCTCGCCGACGAGCACTTCACCGTTCTTGGCGAAGGCGACGACGGACGGCGTGGTCCTGGCACCCTCGGCGTTGGTGATGACGGTGGGCTCGCCGCCCTCCAGAACGCTTACGACGGAGTTGGTTGTGCCCAGGTCGATGCCGACCGCACGTGCCATGGTGATCTTCCTCCAGCTGACTTGAGTGGAACGGACTCAAGTGTGCACGAGCCGGGCCGTGCGGTCAACAGACCTGAGTCGCACCCACTCAAGTCTTATCCGTTCCTTACGCGCAAGGACGCTTTGACCTGCGAAGATACAGATCTCCCGGCCCGCCGCCCCCCGGGATCAGAGTGATGTGCAGCGTCCTCGGATTGACGTCGCGGCGCATAGACGGGCGCCGGCCCCGCCCCGGGGCGCACCGCCGGGCGGGCCTCATGGGAGCCGTCCGCCACCCGGACCCCGCGGCGGGCACCACGCGCGCGTGACGGGCGCCCGGCCTGCGCGGCACGACGGCCACGCGCGCGTGGCGGCCCGTACACCGCCACCCGCAGCAGACCGAACACCACGACGAGTGCCCCGCCGGCCACCCACCACACCGCCCGCGCGTCCGCCCGTCCCGCGTGCACCAGCACCCCGGCGAGCACCGCCGAGAAGGCGGCCGCGGCGATCAGGACGGTCGCCCCCTGCGCCGTGATCCCGAGCCGCCGCAACCGGTGCGCGAGATGGTCGGGGCCGCCGCGCAGCAGGGGCCGGCCGGCCAGCCGCCGGGACAGCACGACCAGCGCGACATCGGCGCCGGCGACCGCGGTCAGCGCGAAGAGCACCGCCGTCCCGGTGACCGGATCGTGCCCCGCGCGGGTGATCACCGCGGCCGCCGCGAGCAGGAAGCCCGCGAAGAGCGAGCCGCACGCGCCGAGGGCCACGCGCGCGGGAGGCCAGTTGTGCATCAGGAACCCGGTCAGCGCGGCGGCGAACACGCTCAGCAGCACCGCCAGCCCGTCCATCACCTCGACGGCGGCGCAGGCGGCCACCCCGAAGGCCGTGACCACCCCCACGGTTCCGGCCACTCCGTCGGCGTGGTCGAGCGACCGGAAGGCGAGGGCGACGAAGGTGATCCAGCCGACGCCCGCCGCTCCCGCCACCGGGCCCGTGTCCTCGTACGGCACCACGAAGGCGGCCGCGACGGCCGTGCCGACCACCAGGAAGCGCGCGTTCAGTCGCCACACGTCCGCCACCAGTCCCAGCGCGGCGACGGCGCCGCCCGCGACGAGCAGCACCTCGATGCCGTCGCCGAGCGGCGCGATGCCCGTCCAGTCGCCCGCGACGGCGACCAGACAGGTGGCGAGCACCACGGCGGCGCCCCCGAACAGCGGCACACGCCGCTGCCGCTGCCGTCTGTCGTGCAGCCCCAGGCGCAGGGCGGGTCCGCGCAGCAGCGCGGTCAGGACGGCGGCGAGGAACAGGGCGGTGATGGCGGCGACGATCCCGTAGAGCACGGCTATAAATTAGTCATAAATGTACCAATTTGGTACGAATGACTCGACCGATTTTACGGCCGGGCGTCCACCCCTCATCGACCCGCACGCAACTCGAATCGGCCGGATCCTGAGGCAACCCTCAGCGACTGAGATCACTCCACGTCCCGCTACAGTGCGAAGCGGAATACGGGGTACTCTCAGACGGACTGCATAAGTTACCGCTTAGTAATTTCCCTCGCAGGCCCGAGGAGCCCCCGAATGCAACTCGCCGCGATCATCGTGTCGCTGCTTCTGACCGCGGTCGGCGTCGCGCTGATCGCGCGTGCCATCGGCCAGTTCGTCCGGTATTTCAAGCTGGGCCAGCCGCTGCCGGCAGGAGCCCGGACGGACAACCCCTACGCGCGCAGCGTGACCCTGGTGCGGGAGTTCCTCGGCCATACGCGCATGAACCGCTGGGGGATCGTGGGCTTCGCCCACTGGTTCGTGGCGATCGGCTTCCTGACACTGCCACCGACCCTCGCCCAGGCCTTCGGCCAGCTCTTCCAGGCCGACTGGGTGCTGCCGGTCATCGGCGACTTCCTGCCGTTCGAGCTCTACATCGAGTTCATCGGTGTGATGACGATCCTGGGCATCGTCGTCCTGATGGCGATCCGGCTGCTGAACCTGCCCTCGCGCGCGGGCCGCAAGTCGCGCTTCGCCGGCTCCAAGGCCAACCAGGCCTACTTCGTCGAGTACGTCATCCTCACCATCGGCCTCGCCATCTACGTCCTGCGGGGCCTGGAGGGCGCGCTGCACCACGTGGAGCACTACGAGGCCGGCTACTTCGCCTCGTACCCGCTCGTGCTGGCCTTCAAGGGACTGAGCGTCACCACGCTCCAGAACCTGGTCTACCTGGTCGCGATGATCAAGATCGGGACGTCGTTCATCTGGATGATCGTGGTCTCGCTGAACACGAACATGGGCGTGGCCTGGCACCGATTCCTGGCGTTCCCGAACATCTGGTTCAAGCGCAACGCCGACGGTGCGACCGCGCTGGGCGCGCTGGCGCCGATGACGTCGGGCGGCAGGCCGATCGATTTCACCGATCCCGGTGACGACGACGTCTTCGGTGTCTCGCAGGTCGAGCAGTTCTCCTGGAAGGGCCTGCTGGACTTCTCCACCTGCACCGAGTGCGGACGCTGCCAGTCGCAGTGCCCCGCCTGGAACACCGGCAAGCCGCTCTCGCCGAAGCTGCTGATCATGTCGCTGCGCGACCACGCCCACGCCAAGGCCCCCTACCTCCTGGCCGGCGGCGGCAAGACCATGGAGGGCGAGGAGAAGGCCTCCGCCGAACAGCTCGCCTCCGTGCCCGCCGCCGCACTCGCCGAGGCCGCACGCCCCCTGATCGGCACCGCCGAAGAACACGGGGTCATCGACCCGGACGTGCTGTGGTCGTGCACCACCTGCGGCGCCTGCGTCGAGCAGTGCCCCGTCGACATCGAGCACGTCGACCACATCGTCGACATGCGCCGCTACCAGGTCATGATCGAGTCGGCGTTCCCCTCCGAGGCCGGCACGATGCTCAAGAACCTGGAGAAGAAGGGCAACCCCTGGGGCCTGGCCAAGAAGCAGCGCCTGGAATGGCTCAAGGAGGTCGACTTCGACATCCCCGTCGTCGGCCGTGACATCGAGGACCTCACCGAGGTCGAGTACCTGTACTGGGTGGGCTGCGCCGGCTCCCTGGAGGACCGCGCCAAGAAGACCACCAAGGCCTTCGCCGAACTCCTGCACATCGCGGGCGTCCCGTTCGCGATCATGGGCGGCGACGAGAAGTGCACCGGCGACTCCGCCCGCCGCCTGGGCAACGAGCCCCTCTTCCAGGAACTCGGCATGGACAACGTCGCCGCGCTGAACACGGCGTTCGGCGAGGAACTCGACGAGGACGGCAAGGTGACCCCCGAGTCCGCCAGGCCGAAGTCGGCGAAGAAGATCGTCGCGACCTGCCCGCACTGCCTCAACACCCTCGCCAACGAATACCCCCAGCTCGGCGGCGACTACGAGGTCATCCACCACACCCAGCTGCTCCAGCACCTCATCGACGAAGGCAAACTCCTGCCCGTCACCCCGGTCGAGGGCCTCATCACCTACCACGACCCCTGCTACCTCGGCCGCCACAACAAGGTCTACACCCCGCCGCGCGAGATCATCGCCAGCGTCCCCGGCCTGCGCAACGAGGAGATGCACCGCCACAAGGAACGCGGCTTCTGCTGCGGCGCCGGCGGCGCCCGCATGTGGATGGAAGAACGCATCGGCAAGCGCATCAACAACGAACGCGTCGACGAAGCCCTCTCCCTCAACCCCGACATCGTCTCCACCGCCTGCCCGTTCTGCCTGGTCATGCTCACCGACTCCGTCAACGGCAAGAAGAACGACGGCACAGCCAAGGAGTCCATCCAGGTCGTCGACGTCTCCCAGCTCCTGCTGGAATCCGTCAAGACACCCGCCGACGACGAACCCCCCGCCGGCACCACCCAGACCGAGAACGAGCCCGAACCCCAGCCCGTGAAGTAACCCGAACGGCCGTACCCCGTCGTACGGACCCGGACTCCTCGTACGGACCCCGGAGCCCCCGTGTCCCACCGGACACGGGGGCTCCGGCGTGTCCGCCTCCGTCCCCGACGGGACACCCCTGACGAACCATCGGGTCCGGCCCCGTCGCTCCCCTTAGGGGATGTCACAGCTCGGCAGCAAAGCCGTACCCGGACGGCGGGCACGGGTACGTCACTCTCCGGGACCAGGTACGTTCGAAGACGTGGCTGGATTCAGGATCGGACGCGGCGGCCGGGACAACCGTGCCCCGCAAGCGCGACCGCAACACCCTCCGTACGGGCAGCAGGCGGCCCAGGGGCCGTCGAGACCGCCCGGGTCGTCGGGTGCCCAGGGACCGTCGGGGCCGTCCTACGGCTACCCGGCGGGCCGGCAGCCGTACCCCCCGCAGCGGCCGCAGTACGGCGGCCAGGGCGGGGGCGGCGACCAGTGGCCCCAGGCGCACGGCGGCGGCTACGGCGGCCGCAACGGCGAGGAGCCGGAGTACTTCGGCGGCGACGCCCCGTACGGCGCTCAGGGCGGTCCCGGCGGCCCGGGAGGCGCCCCGCACGACCCGTACGCGGCGAACAACCCGGGTCACACCCAGGCCTTCTCGATCGACGACCACCAGCAGTACGACCAGTACGGCCAGGGCGGCACCTACCAGGCCGGCTCGGTCCCGGCGGGGCCGATCGGTCCGCGCCTGCACTGGAAGGAACTGCTCAAGGGCATCGTCCTCACGCCCCAGCAGACCTTCCTCCGGATGCGGGACTACACGATGTGGGGCCCCGCCCTCGTCGTCACGTTCCTCTACGGCCTGCTCGCGGTCTTCGGCTTCGACGGCGCGCGCGAGGACGCGATCAACGCGACGCTCTCCAACGCGATCCCGATCGTCCTGACGACGGCCGTCGCCATGGTGCTGAGCTCGTTCGTCCTGGGCGTGGTGACCCACACCCTGG
The DNA here is from genome assembly GCF_016860545.1 of Streptomyces asoensis. Classification (NCBI taxonomy): domain Bacteria; kingdom Bacillati; phylum Actinomycetota; class Actinomycetes; order Kitasatosporales; family Streptomycetaceae; genus Streptomyces; species Streptomyces asoensis. Next base: position 1,559,820 of record NZ_BNEB01000003.1, on the reverse strand, counting down.
CCCGCCAGCTGGGCGGCGACGGCGCGTGGCAGCCCACGGTCGGCCTGTCCATGCTGATCATGTCCCTCACGGACACCCCGCGCCTGGTCTTCGCCATGTTCTTCGGCGGCGACGCGTCGTTCGTGCAGCTGCTGGGCTGGGCCACCTGGGTCGCGGCGGGCGCCCTGCTGACCCTGATGGTCGGCCGCTCCCACGACCTGCCGTGGCCCAAGGCGCTGGGCGCGTCGTCGATCCAGCTGATCGCGCTGCTGTCGATCGTGAAGCTGGGCACGTTCTGACCTGCTGACACGCACCGCTGACGCGCACGGCCGACACGGGCGACACGTGAGGTCGGCACCCATCACGAAGGCCCTCGGCGAGGACGACGCCGGGGGCCTTTCGCCTGCCCGCCTCCCGTCGCCGCTCAGCGGCCTCGCTCACCGAGAGCAGTGCGGCGGGCACAGCGAAAAGCGGCAATCCACTCATAAAGGTGTCACATAAGCCGCATGTCGCATCACTGTGACTACATAGAGTCAGATAACCTGGCCGCTCCCTTCCAGCTCCTCCCATAAGGAATACGCGTGAAAGCTCGCCTTGGCGTGAGACGGGGAACGGTGCTCGTGGCGGCCCTGCTGGCCGCCCTCATCGCCGCGATCCTTCCGGGACCGGTGTTCGCCGGCACGGACGACGACCAGCCCCGCTCGGACCACTGGGGCGTGATCCCCCGCACCACCGTCGGCTCCCCCGTCGCCGAACTGCGCAACGGGCCCTTCGGCTCGTACAACGTCACCGGCACCGCCGCGAGGCCGCCGTACGGCCGGGGCAGCCTGGGCATCGAGGCCGTGGGCACGGCGCCGCGCGTGACCCCGTCGCCGATCGAGCGGGTCGACTTCGGCAACGAGGTCGACTTCGTGGGCAAGTCGCTGCTGGGGCTGCGGCGCATCGGCTTCCACGTCTTCCAGACCAGCAGGAACGTCCGCTACGGCGGCCCGCGGAACATGCCGAACATCCGGTTCGAGATCGACCCGAACCTGAACGCCACCAACGACTACGCCACCTTGGTCTGGCTCCCGGGCGCCTCCCCGGTCAGGAACGCCTGGAGCCCCTTCCTCGACGCCACGAGGACCGGCGGCTGGTACCTGACGGGCAACGCCGGCGCCGTGACCCGCTGCACGGCCGCCGCCCCGTGCACCTTCTCCGCCCTGAAGGCCGCGTTCACCTTCCGCAACGCCAGGCCGACGGTCTACACGGTCGCCGTGAGCAAGGTACGGGACGCCATGTGGGTCGGCGCGGTCGACGGCCTCCGCCTCAACGACTGGGTCTACGACTTCGAGCGGGACGGTGTGAAGGTTCGCCGGGTGAGGTGACACAGGGCCGCCGTACGGCCATCCCGTGGGCCGACCGGGCCGACCGGCAGGAGAACCGGTCGGCCCGCTTCACGTCATGCGTGCCGGGGCGCGAGTGCGAAGCACCCGAGGCCCGGGGCCCGGGGACGCCGGGGCCCGGAGACTACATGCCGACGGATTCGCGGATCCACGCGGCGGCCAGGGCCGTCCCGACGGACGTGGCGGCGCCCAGGGCCCACTGGCCGGACCGCCTGAGGTGGGCGCGCACGCCGCTCACGTCACCCGAGGCGGCCGCCGCCGCGGCTCCCTCGAGTTCGCCCAGCTCCTGCGCGTGCTGCCCCGCCTCACCCTGGAGGCGCAACTGCTCGGTGAGGCGCTGGAGTTCGGCCGACAGCTTCTGAAGGTCCTCCGTCTTCCCGGCGACGACCTGGTTGAAGGTGTTTCCCGTCGCCTGGGCTCCGTCCCCCACCGCGCCGGCCTGATTGACGTTGTAGTTGCCACCCATGTCCAGTGTCCCTCCGTTCGGCAGGACGGCCGGTCCGCCCTGCGTGGTCACGAAAATCGTGGGCCAGCCCGGCTGCGGCGGGACGCCGCCGAACGGGGCACCGGCGACCGCGGGCACCGCGCCGACGGCCGGCGGCCGGGGCTTCTCCTCGTTGCGGAACCTGAGCCGGGAGAGGTCCACGCCGTCGAGCGCGCTGGTCGTGGACGACAGACGGATCAGGTCCTGGTCCAGTCCGGTCAGTTCACGGGGGAGCCAGGGGAAGTAGAACGAAACCCGGCCGCCGAACAGTTCGGCGAAGGTGTCCCAGTGCCTGAGCAGGCTCTCCGCCGTCACCTCTTCGGGCGCCATCTCGTGCGCCGCCGCGAACTCCGCGAGCCAGGCGCTCTCCGGCGAGGTCTCGTCGCCGTCGGGCGCGTCTCCCGCCGCGACGCAGGCCACCGCCCGCAGCCAGCCGAGGCCGGTCTCGAGGTTCCGCACGGGGATCGAGCCCATGAGGACGCTCTTCGCCTCGCTCGCCCGGCCGAGGCAGAGCAGGCTGAACGCCCGCTGCGCCTTGAGGGCCAGGTACTCCGGGAACCCGGCCGCGAGGTCGGCGGACTCCTGGAACTTCCGCTCGGTCTGGAGCTTGAGGACCTCGCACAGGCTGACCCATCCGTGCCGCCCCTGAGAGCCCACGACGACCTGCTGGATCTGGCCGAGGAGTGCCGCGTCCCGGGCCGCGAAGGCGAGGAAGGCGCTCTCCTCGACCAGCCGGCCGCTGCGCTCCCGCTGCGGGCCGAGGGTCTCGTAGCCCTTCAGCAGGAACGCGATCGCGTCCTTGTGGCGATCCTGACTGCACAGGATGACGGACGCCGTGTGGTACAGGAGCCACGCGTCCCCGGTCTGGTGGCAGTGCTGCTGAACGTCCTCCAGCAGCCGCAGGGCGTCGGCCGGGTGCCCCATCTGCGTCAGCGCGACGGCCGTGACGCGGACCACCTGGAGCAGGACTCCCGCCGAGAGTCTCTCGCGGGCCTGCGCGATGATCGTGCGGGTGATCGCCGGTTCCTCGAACCGCACCGCCAGCCGGCAGCGCAGGATCCAGACGTCGTGATGGTTGGACTCGCGTGAGGCGATGGTGATCTGACGGTAGGCGACCAGCGCGTCGTCCTGTTCGTCCCGGGCGAGCAGCAGCCGGGCGAAGCAGAAGCGCAGCGACCAGGATCCGCCCTCCTCGCCCTCCAGGGCCGCCCAGAGGGTCGCGAGCAACTCGCGTTGAGCGCTCACGTCCTTGGGGAGGGACTCGATGTTCCGGTACACGAGGAGCAGTTGGGCACGGAAGCCGCGTGCTATCTCGTCGAACTCCTCGCGCTGTCCCAGCCGCAGCAGATGGAAGCGCGCCTCGACGAACTCCGACGCCTTGTCCATCTTGGAGGCGGAATTACGGGCCCGGAAATGCCGCGAGTAGTACTCGGCCGCCCTGGCGTGCGACCGCCGCAGCTTCCGCTCGTCCATGAGGATCCGCGCCCGGGCCAGTTCCCGGGCGATGGGGTTCAGGGTGAACCAGTTCCGCCGGCGTTCCAGGAGGAACCGGCTGCTCAGCTCCCGCCTCGCGTCCTCGACGTCTGCGGAGCCGGCGAGACCGGCGCCGGCGCCCTGGATCGCCTCCTTCGTGAACGTCTTGCGGTACACGCTCAACGACTCGACGAGCGCCAGTGCTTCGGGGGAGATGCGTTGCAGCGTCCGGTCCAGGAAGCGCTCCTCCAGGTGCCGGACGAGTTCCGGTCCGACCACTTCGTCCCGCACTCCCCAGGAGTCCCGGTCGAGCTCGATCAGGTCGTCCAGGGAGTCGTTGCTGAGACACGCGACCAGGGCCTGGATGGCACGCGGGTTGCGTCCGAGCCAGCGGACCACGTCACCGCGCCGCTCGCTCGGGACCTCGTCCTCCAGGTCCTGCTGTGCGAGCAGGGAGGCGAGCAGGCTGACGGCGTGGTCCTCCGCCGGGGGCTCGACCCGGCGGACGTGGGCCTGGTCGAGCCAGCTCTCCTGGGTGACGGCCCTGTTCGTGACCAGCAGCAGCCGCCCGGCCGGGGCCGGACGGGCGGTGCACAGACGGTGGATCAGCGTGCGGAACTCCCGCGGCGGGAGCCCCTGTTCGTCGAGCAGTTCGTGGAAGTCGTCGAGCACGATCAGGATCGGCTCTTCGAGGCTCTTGACGAAGGAGGCGACGAAGTCGCCCCCGAGCAGGTCGGCCATGGTGTTGCTGCCGCAGGCCTCGAGGGATTCGGCCACGTTCAGCGTGATCTCGTCGAGCGTCAGGTTGTCGGAGATCAGATTCTCGAAAGCCCAGGGACGGTTCGATCTCTCGGCGACCTCGTAGGCGATGTCACTCTTGCCCAGTCCGCTGAATCCCGCCAGTACCGCGACGGCAGGGCCGTCGCTCAGCCAGGTCCCGGAGAGCCACGAGCTCAATTCACTTTCCATGCGTGTCATGCCGCCCCCATCGGACTTCGTCGCAGCGATGCACGTCAACTGATCGTTTCGCAGTCAGATGCAGTCTGCCGCGAGCCCCAGACACGACGTCAGGTCCAAATGTATCGACCTTCGTTCGGCGACGCGTGCACTGTGCGAAAGAGCAGTTCGAGCGGGCGTCATCCCGCTGCCTGCCCGCGTCAGAGAGCTTCCTTGGAGGGCGTGACGGCCTCGCCCGACCTGCGCACCACCGGCAGGACGCTCCACGGGAAGTTGATCCAGGCGTCCGTGCGCTTCCAGACGTACTCGCACTTCACGAGGGACTGCGACTTCTCGTAGATGACGGCGCTGCGCACCTCGGCCACGGCGTCCAGGCAGAAGTCGCGGACGAGCTTGAGCGTCTTGCCCGTGTCGGCGACGTCGTCGGTGATCAGGACCTTCTTGTCCGAGAAGTCGACGACGTCGGGGACGGGCGCCAGCATGACCGGCATCTCCAGCGTGGTCCCCACCCCGGTGTAGAACTCCACGTTGACCAGGTGGATGTTCTTGCAGTCGAGGGCGTAGGCCAGCCCGCCGGCGACGAAGACACCGCCGCGGGCGATGCTCAGCACGACGTCGGGTACGTAGCCGTCGTCGGCGATGGTCTGCGCGAGCTCGCGGACGGCCGTCCCGAACTGCTCGTAGGTGAGGTTCTCCCGTACCGCTTCCGCGTCGCCCACGCCGCTCACACCTGGGTCCGGTGGAAGTTGAGGAAGGACCGGGACGCCGTCGGCCCGCGCTGGCCCTGGTACCGGGACCCGTACCGCTCGCTGCCGTACGGCGACTCGGCGGGCGAGGAGAGCCGGAACATGCACAGCTGGCCGATCTTCATGCCGGGCCAGAGCTTGATCGGCAGGGTGGCGAGGTTGGACAGTTCGAGCGTCACGTGCCCGGAGAAGCCGGGGTCGATGAACCCGGCCGTGGAGTGGGTGACCAGCCCGAGCCGGCCCAGGGAACTCTTCCCCTCCAGGCGCGAGGCCAGGTCGTCGGGGAGGGTGATGACCTCGTAGGTGCTCGCGAGCACGAACTCGCCCGGATGGAGGATGAACGGCTCGTCGCCCTCGGGCTCCACCAACCGGGTCAGGTCGGCCTGCTCGACCGAGGGATCGATGTGCGGGTACCTGTGGTTCTCGAACACCCGGAAGTACCGGTCGAGCCGTACGTCGATGCTCGACGGCTGCACCATGGATTCGTCGTAGGGGGCGATCCGTACGCGTCCGGTGTCGATCTCGGCCCGGATGTCCTTGTCTGAGAGAAGCACGTCCCGAGGATACGCAAGGCGCGCGAAGCCCTCATCACCGGACGACTCCGCGCGCCTGACCGCCGGCGCGCGGGGCGCCCCGGGTTCCTTCCGCCGTTACCGCAGCTCCGCGACCGCTACCGCTTCTCGAGAGCCACCGGCACGACGCTCCGCAGCCGGGTGCAGCGGGGGCACCGGACCAGCCGTCCGGGACCGAGCCGCTCGGCCTGCTGCATCGGAAGCGAAGCGGTGCTGAACACGTGCCCGTCGGCACAACGGACGACGGTGCGCTCCATCAAGTCCATGAGTCCCTTCCCCAAGAGCCCTGTCCGGCTGCTGACCACCGGACAACGAAAGCCACATTACGGGACGATCAGGACGACTCGGCAGGCGGCACTCCGACCCCGTCGGGCACCACTCCCACCCCTCCACGGTACGCCCCAACTCCTGCCCCACGCAGCCGGATCCATCCCTCGAAACGCGTGCGGGCCCCACGGCTTCATCGCCTGGGGCCCGGCATGGGGTAGAGTGACGGAGCGTTCCGACACCGGTTCCGACCGGCGTCATACGCGGGTGTAGTTTAATGGTAGAACATCAGCTTCCCAAGCTGAGAGCGCGAGTTCGATTCTCGTCACCCGCTCTCCTTGAAGCCCCAGGTCAGCGACCTGGGGCTTGTTTCATCAGGGGCCGTCAATACGTTTTGCGAGTACTCGTGCACCCCGAAATCGAGCACGGAGACGCCACGTGACGGCCGAGGGTCCCGTGTCGGAGCGGGGGGATCAGGGAAGTACCCGGCAGCTCGGGGGCTGCATGACATGCACCCCTCAATAGGCTCGACCGAGGTGCCCGCCCGGCCGAAACCGTCCGGAGCGCATGACTGCCAGGTCGCTCCACGAGTCACCCGTGGGGTTCGTGGTCCCGGCGATCCTCGCGCTGCCGGCGCGCCCGGTTCTGGCGGCTGTAGCGGCGGTCCCAGCGGCGCTGACGATCCCGACGCTCCCGGTAGTCCCGGTAGTCCCGGTAGTCCCCGGGATCGGGTCCGCCGCCGCGGCTCCGGCCTCCGCGGCGCTCACGGGTGTGCCGGGTCGCGCCGTAGACCACCGCTGCGGCCACCCACCAGATCGGGTGAAGGAAGCCGAGCGCGAACAGGGCGGCGACGAGGATGAGGAGCAGGGCGAACACGATGGGCCTCCCCGGGAGTTGGACACTGTGCCGATGCCGGGGACTGGGGCCTCATACCCGAGCGTAGCCCTGGCCGACGGGTGTGGATACCGTGCGAGGTGAGCGCGTCTGCCCGGCGTGGATGGCCCCTCGAGACCGGTCGGAAAGCCGCTGCGAGGGCCGGTGTGCCACAGCCACCCCTGCCGCTTCGGCGGCGTCCGCTGAAGCGACCGCCCGCGTCGGGGTGATCAGGCCATCAGCCCGGGGAGGGGTTCGGAGTCGTCGATGAAGGCGCGGGCCACATCGGACAGTCGCCGGTTGTGGGCGCGGGCGTAGCCGCGCAGGGCGGTGAAGGCCCGTTCCATGTCGATGCTCTGGCGTTCGGCGAGTTTGCCCTTGGCCTGTTCGATCAGTACGCGGCTGTTCAAGGCGGTCTGCAACTGTTCGTTGAGCGCGGTGCTGCGGTGGGCGGACCGTTGCTGCAGGAGGCTGATGGTGGCGACGTCGGCCAGGGCCTGGGCGACGAGTGTGGCGGACGCGTCGAAGGGGCCGGGCGCGGCGCGGAAGAGGTTCAGGGCGCCCACGGTCTCCGCACGCAAGCGCATCGGCAGGGCCTGGACGGCGCCGAACCCGCTGCGGTGGGCCGCCGTGACGAAGCGCGGCCAGCGGCCGGCCTCCCGCGTCAGGTCGGGGACGATCACGGGTGCGCCGGTACCGAAGCACTCCAGGCAGGGGCCCTCGTCGTTCTGGAGCTGGAAGAGTTCCAGCAGGCGCACCTCTTCGTCGGAGGCGGCCATCACGCGCAGTTTGCCGTCCCGGTCGGCGAGCAGCACCCCGGCGGCGCTCGCATCGAGCATGCTCACGCAACGGTCGGTCAGCAGACGCAGGAAGTCGATGAGGTCGAAGTCGGCCACCAGGTTGTCCGCCAGCTCGACGAAGGTCTTGGCCAAAAGCTGCTGATTCATCGTGACACCCTCGATTGAGACTAGTCCCGCCGGGAGGGGGCGGGAAGCGCAGCACGTTCGTCGGCCTGAGCCGATGGGTCAGTCGCCGTTGCCGGTCCGTTTCGGTTCGCTGTCCGGGGCGAAGCGGAGTCGGTGGGCCACCACGTCGGCGGCAACGTCGGCGAGCCGGCGCCCTCGCGTGTAGGCGTAGGCGCGGAGCCGGACGAAGGCGTCGTCGATTCCGACACCGAGCTGGACCGTGAGGATGCCGGTGGCCTGGTCGATCTCCGCCCGGTATCCGCCCGTGTCCTCGAAGCCGTGGACCGGTGACGGTACGCCGACCTGCGCAGCGGTTTCGTCGATCCGCGCGTCGAGCAGAAGCAGCGTGACGAGATCGGCGAACGCCAGCGCGTCGGCCAGCTCCTCCGCGTCCAGCACGGTCGGCACGTCGGCGTACAGGTCCAGGGTTCCCGAGCTGATCGCCCCGATCTGCAGGGGGAGTGCGAAGACAGCGCGTGCCCCGGCTTCCAAGGCCGCGTCGGCGAACACGGGCCAGCGGTCCTGTAGCCCGCCGGTCAGCAGATCGGGGGACAGGACGGCCGATCCGTGGGTGAAGGCGTCCACGCAGGGGCCCTCGCCCAGGGTGAGCTGGAGCTCCTCCAACTGCTCGCTGATGTCGTCGGTGCTGCACAGCGGATGGCTTGCGGTGTTCCTGGACATCGCCGACACCCCGGCTCCGCCCACCGGCAACGCGGCCACGGCCGCGGTGCACACGTCCACCACACCGACCGGGGCGTCGCGGCGGGCGGCCTGCTCGGCGACCAGCATCTGGATGCGGGCCGACCGGCTGTCGGCCCTCATCCGGGCCACCGCGTCCAGGCATCGCGGGCCAGGCCCGCAAGCCGCGCCGTGGTACAGGCCCCCGGAGGGAATACCAGCACACGGAACAAGGTGGACGACTGGCCCGCATGGGGCTCGTACGGCCGCCCCTGCCTGAGCCGGGCCTTCATCGCGCGTCACCCCGCAGGACGACCGGCACTGGAACACTCCGGTCCGGTGGGGCCGGAACGACCGGGTCGGAAACGTCCCCCGGAGACGGTGGCAGATGCCCGAGCGGAAGGCCGAGAAGCAGGAATCCGCAGCCGGTGAGGGCGAGGATCTGCGCCAGTGTCGGCGGCGGGTTGTGCAGTCGCAGGATCCCGCCGACCTCCCCGGTCCGCTGCGCGGCGTAGAGGAACACATTGAGACCGCTGCAGTCGCAGAAGGTCACGGCAGTGAGGTCGACGTCGACGATGCGGATGCCATCGCTCAGGCATCGTGCCAGCGCTGCGCACACCGGCGGTCCCGATCCCAGGTCGATCTCACCGGCCAGGGTGATCAGTGCCCGATTCCGTCGGTCATGACGATGGACGGCGAGCTGGGAGAGGGGCATGACGCCTCGGTTCGGAAGACCGTCCGGCAGCGAGACGGGGACGCCGGGAGTCCCGGCTCCCCCGGCGCGCTGCCGACGGGGACGTAGATGCGGCGGAGGCGGAAAGACGGCCGGTCCAAGGGCTTGCCCGACAGAACCCACGACTTGCCCGGTTCCTTCCGGGGGAAGCGCAGGCAGACGGACGAGAGGTCCGCTCCGCGCAACCATCTGTGTCGTCGAACGACAAGCCGCCGGGGTCTGGGACGCTCCTGCGTCATGCTAGTCCTGTCCCAGCGGGTCAGACGGTCCGAAGCCGCCCCATCTCAGGATGCGGACAAGCCTGGGGGCGACGACGCGCTCGCACCTGGCGCCCCGCACGGTACTCGGGCCCGTGCCGCAAAGGCCGCTGTGTCACTGATCTTGACGCCGACGGTACCCCCGCAGGTGCGGGCCGAGCCGGAGCGCGCTGCATCCAGGAGCAGGCCGGCGGGCCCGACGCCGGGTGGGGCGCCACGGGGAGCCGGTCGCCAGGTGGAGCAGATCGACGATATGAAACTCATGCGGGCTTCCGCCCCGGCTACCGGATCCGCTGCCGCTCCTCCCCTTCGTCCTCTTCGCCGTCCGGCAGTTTCACGTCGCTGACCATGATGTCGACTTCCACGACGTCCCGACCCGCCATCCGCTCCACGGCGGAGATCACGTTCTCCCGCACCGCGGCGGCCACGTCCGTGATCGAGACGCCGTAGTCGACGACGAGTTCCAGATCGATGGCAGCCTGGAGCTCTCCGACCTCGACACTGACACCGCGCGTCGCGGACTTGCCGCTGCCGGCGCCGGGCATCCGCTCCCGCATGGATCCCATCGAGCGGGCGAATCCACTGCCCAGGGCGTGGACGCCGAGTACGTCCTGGGCCGCTGTTCCGGCAATCTTCTCCACCACCACGTCGGCGATGGTCGTCCGGCCGCGAGAACCGGGCGCAGCGCCGGGCCTGACGCCGGTGTTCTCAGTCATCGGGATATTCCTCCCTCGCAAGGCCGCGGAGATACCACCCCTGGAATTATATTCTTTTTAATACCTTTTGCCCGTCTCCGAATGTGCGACGGCGGTGGGCCGAGGACTCCGCCCCGAAACCTCGCGGTCGCGGTCGGCCCGGGTTCCTCTGTGACAGCGCGCGACCATGACTGCGCAGGCCCTGCCCCCACTGCCACGGTGTGAGAGCCGCCTGGCGGGGAACCCGCATGCGCAGAGGGACGTCGTCCCTGTTCCGCGGTCGCGCGACGCGTTTCCGCAACGGCGAGAGCGCATCGCTGCCCGTGGCCCGGTCTCAGCACCTCCGAGGCGCCCGGCCGTCTGCCTTCCTCGGAGAGAGTGACACCCATATGACCACAGACTCCACGGTCCGCCCCCCGCCTCCGGAGGCCTCGGGCAGTGACTTCGCCCGACTGTCGAGAAGAATCGCCGATGCCGGCCTGCTGGGGCGCAGGCCGGGCTATTACGCAGTGCGGATCACCGCGGTGGCCGCGTTCTACGTCGGCGGGTGGGCCGCCGTCGCGCTCATCGGCCGCAGTTGGTGGACGCTGACGGTCGCCGGACTCCTGGCCGTCGTCTTCGGGCAGGTCGCGCTGATCGCCCATGACGCGGCCCACCGCCAGGTGTTCCGCCGACGCAGGGCCAGCGAGGCATCCGGCCGGATCGCCGGCGCCGGCGTGGGAATGAGCTACGGATGGTGGCAGGACAAGCACACCCGCCACCACGCCAACCCCAACCACGAGGAACTCGACCCCGACCTCGCCCCCGACCTGCTGGTCTGGTCCCAGGACCAGGCCCGGGTCGCCAAGGGGCTCCCCCGGCTGATCGGCCGCCGGCAGGCGTTCCTGTTCTTCCCCCTCCTCACCCTGGAGGGCTTCAACCTGCACGTGTCGAGCGTGCGGGCGCTGGCCAACCGCTCCCTCAAGAACCGGACGCTCGACGGCGCCCTGCTGTTCGGGCACTTCGCGGTCTACCTGGCCGTCCTGCTCTGGCTGCTGCCGCCCGGTATGGCGATCGCGTTCGTCGCCGTCCACCAGGGCCTGTTCGGCGTCTACCTCGGCTCCCTCTTCGCCCCGAACCACAAGGGCATGCCCATCCTGACGGGCGACGACCGCCCGGACTTCCTCCGCCGCCAGGTGCTCACCTCGCGCAACGTGCGCGGCGGCTGGTTCACGGACATCGCGCTGGGCGGGCTGAACCACCAGATCGAGCACCACCTGTTCCCGAGCATGCCCAGCCCCAACCTGCGCGAGGCCAGGCGCGTCGTCCGCCGCTACTGCGAGGAACTGGGCGTGGACTACGCCGAGACCGGGTTGATCGCCTCCTACCGGCAGGCCCTCACCAGCCTTCATCAGGCTGGAGCACCGCTCAGGCACTCCGACGTGGCCGCGTAGGTTCTGGCGGCGGATCAGGTCCGCAGCAGCCCTGACTCCATGAAGAAGGCCCAGGTCATCGACCTGGGCCTCTTACTGCTCGGCCATCACCGGCGCCGTGCCGGATTCATGCCGGAGGGCGCGGTGTCCTCGCGCCCCGTCAGGAGGACGACTCCGTGCTTCGCCCCTGGTCCGCAGACCGGTGCGCCTTGCGCGGGCACGGCTCCGGGGCCCGGCCCCCCTGAGGGCGCCGGACTGCCGTTGTCCGTCCGCCGCAGCGCGCGGCGGCAGAGGCGGGGCAGGAAGCCGTAGAAGCGGTCGGGAAGGAACACTGCGTCCGCGACGATCATCGCGCCGGAGAAGAGGGGCAGCCCCATCAACACGGCGATGCCGATGTGCATGCCCAGCAGCATGGTCAGGACGGGATATTTGAGCCTGCCGAAGAGCACGAACGGAAAGGCCACCTGCAGGAGCACGGTCAGGTAGCCGGCGACGGCGACCACGAGCGTGTGCTCGTCCACGAAGTGGGAGAGGGCGGGCCAGGGCCCGAAGAGTTCGAGGTTCAGCACGTAGTGAAGAGCGGTGCCGCCTCCCCAGGAAGCTCCCTGGACCTTGTACAGGCCGGCCGAACCATAGAGAAAACAGACCTGCGCCGCGATCAGGAACATGCCGCAGTTGTGCACCACCGTGACCAACATGGATCGTCCGTCGCGGAGTTGTGTGGCAAGAGAGCTCCTCGCCGAGGCAGGCGCGTCGGCCTGACGCACCGTCTTCAGCTGGTCCCTGCGAGCGTCCAGGGACCAGCGTCGGCCGCACGCGGTGAGGACAAGGTAGAGGGACATGAGCAGGACCAGGTTGTCACCCCCGTCCGTCATGAAGATCGCCCTGCTGTGGAACGAGGTCACCACGACGGCGAAGAGGACCGACAGGACACGAGTACGCCAGCCCAACAGGAACAGTGCGGCTGTGACCAGCGCCAACGCATAGCAGAGTTCGAAGTAGGCGCGACTGTCGGACAGGACCAGAACGCTGAACCAGCCCGTCTGGTCGAAGAGCTGGCGTGCCAGGGCGGGCGTCCACGGAGAGCCGGGGCCCCAGATCTCGTCACGGTGCGGAAACTCGCGCAGCAGAAAGACCAGGTAGAGCAGCCCGTAGCCGATGCGCAGCACCGCCGCCCCGTACAGGGACAGGGGGCGGCCGGTCAGGAGGTCCCACACACCGGTGATCCGCTCGGCGAGCCAGCGGACGACACCCGCGGACGCGGTCCTCTGTGCCTCACTTTCCATGGCGGATCACCTTCCACCAGGGCAGGAGCCGGTTGTCCACCGGCGTCGGAGGGCTGACGCCGGTGGCCGGACCCGGCGCCGCGATGGGCAGGGTCACGACGCGGAGCTGAATGAAGTCGAAGGTGCCGTCCTGACGTACGGCGGCCCGGTCCGCGGCGATGTTTCTCAGGTACTTCTGCATCATCAGCGCGCGCTCGGTGCGCGCCTTGTCATCTCCTCCGTGCGAGTCGACGTAGCCGGCCCAGGCGCGCCGCAGCATGTTCTGTGCGGTGTGGCTGGGGAACGGATCGCGCTCGACCGCTGAACGGTCCACGACAGTGAGGTCGAACCAGGGACCGACCTGGACCGATCCGTCGGAGCCGGTGTGCGCGGTTCTTGCCAGAATCCGCCGGTTGACGGATTCGGGATCCGGAGCGAAGAGCCGCCAGTTCTGTTCGAAGAAGGGATACACCCACGTATTGATCAGCGGACTGTAGCGTTTCGAGACGGTGTTGGCCGGCGCCACATGGAAGAACACCAGAATCACGTGGATGAAACTCGCCGCCACACACAATGCCACGGCGGTGCACAGCCCTGCTTTCAGTACACGGGCGCTTATCGGCAACTCGGGGGGAGCGGCCATGACATCAGGACACTCCTGGGTGGCCGGACCGGACTCGGACTGCTGGATTTCCTCCGCGTCCGCTGAGTCGATTCCGCTCGACACCGCCTACCTGTCTTTCCCTATCAGCTGTTCGCGCCTGGCTTCCCGCTGACTGCCGCCGGCGGCGCGCGGCGGACTCGACGACCCTTCCGCCGCGCGCCGTCATCCGGTGTGCGGGCTGACCGCCGTGCGCTGCCTAGCCCTCGTAGCCCTTCGGCACCCCGTCGTAGCCGTAGTTCTCGTCGGGCTGCGCGCCGTGCTCGTGCTTGCCGTGGTCCTGCTGACCCTGCCCCTGGTCGTGCTTGCCGTGGTCCTCCTGACCCTGCCCCTGGTCGTGCTTGCCGTGGTCCTCCTGACCCTGCCCCTGGTCGTGCTTGCCGTGGTCCTGCTGACCCTGCCCCTGGTCGTGCTTGCCTGGCCCGCCCTCGTGGTTCGGTCCACCCGGTGCATGACCGTTCCCGCCGGGGCCATGTCCGCCACTGGTGTTCCCGGCGGTGTTGCCGGTGTTCCCGGCGGTGTTGCCCGCCGTGTTGCCGGAAGAGTTACCGGCGGTGTTCCCTGCCGTATTGCCGGCCACATTTCCCGAGGTGCCGCCGGTCCCGACGATCGGTCCGCCCAGAAGGCCACCGCTGACGAGGCCGCCCCCCAGGAGCCCCCCACTGGTGGTCGTTCCCGCAGTGGTACCGGTCGTGGTGCCGGTGGTCGTTCCCGTCGTCGTTCCGCCGGTGGTGGACGTCGCACACCCGCCGAGGAAGATTCGGTTGTTGTCGAGCGTCACGGAGCCGTTACGCGCCAGCGCCCGCCCCTCGATGTTCGTCCCCGTCGTCACGGTGATCGAGGTCAGAGCCATGATGGTGCCCACGAACGTGGACGTGGTGCCGAGGGTGGCGGAACTCCCGATCTGCCAGAACACGTTGCAGGCCGCCGCCCCGTTGGTGAGGAGCACTCGGCTGGAGGTCGCCGTCGTCAGAGCTTCGGGGATCTGGAAGACCCAGACGGCGTTCGGGTTGCCCCCGGCGTCCAGGATCAGGTCACCGGTGAGTCCGACGCCGGAGACGGCGGTGTGGACGCCCGGCAGCAGCGTCTGTCCGTTGCCGATGGCTGCCGGAAGTGCGAAGTCCGTGGCCTGGCCGGCCGCGTTGTTGTACGCCGTGACCAGGTCGGCCTTGGCCTGAAGCGCGACAGCGTCCGCGGCGTGCACGGCGCCGAGTACCTGGCCGGGCGGGAAACCGGAGATGGCCGGGTTCGGGTGCGTGCCGAGGTCGTGGCTGATCAACGAGGGGCCGGTATTGGTGACTCCCTGGCCCGACAGAACGGAGAAGCTCGCGGCCGTGGCCAGCGGCACCGGTGTGGCGATGGCCAGTGCCTGGGTTGGCGTCAGGGCGACCAGCACGGCGGCGATGGTCGCGGCGAGGGCGGAAGCCAGCACGCCGGACAAGGTCCGGCGGTCAGCCGCCTGAGGGATCTTCAGCTTCATCAAAAGGTCATTTCCTGTGGGGGCCGTGGCGTACCGGGCCCTACCGATCACCCGGAATGCCATGTCGCTGCGGCCGCATATTACGCAGCAATATTCTTGCGTCGGCACGAACAGGCAGGGGGAAAGCGCCGCTCATTCAGACAGCGCACAGTGATGTGTAAATGATGAAATTCGCCATTCCGACTGCGCGGCAGCCTCGAACGGACGGCGCCCGGGGGCGAAATGCCCCACGCGAGGCGCCGCGCGACCGGTGTTCCTCAGCAGGGCCGCCGGGTGCGATCCTCGTGGGCGAGCCCGTCCGAGGGGGCGAGCGTACGCGGGCCGTATCGAGGGGGAAGGAGCAGGACTCGTGACACCACGGGCTCCGAAGGCCGCAAGGAGACCGCAGGTCGGACG
Organism: Streptomyces asoensis; assembly: GCF_016860545.1. NCBI lineage: Bacteria > Bacillati > Actinomycetota > Actinomycetes > Kitasatosporales > Streptomycetaceae > Streptomyces > Streptomyces asoensis. Next base: position 1,544,542 of record NZ_BNEB01000003.1, on the reverse strand, counting down.
GCCGACGAACCGGGCCGATCTCCTGCCAGGTCCAGGAGGGGAAGGCGTCGCAGGGACCGGGGTCTCGGTGATCGCGAAGACATGACCGGACGCCGTGAGCCGTCCGACGCTCCGCAGGTGCTGCGGACGCACTCGCTCAGGAACTCGGCCGGCGCCTGCCCCACCTGCGGAGCCGTGGTCAGCTCGATCTCATGACGAGGGTGACCAAGGCCCGGGCATCGGGCTCGTACCGGTAGACGTCCGGTTGTGCGAAGGCCGTGGGCGCCTCCGCCCGGAAGCACGAGGACCTCGACGGGCGTGCGCATCGACGGACGGGACAGGGCTGCGGTCCGGCGAACCGAGTTCCTGAGCGCGGTGCCTGATGGCGGTGCCCGAGCGCGGTGTCGAGCTCGCTGTCCGCGCTCGGTCTCCGGCACCGGCGCAACGCCGCGGTAGCGGGGATACGGGCTCCCTGCTGGTGTCCGCCAGGAACCCGACGAGAATCACGGAGGCTCGCCCTCACTCCCTCCAGGAGTCGCGCTCCCGCCGGTTCACGCGACCCGCACTCAGTGCGGGACCGTCGTGTCGATGTACGTCCTGGCGGTCCCGACGATGAAGTCGCGGCTGCTGTCCGGGGTGAGGGCCCGCGCCTGGAGGTCGTCGTACATCATGCAGTAGCGCAGCACGTCCGACGGCTTCTCCAGGAAGAGGTCGCTGGTGAACCGCTCCAGGTGCACCACTCCTTGCTCCGGACCATCGGCGAACCGCAGGACCGCGAACTGTCCTGACAGGCCCGGGTGAGCGCCGGCCCCGTAGGGAAGGACCTGCACCGTGATGTGCGGCTCGGCGCTGAGGGCGTTCAGGTGCTCCAGTTGTTCACGCATGACGTCGGGACCACCGACGACACGGCGCAGCGCCGATTCGTCGAGGACGGCCCACAGGCGCAGCGGGCGGGCCGGGTCGTAGATCCGGTGCTGCCGGCGGAGCCGCACCTTGAGGCGCGTGGCGACTTGTTCGGCAGTGGGCGGAGGGATCGTCTCCCCGATGACGGCCTGAGCGTACGCGGGGGTCTGGAGCAGCCCGGGGATCACCGTGGGCGCGTAGGCGTGCAGGGAAGCGGCGTCTGTCTCCAAGCCGATGTAGGCGCTGTCGGAGAGACCTGCGTAGGGGTGCCACCAGCCCCGCTGACCGGATTCCCTGGCCATCTCCATCAGGGAGTCGATGAACTGCTGGTCCGTCACCTCGTAGATCGCGCACAGGTCGCGTACGTCGCGGGGGCTGACGGCACGGTTACCGTTCTCCAGATGACTGATCTTCGGCTGGGAGACCATGAGTCGCTCGGCCACTTCTGTGCTCTTCAGCCCACGGGCCATGCGGAGCCGGCGAAGCTCCGCGCCGAGACGGCGTCTCCTGACGGTGGGGTTGCTCTTCGCCGCCACGGGCGGTGTACCTCCGGTCCAAATGGCTGTGTCAGCCCGTAGGTTGCCATGACACAAGGCTGCTGATCACGCGCAATGCCGCCCTGGGCACCGACCGGCGAAACGGACTCTTACGCTGGCAATTGCCCGGAGCGGGACGACGGCGACGGTGGCCGCGGCCTGGCCCGCCGACCACAGGAAAGGTGTACCGAGCAAGGACGTCGGCCACCCGTGTACAGTCCCGACGCCCCGCGCCCCGCGGCGGCTAGGCCCAGCGGCCGGGCTTCACCGCCACCGCTCGACTGCCTCGACACGGTCGCCGCCGCTCGTGTCGAACGCGATCTCGGCCCCCGGCGCGTGCCGCCGGACCAGGTTCACCGAGGACCGGGCTGCTTCGTCCGGCGCGATCGGCGTCATGGAAGCGTCGATGGCGTCCTGGCCGAAGCGGGCCGTTCCTTGTCCAGGACCGCACGCACGGCGTCCCCGTCCATACCGGGCACCGCGTGAGGGTCGAAGCCAAGAACGAGAACGGAAGGCATGCTCTGCGCGACGATCAGCCCGTCGTGCCGGTTCCCGTTGCCCGAAGCTGCCGGCCGGCCCCGCAGACTTCGGCGAAGGCTCCCGCGGGTGCCCGTGCGGGTGGTCGTCCAGGTACGGCGGATCACCCGTCCGGTGCTTTCGGCACCGCCATGCCACAGGCCGCGCCCGGGCAGTAGCCTTTGCCGCAGAGGGGTGCCATGTCCCGTTGGGGGCTCGTGGTGCTCGGTGCGGTGCTCCAGATCCGGGCTGGAGTGTTCGCCAGGGCTCGTCGTGCGGGCGACGCCGAAGAGCTGTGATCGGCCGGACAGGATGAGGCCACTGGTCCACCGCCGGGCCTCGACACCACTTCACCGGGGCAGGTGTGGCAACTGCCGCCAAGGGAGACGGACTTCCCGAGCCGCGAGCGCGGGTTCGATTCGCGTCATCCGCTCCACGAGGAAGGCGCGGGCGGTCGACCGGGACCTCTGCCCCTTCGGCTACCGGACGTCCTGCTGGTCCTCGGACACCGTCAAGGAGCCGTCCGCCTCGAACCGCAGTATCCGGGGGCCGGGACATTTCTGGGCTGTATCCGGTTCAGGGTGAAGTTCTTCGTAGCGCTGGTGGTAGAGATGGATCGCTTCGTCCAGCGGGCATTCCTGGGCGTCACGGATTGTCTTCACCGCGAGGATCGTGCGTCCCTCGAGAATGTGGCGGTCTACGATTTCCGGCAGTTCTGCCATGCGCCCTCCCCGGTCGAGTATCGCAGTGCCGGGGAGCGGCGCCGGGCGTAGCGGGGCGCCTGCGCCCCCGGGGGCTAGTGGTCGTTGACGTAGTAGTGCGTGGTCACGCTGCCGTAGTCCGGGCCGAGCCAGACCGCGACGCTGATCGAGGTGTCCTCGGGGAGGTCGTAGATGCCGCCCATCGAGGCGCGGGCCGAGGCGCACGCGCCCTCTCCGCCCGAGGCGGTGAGGGTGTAGCGGATGTGGTACGCGCCGCTCGGGTACTGGACGGCGATCTGGACCCGGGGGGAGACCCCGTCGGCGTCCGTGTCACAGACCGAGACGATGTCGCCGTACTCGGCGATGTAGGCCGTGCCGCCCGGGTTGGAGTCCGAGGTGGTCCAGGTGTGGTCCCAGCCGCCGCTGGGCGGATCGACGGTCGCCGACGCCGATGTCGCGTTGGCGAGTGCCCCGCCGGCGAGAAGAGCCGTCGCGGCCAGAGCCGCAATCTTATGACGCATCATGTACCCCCAGTTTTGTATCCGCTCGGGCATTCCGGCGGGCCGCAGTGACCTTACGACAGGGGGTCATACATTTCGATTGAATTCTTCGCCGCACCGTCGAGAAGCACCCCCTCGTGCCATTCACCTCGTATTTCTTGCTTTCAAAAACCTTTCATTGTTTCCGTCGGCCATGCGCGCGCTCCGTTGACTCCGATCAGCACACCGCCAGTAGGATCAACCGACTTTGAAGAGGCGGGTGCGACGGCAGGGGAGCCGGTGGCACCGGAGTCGACGGTGCGGGCCCCGCCTCACGTCCCGGGGAGGGATTTCCTTGACTCGTCAGGCTGCTGCACGTCTGCGCCTCGTCGTCGCCTGTGCGGCCGTGTCCTTACCGCTGGCCGTCGGTCCGGCCGCCGGGACCGCGTCGGCGGACCCAGGGGGGTTCGGCGAGACCGTGATCCCCGCGACCCCGCGCGTCGCACCGGGCACGGGCTTCGTCGCGTCCGTCGGACCGTCGGGGTTCCTGCACCTGGCCACGAGCGGTGTCCACGAAATGGAGTGGACGGGCCTCGACGGTACGAGCCGCAGGCTCTCGGGGACGCAGGCGCACGATCCGGTGGAGTACTACGGGGCGGCGTCGGACGTCGTGGCGCTGCCGCCCCGCGCCGGTGCCCGCGACGTCCTGTTGCGGAACATGGTCACGGACGAGACCACGACGGTCACCGTTCCGGCCGGCCAGACGTACAACAGGACGATCGGGACCACGGTCGTGACAAGGGGCGGAATCCGCTCCGACAGCACCTGGACCGAGTTCCATCTGCTGACCGCCGGGAACGGCACCACGGTCGACCGCCCTGTGACGGGCCTTCCGGAGGGGACGTTCATCTCCTTTGCCCTGCGGGCCGGCGCCCACGGGTTCCTCTCGGTCGCGACGGTCCCCGGAGAATCCGCCGGCCAGTACTTCTGGATCGACGTCGACACCGCGCAGGCCACGCTTCTGCCGCTGGGCACGGTGTACGGGAATTCAGCGGTGACCGCCCATCACCTGGTCACACCCCAGGCCGGCGGCGTACGGATCTACGAGCAGGGCCGGTTCGACACGCCCGTGCGGGAGGTGTCGGTCCGCCTGGCGGATTCCAAGGTCATCGGTGTGGTCGGCCAAGCGCTGATCGTCGCCCGCCACGACGCCTCGCTCGGCAGCAAGGTCTACGACGGGGCCCACTACAAGATCGTGGCGGTCCCGTTCGACGGTTCCGCCGAGCGCACCCTGCTCGCGCGCGCGGCGGCGGATCACGTCGCGATCCGGCCGGACGGCGGCGTCCAGCTCCTCGGCGGTCGCGACGCGCAGGACTACGGCTACCAGGCCGTCACCGCAGGGGCGGACGGGATGCCGTACGCGACGCTCGCGGTCCGCATCCCGCCGGTCCCGATGAAGCTCCAGCGGCTGACGGTGGATCAGGGAACGGTCAGGACACTGGAGTACGGCGACCGGGTCACGTCCGCCTACGAGCGCCCGCTCACCGGGGCGGCGCCCGGATACGGCGAGCGCGTACGGACCGGCGGCATGCCTTCCCCGCACGACTCGTGCGGCGTCGACCAGCTGTGCCCCGAGCTGTACGCGACCGGCGACGGGCGGACCGTCTACCGCGGGTCCACGCCCACGGACAACGGCTCGCGGCCCTCGGTGCTGGTCGTCGGCAAGGACGGGTCGTTCCCCGGCACGCCGCTCGACACGGGACTCCAGGACTCCTACGGCGACGGGAATCAGGCGTGGATCGTGGGGGTGTCCGGGAACCTGCTCCTGGTCGACGGCACTCCCGTGGACGGCGGCCCGCGGGAACTGCGCGTCGTCGACATCGACTCGGGCAAGGTCCTGCACCGGGAGCCCTACCGGCCGGGCGCGATCTGGGGGACCACCGTGTGGTCCGCGGGTACGGGCAACACGGTGAGGGCCGAGGACGCGCGCACCGGGACCTCGCTGACGTCCTTCGCCGTCGACACCGGCTGCACCTCCACGGCCGATCTCCAGGCCGTCGGACGATGGGTGTACTGGAGGTGCACCAGCGACGCCGCTCCGTACACCCGAGCGGGCGTCTACGACCTCCGGTCCCGCAGGAGCGTCCCGCTGCCGTCCACCGGGGAGGCGTTCCTCGGCGACGGACGCGTCGCCGTCCGCGGCGAGCGGGGGCTGAGCCTGTACGACCTGGAGACCGGTACGGCCGTCCAGCGGTGGTCGACCGACGCCGCGGGGCTCGTGACGCTCGACCCGCGCAACGGTGACCTCGCCTACTCGACGTCGGACCAGACCGTCCACGTCCTGCGCACAGGCCGGCCCGAGGCGGCCCTGGTCTCGCCCTACCGGAACGTCACCTCGCGGGTGGAGACGGACGCCACCCCGGTCCCCTGGAGCGCGGAGTGGTGGCTGTCCGAGCCGGCGGCCTCCTGGCAGGTGGAGATCCGGCACCGGGCCACGGGCCGCGTGGTGGCCACGCGCACCGGTGGAGCGGCCGAGCACTCGATCGCGACGACGTGGGACGGCCGTGACCCGAACGGCGGACAGCTGCCCAACGGTTCGTACACCTGGACGCTGACGGCCCGGCCGACGGACGGGGCCGGTGCGGTGGTGCCGGTCCAGTCCGGCACGGTCCGGCTGACGGGTGGCACGGCGGTGTGGCGGGACCACGCCGGCGGCTCGTCGCTGCCCGACGGGGTCGGTGATCTCCTGACGGTGGACTCCGCGGGAGTGCTCGCCTTCCAACAGGGTGACGGAGCCGGCAAGTTCGCCGGAACGGTGCCGGGGGGCGGATGGTCCGCGCGGGTCAGGGCGGTGCCCATCGGTGACCTCGACGGCGACCGGTGCAACGACGTCCTCGTCCGGTCGAGCACCGGCTCCCTGCGCCTCTACAAGCCCGGCTGCGGGGCGGCACTGAAGCCGACGACGCCGTACACGACGGTCGGGGCGAGCGGCTTCAACCAGTTCGACGTCCTGACCTCGCCCGGTGACGTGAACAGGGACGGCCGCCCCGACCTGGTCGCCCGCGCCTCCTCCACCGGCAAGGTGTACCTGTACCTGGGCACCGGCACCGGCAGGCTGGCCGCGCCCGTGAAGCTGTACGACAACTGGAAGGCGTACAAGAAGGTCGTCGGCGTCGGTGACCTGAACGGGGACGGGATCGGGGATCTTCTCGCGCAGGACACCTCCGGCAACCTCTACCGCTACATCGGCAAGGGCAACGGCACCTTCTCGGCCCGCGTGAAGCTCTTCGCCGGATGGGGCGGGACCTACGACGCGGTCGTCGGCACCGGGGACATCACCGGTGACGGCAAGGCCGACCTCGTCGCCCGCGACACCGGCGGCAACCTGTACCGGCAGAACGGCACCGGTACCGGCACCTTCGGCGCGCGCGTGAAGATCGGCGCCGGCTGGCAGAAGTACAAGGGCCTCTTCTAGCCGGGTGCCGGGGTGGGGACGGAGGCCGAGGCCGGGCGGGCGGCCGGTGAGGAGGGTGTGGAGGCCCGCGAGGTGGGAAGCGCCGACGGGGTGGCGGCGACCGTGGCCGGGGTCGCGTGGGTGGTCACCGTGATGCTGTCGCCGAGGCGGATGCGGGCGTAGAGCCACTGGGCGTCCTCGGGGTCGAGGGCGATCAGGGCGCCCTGGACGTCGTACTCCCTCCCGGCCTCGATGTCCGGGGCGATCGTGCCGACGTAGAGCGGGGCGCCCTCGCCGGCGCGCAGTTCGACCGCGTGGGTCACGTTCACCACGGCGTACCCCTTGGCGACCACGTCGACGGTCAGCGCCGTGCGGATCTTCTTCGCCACCACCGTCATCGAGGTCCCGTCCGGCAGGCCGGCCGGGAGGTCGACCTTCGACAGGACCGGCATCGCGCGGCCGTCCACCGTGAGGCCGAGGCCGGGCAGGTCGAGCGCGCCGGAGGCCGCCGCCGGGGTGGCCGACGACGGCGGGACGGAACGCGACGAGGCCGCGGCCGGGGTGCGCAGCCCGGCCGGGTCGTCCGGGTCCCCGCCGAGCCGCAGGAAGAGGCCGAAACCCAGCAGCACGAGGGCCGAGGCGCCCGCGCCCAGGGCCGCGCCGGTACGGCGGCGGCGCCTGCGGCGCATCGCCCGGGCGCGGGTCGCGGGGCCGCCGACGACCGGAGCCGTCGCGCTGTCCGCGGCCAACTCGCGCAGTGCGGCGGAAAGTTCATCGGACACGGCGGCTCTCCTTCCGGACCGGCCCGCCGGCCTCCTCGACGCGTCCGTCGTCCTCGTCCCCCACGGCCAGGCGCTTCGCCAGTTCCGCCCGCCCCCGGTACAGCCTCGCCTTGACCGTCCCCACGGGCGCGCCGGTCTCGGAGGCTACCTGCTCCACGGTGAGGTCGCACAAATGGTGCAGGACGATCGCCATCCGCTGAGCCGGCGGCAGCTCGCGCAACGCCGCCACGAGCGCGGTGTGTTCGGGTCCCGGACCCGGGGTGGAGTCGGGCGGCGGAGTGCGTCTGACGAGTTCCAGCCAGCGTCTCGCGCGCCGCCAGCGGCTCACCGCCAGCCGCATCGCCACCGTGCGGATCCATGCCTCGGGCGCGCTCTGCGACAGGAAGTGCTGACGCCGGTCCCAGGCCCGCACGAACGCTTCCTGCACGACGTCCTGGGCCTCGCCGTGATCTCCGGTGAAGGCGTAGAGCTGTCCGGTCAGCCGGGGGAACGCGGCCGCGTAGAAGGCGTCGAACTCGTCCTCGGTCATGCCTCCACCGGAATCTCTGTCCTTTCCCTGCAACCTGCCCACCTCCGCCGTGCGTACAGGTCCCGTAGGTCGCGCGGGTCGCACTCGGCGGAGCGCAACGCGACCGGGAAGACGGCGTACACGGGTTCCGGGCTCCCTCTTCCTGACGGTGTCGGCTCACTGCCCGCTCAACCTACTTGCACGACCGAACGGTTGCCCGACCAGGACGGACGGCCCCATGCGTCCGCCACGACCGAGTTCCCGAGCCGAAGGACCACCCACGTGCCACCCACCCCCGACGCACTCCCCGTACCGCCCGCGCACCCCGCACCCCCCGTCGGCCACGACTTCGCCGCGTACGCCCGGGCCCACTGGCCCCGGCTGGTCGTCACGGCCCGGCTGCTCACCGACGACCCCGACGCCGCGGAGGAACTGGTACGGAGAACGCTGGTGCGGATGTGCGCGCGGTGGCGACGCGTCCCGCGCAACGACGTGGACTTCCACGTACGGCGCTGCCTGGTGCGCATCCATCTGCGCCGGCTGCGCGGACGGCGGGCCGCGCGCAGGCGGACCGTGCTGGTGCTGCGGATCTGGGAGGGCCTGCCGGACGCGGAGATCGCCCAGCTGCTCGGCTGTTCGGTGGGGGCGGTACGCGCCTGCGCCCGGCACGCCGTGAAGAAGTCCGGCTCCGATGCCGTGCGGCTGCGCGAGGTCCTCACCCGCGCCGCCGGGGACGTCCTCCCGTCCGAGGTGCCGCTCGCCCGCCTCCAGGCGGGGGGCCGGGTCCGGCGACGCCGCCGTCTCGCGGTGGCCGCGGCCGTCTGCGCGGCGCTCCTCGCGCCCGTCGCCGTCGTCGCCGCCGACCGGCTGGCGAGCGGCGGTCCGGGGGACGGGGCGTCCGGGGACCGCGCCGGCGCCGGGACCGGCGGTCGGGGGACGACGAGCCCGGTCCGGGTCGTGGCACCCGGCGAGCGGGTCACGGCGGGCGGAGGCGTACGGATGTGGCTGACGGCCGACGGCGGACACTGGTCGGTGCCCGTGCGCCTGCGCGGGGACGACGGCTACCAGCCCTCCGACGAGCCCGGTGTCTCCCTGCGGATGGACAGCGTGCCGGGCGGGTTCTTCCTGTCGGGCCTCTTCCACGGCCTGGACGGTGAGCCGGGCCGCGTCGAGGTGAGTACCGGCGACGGAGGCAGCACCACCGCGAAGGTCCTCGTCCTGGCGGGCGCCCCCGGCTGGGGCATCTGGTACGCGAGCACGCCCCTGCCCGGGAAGAACGTGGAGGCGCTCTTCGCCGAGGACGGCAGCGGGGACGACGGGGACGGTGACAGGGGCGGCGACGGGGGCGGGGCCGGGGACCGCCGGATCGTCACCGTGTACGACGCCTCGGGCAGGGTCGCCGCGCGCTCGGACCGGGAGTGGTGGCGGATATGAGGGGGATCGGGGAGAGCGAATGGAACGGCGTCGGGGGCGGGGGCGGGGGTGCCGGTACCGATGCGGGTGCGGGTGACGGCGGCGGTGCGGGTGGCGGTGCCGCGGTCGGCTCTGGTGACGGTGACGGGGGCGTGACCGGGCACGGGGACGGCCGCGGAATCGGGCCACGAGGGGCGGCGCGTCCCGTGCGAAGGACACGACGGGCGGGAAAGTGGCTGGGGACCGTCTCACGGGCCGGTTCGACGGTCGATTCGGGGGCCGGTTCGACGTCCGACTCACGGGCCGATTCGGCGTCCGACTCGACGGTCGATTCGGAGGCCGGAACGGCGTCTGATCCGGGGTCGGGGACGGTGCCTGATTTGGTGTCAAGGACTTTGGCCGGGCGAGAGTCCGCGGCTAGGCCGGCGCCGGAAGCGGTGCCGGGGTCGGCGTCCGGGCCCGGGCCGGAGACGGGGGCATGGTCGGCGTCCGGACGGAGGTCCGGGTCCGGGTCCGAGTCCGGGCCGGAGACAGGGGCGAGGTCGGCGTCCGGACGGAGGCTGGGGCCGGGGTCAGCGTCCAGGGCGGGGTCGGGGCCAGCATCCGGGGCGGGGTCGAGGTCGGCCGCCGAGACGGAGTCGGGACCGGCCGCCGGAGCGGGGTCGGGGTTGGTCGCCGGAGCGGGGTCGGGGGCGGCCGCTGGGCGCGGGGCGGGGCGCGGGGCGGCTTCGCAGCGGCGGCGCCGTGGGCGCGCGCCGTTGCGGGTCCGGCTCCGGCGCAACCGGGGCCGACGGCTCCGCCGACTGGCCTACGTCTTCCTCACGTTCCTCGTGCTCCTGTGCGCGGCGGCGGTCACGGCGTACCACCTGACGGTCATCCCGAAGCCGCACCCCGAGACCGTCGTGCAGAGCACCGTGTTCCTCGACGCGGACGGCGCCTATCTGGGCCGGCGCGGGCCGGTCGACCGGCAGGACGTCCCGCTGTCCTCGGTCCCCCGGCATGTGCAGGACGCGGTGATCGCGGCGGAGAACCGCTCCTTCCGTACGGACAGCGGGGTCTCGCCGCGCGCCATCGCACGGGCCCTGCTGGCGGCGGCGACCGGCGGTGACCCGCAGGGCGGCTCCACGATCACCCAGCAGTACGTGAAGAACGCGCTGCTGAGTCCCGAGCACTCGCTGTCGCGCAAGGCGCGGGAGGCGCTGATCGCGATCAAGCTGGACCGCACCCGCGGCAAGGACGAGATCCTCGAGGGCTATCTCGACACCGTGTACTTCGGCAGGGGCGCCGCCGGGATCCAGTCCGCCGCGCGCAACTACTTCGGCGTGGACGCGAAGAACCTCACGGTCGCGCAGGGCGCCGCGCTGGCGGCCATCGTCAACATCCCGTCGTACTACGAGAAGGCGGGCTCCGATCCGAAGGTGACCGCGAAGCTGGAGAACCGCTGGGAGTGGGTGCTCGACGCGATGGCCGTGAGCGGGAGCATCACGGCGAAGCAGCGGGCGGCGGCGCGCTTCCCGGCGTTCCGGTTCTATCCGCCGGGTGAGACGGAGGGACAGCGGCAGTATCTGATCGACGTCGCCGCGAAGGAGGCCGCGGACCGGCTCGGCATCACCGAGGACCGGCTCGCGAGCGGCGGCTACAGCGTGACGACGACCTTCGACCTGGCGCTCCAGGACAGTGCCACCCAGCTGGTGCAGGAGCATCCGGGGGGCAAGGGCGTGCGGGTGCACACCGCGGCCGTCGGCCTGGTGCCCGGCGACGGGGCGGTGCGGGTGCTGTACGGCGGCTCGGACTACGCGCGGCAGTCGTTCAACGACGCGGTGAGCGGGGCGGTGGAGGCGGGGACGGCCCTGAATCCGTTCGGCCAAGTGCGGGGTGTGGGAGAGCCGTTGGGCAAGATGCTGAAGACGGCGGCGCCGACGCCGTTGAACCTGGCGTCGGCGTACGCGGCGGTGGCGGCCGGCGGCACGTACGCCACGCCGTACACCGTCGCGCGCATCACGCAGGGGGGCCGTACGGTCTACCGCGCGCGTCCGGACGTGCGGCGGGTCCTGGACGAGAAGGAGGCGCTGGTGGCGGGCGCGCGATCGGGGGCCGGGCCGGCGCCCGTGGCTGCCGGCACCGACGCCGTCCCGGGCACGGTGCCGGTGCCGGAGGCGAAGGGGTTCATCACCGCCGGAGCCGGTGCCGGAAGCGCTCGTCGCACGGTGTGGAGCACCGGGTACGACGGCCGACTCGCCCTGACGGTCGCGCTGTTCGCCGACAAGGCGGGCCCGAAGAAGGGCACGACGGTGCCCGCGCGGCTGCCGAACGAGCCGTCGCCGACGGAGTTCGCGCAGAAGGTGGCGGACGGGATCTGGCGGGCCGCCACGAAGGGCGCGCCGAACTGACGACGGCCCGGGCCGTCACCCTGAAGCGCATCCGGGGCCGGCCCGGGCCCGCGGACCGCCCGGCCCGACCCGGAGCGCGATCACCCGCCGGTACGCCAAGGCCGGAAGCCGCAGGCCCGAGCCGGGGCCGGGCGGCCGGGACCGGAGGGCCGGGGCCAGGGCCATAGGGCTGGGGGCCAGGGACCGGGGACCGGGGGTGGGGCCGGGGGCGGGCCGTCGCTCGGGGGCGGTGGCTGGGGCGAACGGGTGGTCGGTGGGTCCGTTCGGCTCGCTCGTGTTGCTGGGGCGCGGCCGGGCTTCTGTGATGTCCCGGGGGGCTTCCGACGCCCTGAGGGCTCGAATCTTCCGGAGGTACGAGTGGCATTCCGTCGATGGGGTGCGAGTGCGGCCGCGACGGCCGGACTCGCCGGTTCCCTTCTGCTCGGCGCTCCCCCGTCCGTCGCCGCGGACCCGCAGACGTCCGCCGCCGGCGGTTCCGGGACGGCGGCGGTCCCGGCTCCGCCGGCGCCGGCGGTCCGGGCGGCCGACGAGGGCAGGCAGCGGCCGCGGGACACGCGGCCCGGAGCGGACGACGACCGGACGCACTGCCTGGGGCTGGTGCCGTCGCCCTACCCCTACGCGCACACGCAGTTCGTGTGCAACGACTGGCGGTTCGGCCCGGCCAGGCTGCCGCACACCGGGATCCTCGGGAACATCCTCAGGGGCTACGACCGGTTCGGCGCGCTCACCCCGGTGGAGTTCCTCAACAAGTGGTGGGACCCGACCGCCCTCCAGGGGCTCGGCGACTGGAGGTACTCGCTCGTCCCGGACGACGGCTTCGCCCACGACCAGAGCGGCAACGTCATCGCGGCCGAGATCACCCTCAAGCCCGGTCAGATGCTGGACCGCTTCGGCAACGAGTTCGGCAAGTTCCTCGCGCCCGCCGACGCCAAGTACGGTCAGCGCTCGATCCCGCCGTCCAACCTCAACACCCAGGACCCGCGCTACCCCTTCGACTACCGCCTCTACCGGGTGAAGAAGGACACCCTCGTGTGCACCGGGCCGATCGCCCCGGCGTTCGAGCAGCCGGGACTGGGCGTCCAGTACGTCACCTCGGTGCAGACCAACCAGACCCGGTACTGCCCGCACGTGAAGACCGGTGCGACGGTGAGCTCCCTGCTGGCCGCCGGTAACCTGGAGCGGGCCAACTGACCGCCGGGGGACCGGGGCGGCCACGTGAGCGGAACGGGAGCGCGGAACGGGAGCGAGGATGGACCGCCGTCAGCTGTGCGAGGCACTGGACGCGGCCGGGGTCCCGGCGGGCCTGTACGAGATCGCGGGCTGCCCCGGCTCCCCGGACGTGCCCCGGCCGGAGGACCGGCTCTATCTGGAGCGCCAGGCCGGTGAGTGGGTGGTGGGCGTTCGGCAGCGGGGCGCCCGCACGGTGTGGGCGCGGTTCGCCGACGAGGATCAGGCCTGCCGTCGCCTGTACGCCGAGCTGACCGACCCCGGCCCGCACCCCGTGCCGCCCTCTCCCGAGGAGGCCAGGCACATCCTGCGCGCCGGCGACAGCGAGGGCTCGGTCCGGGAACCGGATTGACCGGGCGCCGCAATGCGCTCCGGGGATGTCACGGCGCATACGAGGGGCGGCCGACCGACAACCGGGCCGGGGTGTAGGGGACGTAGGCCGCGCCGTCGAGGCCGAGCGCGGTGGCGGAGCGCTGGAGGGCGCCCGCGGTGGCCGCGTCGTCCCAGCGGCCGGTGCTGACGCGGTGTTCGAGCGCGTGCAGGGCGGCCACGGTCTCGGCGGTGGTGAACGTGCAGTGGCCCTGCCGCTCGACGTAGGCCTGCCGCAGCAGCGCGCCGTCGCCGGCGGCGCGCACCCGCGCGGCGAAGCGGTTCTCCTGCTCCACCGGGACCAGGTCGTCGGCGGTGGTGTGGATGTCGAGCAGCGGCACCTCGAGGCCCTGGCCCGCGGACGACGTGCGCAGCGCGGTGCGGACGGCTGCGGGGTCGGCGGTGATCGTGGCGCCTTCCGTCAGGGTGCGCAGGTCGGCCCGCAGGTCGAGGCCCGCGGTCCGGTAGAGGGCGCGGACCTGCGGCGCGTGCGGCGAGGCGGCGAGCAGGTCCGCGTAGTCGACGCCCTTGTTCCAGGAGTTGTTGCCGCCGACGGACTGCTCGACGGCGTAGCGGCCGCCCTCGACGAAGCTCAGGATGCCCTGGGCGAACCACGCGTACTGCTGCTTCTGCTGTCCGTCCCAGTCGGCCGGGGCGGGCCGGTCCTGCCCCGGCGCCCAGGCGGGCAGGTTGAGGAACGCGGCGGCCAGCGCGATCCTTGCGCGGCCCTGCGGGGTGCCCTGGGCGGCGGTGACCGCCCGCGTGAGGAGGTCGGCGGTGGCGGAGGCCTCGGCGGCGGTGCCGAACCGGACGAGGGGTACGTCCTGCCCCGGCAGGAGCAGGCGGGCGACGGTGTACTCGGCGTCCAGCTGGTAGTTGTCCAGGTCGGTGCCGCCCGCGACGAGTCCGCACTGGCCGAGGGCGCCGTCGATGCGCCCGCCGCCGTCCCGGGCCAGCTGCGCGTTGACGAGGCCGCCCATGGACTGGCCGAGGGCCAGCGTGCGCCGGGGTGCGCCGATCCGCGCGGCGACGGCGTCGAGCGTGGCGAACTGGTCGCGTTCGGCGCTTTCCAGGGCCCACATCGAGCCGTTCGGGTCGTACGACGACCCGGCCATGGCATAACCGCGGGCGAGCAACTCGGTGCGTACGGCGTCCGTGGGGGCGTTGCGGGCGACGGTGGGACCGAAGCCGTGGCTGAACAGCAGGAGGGTGCCGTTCCAGTCCTCGGGGACGTCGGCGATCCAGGTGGCGCCGTCGGAGAGCGTGCCGGTGAGACGACCGGCGACCCGCGGCTCGACCGTGCCGGCGAGGGCGGACGAGGCGGACGAGGCTGAAGGGGCCGAGGGGATCGATGAGGCCGTCCCGGCGGCTTCCGAGGGGAGCGCGGTGAGCGTCGCGGACGCCAGCGCCACCAGCGCGGTCAGCGCGATGCGCAGACGTGCGCGCGATGCGCGGGAAGCGCGGAGCGCTCGGGGCGCTCGGGGCGCGCGAAGGAGGGGCGAAGTGCCGTGCGGACGGCGTGTGTCGGAGCCGAGGGACGGCGTGCGGGGAGTGCGCCGGTGCGTGTCGGCAGGCATGGGGCGGCTCCTTGTGGGGGGCGGGCGGGCGGCGGGGGACGGCCCGGAGCGGGATCGGTGCGCTGACGAAGCGTCCGCGAATGTAGGGCACATTCCTTTCGCCAGTCAATGGAGTGCACAACTTCAGAGGGGACGGTCCCGCTCCCTGTCCACGCCCCGTGCCCGCGTGGCCCGCGTGGCCCGCACCCCGGCGGACCCCCTCCGCGCCCGCGCACTCTACGCAGGGCGGCCCGGCGGTTCGAGGGAGATGTGGGGGGCCAGCGCGCGCAGGAAGTCGGCGGCGTCGAAGATCCTGCCCGCGGACGCGACACCGGTCGTGAGGACGCGGCCCGTGAGGATGCGGTCGACCGCCTCCACCGCGAGCGGCGCGCTGACGGCGTAGATGTCCCGGCCGCTCGCCACGGCACGCCGTTGCGTCCCGCCGCGGCGCACGACGGCTTCGACCACGAAGGTCTGGTCGGACCGGCCGTCCTCGTCGGCGGCGGACGGCGCCGCCGTGTCCGGGGCGGAGAGCTCCTCGGCCGCTTCCCTCGCCATGTGGGTGCGCACCTCGGGCACGTCGAGATGGCTCGGGACGGTGACCACGTCGGCCATCGTGAACTCGCCGACGACCTCCCTGCTGCCCGTCGGCTCGGGAAAGTCCCACTTCAGGAGCGTCGGCGCGTCGTCGTGGTAGGTCAGCCGCCCTCCCGTGAAGCGCACGCGGCGGCCGCCCCGCCGCTCCCGGGAGACGGTCCCGGCGACCCGGGTGCCGGGGGTGGGGCGCCACCCGCTCAGCCCGTAGGCGATGTCCGCCTCGTCGGCCGCCGTCCAGTCCCCCATCGCGGCGGTGACCAGCAGGTCGCCGAGACCGCCGTAGAAGGCCATCGCGGGGACGACCACCGCGCCCAGCGCGCCGGCCCGGTCCGCGAAGTGCGTGAACGTGTCGAGGTTGGCCTCGATCTCGGCCGCCACGTCGACGTACGGCACCCCGGCGCGCAGCGCGGCCTCGATCACCGGAGCGGCGGTGAGGGCGAAGGGGCCGGCACAGTTGATCACGGCGTCGACGCCGTCCAGGGCGCGGTCGAGCGAGGCGGGGTCGTCGACCGACGCCGGCCGTGCCTCGAGTCCCGGGGCGGAGGCCGCCAGTTCCCGCAGCTTGCCTGCGTCCCGGCCGGAGAGGACCGGGACGAACCCGCGGGCCCGCAGCTGCGCCACCACGAAGCGTCCGGTGTGCCCGTACGCGCCGAACACCGTCACCACCCGGCGCCGCGCGTCGCCGCGTCCGTGCCGGTGTGCGTTCGTGTGCTGTTGTCCGTGTCCCATGGCGCTCCCCCGTACCGGTCGGCTTCCTGACGGGGACAGCCTGGCAAGAGCGGGCGCCTCGGCGTGAGTGTCCGGAACGACGTACCCCGTACAGTTCCGGACATGGCTGATGTCGCGCTGGCCCTCACCGAGGGGATGCTGCACTTCGAACTGTCCATGGCGTACGAGGTGTTCGGCGCGGCTCCGGCCGGTGTGACCGTCCCCTGGTACGACGTGGAGATCTGCGGGACGGGGGCCCTGCGGGTCGGCCGGTTCCTGCTGGAGCCCGACCGGGGGCTCGACCGCCTGCGGGAGGCCCGCACCGTGATCGTCCCCGGCTGGGCGGACGTCGACGTGGAACCGCCCGCCCCTCTCGTCGACGCGGTCCGGGCGGCCCACGAGGCGGGGGCGCGGGTGGCCTCGCTGTGCACGGGTGCCTTCGTGCTGGCCGCCGCCGGTCTGCTGGACGGCCGGCGCGCCACCACGCACTGGGCGCACACCGACGTGCTGGCGGCCCGTCACCCGCGGGTGGCGGTGGACCCGGACGTGCTCTACGTGGACGAGGGCCGTGTGCTGACCTCGGCGGGCAAGGCCGCCGCCATGGACCTGTGCCTGCACCTGGTCCGCCTCGACCACGGCTCGTCGGTCGCCAACGCGGTCGCCCGCCGGCTGGTCGTACCGCCGCACCGGGCCGGGGGCCAGGCCCAGTTCGTCGCCGCGCCGGTGCCCGCGCGCGACGACCACCCGCTCGGCGCGCTCCTGCCCTGGGCGATCGAACGCCTCGACCGGCCGCTCACCGTGGAGGACCTGGCCCGGCAGGCCGGGATGAGCTCGCGCCATCTGGGCCGCCACTTCAGGGCGGTGACCGGCACCACTCCGCTGCGCTGGCTGCTGACCCAACGGATCCGGCGGGCGCAGGAGTTGCTGGAGACCACCGACGAAGTGGTGGACGCCGTCGCCGCGGCCACCGGCATGGGCACCGCCACCACCCTGCGCCGGCACTTCAACCGCACGGTCGGCGTGCCGCCGGACACCTACCGCCGGACCTTCCGCTCGGGGACCCCCCGGTAGCGGCGCGCGGACCGCCGTACGGCACCCGCCGTCAGACCGGTGGCGTGCGCAGGGTCCGCCGGGTGGGGAGTTCGACGGTGACGAAGGCGGTGACGGTGACCAGGGCCGCGAGGCCCGGCAGCAGCCAGGCCGGTCCGGCCGGCCAGGGGCGGCCCAGGAAGCCCTGGCCCAGGAGGGCGAGGGGCGGCGCGGAGAGCAGCAGGGCGGTGACGAGCGCGGTGGCGGCCGTCATCGCGGCCTCGCGGCGCATCATCGCGCGGATCTGCCGCGGTGTGGTGCCGTTGAGCCGCAGGGCGGCCAGTTCGGTACGGCGCTGGGCGGTGGCCGCGACGAGCTTGTTGGCGATGCTCAGCAGGAGGTAGACGAGCAGGACGACGATGGTGACCAGGTTGATCCACACCTCGGGCGGGGCGTCGCGCAGACCGCCGGTGGACGGCGGCTCCGCCGGCGCGAGCACCAGGCCCGGACGGGAGGCGGCGAACGCCGCGAGGTGCTGCCCGGCCGCCCTCGTGCCGTCCGTGCGGACGAGGAGGGACTGGTCGAGCCGCGTGGTGGTGTGTCCGGCCGCCAGGTCGCCGGAGAGCACCACCGGGCCGAAGCCGAGGCCGCGTTCGTACACGGCGACGACGGTCGCCTCGGTCCGGGTGCCGTCGCCGAGGACCAGGCTGATCCGGCGGCCCACGCCCGCGGAGCGCGTGCGGGCGGCCTCGTCGCTGACGGCGACGGTGGCGCCGGTGAGCCGGTCCAGCGCGCCGGCCCTGACGTCGAGGTCGAGGACGTCCGAGGCGTCCGGGGTGAGGATCGTCGCGGAGCCCGGCTCGCTCACGGTGTCCCCGAACTGCCGGTACTGCCACACCACGGTGGTCGTGCCGACCGGGGCGGCGGCCGACACACCGGGGGTCCGGCGCACGGCGGCGAGGGTCCCGGTGGGCAGTCCGCCCAGGCCGGGCGCGGTGAGCCGCTGCTCGGCGAGGGTGCCTGCGCGGGTGTCGCGGTCGGTGGCGGCGAGGACGGTGGTCTGGGTGAAGGTGTACGTCAGCACGAACACGACCGCCATGGCGAGGGTGCTGACGATCCCCGCGTTGCGCAGGGCGTAGGCGCGGAGGTTGGCCGTCGCCAGCCAGGTGGGCGCGGAGGAGCCCGACCGCGTCGCCCGCGCCGCCGCGCCGCCGATGCCCCGGACCAGGGCGGGGCCGGCCAACGCCAGGCCGATCGCCCCGACGATGCCCGCGACGGACGTGGCCGTCGCGCCGACGAGCGTGCGGGAGAAGAGCGGGAGAGCCGACATGGCGGTGGCGGCGACGACGACCACGATCCCCGCGCGGGTGCGGGCCCGCGACGGGTCGCGCGGTTCGCTGCGCGATTCCGCGACGGCTTCCGTGGCCGGCATCCGCGAGGTCCGCCAGGCCGAGCAGCGGGCCGACACCTGCACGGTCAGACCCAGCAGGAGGACGGCCGCGAGCGCCGGCAAGGGGCTGAACGTCAGGGGGAGTCCGGGCGGCACCACCCCGCGGTCCGCGAGCAGCCGCCGGAACTGCCCGGCGAGGAGGTAGCCGAGGCCCGCGCCCGGCACCACGGCCACGGCGGCGACGACGGTGGACTGGGCGGCAGCCAGCCGGCGGATCTGTCCGGGGGTGGCGCCGACGGCCCGCATCAGCGCCAGGTCCCGGCGCTGTCCGGCGATCGACACGGCCAGCGCGCTCGCCGTCACGAACCCGGTGATCAGCAGGACGATCCCGGAGAGCGACCCGGCGAGGAGGACCAGCAGAGAGCGGGAGGCTCCCGCGCCGGGTTCGGCCGTGTCGCCGCGATCGGCTCCGGTGACGGTCAGCAGCCCGGTGCCCGCCAGTCTCGCGCGGACCTCGGCGGCGACGCGCCCCTCGGCACCGGGCTCGGTGCGCAGCCCCACCAGGTCCACGGTCCCGGCACGCGCGCCCCCGGCGGAGTCCGCCCCGCCGGAGCCGGGTGCGGCCCCGGAGACATCGGCGCCACCTGCGACTCCGGCGCGGCCGGTGTCGTCGGCGCGGCCGGTGCGGCCGGTGTCGTCGGCGCCGTCGCGGCCGGAGAGCCGGGCGGCCGTCGGGTCGGCGAAGTAGACGCCCCGGGTCGCCCGGTCCTGAGCGCCCGGCGCGCCGATCAGCGCCGAGACGCGGTAGGGGGCGGCGGGGCGTCCGTCGACGACGACCCGCACGCTGTCGCCCTTCGCGATCCCGGCCGCGGCCGCGGTGGCACGGTCCACGGCGACCTCGCCGGCACCGGCCGGTGCGCTGCCGTCGACGTGCGCGCCCGCCGTCCCGGCCAGCCGGGTCGAGGACCAGCCGTGGCCCGCGACCCGCGGGTCCCCGGCCGCTACGACCCGCCCGCGGGAGTCGAGCAGGGCGGCGGGGAAGCTGATGTCGCCGACCGCCGCGGTGACGCCCGGCAGCCCGGCCAGCTCGCCGACCAGCCGGGACGGGATCCGGCGGCGTTCCACCAGGGCCGTCGGCAGTTCACCGGGCGCGCGGAACTCCTGGTCGGCCGCGATCACGACGTCCGCGCCGGCGAGCCGCCCGGCGGGCAGCCGGGAGCGCAGTCCGGACTCGGCGAGCACACCGGTGGCGGTGACCAGCGCCGCACCTCCGAGGACCGCGCAGGCCACGGCGATCAGCGCGGTGATCCGGTGCCCCGCCATCCTTGTCGCAGTACGGAACATGGCTCAGACCCCTCCCAACGCGACGAGACGGCCCGCGAGTTCGGGGGCGGTCGGGGCCTTGAGCGACTCGACCACCCGGCCGTCGGCCATCACCAGCACCTGGTGCGCGCGGGCCGCGGCCGCCGGGTCGTGGGTGACCATGACCACCGTCTGGCGCAGATCGGCGACCAGGTCGCGCAGCAGGTCGAGCACCTCGTGGGCGCTGCGCAGATCGAGCGCGCCGGTCGGCTCGTCCGCGAAGACCACGGCCGGTCTGGCCACCAACGCGCGCACGACGGCCGCTCGTTGCTGCTGACCTCCGGAGAGCTCGGCCGGGCGGTGGGACAGCCGGGCGGTGAGCCCGACCCGCTCCACCAGGGTGCGCATCCAGTCACGGTCCGGGGCGCGTCCCGCCAGCCGCAGCGGCAGCGTGATGTTGTCCTCGACGCTGAGGGAGGGGATCAGGTTGTAGGCCTGGAACACGAAGCCGACGTGCTCACGGCGCAGTTCGGTGCGGCGGGTCTCGTTCAGGCCGGTGATCTCCCGGCCGTCGATGCGGACACGGCCCGACGTGGGGGCGTCCAGCCCGGCGGCACAGTGCATCAGCGTGCTCTTGCCGGAGCCCGAAGGTCCCATCACGGCGAGGAACGTGCCGTGTTCCACGGTCAACGACACGTCGTCGAGGGCGCGTACACCTCCCGGGTACGCCTTGCTGACGCCGTCCAGGGCGATGGCCGGCGCGGCGCCCCGGACGGCGGCGGTGTCCGCGTTCACCGACGGCCCCGCAGGTTGCGCACGACGAGGGTGCCCGCGCCCAGCACGGTGACCGCGCCGCAGACCAGGTGCACCCAGGTGTCGGCACCGCCGAAGGAGGCCGCCATGTTGGCGACCGCGCTGATCACCACCACGGACCACAGGAGCGTGCGGGCGATCTCCCCACGGGTCAGGCGGTCCGGACCGGTGGTCGTCGTGTTCGTCATGGGGGCCCTCTCCCGGTGTCCTGTGGCGTTCTCGCTGTCGTCACCGACGCTAGGGAGCGGCACCCCCCGCCGCCGATCCCGCAGTCCGCCCGGTCCGGGGTACAGCAGGCTGTACTCTCCCGGCCCGCGCATGACGCCGAACAGGCCCGCGTCATAAGGTCGTTCGCGAACCGGCCCACGGCCGCCCCGCCGGTCACCGGCCGTCCGCCACCGGCTCGGCCCGCCGGGGCAACGGCCACGGCGAGCGGGCCGACGCGCGGGACGGCGGACGCACACGCGGGCGGCGGAGAAGGAGGGCGGGATGGGCATCCGGCGGAACACGGCGGCCGACCGCCCGGACAACATCCGCACCGACGGCATCCGGACCGGCGACATCCGGACCGACGGCACCCCGCCGGGCGAGAAGCAGGGCACGGAGCCGGGCGAGAGTGTCGGGGAGGCCGTCGGGCGGGCCCTGGGGGCCGCCGGGTCCGCGATCTCCCAGCTCTCGTCCGGACTCAGGACGGCCCTGCTCGCGCTGCTCCTGCTGCTGTGGCTGGCGGTCACCGCCGTGGCGGGCCTCGCCGGGGTGGGGCTGCTCATGGCACCCCTGCCGCTGCGCGCCCTGCACGCCCTGGCCCGCCGGGAACGCGGGCGGCTCGCCCGCTGGGGTCCCGAGGTGGTCGCGCCGCGGCCCCCGCCCACCGGGCTGCGGACCGCGCTCGTCGATCCGACCACCCGCCGGGAGCTGCGCTGGCTGGTCCGGCACGCCACCCTGGGCCTCCCGCTCGGACTGCTCGGCGTCCTCCTCCCGGTCTTCGCCGTGCGTGACAGCACGTTCCCGCTGTACTGGAAGCTCCTGCCGGACGGCGCGACCGCCACGTCCGTCGCCATCGGCAGCGCGCACTCCTGGCCCGACGCCCTCGCCGTGGCGCTGCTGGGCGTGGGCTGGAGCGCCATCATCGTGGGGCTGGCGCCCGGTATGGCGCGGGCGCAGGCCCGGCCCGGACGCCTGCTCCTCGCGGCCGGACCGGACGCGGACCTGTCGCTGCGGATCGCCGAACTCACCGCCACCCGCGCCGCCGCGCTCGACGCCCACGCGACCGAACTGCGCCGCATCGAACGCTCCCTGCACGACGGCGCCCAGAACCGGCTCGTGTCGGTGACCGTGCTGGTCGGGGCGGCGCGCCGCATGGTGGCCCGGGATCCGGCCGGTGCCGACGAACTCCTCGAACGCGCCCAGTCCGCCGCCGAACAGGCGCTGGCCGAACTGCGCACGGTGGCGCGCGGGATCCTGCCGCCGGTGCTGGCCGACCGGGGACTGGCGGGCGCGCTCTCGGGGCTGGCCGCGGACTGCGCGGTGCCCTGCCGGATCGACGTGGACGTGCCCGGACGCTGTGCCGCGTCGGTCGAGACCACCGCCTACTTCGTCATCGCCGAGGCCCTGACCAACATCGCCAAGCACAGCGGCGCCGGGCAGGCCGTCGTCACGGTCCGCGGTGACGGCCGGCGCCTGCTGCTGAGCGTCGAGGACGACGGCCGGGGCGGTGCCGAGGAGGCCGGCGGCACCGGGCTGTCCGGCATCCGGCGCCGGGTCGCGGCCCACGACGGCAGCCTCACCCTGACCAGCCCGCCCGGCGGCCCGACCGTCCTGAGCGCGGACCTTCCCTGTGGAGCGTGACATGCGGATCGTGATCGCCGAGGACGACCCCCTGCTGCGGGAGGGGCTCGCCCTGCTGCTGCGCGCGGAGGGTCTCGACGTGGTGGCAACGGCGGACACCGCCGACGGGGCGCTGGCGGCCGTCGACGCCCATGAGCCGGACGTCGCCATCCTGGACGTGCGGATGCCGCCGACCCACACCGACGAGGGGATCGTCGCGGCGGTCGAGGCGCGGCGCCGGCGGCCGGACCTGGCCGTGCTCGTGCTGTCGGCGTACGTCGAGCAGAGCTTCGCGACCGAACTGCTCGGCGGCGGGGTGAGCGGGCTCGGGTATCTGCTCAAGGAGCGCGTGGGGCGGGTGGAGGAGTTCCTCGACGCGCTGCACCGGGTGGCGGCGGGCGGCACCGCCGTCGACCCGGAGGTCGTCGCCCAGTTGTTCACCCGCTCGCGTCAGGACACCCGGCTGGAGCGGCTCAGTCCCCGGGAACGCGACGTGCTCGCGCTGATGGCCGAGGGGCTCGGCAACTCCGCCATCGCCGGGCGGCTCGTCGTCACCGACGGCGCCGTCCACAAGCACATCCGCAGCATCTTCGCCAAGCTCGACCTGTCACCGACGGACCAGGTGGACCGGCGGGTCGCGGCGGTGCTGCGCTACCTGGAGGACCTGCGGCGCCTCGCCTGAGGGCGGTCGGCGACGCGGCGCGCACGGTCCGCACGCGCGGGCGCGCCCGGACCTTCGCAGGTCCGGGCGCGCGGTGTGGGTATGCGTCGCTCAGTGGTTGTGGTGGTGGCCGCCACCGTGGTGGCCGCCGCCGTGGTGGTGACGGTTGCGGTCCCAGGACTCGTCGTCGATGAAGCGGCCGCGGTCGTTGCGCAGGGTGGCCGTGTCGGAGCGGTTGTCCCAGACCTCGCGGTTGCGGTCCTGGAAGAGGTCACGACGGGTGTCGCGGCCCTCACCGGTGTGGACGCGGACCGTGGCGCGGCCGTCGAGACGGAAGTGGCGGAAGGTGTAGG
Organism: Streptomyces asoensis; assembly: GCF_016860545.1. Classification (NCBI taxonomy): domain Bacteria; kingdom Bacillati; phylum Actinomycetota; class Actinomycetes; order Kitasatosporales; family Streptomycetaceae; genus Streptomyces; species Streptomyces asoensis. Next base: position 1,521,049 of record NZ_BNEB01000003.1, on the reverse strand, counting down.
TACGGCCGTCCTCGTTGCGGAGGGTCCAGCCGTCGAGGTTGATGCTGCGGCGCGTGGTGTTGGTGAGCTCGACCCACTCCTCGTTCAGCGACCTCCGGGAGCGGTCGTCACGTCCCGGGGCGTCGTACTGGACGTCGCTGATCTTCACCTCGGGACGGCGGTTGTCCGGACGGTGGTCGGCGGCGGACGCCGGCAGGGCCACGGCCCCGACGATGGCGCCGGCCGTGAGGGCGGCGGCGGTCAGGCGGCGGGCGGTGGCGGAAGCGGCAGTGGACAAAGAATTCCCCTGGTGGTGCGAGCACCTTGCCGCGGCGGTTTCGTGCCCGCCGCGGTTCCGGTGCGGTGTGAAGGTGCGGTCGGCTGGCCGCACACACACTTTGTCCACGGAGTGCGGGAGATGAGAGGGAAACATGGCCTGTGTTACTTGTTGTCCATATCTCTGTGACTCTCGGCTGTAACGTCCATTCAAGCGGCAGGTGTCCAGGTTGACGCCTGTTACGTATCTTGAGCCCTTGTGGGAGTTGGGGTGTACGGCCCGGGCGCCACGTCGCGCCACCCCACCGCGCGGCGACCCGTCACCCGAAAGTGGGTAACGAAGGAAGCCGCCTCCGGAGAGCCGCGAAGGGCCGGAGGCGGCTGGAAAGAGCCGGTCGGGGCGGGCCGCCGTGCGGCGGGGCGCCGGGTGCCGCTAGAGGTAGTCCTCGAGGCGCGCGATCGTGTAGCCCTGCTCCTGGACGTGGCGCAGCAGGTTCGCCGTCATCTCGGTCATCGTCGTGCCCTTGAGCTCCGACGGCCCCCGGAAGTGGGCCAGGATGATGTCGCCGGGGTGCAGCTTCCTGTCGCCGCGCTGGTACTGCATGTTCTTGATCTGCATGGACTCGCGCCACAGCACGATCGCCTCGAGCCCGCAGGAGGCGGCGGCGGCCCTGGTGTCCTCGTTCCAGTTGCCGTACGGCGGGCGGAAGAGCCGGGGCGCGGTGCCGTACCGGTCCTTCAGCTTGGTCTGCTGGCCGCAGATCTCCTGCTTCTGGGCGGCCGCGCCCAGGGTGCGGAGGTTGGGATGGGTCAGCGTGTGGTTCTGGACGCCGTCGCCGAAGGCCTGGAGTTTCTTGAAGTAGCCGTAGTCGGAGCTGATGGCCGCGTCCGTCAGGAACATCGTGAAGGGGATCTTCAGCTCCCGCATCATCGTGACGAACTGCGGGTCCTTCTCGGCCCCGTCGTCGAAGGTGAGGAAGACGACCTTCTGCTGCGTGGGTATCTCACTGATCACCGGTATGTGGCCGCCGGTGGCGGAGAGGTCGACCGGCTTGGCGGCGGGCGGGGCGGGCGGGGCGGCCAGCGGCTCGATGCCCCACTTGCGGTAGGCGGCGGCGAGGTCGGCCCGCGCGCCCGCGTCACCGCGGACCGTCCGTGCCGGGGACGCCGAGGGGGACGGCTCGCCGGCACCGCGGGAGTCGCCGTCGGACCCGGACCCGGTCCCGCAGCCCGTCGCGAAGCCCGCCACGAGAAGTGCGCAGGCCAGCGCAGCTCCCCTGATCCGCCTGTCCATCGCGCCCCACCCCATGTCGTCCGGCCCCTCGGCCTGTCACCTGGTTGATGTCGAACGGGCGTCCGAGGTTCCGCTCCGGATTGGACCATGACCCATGTCTCGCCCCGGCGGCCGGGGCGCGGGGCGCGGGATGATGGCTCGTATGCGCATCCGCATCGACGCCGTCGACCTGCCCGGCCCCGTCCGGCCCGCCTCCGCCGAGACCCGGGCGTCCGCCCGCGGCGACCTGCACGTCGCCGTGCAGCGGCGGGACCGGCCGGCCGAACTCCTCGACCCGCAGCGCGGCGACGCGCCGTCCGCGACCTGGACGCTGGAATGCACCGCGACCACCACACCGGCCGGCACCGAGGTGACGGGGCCCTATGTCCAGGACCGGCTGGGCCGGCGGTTCGTCTACCTGTCGTGGGGCACGGTCGACGAGTCGGGCGTCTTCACGATGTTCCGCCGCGCCAAGCTCATGCTGGACGCCGTCCCCGCCGAGGTGCTCGCGACCGCCGCCCGCGAGGGCCTGTTGGTCGCACGTCTCGGGCTGACCGACGCGCAGGGCGGCCCGCTGTGCGCACGCGTCGAGCCCCCGCTGGTCACCTGGACCGCGGAGCACGCGGAGTAGACCCCGGCCGCCACCCGGACCCGGCGCCGCGACCGGCACCCGGGCCGGACCCGCGCCCCCGGCCGGACGGGACGGGATGCCCGGGGCTTGGCTAGGCTTGGCGACAAGTGCCTTTTTCGGGGCAAAAACGGACAGACGTCCAAGTGTCCTAAGGAACCGAAGATGGGTCTCGGTGCCGCCACTCCGGCCGTGAAGCGCAGGGCCCTCACCCGTGCGGCCCTGGCCGTCACGATCGCCGCCGGCCTGGCCCTGACCGGGGCCTGCGGCACGGGAGGGGGCGGCGGCGGGGACGGCGACCTGACGGTCGGGGTGCTGCTCCCCGGCGGCGGGGCCTCACGGTTCGGGCGGTTCGACCGGCCGCTGCTCGAGAAGCAGCTGGAACGGCAGTGCCCGGCCTGCCCGGCGCCGACGATCGCCGCCACCTCCGACCCGGCGGTCCAGCGGCAGCAGCTCGAGTCCCTGATCACCCGGCAGGTCGACGTGCTCATCCTCGCCGCCGTCGACCCCCAGCTGCTGCGCCCGTCCGTCGAGGCCGCGCACCGGGCCGGCATCCCCGTCGTCGCCTACGACCGGCTCGCCCAGGGCCCGATATCCGGTTACGTCACCTTCGACGGCGCGACGGTCGGCAGGCTCCAGGGCGAGGCGCTCCTGAAGGCCCTCGGCACGAAGGCCGCCGGCGCCCGGATCGTCATGATGAACGGCGCGACCACCGACCCCAACGCGGGCTGGTTCAAGCGGGGCGCGCTCTCCGTGCTCGACGGCAAGGTGCGCATCGGCAAGTCCTACGACACCGTCGGCTGGCGGCCCGAGAACGCCTTCGCCGACATGACCCGCGCCATCGCCGCCCTGGGCGCGGACCACATCGACGGCGTGCTGGCCGCCAACGACAGCCTCGCCGGGGCCGTGGTCGCGGCCCTCAAGGCCGCCGGGGCCGGACCGCCGCCCCCGATCACCGGCCAGGACGCCGACCTCCCGGCCGTGCGGCGCATCGTCAAGGGCGACCAGTACATGACCGTCTACAAGCCGTTCGAACCCGCGGCCGCCGCCGCCGCGAAGATGGCCATCGCGCTGGGCCGCGGCGAGACGGCCGGCTCCCTGGCCACCCGCACCGTCGGCAACGGGACCACCGAGGACATCCCGGCCGTCCTGCTCCCGTCCGTCCCGGTGACCGTCGGCGACATCAAGGGCACCCTGGTGAAGGACGGTATGTACACCATCGGCCAGATATGCACCCCTGCGCTCAGGTCCGCCTGTGCCGAGGCCGGACTCACCGGATGAGGAGGTGGAGCCGTGCCGGTTCAGCCCCTGCTGGCGCTGCGCGGAGTCTCCAAGCGGTTCGCCGCCGTACAGGCGCTCGCGGACGTCGAGCTGGAGATCAGGGCGGGAGAGGTGGTCGCCCTGATGGGTGACAACGCCGCCGGTAAATCCACCCTGGTCAAGGTGATCTCGGGAGTCGGCCCCGCGGACCGGGGCGTCATCGAGTGGCAGGGCCGGGCCGTGCAGATCCGGCGCCCCCAGGACGCCCAGGCCCTGGGGATATCGACGGTCTACCAGGACCTCGCGATGTGCGGGAACCTCGACGTCGTGGGCAATCTCTTCCTCGGCCGGGAGATCCACCGCTTCGGCATCCTCGACGAGGTGGAGATGGAGCGCCGGACCCGCGAGCTGCTCACGACCCTGTCCATCCGCATCCCGGACGTGCGGGTGCCGCTCGCCACGCTGTCCGGCGGGCAGCGGCAGGTCGTCGCGATCACCCGCTCGTTCCTCGGCGCGCCCCGGCTGGTGCTGCTCGACGAGCCCACCGCCTCGCTGGGCATCGAGCAGACCAGCCAGCTGCTCGACCTCATCGAGGAACTGCGCGACCAGGGCCTCGGTGTGCTGCTCATCAGCCACAACATGGGTGACATCAAGGCCGTCGCCGACCGGGTCGCCGTCCTGCGGCTGGGCCGCAACAACGGCGTCTTCGACGTGCCGACCACATCGCAGGAGCAGATCATCTCCTCCATCACGGGCGCGTCGGACAACGCGGTGGCGCACCGGACGACCCGCCCGGAGGAAGCATGGCCCTGAGGGGGAGGAGGAACCGGTCCCGTCCGACCGACGCCGCTCCCGGCGCCGGTCGCGCACACCGTGCCGACGACACGGCCGGCCGGGGCGGGAAGCCGGGCGCCGGCCCGGACGACGAGGAGGGCGCCGCGGCGGACGTCGGCCCGGACGGCACCCGGGGCGACGCGCCGGGCGACGCGCCGGGCCGTGACGGGGGGCGCCGGGGCGCCGGACGGCTCGGCGGATACCCGGGCGCGGTGCGCCGCAGGCTGCGCGAGGACGGGCTCGGACCGGCCCCGGTGCTGCTCGCCCTCGCCGTGACCTGGATCGTGTTCCAGGCCCTGAACGACAACTTCCTCTCGCCGCGCAACCTGTCCGTCCTCAGCGTGGACATCGTCGGGACCGGCATGATCGCCGTCGGCATCGTCTTCGTCCTGCTGATCGGCGAGATCGACCTGTCGGTGGGCTCCCTGGCCGGCCTCGCGGGCGCCCTGTTCGCCGCCCTGAACGTGAACCTGGGGATGCCGGAATGGCTCGCGGTGATCATCGCGGTGCTGGCCGGCGCGAGCGCGGGCGCCGTCCAGGGGTTCTCCTTCGCCAGGATCGGCGTGCCCGCGTTCGTCGTCACCCTCGCGGGGCTGCTGGTCTGGAACGGCGTCATGCTCTACCTGCTGGGACCCGACAGCTCCGTCAACTTCAGCGAGGACGGGCTGGTCGCGACGCTGACCAGCCGGTACTTCGGCTCCGCCGTCGTCGCCTACGGACTGGCGGGGCTCTGCACGGCCGCGTACCTCCTCGTCTCCCACCACGACCGCAGGCGGCGCGCAGCGGCCGGGATGCCGTGCCGGGCGCGGAGCGGGATCTGGGCGCGCACGGCCCTGCTCGCGGCGGTCGCGTTCACGGCCGTGCACGTGCTGGGCCGGTTCGAGGGGCTGCCGCTGGCGCTGCTGATCTTCCTCGGGGTCCTGACGGCCGCGGACCTCCTCCTGCGCCGCACGCCCTACGGGCGGCAGGTCCTCGCCCTGGGCGGCGGCGCGGAGGCCGCCCGCAGGTCGGGCGTCGACGTGGTGCGCGTACGGATCTCGGTGTTCGTGGTGTCGGGCACCCTGGCCTCGGTCGGCGGCCTGTTCATCTCCTCGCGGCTCACCGCGGCGAGCCAGATCTCGGGCTCCGGGGTGCTGCTGATCAACGCCATCGCCGCGGCCGTCATCGGCGGCACCAGCCTGTTCGGCGGACGGGGTTCGGCCTGGTCCGCGCTGCTGGGGGTGCTGGTCATCCAGTCGGTCGGCTCGGGCATGGCGCTGCTGGGGGTCGAGCCCCCGGTGCAGTTCATGATCACCGGCGGGGTGCTGTTCATCGCGGTCGTCTTCGACTCGCTGGCGCGCCGCTCCGCGGAGGCGCGCGGACGCATCTGAGGGGCGACCCGCCGGGCGCCCGGAAAGACCGCCTGAATCACGAAACATTCGAGAACCTACGGTCGGCTCATTGATCTTGCATTTACCGATCTTGCCGAGCAGAACTGACCGGATCGCGCCCGCACATCCATTGAACTGCGAAAAGGGAAAGCGTCGGCCTCTTTCTTCGCTTCGAATGTTTCGTAACAGATACCGAAAGGATTGACAGTTGTCGTGCGCAGGCCAACACTGACGCCGTCATCGGCCCCCGCGGACGAGGAGGAGACACACCCATGAATTCCGCACCCGCACGGCGGCTCAGGCTGCTCATCAGCGGTGTCTGCACCATGCTGCTGGTCGCCCTGGCGGCGCTCACCCTGCCGGGCACCGCGCACGCCGACACCGTCGTCACCACGAACCAGACCGGCACCGACAACGGCTACTACTACTCGTTCTGGACCGACTCCCAGGGCACGGTCTCCATGAACCTGGGCAGCGGCGGCACCTACGGCACCTCGTGGAGCAACACCGGGAACTTCGTCGCCGGCAAGGGCTGGAGCAACGGCGGGCGCCGGAGCGTGACCTACTCGGGCACCTTCAACCCGTCCGGCAACGCCTACCTGGCCCTCTACGGATGGACCTCGAACCCGCTCGTCGAGTACTACATCGTCGACAACTGGGGCACCTACCGGCCCACGGGCACGTTCAAGGGGACCGTCACCAGCGACGGCGGCACCTACGACATCTACAAGACGACCCGGTACAACGCGCCCTCCGTCGAAGGCACCCGCACCTTCGACCAGTACTGGAGCGTCAGGCAGTCGAAGCGGACGGGCGGCACCATCACCACCGGCAACCACTTCGACGCGTGGGCCCGCGCCGGGATGCCCCTGGGGAGCTTCAACTACTACATGATCCTCGCCACCGAGGGTTACCAGAGCAGCGGCAACTCCCGCATCACGGTGGACGGCGCCGGTTCGGGCGGCGGCGGAGGAGGTGGCGGAGGCACCGGTTCCTGCGCCGCCGCGCTCTCCGCCGGACAGCAGTGGAGCGACCGCTACAACCTCAACGTCACCGTCACCGGCTCCAGCAACTGGACGGTGACCATGAACGTGCCCTCCCCGGCCAAGATCCTCTCCACCTGGAACACCAACGCCACCTACCCCAGCGCCCAGGTACTCACCGCCAAACCCAACGGCAGCGGCAACACCTTCGGCGTCACCGTCCAGCCCAACGGCAACTGGACCTGGCCCACCGTCTCCTGCACCGCCGGCTGAGCCCGCACCCCCACCCCGCACCAGGCAGGAGGACCACTCCCCATGCACAGCGGACCACGCATCCCCTTACGCGCCCTGACCGCCGGGCTGCTCGTCGTCGCGACGGCAGCCGCAGGCACCCTCACCGCCCGCGCCGCCACCCCGGCACCGGCCGCCACCTGCAACGGGTACGTCGGACTCACCTTCGACGACGGCCCGTCCGGCAGCACGACGGCCCTGCTCGACGCCCTCACCCGCAACGGGCTGCGCGCCACGATGTTCAACCAGGGCCAGTACGCCGCCGCCAACCCCTCCCTGGTCCGGGCCCAGGTGAACGCCGGCATGTGGGTCGGCAACCACAGCTACACCCACCCGCACCTGACCCAGCTCGGCCAGGCGCAGATCGACTCGGAGATCTCCCGGACCCAGGCGGCCGTCTCCGGCGCGGGCGGCGGGACCCCGGTGCTGTTCCGGCCGCCGTACGGCGAGACCAACGCGACCGTGAAGAGCGTCGAGGCCAAGTACGGCCTGACCGAGATCATCTGGGACGTCGACTCGCAGGACTGGAACAACGCGAGCACCGACGCGATCGTCCAGGCCGCCTCGCGGCTCGGCAACGGCCAGGTCATCCTCATGCACGACTGGCCCGCCAACACACTCGCGGCGATCCCGCGCATCGCCCAGGGGCTGGCCGCCCGGGGTCTGTGCGCCGGCCGGATCTCCCCGCAGACCGGCCGGGCCGTGGCCCCCGACGGCACCGGTGGCGGCGGTGGCGGAGGCACCGGTTCCTGCGCCGCCGCGCTCTCCGCCGGACAGCAGTGGAGCGACCGCTACAACCTCAACGTCACCGTCACCGGCTCCAGCAACTGGACGGTGACCATGAACGTGCCCTCCCCGGCCAAGATCCTCTCCACCTGGAACACCAACGCCACCTACCCCAGCGCCCAGGTACTCACCGCCAAACCCAACGGCAGCGGCAACACCTTCGGCGTCACCGTCCAGCCCAACGGCAACTGGACCTGGCCCACCGTCTCCTGCACCGCCGGCTGACAGGAGAACCGCGCCTCCGAGGGAGTGAAATCTACTCTCGCCAAGGTAGACATTGACCTTGGAACTGGGTAGCGTTTCTTGTGTACGCACGACCAGGTAAGTGATCCGTCCGAAGGAAGGAAGGAAACACAGACGCCATCAGGATCGCCCGGCCCGAGGAGTTCACCAGGTCGGGTACCGCAAGGCCATGGATTGGAAGGTGGTCCCCGGTCACGCAGCCGCGATCCACGCGCCCCCACCCGTTCGCCGGGTCCGGGTAGCGAAGCAGCGGGTCGGCACAGCAGCAGAGCCGGCCGATGGTGTTGAATTTCCCTTCGGGGCCCTGGTGCCGCACGGCACCGGGGCCCCTCGACGCGTTGCACACACGAGAGGTGACATGACGGCAGACATCCCGCTCGGCGATCGTCTGGACGACGACGACTACCCCGCCTACACGATGGGCCGGGCCGCAGCGATGCTCGGTACGACCCCGGGCTTCCTGCGCGCCATCGGGGAGGCCAAGCTGATCACTCCCCTGCGCTCGGAGGGCGGCCACCGCCGGTACTCCCGCTACCAGCTGCGGATCGCCGCCCGGGCCCGGGAGCTCGTCGACCAGGGCACCCCCATCGAGGCCGCCTGCCGCATCGTCATCCTCGAGGACCAGCTCGAGGAGGCCCAGCGCATCAACGCCGAGTACCGCCGTGCCGCGGACGAGGCGTCCGACAGGTCCGCCTCGCACCCGGCGCCCCCCTCCGCCTAGCGCGTCGGGGAACAACTTCTCCCCTCCCCTGTAAGAAGTCGCGGCTCCCGGCCATTGCCAGGTGAGAGAGCCGAGATGAGGAGAGGGTGCGTGAGCGACGTCCAACGTTTCCGTGACGTGTACGAGGAGTGCCAGCCACGGGTGCTCGCCTATGCCTCGAGCCTGGTGGGCCGGCAGGTCGGTGAGGACATCACCAGCGAGACCTTCACGATCGCCTGGCGCAGGATGCGGGACGTGCCCGCGCCGCCGCTGCCGTGGCTGCTGCGGGTCGCCCGCAACCTGACGCGTGAACTGCGGCGCCGTGACGGCAGACAGTACGCGCTGGCCGTCGAGGAGGCACAGCGCCTCGTCACCTCGGGGGCCCGGGTGGACGACGTGGCCTCGGACGTGACCGAGCGGGCGGCGGCGCTCCAGGCGCTGGCCGGACTGTCGGCCGCCGATCGCGAACTGCTGACCCTGGTGGCCTGGAACGGCCTCGGCCCGAAGCAGGCCGCGCACGTCCTCGGATGCTCCACCGCCACCTTCTCGGTCCGGTTGCACCGGGCCAGACGACGGCTGGAACGTGCCGTCGACGCGGTGGCGGCCGGGCTCTCTCACGACACCCGTCCGACAGTGACCGCGACTGTGAAGGAGCACTGACATGGCACGCAAGCGGCCCGATGTCATGGAGACCCTGGCCAAGGCACGACCCGAGGAGCTGGACCCGGCCCGGCTGGCCGGTTCCGACCGAGCCCGCGACGACCTGCTCACCATCATGTCCGGGCCCCGTGAGACCCGCGGGACCCGCGCGGCCTCCGGTCCGCCGGTGTTCGGCCGGCGCTGGGTGCTGCCCGTCGCGGCGACGGCGGTGGCGGCGGCGGTCGTCGTCGGCACGCTGGCCGAGGGCACCTCGGGCTCCGAGGGGACCCGGACGAGCGCCGGGCCCTCGGCCACCGGAGCCCCCGCCGGGACCCCGGCGGACGGGCGCCTCGCGCTGCTGACCGTCGCGGCCCGGCTCGACCGCACGGCGAACGCAGGCGCGTACTGGCAGGTCACCACGCGATCGGCCTCGGTCGGGGTGATCGCCGAGCCCGTCCCGGGCATCTCGGTCGTCACGGCCGAGACACAGCGGTACTCCTACGGCGTGAAGTCCGGCGCGCGGAGCGTGTGGGTCTCCGGTATCGACGCCTCCACCCAGCCCCGCACCGCGCGTGACCGGCAGCGCTGGGAGGCGGCCGGATCCCCGAAGGAACTGACACTCGCCACGGGCCCGTCGGGCGGACGGCTCGGCGTGCGCATCGAGACGGCGCGCGAGAACACGCCGACGACGGCCACGATCAGCAGCGGCGACCGGATCGCCGCCCTCGGCGCCCGCAACGTCACCTACGCGGACCTGCGCGAACTCCCGGGCGATCCCGCGAAGTTGAAGCGCGTCCTGGCGGACCTCCACGCGCAGGACCGCGACGGCGAGACCTCCGACCGCACCGAGTGGACCTGGCAGCAGGCGGCGAACCTGATCCGCCTGCCGGTCGGGGACGACGTCCGGGCCGCCGCCTACCGCGTCATCGCGGACCTGCCGGGCATCGTCTCGCTGGGTGAGGTCACCGACCCGACGGGCCGCAAGGGCGCCGGGTTCGCACTGCCCGCGACCGGCACGCCCGACTACGGGTCCGTCCGCCCCGAGCTGATCGTCGACCCCGGCACCGGCGCCCTGCTGGCCGAGCGGCGCACGGTGGTGAAGCCGTCCGCGGCCGCCGCGGCGGCGGGCATCACGGCGGGGACGCCGGTCGACTACACCGTCACCGTCGAGGCGAAGTGGACCGACGACCAGCCGACCGGGCAGCCGACCGGGCAGCCGACCGGGCAGCCGACCGGCGCACGGTAGCCGCCCGGCCGGCCGGGTCGCCGGGCGGACCCGGGGCGCGGACCCGTTCCGCCCCCGGGCAGGGCCGCCGGGCAAACGCCCCGGGGCGGGTCAGCCGGACTGCGACGGGGTCTGCTTGATGCCGTCGACGATCGCGCGCTTCAGGATCGCGTTGGTGTAGGTGACCGTGCCCGGCTTGATCAGGCCGTCCGTCCCGCTCAGCCGCTCGACCTGCACCGAGCGCTCGCCGAGGAAGACATGGGTCCTGGAGTCGAAGATCCACTCCTCGCGCTGACCGCTGGTCTCGTCCAGCCGGGCCACCGCCACGCCGTGCCGGCCGACCGCGTCCACGGCGTCGTCGACGACCACGACGCCCGGGATCTTCGCCGCGGTCCGGAACAGCGCCGAGTACAGCTCCGCCGGCGGGTAGCTCTCGGTGAGCAGGTCACCGATGGTGGTGAAGGCCTGCTGGTCCGGGGTGTTCCCCTGCCCCGCGGTCTCCTTGTAGATCTTGGCGAGCAGCTGGTCGGGGTCGGTGGGCAGCTTGGTCAGGTAGTCGTACGACGGGGCGCCGAGGTGCGCCTTCGGCGTGTTGCCCAGCTCGTCGGGAAGGCTCAGCGTCTCGCCCTCGGGGCTGTCGTTGACGGCGGGGTCGATCAGCCAGCCCTTGGTGCCGTCCGCGGAGTTCCACACCTGACGGGTGTGCAGGGCGTGGCCGGCCAGGCTGGTCTTGTCGCCGACGGTCTTCAGGAAGGTGTCGGCCGCCTTGGACTCGATGTACACGTACTGGCCGGGTCCGACGGCCGGGTGGGTCACCGAGGCGGCCGCCAGCGAGATCTGGTCGAGCAACTGCGGCACCCCCTTGGTGGTGGCCGCGCCGAGCGTCGTGGTCAGGGCCGGTCCGGTGGCGACACCGCCGTCCTCGACCCCGCCGCCGCCGGACGTGGACACCACGGCGACGACCACTCCGGCGAGGGCGGCGGCCAGCGCGGGCAGGGCGACCGCCGGGCGGGGCAGCCGCGGCCACGCCCGCCGGGTCCTGCCGGGGGCGGCGGCCGCCGTGCGCTCTTCCTGTCGGGCTGCGTGGATCTGGGCCATCAGACGCTCCTTGTGGAACTGGTGACGACCCGTCGGCAGGTCACGCGCCGTCCGGGCGAAGAGCTGTGCGCTCTCCTCGCCCTCGGCCGGACTCTGCCGGGACATGTTCGCGTTCATCGGTTTCCTCCCTGCGCGGGCCGGACCACGTGTGTGTGATCACCTCTTGTCTGTCGGCCGGTGCGGCCGCCTTCCCGGTTTCCGCGAACTTTTCCGGAAACGGGTCCGGCGGCCGGGTCCGGCGCCGGGCCGGACGCCGGGCGGCGGGCTTCCTCGGCCCCGGCGAGCGTGCGCAGTTTCCTGCGCGCCCGGGACAGCCGGGAGGCGACGGTGCCGACCGGGACACCGAGGGCCTCGGCGGCTGACTCGTAGTCCAGCCCCTCTCCCAGACAGAGCGCCACGACCTCGCGTTCGGGTCTGCGCAGGGTGGCGAGGGCGGTGAGGGCGCTCGCGAGCCGCCGCCGGCCGTCGACCCGGTCGGCGACCTCGTCGGCGTGGTCGGGCACGGACAGCTCGGCCGCGGCCGCGGCGCCCGCCGCCGCCCGGTAGCGCCGGTTGCTGCGGTACTGGTTGCGGGCGGTGTTGGTCGCGATGCCCAGCAGCCAGGGCCGCAGGGAGCCGCCTTCGGGGTCGACCCGGTCGCGCAGCCGCCAGGCCTCCATGAAGGTGGCGGCCATGACGTCCTCGGCGGTCGACCAGTCGGCGGTCAGCCGGAAGGCGTGGTTGTAGACGGCGCGGGAGTGGTCGTCGAACAACTCCGCGAACGCGCTCGACTCCCCGGCCCTTACCCGGGAACGGATATGTGTGCTCACGTCGATGAGCTGTCCGGCACCCCGCACCGACTTCCCGTGACCTGCGCCACACTCGCCCCACCGGCCCCGGTCGAGGCCCGGCAGGCAGGTTCGCACGTGGCTCCGGTCGTCGGTCACGGGTCACGGGTGGAGGACGACCTTGCCGGCGACCGTTCCCGACTCGGCGAGGCGCAGGGCCTCGGCGACCTGCGCCAACGGGAGCCGGGCGGCGATGCGCGCAGTCACGTCACCGCGCTGGAGGGCCGCGAACAGCTGGGTGAGGTCCGCCCGCAGGCGGGACCGGAAGCGGTTCCTGGCGAAGGCGCGGCCGGCCCAGACGTTGAAGAAGTAGGCGCGGCGGCGGTTGGGCAGCGCGTTCCACAGCCACAGCCGGCCGAGCAGCTTCAGCACCGGCCACTGCTTGGACCCCTCGTCGTCGCGGGTGGAGGCGGTGCCGTACGAGACGAGCGTGCCGCCGGGGGCGAGCAGACGCCAGGAGTCGACGATGCCCCGGCCGCCGACGTGGTCGAAGACGGCGTCCGCTCCGCCGGGGACGAGCGCGCGGAGCCGGGCGGCCAGGTCGCCGGTGCGGTAGTCGACGGGGACGACCCCCTGCTCCCGCAGGGCGTCGTGGTGACGGGCGGACGCCGTGCCGATCACCCGCATGCCCGCCGCCCGCGCCAGCTGGACCAGGACCGAGCCGACCCCGCCGTTGGCGCCGTGCACGACGACGGTCCCGCCCGCGCGGACCCGTGCCTTGCGGTGCAGCATCTGCCAGGCGGTGATGCCGTTGACCACGAGGGTCTCCGCCTCCGCCGCATCGACCCCGGCGGGCACGGGCACCACGTCGGCTGCGTCCACGAGCACATGGCTGGCCCAGCCGCCGGTCTTCACCAGGGCGGCCACCCGGGTGCCGGCCAGGCCCTGTCCGACGCCCTCGCCGGTGGTCAGGACGGTGCCGACCAGGTCGTAACCGGGCACGAAGGGGAACGGCGGCTGGTCGTAGTAGCGGCCGCGGCGCATCTGCTGCTCGGCGAAGGAGACCCCGGTCGCCTCCATGCGGACCAGCACCTGCCCGGGGCCGGGGGCCGGGACGGTTCCGTGCCGGAACCGGAGCCCCTCGGGCTCGACCTTGCCCGGCAGGACGACCTCGACGAGTCCTTCGGCGTTCATGACGACCTCCAGTGAGCGTTATCGGCGTTCGCCTTCGTTAGAAGTTGTAACGCAACACGAAAGGAAGTGTCAATAGCGTTCGTGATAGCCTCTAACCAAAGCGATGGAGAGGTGGCGGCAGGCCATGGCGGACACGGGCACCACGACCCCGCGCGAGCGCTACCGCGCCCAGGTACGCGCCGAGGTGAAGGAACGCGCGTGGGAGCAGATCGCCACGGCGGGGGCCTCCGCGCTCTCCCTCAACGCGATCGCCAAGCAGATGGGGATGAGCGGCCCCGCGCTGTACCGGTACTTCGCCGGCCGCGACGAACTGATCACCGAGCTCGTCCGGGACGGGTACCGGAGCCTGGCCGACGCCTTCCGCGCCGCGGCGGACGCCGGCGCGGGCCTGTCCGGACTGGCGCACGTCCTGCGCGACTGGGCCCTCGAGGACCCCCAGCGGTACTTCCTCGTCTACGGCACGCCCGTCCCCGGCTACCACGCGCCCGACGACATCACCGCGATCGCGTCCGAGATCATGACGGCGCTGCTCGACACCTGCGCCGGTCCGCCCTCCGGGGGGCCGGACACCCCGCTCGCCGCCCACCTCGAAGGCCTCGGCGAGCGGTGGACGGACGGCCGCCCCGCGTCACCCGCCGCCCTCGGGCGCGCCCTCACCTGCTGGACCCGGCTGCACGGGGTCCTGTCCCTCGAACTCGCGGGCCACTTCACCGGCATGGGCTTCGACCCCGCGCGGCTCTTCGCGGCGGAACTGGAGTCCCTGACCGGTACCGCGGACGCCTGAGGGAAATACCTTCCGGGCCAAGGGAGTTGCCCAGATCATGACGTCACGCCCCACACCCCGCACGCTGTCCGACGAAGCCCTGTCCGAGCTGCTCGGCCGACAGCGGTTCGGCACCCTCGCCACGGTCAGGAGCACGGGCCACCCGCACCTGACCACCATGGCCTACAGCTGGGACGCCGGCGCCCGCGTCGTGCGGTTCTCCACGACGGCCGACCGCATCAAGGTCCGTCAGCTGCGACGCGACCCGCACGCTGCCCTGCACGTACCGGGCGGCGACGTGTGGTCGTTCGCCGTCGCCGAGGGCGAGGCCGAGATCTCCGAGGTCACGACGGTTCCCGGTGACGCCGTCGGGCGCGAGCTGCTCGGGATGATCCCGGCGGACGCACGGCCGCGGGACGAGGCGGAGTTCCTGGAACAGCTGGTCGCCGAGCGCCGGGTGGTCGTCCGGCTGAAGGTGGACCGGCTGTACGGGACGGCGCTCGACATCGACGGCTGACCCGCCCCCGCACAACGGCCTCACGGGTACGGGAGCGAGACCCCCGTACCCGTACCGTGCGGGCCGCTACAGCGTCACGCGGCTGCCGCCCAGCGTCACCACCAGCTGGCCGTTCGGGGCGAAGGACCAGGCGAGCGCGCCGCCGTAGGAGGAGGCGCAGCGCGAACCGTTGGCGCCGGTCCAGAACTGGTTGCTGCTGTCGGCGTCACCGACGGTCTTGTCGTTGGAGCCGCTGACGCCGTACCGGCAGGACGTGTTGGTGCGGAACACCGACGTCCCCGCGTCCCACGAGTAGTTGCGCTCGGCGTTGTCGATGCTGAGGTTGTTCGACACGGCCATGGAGCCCGGGTTGCTGTTGTACGTGAACCCGTGATGACCGTTGCGGTAGGCGATGCTGCGCCGTACGACGTGGTTGACGGCGATGTCGTCGCCGCCGAGCTTGTAGCCGTTGCGGTCGCCGTTGGAGTTCACGGTGCCGTCGGAGAGGGTGCCGTTGCCGTAGGAGAGGGAGTCCTCGATGGTCACCGGGCCGATGGCGCCGGTGTCCGTCTTGGTGTAGAGGTCCCAGCCGTCGTCGATGTTGTTGTGCGAGACGGCGTAGCGGAAGACGTTCCCGGTTCCGGTGGTGAGCTTCGCGGCGAAGCCGTCGGCGTCCTCGCCGTCGGAGTCGGCGTTGTCGTGCGACTCCGCGCTCAGGATGAGGTTGCGGGCCGGCCACTGGGCGGCGGGGGTGGTGGAGGCGATCCGCCCGAGCTGGAGCCCGGTGTCACGGTTGTAGCGGGTGACGGTCCGCTCGACGACGTTGTCGCTGCCGCCGACGTAGATCCCGTTGTCCCCCGCGTGCTCCACGACGAGGCCGTACACGTGCCAGTACGAGGCGAACAGCTGGAGCCCCCGGTTCGAGGAACTCTCGCTCTGCGCCGAGAAGTTGAGCACGGGGGTCTCGCCCGGATAGGCGGACAGGGTGGTGAGCGCGGACGCCGTGCCGCTCGCGGTCGCGGGGACGGTGACCGTCGAGGAGGGGGTGTACGTCCCGCCGCGCAGATAGATCGTGCCGCCCGCGGTGACACGGCTGATCGCAGAGGTGAGGGTGGTCGGGGCGGACTGCGTCCCGGCCGCCGCGTCGGTGCCGCCCGGTGCCACGTAGATCGCGCCGCCCGACGGAGGCGTGGTGCCGTCGGCCGTGGTCGCCTCCAGGTAGTCGACGTTGGGCAGACCCACGGCGCCGGTGGGGTTGAGCCGGACGGTGTTGGCGCCCGCGTTCAGCGTGACGGTGAGGGCCTTGGTCACCCAGGTCGACCAGGCGCCCGTGGCCTCGAAGGACGGCGTCTGCACCGTCGTGCCGTTGACGACGAGCGAGGCCGCGCGGGCGGCGGCGGTGCCGTTGGCGAAGCGCACGTTCAGCGTGGCCGTCCCCGCCGTGGCCGCGTTCACGGTGAACTGGGCATAGCCGCCGGTGGAGTTGGTGCCGTTGCAGAATCCGCTGCCGGAGTAGCCCGTCCAGTCGGAGTCGATGGTGCCGGTGCAGACCGCGGGGGAGGATTCGGCCTCGTAGCGGGTGGTCGTGGCGGCCTGCGCCGTGGGGCCGGACAGGGCGACGAGGGCGCCGGCCACCAGGCTGACGCAGGCCGTGACGGATCTGAGCTGCATGGGTCATCTCCAGGAACGGAACGGGACGAGTGCGGGTCGGCCGAACCAGAGAGCGCCGACGCACACGGTGCGAGAAAGCGCTTTCTCCCGGAAGCTAGGGGTGTGGCCTGAGCACGTCAAGAGTCGCGTACGTGTTTTCTGTTCATATCCATGGACGGGTGGGCGGGCTGCGGCGCGCGCGGCCCGTCGCGGTCGACCCCGCCCCGGCGGCCCCGGGCGGCGCGGCCCCGCCCGGTCCGCAGCCGTGTGCGCCATCCCCTCAAGGGATCCGCGCAGGAGCGTCACACAGACTGCACACAGTCTTTCGAACGAGTCGTTAGCGTTGCCGGCCATCGGATCCCCCGCGCAGGAAGACGCCAGATGGACTACTGCTCCACGTGTCGCCGGCATCTGAACGGCGCCCTGGTGTGCCCTGGATGCGGCGCCTACGCCCCGGACATCGCGCCGGTCAGGGTCGAACGCGGCATCACCGCGGCCCCGATCGCGCGGTCGGCCTCCATGCCGACGGCCGCCATGCCGACGCCACCGGCCTCGACGGCCCGCACGCTCCCCCCGGCCGGGGTTGTGGCCCAGTCACCGGCCCCCGCCTACAGCGGCATCGCGCCCGTCGCCGCCCCCGCGGCCGACGTCGAGGACGTGCCGTCCGGGTCTGCGGCCCCCTACGCCCCGCCCGGACGGGCGGCGCGGCGGCGGCAGCTGGCCCGCTGGAAGAAGAACCAGCGCCGGGCCGTGGTCGCGACGGCCGTCGCGCTCGTCGGCGGCGGGCTGACCTTCGCCGCGCTGGACCGGCAGACCGGTGACCAGGCACAGGCGGCCACGACACCGGAGCTCCCGCCCACGGCGGGCGGCAAGGACCCGGCGTCGGAGCGGACCCGCCCGACGGTGAGCCGGTCCGACGGCCACCGGACGGCGCCCTCCGCCGGGCGCACGGCCGACACCCGCACCGACTCGCTGCCCTCGGCCCCCGCGACGCCGGTGGTTCCCCGGCAGCGGTCCGGTCCCGCGTCCCACGAGGCGGCGGGCACCACCGGCACGGGCGGGAGCGGCGGCGCGGGCACCTCGTACGCGAGCGGCACCACCGGCGCGACCGGCGCGAGCGGTGCGACGGGCTCCGCGGGGCAGCAGCAGCCGGCCGGCTCCGCCGCGGGTGACGGCACCGGCTCCTCGACCTCGGACGCGTCGGGCACGTCGGGCGCGTCGGGCACGTCGGGCGCGTCGTCCTCGTCTTCGGGGTCGTCGTCGGGCTCGACGGGCTCGTCGTCGACCGGAGCTCCGTCCTCCTCGACGGGCACCGCGCCCGCGGGGACCTCGCCGTCGGACGTCTGCCTGCTGGGCCTGATCTGCCTCGGCTGACCGGATCCGGTCAGGACCCGGGCCGCCGGAACTAATCGGGGCGGCCGTCAGTTTCTACGGTGTTGTAGATGTGGTGGTGGCCGCAGCGACAGGCTCGGCCGCCACCGGACTGACCCCGCCCCGATCTTCTGGAGTTCTCATGGCCCTGTGGGACCGCGTCAAGGAATCCGCGTCGACGATGCAGACCCAGCTCCTGTCGAAGAAGAACGACCTCAAGAGCGGCGCCTTCCGCGACGCGAGCATGGCGATGTGCGCCCTGGTCGCGGCGGCGGACGGCACCGTCGACCCCGCCGAGCGGCGCCGGGTGGCGCAGCTGATCGCCACCAACGAGGTACTCCAGAACTTCGACGCCACGGACCTCCAGCGGCGCTTCGACGACAACCTCGCCAAGCTGACCGCCGACTTCGACTTCGGCAAGGTCAGCGTGCTCCAGGAGATCGCCAAGGCGAAGAAGAAGCCGGCCGAGGCACGGGCGGTCGTCCAGATCGGCATCGTCATCGGCGGCGCCGACGGGGACTTCGACAAGACCGAGCAGGGTGTCGTGCGCGAGGCGTGCTTCGCCCTCGACCTGCCGCCGCACGAGTTCGACCTCTGAGCCTGCGGGCCTCTGAGTCTGCGGGCCCCTGAGTTTCTGAGTCCTCGCGCCGCGCGTCCCGTCCGGCCGCGCGACCCGTCCGGCCGGGCGTCCCGTCCGGACGGTCCGGGCCGGGGCGCCGGGGTCCTGCGTGGCCGTACGGCCGGGGCCGGGGCGGGAGTCAGGCCAGGGCGGTCGCCAAGCCGTCGTCGTCCCAGCGGACTTCCAGGACCCGGGTCACGGCGTCGCGGTCGATGGGGCCGAACACGTGCGGGAACAGGGTGCCTTCGGCGACCCCCGGCGGCGGGGCCGGCGCGGCCGCCTCCCACGCGCAGCGCGCCGTGAGCCGCCGTTCGTCCAGGACGAGGGCCAGCAGCGGTCTGCGGGCCGTCCGGTAGAACGCGTTGACGACGCGGAGGGTGGTCGCCTCGTCGGGGGAGCAGTGCACGAACCCGTCCTCCGCGAGCGAGGCCGGTGCGTAGGGCCGGTCCGGATCGGCGCTCCACTCGTCCAGCGGCACGACGTGATAAATCATGATCCGGTTATACAACAGGCGCTCACTGCCCCTCGGGGAGCGTGACGATGTCGCCGTTCTCGTCGAGGGTGCGGGTGCTCCAGTAGACGTCCCACTTGTCGCCGACCTTCTCGGGGACCTTGCCCTCGGGATAGCGGGCCCAGCCGTCCGCCGGCTCCTCGCCGTCCGGCACGCAGTCGCTGCCGCTGCTGTTCACGGCGAGCACCGGGTACTCGCCGCCGCCGCAGCTCGCCTCCTCGATCTGGAGGGAGCAGCCGGTGAGCAGCGCGAGGGCCGACACGGCCACGGCGAGCGCCGCCACCGCCCCGGCCGGCCTACGGCCCGCGCCCGTCCGGCCCCTGGTCATGCTGCTGCTGCGCACGGTCTGCTCCTCTGCACGGACGGACGGCCGCGCCGTCCCGCCCTGGTCCGCGCCGGCACCGCGCCGGCTGTGCGCCCAGCCTGGCGGGCGGCAGGAGTGTTCCTCTTGAGTACGGGTACTCATCCCTCACGGGCGGCGTACCCGGGTGCCGCGTGGCGCCGTCCGGCTCCCGGGCCCCGCATCCGGACCTGTGCTACCGTGATAAAAGTGGCAGTTTCGGTTACCAGAGGCTTTTGAGTGCTCTTCGACCTTCCGTCGACGGGCACTCTTTTTGTTTTTGGGGCTTTTCCTGATCCTGCGACACCGGATCCGCAAGGTGCGGACCCCGGGCATTGCCCCATAGGGAGATTCAACATGGCATCTGGCACCGTGAAGTGGTTCAACTCGGAAAAGGGCTTCGGCTTCATCGAGCAGGACGGTGGCGGCGCAGACGTGTTCGCCCACTACTCGAACATCGCCACGTCCGGCTTCCGTGAGCTTCAGGAAGGCCAGAAGGTTACCTTCGACGTCACCCAGGGCCAGAAGGGCCCGCAGGCGGAGAACATCCTGCCCGCCTGAACCGCCTGACGCCGCCTGACGCTGACGCTGACGCGATCGGCCGCGCATCACGCGGACCAAGTGGCCGGGGCCCGTACTCCCTGAGTGCGGGCCCCGGCCCATGGCATTTTCTCTTTCGAGGAAGGTATCGGATGAACCGCAACAGCTCCGTCCGCTCCCGTACGGACAGGCGCCAGGGCGCCCCCTCCCGTTCGGCCAAGCCGGGGCGGAGCGGACGCGGGAGTCGTCCCGCCGCGTCCGGCGGTGAATTCGCCGTACCCGTCACTCTCACCCCGGGATTGCCTGCGGTCGAGGCTTTCACCGAACTCGACATGCCCGAGCGGCTGTTGAGTGCTCTCGAAGCCGAGGGTGTGACCACCCCGTTCCCCATCCAGGCCGCGACGCTGCCGAACTCGCTGGCCGGCCGGGACGTCCTGGGCCGTGGCCGCACCGGTTCCGGCAAGACCCTCGCCTTCGGTCTCGCCCTGCTCGCCCGCACCGCCGGGCAGCGGGCCGAACCCCGGCAGCCGCTGGCCCTGGTGCTCGTCCCCACCCGGGAACTGGCCCAGCAGGTCACCGACGCCCTCACCCCCTACGCCCGCGCGCTGCGGCTGCGGCTCGCCACGGTGGTCGGCGGTCTGTCGATCGGCCGGCAGGCGAGCGCCCTGCGGGGCGGCGCCGAGGTCGTCGTGGCCACGCCCGGCCGGCTCAAGGACCTCATCGACCGGGCCGACTGCCGCCTGGACCAGGTCGCCATCACCGTCCTCGACGAGGCCGACCAGATGGCCGACATGGGCTTCATGCCGCAGGTCACCGCCCTGCTCGACCAGGTGCGTCCCGACGGTCAGCGCATGCTGTTCTCGGCGACCCTGGACCGTAACGTCGACCGGCTGGTGCGCAACTACCTGCACGATCCCGTCGTCCACTCGGTCGACCCGTCGGCGGGCGCCGTCACCACGATGGAGCACCACCTGCTTCACGTGGAGGACGAGGACAAGCACGCCACGACGACGGAGATCGCCGCCCGCGACGGGCGCGTGATCATGTTCCTGGACACCAAGCACGCGGCGGACCGGCTGGCCAAGAAGCTGCTGGCGGTCGGGGTGCGCGCGGCCTCGCTGCACGGCGGCAAGTCGCAGAACCAGCGGACCCGGACCCTGGCCCAGTTCAAGGACGGCCATGTCACGGTGCTGGTGGCGACCAACGTCGCGGCCCGCGGCATCCACGTCGACAACCTCGACCTGGTCGTCAACGTCGATCCGCCCGCCGACCACAAGGACTACCTGCACCGCGGTGGCCGTACGGCCCGCGCGGGCGAGTCGGGCACCGTCGTCACCCTGGTGCTGCCCAACCAGCGCCGGGAGATGACGCGTCTGATGGCCGACGCCGGCATCACCCCGCAGACCACCCGGGTCCGCTCGGGCGGCAGCGAGCTGAGCCGCATCACGGGTGCTCAGGCGCCCTCCGGTGTGCCCGTCGTGCTCGCCCCGCCGGTCACCGAGAACCGTCCCGTGCGCGCGGCCGCCACCTCACGCTCCCGCAGCCGCCGCCCGGCGGCGCAGAGCGGTGGCCGCCCGGCGGCCCAGGGCGGTGGCCGTGCCGGGGGCCAGGGCGGCGGCCGTCCGTCGGCGCAGAGCGGTGGCCGTGCCGCGGCCCAGGGCGGCGGGCGTTCCGCGGCCCAGGGCGGGCGGGCCGGCTCGCAGGGCGGCCGTCGCCGCTCCTCGGGCAGCGGCAGCGGCAACCCCGCGGGCGGCCGCTGAGTCCGGGCCGGGTCCCGGCCCGGCTCACGCGCCGGCGTCCTGCGCCCGCGTGTGGGCGACGAGGGCGCCCGCGTGGCCGTGGCCCAGGCCGTGCTCGGTCTTCAGCCAGGCCACGAGTTCCATGTGCCGGGTGAGCGGCGAGGCCCGGATCAGGGTCTGCCACTCGGCGATGGGACGTCCGTACTTCTTCTCGATCGACGGGAAGTAACTCGCGGGGCCCTTCACAGGTTCGGTCATGCGGGTAAGACCGTCGGCGCCGGGCGAAGTGACCGGTGTGGACGAGTGAGCCGCGTCACCTTCCCGGCGGGCGGGCCCGGCCCACCCGCCGTTCACGCACAGGCGACGAACACCGCGTAGGGCAGCAGGATCGCGGGGAGCGTCAGCAGCCGGGGCCGCAGCGAGCGGGCCGTGCCGCGGGGGCGCGGGCCGTCGAAGAGCACCAGCACCAGCGTGACGAACGCGGCGAGCACGACGAGGGCGGTCAGCACGAAGCCGCTGCTCTCGATCTGGTCGTACGTGCACTGGTCCAGGTCGCGCCGGCCGAGGTCGTCGTACGTGCAGTGGCCGTGGGCGAGGTACCAGCGCGCGCACAGCAGGGCGGCGGCCGTCGGCAGACCGATCAGCAGGTGCGCCAGGAACGGCGGCAGCCAGCGGCGCAGGGCGCGCAGTGCGGTACGCATCCGGTCACCCCATCAGGGGGCGGTCCGGGTGGGCTGTGGCGGAAGCCACTCCTCCGGTCACAGGCCTGTCACAGCGGGGCGCCGCCCGCGCCTTCGGCCTCCTCGGCCCGCCGCGCGTCCTCAGCCCGCGCGGTGTCGCGGCACGTCGTCCTCCAGCACGCCCCGCAGTTCGCCCCGGCGTCGGATTCCCAGTTTGCGGTAGGCGCTGGTCAGGTGGGTCTCCACGGTGCGCCGGGCCACGTGCAGGAGCTTGGCTATCTCGGTGTTGGTGCGGCCTTCCGCCGCGAGTTCCGCGATACGGCGTTCGCTGCCGGTGAGCGCCCCCGAGCCGGTGTGGGCGGGGGTGGTACGGCGGCCGCCGGCGCTGCGCAGGGCGTGCTCGGCGTAGGTCAGGAGACGCACGCTGCCCAGCCGTTCGGCGCGTTCGGCGCCCTCCCGCAGATGGTCGCGTCCCCGGCCGCGTTCGCCGACGGCGGTCAGCTGCACGCCGTGGGCGAGGAGCGAGGACACGAGTTCCGCCTCGGCCGGCGAGTCCCGCAGCACGGCGACCGCCTCCTCGCCCAGTTCCAGGCCCCGCCTGCCCCGGGTCGCCCGGCCCAGCACGCGCAGCGCCCGTCCCATGGTGCGCGGGGTGTTCCACACGCGGGCCAGCCGCAGTTCCTCCGTCGCGAGGGCCAGCGCCTCCTGGGGATTGCCCAGCACCAGCCGGCATTCGGCGGCCGCCGAACGCCACGGCGTGACGACCGGGCTGAGGACGGCCCGCGCGGACTGGCGGCGGCCGCACTCCAGGAAGTCGTGCAGGGCGCCCGCCACATCCCCTTCGGTGAACCGGAGCACCCCCCGCGCGTAGAGGAAGCGGTTCAGTTCCCAGGAGTCGGGGGTGTCACGCAGGTCGAAGGTGTCGGCGAGGCGGCGGGCCTCCGCCGTCCTGCCGGTCTCGACCAGGGCGAGCAGGGTGTGCGCGTCCGCGTTGGCGGGCCCGTTGCCGGTGCGCCGGGCCGCCTCCGGGCGCTCGGCGAGCACGGTCGCGTAGGCGCCGCGCGCCGCCGCTATGTCCCACCTGGTGTCCAGCAGGGCCTGTTCCATCGGGTGCAGCAGCGACGGATGCTGTCCCGCCAGCCCGCGTTCCACCAGCCGTTCCGCCTCGTCGAGTTCGTCGGCCCACTGGGCCACCGCCGCGGCCGTGCCCAGCAGGAACGGCTCGGCGAGCGGATCGGCGGGTTCCGTCAGCAGCGTGCGCAGCCGCCGCATCGCCTCGCGCGCCGGGAGGTCGCCCGCCGTCGCCGCGTACCGCACGAGCAGGGCCTGACCGGAGGCGCCGACGAGTTCCGGGGAGCGTTCGGCGGTGTCGGTGAGCCAGCGGTAGGCCTCCCGGCGGACCGTCTGGTCCTGGTCGGACAGGAGCGCGGACGCCGTCTGGAGGGCGCGCGCGAGATCGGGGTGGGCGGCCAGCCGGGCCTCCAGCCCGCGCAGCACCTCCACCGCCGTACGGACCTCCCCGCGGCCCACGAGCGCCGTGCCGAGCGCGATGGCGGTGCGGACCTGGTCGCGGGGCTGGGCGGGCAGGTCGAGCGCCTCGGCCAGCCGGGGAATGCCCGCCGGGGTGTCGGCGGAGGCGTACTCCAGGGAGCCCAGTTCGGTCAGCAGGCGCTGGCGCAGGTCGTCGGGCAGCGGCTCCTGGAGGGCCCGGCGCAGGTAGCGGACGGCGTCCTCGGGGCGGGACTCGCGCGCGGCCACGCTGCCGGCGTCGCGCAGCACCCGCAGCGCCCAGGGCAGTCCGGCGGGGGCGCTGCCCAGCAACTGCCGTGCCACGGCGTCGAGGTGGTCGCCCCGGCGCAGCATCGCCTGGGCGACCGCGCGGTGGGCGTCCTGGCGGCGGGCGGGGGCCCAGCCGCTGAGGACGGCGTCGCGCAGGAGGGGGTGCGCGTAGCGGGGGCGGCCGTCGGCGTCCGGGCGCAGCACCCCGAGCCGCGTCATCGCGGTGAACCAGCCGGACACGCGCGCCGGGTCGGCGCCGGAGGCGTCGGCGACCAGGGCGGCGAGGGCCTCGGTGGCGGAGGCGTCGGTGCCCGTGAGGCCGGTGGCCATGGCGTCGAGGGACGTGACTTCGAGGGACGTCGGGTCGAGGACCGTGGCGTCGGGGCCGGTGGGGCCGGGGTTGGTGGGGTCGGGGTTGGTGGGGTCGGGGTTGGTGGGGTCGGGGGCCTCGGGGGCGGAGGCGGTGGGATCGGAGGTCGTGGGGGCGGAGAGCGTGGGGGCGGTGGTCCGGCCGGTGGTGGGACCGCTCCCGGGGCCCGTGCCGGAGGCGGTCTCCAGGGCGGCGAGGGTGCGGGCCACCTCCGCCGTCGCCGGGCCCGCGCTGTCCAGCCACCAGGAGACGGCCGCCGGGTAGGAACCCGGGTACAGCGCGGCGCACGTCCTCGGCACGGCGGTCGGCGGCGGTGCACCGTCGAGATCGTCGAGGAGGGCGCGCAGAAGCAGCGGGCTGCCCGCACCGGCCCGTACGCAGTCCGCCGTCCACCGGTCGGAGGCGGTGGGGAAGGCGGCCCGCACCAGCCGGGCCGAGGCCGGGCCGGTGAGCGGGGCGAGGGTGTGCGTGCGGACCGCGGACGGGGACAGCGCGTGGCTGAGACCGGTGGGCCGCGGATCGATGTCGTACTGACTGCGTTCCGTGGCCACCAGGAGTACCGGTAATCGGTCGACCCGGCGGGCGGCCTCGACGAACCAGCGGCGCGAGGCCTCGTCGGCGAGGTGGACGTCGTCCACGGCCACCATGAGCGGGCCCTCGTCCGCGTAGGACCGCAGCACGCGCCACAGCCGCGCCGCGCTCCCCCGGTCGTCGCCGCCCGGCCCGAAGTCCGCGAACTCCGGCACGGAGCCGAGGAGATGCAGCACGGAGGAGAACGGCAGCGCGGTGTCCTCGGGCGAGCAGCGGGTACGCAGGACGCGCAGGCCCAGCCGGGCGGCGTGCGCGGCGGCGGCCTCCAGGAGGGCGGACCTGCCCGTGCCGCTCGCGCCGCGCAGCAGGACGAGCCGGCCCGCTCCGGCGCGGGCGCGTTCGGCCTCCGCCGCGAGCAGCGCGTGCGCGTCCTCGCGTTCCCGCAAAGGTCCGTTCATCCCTGCCTCCTGCTGTCGGGCACATCGGATTTGTCCGTGTACAGGTAGAGGTGGTGCGGTGCGGTGCGGGTTCGCGTTGTGGCGAGGCTCACGACGGCTCGCCGATCGGTCGTGGTGACGGTTCTGACCTGCGGTGATGCGGGAGAACCGTGGTGCTGCGCGGCTTGCTCTCGTGGTCCGCCTCGTGGTGCTCCACGATTGCGCGCGCCCCGCAGGCCGCAGAAGGCTGGACGGGACCCACCCGTCACCGGTCCCCGCCGGAGGGCGGGCTCGTGAACATGGGGGATTCGGTTGCTCAGCACACCACGGACACCAGAGACCGGCGCCGCGGGTATCGCGGCGGCGGGTACCGCGGCCCCGGGCCCCGCGGCCTTCGGCACGACCGTCGGCAGCGGCCTCGGTGCCGGCACCGGCGCCGGCACCCGGCGGCGGATCCCGGTGGCCGTCCAGGCGCCGGACCCGATCTCCCGCGAGGGCGCCGTCAGCCAGTTGCGCGGCCGTCCCGAGGTGGAGGTCCGCGAGGAGGTCTCCGCGGCCCCGGGCACGGTGGCCCTGCTGATCGAGGACACCCTCGACGAAGCGGCGCTGGCCCGGCTGCGGCGGATCGTGCGCAGCGAGGGCGCGCGGGCCGTGCTCGTCGTGGGCACGATCCGCGAGACCGAACTGCTCGACGTCATCGAGTGCGGGGTCGGCGCCATCGTCTGGCGCCGCGAGGCCACCGCGCACCGGCTGGTGCAGGCGGTGCTGGCCGCCCACCGGGGCGACGGCGACCTGCCCGCGGACCTGCTCGGCAGGCTCATCAGCCAGGTGGGCACACTGCACCGCGGTGCGGCGGGCCGGCCCGGCGCCCCCTCCCTGGGACTCGCGCCCCGGGAGGTGGACGTCCTGCGGCTGGTCGCCGAGGGCCTGGACACCGGAGAGATCGCCAGCAAGCTGTCCTACTCCGAACGAACCGTCAAGAACGTCATGCACGGGCTCACGACCCGGTTGCATCTGCGCAATCGGGCACACGCGGTGGCATATGCCCTCCGGGAAGGCTACATCTGACCGAACGGGCAATCGAAGGCGGACACGCGGGCAGGACGTCCTGCCCGGCCACCGGCCCCGGCGTGCTCGCGGACCGGGGGCCGCGCGCGACAGGATCGTCGGACAGTGGGTGCAGCACGGCAAGTTGAGGAGCACGACGGTGATCCACGAGGTGGACGAGGTCCTCAAGGAGCTGCTCGCGGGGGGCGCGCTCGCCGGTTCCGGCATCGAGGTCTCCTTCGAGGCACCCACCCGTGACTGGGCGGCCCGGCGCAACGCCCCCGTCATCAACACCTACTTGTACGACATCCGCGAGGACGTGACCCGACGTCAGCGTGGCCAGATGGCGGTGCGGGACGACCGGGACGTCGTCGTCAAGCGCCGCCAACCGCCGCGCTGGTTCCGGCTCTCCTACCTCGTGACCGCCTGGACCCGGACCCCGCAGGACGAACACCGACTGTTGTCGGCGGTGTTGGCGACCCTGCTGCCGCGCGAGATGCTCCCGGCCGACGAACTGCCCGGCTCACTGCGCTCCCTGGGCCTGGCGATGCCGGTGACGGTGGCCGGCATCCAGACCGAGTCGCGTTCGCTCGCCGAGATCTGGTCCGCGCTCGGCGGTGAACTCAAGCCGTCCCTGGACCTGGTGGTGACGGCGCCCTTCCCGGCGTACCCCGAGTACGACGCCGGGCCGCCGGTCACGGAGGGCGCGGCGGTCCGCCTGCGCGGTATCGACGGCGATCCGCCGGAGTCCGGCGAACGCGCCCACCGCCCGCACCAGGTGGCCGCGGCCCGCGCCGCCCGTGAGGACGCCCGCCGCCCGGACCCGCGATGACCGACGCGTACACCGAGGCCCCGGCGGCCGCACCCGCATCCCCCGCTGCCGCCACCGGACCTTCCGCCGCCGCCCCCGTCCCGTCCGCGACCGGCGCCGCCGCGGACGGGGCCGGATCGCTGCTCGTGCGGCTCGGTGCCCTGCGGGACCGGGTCGGCGCCCTGGTCGACCGGCGCGCGGCCGCCGACCCGACCGCCGCCGACCCGCTGCGCGGCCTGTACCTCTCCGAGGAGGCGGTACGCCACCTGCTCGAGGCCCACCCGGCCCCCGACGCCCTCGACGACGCCACCGCCCCACCGCAGGACTCCGCCGACTCCCTCACCGCCCTTGCCGCCCGGCTGGGCCTGACCGGACTCGACGCGGCGATCCTCCTCGTCGCGCTCGCCCCCGATCTGGACCGCGACTTCGAGCCGCTGTACGGGTACCTCAACGACGACGTGAGCAGGCGGCGCGCCACCGTGGGGCTCGCCCTCGAACTGTGCGGGGCGCCCGCGCACGCGGCCGGGGCCCGGTCCCGCTTCCACACCTCCGCGCCGCTGCGCGCCTACGGCCTGCTCGACGTCGAGGAGCCCGAACGGCCCTTCCTCTCCCGTACGTTGCGCGTCCCGGACCGGCTGCTCGCGCACCTGCTCGGCGACGGCACGCCCGACGAGACCCTGCGCGGGCACCTGCACCCGCTGCCCCCCGCGCTGCCCGCCGAGGACGAGGAGTTCGTGCGCCTGCTGGCGCCGCGGCTGCGGGACGGCGGACCGCTCGTCGGCTATCTGCGCGAACACCGCGAGGGCGACGGCCTGGCGGCGATCGCCTCGGCCCTGCGCGCCGCCGGACTCGACGCCCTGCGCTTCACCGGGCCCGACGACCGGATACCCGCGCTGCTGCGCGAGGCCCGGCTGGGCGGCCGGGCGATCGTGCTGTCCGGACTGCCCGAGCGGCCCGAGCCGCTGTTCGAGGCACTGGCGGGGGCGACGGACGTCACGGTCCTCCTCACCGACCCCCGCCCCTACGACCCGCACTGGTGCGCCGACGACCCGCTCGTGCTGGAGGCGCCACGGCGCCGGGCGGGCGGGACGGCCGCCTGGGCCGCGGCCCTCGACTCCGCCGGCGCCCCCGCCACCGCCCCCGGCTTCGACCTCGCCACCGTCGTCGCCCCCTACCGCCTCGGCGGTGAGCGGGTCGCCCGTGCCGCGCGGGCCGCCTCCGCCCTGGCCGCCTTCGAGGGCGGACCGCTGACCGCCGACCATGTGCGGCTGGCGGCCCGGCAGCAGTCGGCCTCCGGCCTCGAACAGCACGCGCGGCGGATCCGCCCGGACGTCGGCTGGCAGGACCTCGTGCTGCCCGAGCGGCCGCTGACCCAGCTGCACGAACTCGCCCTGCGGGCCCGGCACCGCGACCGGGTCCTGGGCGACTGGCGGCTCAGCGCCGGCGGCGGGCGCGGCCGGGGCGTCCTCGGGCTGTTCGCGGGCGAGTCGGGCACCGGCAAGACGCTGTCCGCCGAGGTCGTCGCCGCCGAACTCGGCCTCGACCTCTACGTCGTCCAGCTGTCCTCGGTCGTCGACAAGTACGTCGGTGAGACCGAGAAGAACCTGGAGCGCATCTTCTCCGAGGCCGACCGCACCGACGCCGTGCTGCTCTTCGACGAGGCCGACGCCGTCTTCGGCAAGCGGTCGGAGGTGAAGGACGCGCACGACAAGTACGCCAACATGGAGAGCGCCTACCTGCTCCAGCGGCTGGAGTCCTTCGACGGCATCGCGCTGCTCACCACCAACCTGCGCGCCAACATCGACGAGGCGTTCACCCGGCGCCTGGACCTGGTGGTCGACTTCCCCTTCCCCGACGCCGGACAGCGGCTCGCGCTGTGGCGGCACGGGCTGAGCCACGTGCCCTGCGCCGACGGCGTCGATCCCGCCCCGCTGGCGCGGGACTTCGAGCTGGCCGGCGGTTCGATCCGCAGCGCGGTCGTCACCGCCGCCTACCTCGCGGCCGGACGCGACGAGCCGGTCGGTGACGGCGATCTGCTCGAAGGGGCCCGCCGCGAGTACCGCAAGGCGGGCCGCCTGGTGCCGGGCGAAGCCAACTGGTGACCCGTACCCGACGGACCTACTGAGCGCGCCACTTCTGGCCGGATGTGCCCGAGCAGGTCCACAGCTGGAGCTTCGTACCGTTGCCGGTGCCGTTGTCCTTGGCGTCGATGCACTTGTCGGCCTGCGGGTTGACCAGGTCGCCGTACTGGCTCAGCACCCACTGCTGGGCGGGGTTCCCGGAGCAGTTGGCCACCTGGATGACCGCGCCGTCCTCCTTCGAACCCCAGGCGACATCCATGCACAGGCCCAGCGAGCGCACGGTGCCGTCGCTCTTGAACACCCACTTCTGGTTGGCCGACCCGGCGCAGTCCCACAGCTGGAGCGGGGTGCCGTCCTTGCCCTCGCCGTCCTGGGCGTCGGTGATGTCGACGCACCGCTTCGAACCCTGGCCGATGATGATCGCGCCGGGTACCGGTGCCGCCGTCTGCGTGTCGCCGGAACCACCGGACGTGCTCCCGCCGCCCCCGCCGCCCGACGAGGAGGAACCGCCGGACGTGGAACCGCCGGTGCCGTCCTGCGGCGCCTGCGCGGAGGGCGTCTGCGGCTCGGGCAGCGGCGCGGCCGAGGCGTCCGCCTTCGGAGCGGACGGCACGGACACCGCGGGGGAGGGCAGCGCCGTACTGCCCGTCTCCGCGAGCTTCTCGCTCGCGCTGGTGGTGACCCGCGGTTTGTACGTCAGCCAGATCATCACGAACGCGATGGCGAGGGCCAGCGTGAGACTGAGGGCGGTGGCCAGCCAGCGCGGCAGGAACCCGCGCTGCACGAACGTGCCGTCCACCGACAGCGGCACGGCGCCCGAGCGCTGCACGTTCACCGCGTACGGCCGCTGTTCCTTCGAGCCGAACCAGATGATCTGCCGGGGACGCAGGGTCGTGTCGACGAACACCGCCCGCCCCGGCTCGACCTGCACATTGCCCGGCCGGAACTCGTAGCCGAGGTGGTCGCCCATGTCGGAGCCGGCCACGGACGCCGTCACCCGGGTGTTGCCCAGGTTGTCGATCGCCAGCCGCGGCCGCCCGCGGAACCGCCCCTTCACGGTCGGCGGGACCAGCTCCGCCCGCACCTCGGTGAACGGCGTGATCGTCAGGTTCCCCTCGGGGACCGTGACGGCGTCGGGGTGTTCGGTGGGCGTGATGCGCACGGCGTAGGGATTGGGGCCGGCCGTCGCGTCCGGGGTGCGCGGCGGCGCGAAGACCAGCTCGACGGTGCCCGTCGTGCCCGGGTACAACCGCAGGGTCGGCGGCTCCACCGTCGTCCAGGGCGCGATCGCGCCGACCGGCTCGAAGCGGTACTCGTCGACCACGTCACCGGTGTTGCGCACCCGCAGCCGTACGGTCGTGGTGCCGCCGGGGTCCACGGTCGCGGAGGCCGGCTCCAGAGAAGTCCACAGAGTCACCTGTGGACGCTATGCCGCGCGGCGCCCGGCCGTCAGGAGGCCGCGGGGCACCACCGCTGCCCGAAAGGGACGAACGGCCGTGCCCCCGCGCCCTCCCGGCGCCGGCGCCTCACACGGTGAAGCGGACCGCCTCCAGCTGGAGCTTCTGCTCCATGGGGCTGCCGCCGTAGATCCAGTCGCCGGGCTTGGTGCAGCCGTTGCCCAGCCAGCCCCGGTCCTTGATGTGCGGGTTCTGGCAGACGGAGCCCTCCATGGTCTTGATGGTGAAGCCCTCCATCACCGAGACCGCCGGCTTGCTCGAACCCATGTACATGTCGACGCCGTCGGACGCCTTCGACCACTTGTCCCCGGTCAGCCAGCCGCCGTCCACGTGCGCGGCGTTGCCCGCGACCCCGCCCGTCCTCGCCGTGGCGATGTTGAGGGCCTTGATGCCCAGGTCCTTGCCGGTCGTACCGGCGATCGCACCGTCGCAGACCGGGTCCTGCCAGCCCTTGTCCTCCACGTAGGCGCGGTAGCAGATGTGCCGTCCGTCGCTGCGCGCCGCCAGCTTGTTCACGGCGACCGCCGCCGTCTCCTGCTTGGGCTTGGGCGGCGCCGACGACGCGCCCCCGCCGCCACCGCCGCCGCCCCCACCGCCGCCACCGCCGGCCGGGGCCTGGCTGGTGACGGGGGCCTCGACCACCACGGGGGCCGTCGGGGTGGGCACCAGGGCCGGGGCGCTGGGCGTCGCCGAGGGGCTCGGGGCCAGCGTGCTGACACCGGCCTCCGCCAGCTTCTCGTTGGCGCTGGTGGTGACCCGCGGCTTGTACGCCAGCCAGATCATCACGAACGCGATGGTCAGGGCCAGCATGAGGCTGAGGGCGGTGGCCAGCCAGCGCGGCAGGAAGCCGCGCTGCACGAACGTGCCCTCCACCTCCAGCGGATGGGCGCCCGAGCGGCGCACCGCCAGGCTGTAGCGCTGCTCCTCCTTGGAGCCGAACCAGATGATCTGGCGCGGGCGCAGGGTCGTGTTCACGAACGCCGCCCGCCCCGGTTCGATCTGGACGTTGGCGGGCTGGAGTTCGTACGACAGCCGGTCGCCGGTGTCGCTGCCGCTCAGCGAGGCGGTGACCTTGGTGTTGCCGAGGTTGTCGACGGCCAGCCGCGGCCGGCCGCGGAACCGCCCCTTCACGGTCGGCGGGACCAGCTCCGCCCGCACCTCGGTGAACGGCGTGATCGTCAGGTTCCCCTCGGGGACGGTCACCGCCTCCGGATGCTCGGTGGGCGTGATGCGCACGGCGTAGGGGTTGGGGCCGGCCGTCGCGTCCGGGGTGCGCGGCGGCGCGAAGGCCAGCTCGACGGTGCCCGTCGTGCCCGGGTACAACCGCAGGGTCGGCGGCTCCACCGTCGTCCAGGGCGCGGTCGGGCCGACCGGCTCGAAGCGGTACTCGTCGACCACGTCACCGGTGTTGCGCACCCGCAGCCGTACGGTCGCCCGGCTGCCGGGGTCGACGGTGACGGACGCCGGTTCAAGAGAAGTCCACAGGCTCACGCACCGACGCTACGGGGAGTCCGGCGGGCGGGGTCAGAGGCGAGGGGGCAGGATCCGTGCCCCGGCGGGCCGCGATCGGCTGCCCGAGGGGACCTCGGGACGCCACGGCCGCCTCGCGAACGGGCCCCCGCCGCGCCACGGACCCCTCCTCGCCGGCCCCGGCGGGCAGTGCGGCACCGGCGGGCGCGGCGCACGGACGCGGGCCTCGCCCCCCGGCGGGCGCGGCGCGGCGGTCCCGGCGGCGGCGCCCTCGCGGGCCCGGGTGCCCGCGAGGGCAACAGAGATGCCCCGGACCCTGCACCGGAAGCCGTTTCGACGGACGCGCTTCGCGCGTGACGGTGAAAGACGTCCTGACGCGTACCCCGAGGAGAGCACAGCATGCCGTCCTACCTGTCGCCCGGCGTATACGTCGAGGAGGTGGCCAGCGGCTCCCGCCCGATCGAGGGGGTGGGCACCTCGGTGGCTGCCTTCGTCGGGCTCGCCCCGTCCGGCCCCCTCAACGAGCCGACCCTGGTGACCAACTGGACCCAGTACGTGGCGGCGTTCGGTGACTTCACCGACGGCTACTACCTGGCGCACTCGGTCTACGGCTTCTTCAACAACGGCGGCTCGGCGGCCTACGTCGTCCGCGTCGGCGGTTCCGCCGCGGGCGCCGCGGGAGACGCGCAGTCGCCCGCCGCGGTCACCGGTTCCGGCGCCGCGCCCGCCGCCCTGCCGGCCGGTGAGCCCAAGCAGCTCGGCACGTTCACGGTCACGGCCGTGGCGCCGGGCGACAGCGGCGGCCCGCTGAGCGTCGAGGTCGCGGACGCGGACGGCGAAGGTCCCGCCGAGCGCTTCAAGCTGATCGTCAAGGACGGCGACAAGGCCGTCGAGACGTTCGACGTGTCGGCGAAGAAGGGCAACCGCTCCTACGTCGTCACCCAGGTCAAGGAGCGCTCCAAGCTCATCACCGTGGCCGAGGCCGCGCCCGCCGCGCAGCTCGTCCGCCCCGACAACCAGACGGTCGCGCTGGCCGCGCCGCCCGCCGGTTCGCCGGCCGGTGCCACCGGCACCGAAGAGGCCGCGCAGCCCGTCGGCCCCGCCCAGTACCTGGGCGACAGCTCGGACCGCACCGGCTTCGGCGGCCTGGAGGCCGTCGACGAGGTGTCCATGGTCGCGGTGCCCGACCTGATGGCCGCCTACCAGCGCGGCGCGATCGACCTGGAATCGGTCAAGGCCGTCCAGCTCGGTCTGATCGCGCACTGCGAGCTGATGGGCGACCGGGTCGCCATCATCGACCCGCCCCCCGGCCTGAACGCCCGTCAGATCCGGGTGTGGCGGCAGGAGACGGCCGGCTACGACTCCAAGTACGCGGCGCTGTACTACCCGTGGATCAAGTCCTTCGACCCGGCCGCCGGCAAGGCGCGGCTGATCCCGCCGAGCGGCCACGTGGCCGGCGTGTGGGCCCGCAACGACTCCGAGCGCGGTGTGCACAAGGCGCCCGCGAACGAGGTCGTGCGCGGCGCGGTGGACCTGGAGATCCAGATCACCCGCGGTGAGCAGGACCTGCTCAACCCGATCGGCGTGAACTGCATCCGCGCGTTCCCCGGGCGGGGCATCCGCATCTGGGGCGCCCGCACCCTCTCCTCGGACCCGGCCTGGCGCTACCTGAACGTCCGCCGGTACTTCAACTACCTGGAGGAGTCGATCCTGATCGGCACCCAGTGGGTGGTGTTCGAGCCGAACGACCACGCCCTGTGGGCCCGGATCCGGCGCAACGTCTCGGCGTTCCTCGTCAACGAGTGGCGCGGCGGCGCCCTGTTCGGCGGCCGCCCCGAGGAGGCGTTCTACGTCAAGTGTGACGAGGAGTCCAACCCGCCGGAGTCGGTCGACCTCGGCCGTGTGATCTGCGAGATCGGCATCGCGCCGGTCAAGCCCGCCGAGTTCGTGATCTTCCGGCTGGCCCAGTTCTCCAGCGGCAACGGCGAGCTGGAGGAGTAGGCCCGCAGCAGGCCCCCGCGCTCCGCCCCCGTACCGCCCTCCGCACCACACCTAGAAGGAAAGCCAGATGAGTCTCCAGCCGGGTGACGCCCTTACTTCACATAATTTCGGCCTCCAGATCGACGGCGTGATGGTCGAGTACCTCGCCGAGGTCAGCGGTCTCAGCCTCGAACAGGACGTCATCGAGTACCAGCAGGTCTCCGCGCAGGGCAAGCCCGTCACCAAGAAGCTGCCCGGTGTGAAGAAGGCGGGCACCTGCACGGTCGTGCGCGGTATGACCCAGTCCGCGGCGTTCAACCAGTGGATCACCGAGTCGATCAACGGCGTGATGGGCACCGCCCGCAAGA
Source organism: Streptomyces asoensis (assembly GCF_016860545.1). NCBI lineage: Bacteria > Bacillati > Actinomycetota > Actinomycetes > Kitasatosporales > Streptomycetaceae > Streptomyces > Streptomyces asoensis. Next base: position 1,486,463 of record NZ_BNEB01000003.1, on the reverse strand, counting down.
ACGCCACGATCATGGTGATGGACTACCAGAACAACCCGGTCAAGCGGTACAACATGCGCAACGCCTGGTGCAGCAAGATCGACACCAGCTCGGTGAAGGCCGGTGAGGCCTCCGCGCTGACCGAGACCGTCACGATCACGTTCGAAGAACTGGTCATCGAGTAATGCGGCGCACGGCTGTCCGGGCAGCGGCGGCGGGCGGGGAGCCGCAGGAGGCGCTCCCGGCCACCGCCGTGCCCGCGTCCCCTCCCGGCGCCGACGGCCCCGGGTCCGGGTCGGCGTCCGCGTTCGCCGCGCCGGGTGCGGCCACCGCCCCGGCTCCGGCACCGGCGCCGTACCGGCTCCAGACGGAGTTCCCCTTCGAGCTGCCGCGCGGGTACGTCGACGACGCGGGCACCGTCCACCGCGACGGTGTGATGCGGCTGGCGACGGCACGGGACGAGCTCGTCCCGCTCCGCGACATCCGTGTGCAGGAGAACCCCGCGTACCTGTCGGTGGTGCTGCTGGGCCGGGTCATCACCCGGCTCGGCAGCCTGCCGCTGGTCCACGACGGCGTCGTGGAGAACATGTTCGCCTCCGACCTGGCGTTCCTCCAGGACTTCTACCGCCAGGTAAACGCCGAGGGGCACACCCGCGCCTCGGTGCAGTGCCCCCACTGCTCGGAGCCCTTCGAGGTGGAACTCGGCGGGAGCCGCCTGGGGGAATCGTGACGTACGCGACCGACCGGCTGCACGAGGAGATCGCGTACGTCGCCTACCACTTCCACTGGGGCCAGGACGAGATCCTGGACCTGGAACACCACGACCGGCGCCGGTACGCCGACCAGATCGCTTCCCTGGTGACCCGGGGCGGGGCGGAGGGCTGAGGCATGGGGTTCCTGGAACGGTTGCGCGGCAGGCGCGGGGACGAGGCCGGCCGCGGTCCCGGCCCCACGCCGCCCGCGGGCACCGGCGGCCCGGCCGCGGCGGCGGCTCCGGCAGGTGCTTCGTCTTCGGCAGGTGCTTCGTCTTCGGCGGGTGCGTCCTCCGAGGCGGCTTCGGCCGCGGTCGGTGACGGCGGTGCGGCGCCCCGGGTCGTCGCGGCCGCCTGGCCGACGCTGCCGCCCATCCAGCGTGCCGCGCACCGAGGGCCGTCGGGTGTCGCCGACGCCGGGTTCGGCGGACGGCTGGCCACCTGGCAGAACCCCTCCTTCACCGGCACGGGCTTCCGCGCGGTGCTGGACGCGGCCCCGGGCGGCTCGATGAGCAGCCTGCGGGCGGCACCGGCGGCCGCGGAACCCGAGCGGGTGGCCCTCCCTCCCCGGCCGACGCCCCTGCAACGGGCCGTGTCGACGTCCCCGGCGCCCGGAGCGGCCCTGCCGGGAACGGCGGCCCAGGGTGCGGGGACGCAGCCGTCATGGCCCGCCACCGCCGCGCATCCGACGGCGTCCGCGGTACCGCCGCCGTCCGCGGCTCCCGCTCCGGCTGCCGCGCCCGTGGTGCCGTCCCGGCCGGCGCAGCCGTCCGCCCCCGTCGGTGGGCGACCGTCACGGGGTATCCGTGTCTCGCCCGCGAGCCCGGTCCCGGCGGCGGGTCCGGCACCGCTGACGAGGTCCGTGACGGCGCCGGTGCAGCGGCGCAGCCTGCCGTCCCGTCCGGCGTCCCCCGCCACCGCCCCGACCGCGCCCGCCGCCGCACCGACGGCGTCGGCCTCGCCGTCCGCGGGCGGGGCAGCGGCCCCGGGCGCCGACGGCTCGGGTCCGGCGGCCGGCAAGGAACCGGCTCCCGGCCCGCTGAGCGCTTCGACCGCCTCCCCGGCGTTGCCCCGCACGACGTCCTCCTCACCCGTCCCGGCCGCCCCGGTCGTCCCGTCCGCCCCGGCCGTCGGCGCCGGACGAGGGGCGCACCGGCACGAGAGCCCGGCGGGCGACGGCCCGGTCCGGGTGCAGCGCGCCCTGCCCGGCACGGGTGCCACCGGTACGGCCTCCGGCCCGGCCCCCGTGAACGGTCCGGCGTCCGCAGCCCGGACCGCACCGGGCCCGGCGTCCGCCGCCAAGTCACCGACGGTCCCGGGGGGTTCGGCACCCATGGGCGCCCAGGTACAGCGTGCCGTCACGGCCCGTACGGCGCCGTCGGCCCCGTCCGCCGGGACAGCGGGGGGCAGCGGTCCGGCCGTTCCCCGGCCGGGCGCGGGGCAGGGGCGGACCGGCTCCACGGCGAGCGGCCCCGCACCGGCGGCCCCGCCGGGGACCGCGCCGGTACTCGTGAGCAGAAACCTCGCCTCCGGTACGAGCTCCCCCACCAGCGCCGACAGCCCTACCGGGCGGTCGGCCGATCGCGGTTCCGGCTCCGGCTCCGATGTGGGTTCCGTTTCTTCTTCCGGTTCTGGTTCGGGACGCGTCCCGCCGAGTGTGCAGCGGGCGGCGGCGACACCGGCTTCGGCCGTGCCCCCCGGCCCCCGCACCGCACCCGGCGCGGGCTCGCGCTCGGTCTCGGGCTCGGGCTCCAGCGCGGGTTCCGGCTCCTCCCCGGGCGCCGCCGACCGTACGCCGGCCTCCGCCGTGCAGCGAGCGGCGACGACACGGCCTCCGGGGTCGAGTCCCGCTCCCGTTTCCGGCTCCGTTCCCACTTCCGCTTCCGCCTCGGGTTCCGCTTCCGGGGCTGGTGCGGCGGTTCCCACCGCTCCCGGTGCCGTTGTTCCAGGTCCCGTCGCTCCAGGTCCCGGTCCCGTCCGGGGGCCGGGGTCCTCCGGAGGCGCGGCTCGTGCCGACGGCGCCCCCGCGTCGGCCCTCCCGGTCCAGCGATCCGCGGCGGCACCTTCCTCGGCCCCCGTGCCCGGCACCGGCCCGTCGTCCGCCGCGGGTGGCTCTGTCCCCGCTGCCGCCGTCCCGCCCCCGCCGGCCGCACGCGCCACCGGCCCCGGTCCGGCTCCGACCGGGGCCCCGACCCCGGCATCCGCTCCCGGCCCGGTCCCGGCCGCGCGGCCGATCGCGCCCACCGGTGCAGGTACCGGAGCCGGCACGCCGTCCACCGGCGTGCAGCGCAGGGCGGTCGCCCCGTCGGCCGGCGCCTCCGGCGCCCCGGCCCACGGGTCCGGTCCGACGCCCCCGCACGGCCCCACGGCCTCACCCGCCTCCGGCGCCGCCGCCGCTCCCGCTGCTTCCGCTGCTTCCGCTGCTTCCGCTGCTTCCGCTGCTTCCGCACCGAGCGTCCAGCGGGCCGCGTCCGCTGCCGCCGCCCCGCGCCGAGTGGGCCTCGGCGCTCCCACGAGGAGCCCTGGGGGACAGCCGACCCCGGCGGCACCGTCGCAGGCGCGCTCGCAGGCACCCTCGGTGACGCCGCCGGTCCCGGCGCCCGGCGCCACCACCTCACCGTCCTTCACGGCACCGGCCCCGACCCCGGCCCCGGCCCCCGCAGCAACGGCCTCCGCCGGACCCGCCTCCGCGGTCCCCGCGACGCCCACCCCCGCCAGTACGCCCTCCGCAGCCGCGTCCGGCCACGGCACCCCGGGCGGACCGAACGGAACGCCGCCCGCGCCGCGGCGCCACACCCCGCTGGGGGCACCGGTCCAGCGTGCGGCCCTGCCGGTCGCCGCCGGGCAGCCCGGACGCCCCGCTGCCGCACGCCCCGCGCTGGGCGCCCCCCTGTCGTCCCGGCCCGCCGCCACCGCACCCGTCGGCCCGGCGGACGCCGGTCCTCCCGCGCCTCGGAGTCACGCCTCCCGTACGGCGCCCGGGCCCGGAGCCACGGCCGTCCCCGCGGCGGGCGGCTCCCCGCTCCTGCCTCCCGTCGTGCAACGCAGTGCCACGGCGGCCGGTGCGCCCGGACTCCCGGTCGCCAGGCCGTTCCCGGCGCCGGTCTCCGCACCGGCGTCCGCACCCGCGTCCGCACCCGCGTCCGGCCTCGGGCCGGACGGCGGCGCCGGTCTGCCCACACCCCGTCCGGCGGTCCCGCCCCGGTCCGCCGCCACCGGCGCCACCGCGACCACCGACGCTCCCGCGGCCCCCGGCGCGCTCCCGCCCACGGTCCGCCCGACGGCGGCGGGCGGACCCGCCTTCCCCTCGCTGCCCGCCTCCCCCGTCTCCCTCGTCTCCCCCCTTTCCCTCCCGGGCCGTACCCCGGTGGCCGGGTCCGCGGGGAGCGTCCCGGCGGCCGTGCAGCGCAGTGCGGTCAAGGCGCCCGTGCCGTTGCGCCGTACCGCCCCCGTCCCGCCCGGTACGCCCGGCGCGGCCGCAGGCCGACCCGTGGCGCGCCCGTACCCGACGCCCGCCCCGGGCCCCGGCCCCGCCCCCGCGACCGGTGCCGCACCCGTACCCGCACCCGTACCCGCACCCGGGTCGGCGACGGCAGCGAGCGGGCCGGCCTCCCCGGCCTGGCCGGCCGCGGGCGCACCGAGCACGACCGCACCGCCCGCCGTCCAGCGGCGGTCGGCGGCGGCACCGGTCCCGGTGGCCATGGCCCCCGTGCGTCCCGCCGTCCCGGCGGCCCCGGCGGCCCCGGCACCGAGCGCCCCGGCGCCGTTCCCGACGGTCGCCGCACCACCGCCGTCCGCGCCGAACGCCCCCGTGGTCCAGCGGCGCAGCGTCCCGCCACCTCCCGCGCCGCCCACGCCTCCCGCGCCGCCGCGTGCCGACGCCGGGCCGCCCACCCGGACTCCCCCCGGCCCCGAGCAGACCGAGGCGGCCCCGCACCCGGTGCCGGCGCGACCGGGCTTCGATCCGCGCACGCTCACCGATTTCCAGCTCGACGAGCTGACGCACCGTCTGACCGGCCGCATCACCCGCCTGCTACGCACCGAACTCCGGCTGGACCGGGAGCGCATCGGCAGACTCCGCGACCCCCGCCACTGACCCGTCGACCGTGACCCGATGACTCCCGAACGCTGACCGGCGGCCCCGGCGCCCGCCGCACCGGCCCGCTCCACGCCCCCGCCGTCCCTCTCCCAGAAAGGCCAGGCTCCCGATGCCGTCCGATCTCGACCCGGGCTCCACCATCTTCTTCACCCTGACCATCGACGGCGAGAGCCTCGGCTACTTCAACGGGTGCGAGGGCCTCTCGTCGCAGGTGGAGATCGAGCACCGGCAGGAGGGCGGCAACAACGGCTTCGTCTGGCAACTGCCCTCCCGGGTCACCTTCTCGACGATCCGGCTGACCCGTCCGCTCACCCCGGACACCACCAAGGTCGCCAAGTGGATCTCCTCCGTCACCACGGGCGTGACCCGGCCGACCGCGCAGATCGCGGCGCTGCGCGCGGACGGTTCGGAGGTCGCCCGGTGGGGTCTCATCGACGTGCTGCCGGTGAGCTGGCAGGGGCCGTCGCTCAGCCCGGACAGCCCCGGCGTGGCCACGGAGGTCCTGGAGATCACCCACCACGGCTTCACGGACTGAGTGACCCGGACCCCGGTGACGGGATCCGGCAGCAGGACCAGGACTGGGACGAGCAAGGACCGAGCAGGGAGTACAAGCCATGGCCAAGGGGAGCAAAGGCGGCGCCGGCAAGAGCCTGGTCCGTGCCACCCTCGCGATCCACGAGCCGCCGGTGGGCACGAGCACCACCCCCGGCGGGCTGATCAAATCCTTCGCGTTCGACTTCAACCCGGCACAGCTCCAGCTCGGCCGCCGGGCCCAGTGGAAGGTCACCCCCACGGCGGCCGTCCGGGACGGCTCCGTACCGGAGTTCATGGGCCCGGAGCCCCGTGAGATGACCGTCGAGATCTTCCTCGACACCTCGGACCAGCCCGGCAGCAACACCGTGCTGAAGAAGGTCGAGTCGCTGCTGGAGTGCTGCGAGGTGACCACCAAGAGCATCGCCGCGAAGCAGCCCTCGCCGCCCTGGGTGGTGTTCCAGTGGGGCTCGTTCTCCACGGCCCGCTTCACCGCCTACGTCAGCAGCATCGACGTCGCGTACTCCCTGTTCGGCACCACGGGCGTCCCGATCCGGGCCACCTGCCAGGTGCGCCTGCACGAGATCCCCAGCAAGACGAAGGGCCAGAACCCCACGTCCGGCGCCCTGACCGCGCAGCGCGTGCACCGGGTCGTCGCCGGGGACTCCCTCCAGTCGCTGGCCTGGCGGGAGTACGGCGACGCCTCCGCCTGGCGCTCCATCGCCGAGATCAACGGCATCGACGATCCCTCCCGGCTGCCGACCGGCATCGAGCTGGTCCTGCCGGCCGCCGAGGAGGTGCGCCACTAGTGGTCCAGTCCGCGTTCTCCAGCGTCATCCAGGTCACCCTCGGTGGCGATCCCCTCCCCCTCGACATCGCGCCGCTCCTCGTCGACGGCTGGGTCGACCAGGGGCTCGGGGTGCCGGCCGCGTTCCGGCTCACCTTCCGCGACCCCGGCCGGCTGGTCCTGGGCAAGCTGAAAGTCGAGTTCGGCACCCCCGTCGTCCTCGCCCCGGTCGCCGACGGCAAGGGCGCGGCCGACCCGCTGTTCACCGGCGAGGTGTGCGGTCTGGAGGCCGACTACGACGGCACCGGCTCCTTCACCGTCATCCGCGGCTACGACTTCGGCCACCGGCTGATGCGCCAGCGCCGGGTCGCCGCCTACCGCAACCAGAGCGCCTCCGACATCGCCCGCAAGCTGGCCTCGCAGGACGGCGTCCCGGTCGGCAGGATCGAGTCCACCAAGACGGTCTACGAGTTCATCAGCCAGGCCAACGTCACCGACTGGGACTTCCTCGCCCGGCTGGCCGACGAGAACGAGATGGTCATGTCGGTGGACGCCAAGGGCAAGTTCCAGTTCGTCAAGCCGGACCCGGCGTCGGGGGCGCCGGCCACCTCGACCCCCGGCGACAAGAGCCCGTTCGTCATGGAGGCCGGCACCGACATCCTCCGGCTGCGCGCCGCCGTCACCGCCGCCGAACAGGTCGCGACCGTCGAGGCACGCGGCTGGGACGTGACGACGAAGAAGAAGCTCACCGCGACCGCGCCCGCGACGAGCAACCCCGGCATCAGCATCGGCACGACCCCCGGCGAGGCCGCCGCCAAGTTCAAGCCGGCCAAGCTGGTGGACGCGCAGACGCCGTACGACCGGCAGTCCGAGGTGAAGTTCGCCGCCGAGGCCCTCGCCGACGACGTGACCGGTTCGTTCGCCGAACTGGAGGTCATCGCGCGCGGCACCCCGAAACTGCGGCCCGGCCTGCCCGTCACGCTCGCCGACGTCGGCGCCCCCTTCGAGGGCAAGTACACCGCCACCTCCGTGCGGCACGTCTTCGGCGACGGCAAGCACTACGAGGCGTGGGTCACGGTCAGCGGACGGCAGTGGCGCTCGCTGTACGGGCTCGCCTCCGGCGGCGGCGGTGCCGTCAACGGGCTGAACCTGCCCGGCACCGTCAGCGCGCTGGTCACCGACGTGGGCGACCCGCTCAAACAGGGGCGCGTCAAGCTCCAGTTCCCCTGGCTCGACGACGCCTACGTCAGCGACTGGACCCGGGTGACGCAGTGGGGCGGCAAGCGCGGCGGCTCGATCTTCCCCCTGGACGTCGGCGACGAGGTGCTCGTCGCCTTCGACCGGGGCGCCCTCGACCACCCGTACGTCATCGGCGGCCTCTACAACGGCAGGGACAAGCCGACCCCGGTCAAGGACGTGCCCCTGCACGACGGCGCCCGGCAGCGCGCCTCCCGGCACACCCTGTCCGACCGCAGCGGCAACCGGCTGGACCTGCTCGACCAGCGGACCGGCGGCAAACAGGGCGTGCGGCTGACCAGCGGCGACGACAAACTCGTCATCAACCTGGACCGTGCGCAGACCGAGATCACCGTGGACAGCAAGGGCACCGTCAGCATCAAGGGCAGCCGCTCGGTGTCCGTCAAGGCGGGCACCGACCTCACCCTCACCGCGGGACGCAACGTCGCCATCAGGAGCGGAGGCTCCCTCACCCTGCGGGGCAACCTGATCAACATCAGGTCGATGACGGGCATGGTCTCGGTCGACGCGGCGGGTCTGCTCAACCTCAAGTCGGGCGGCGCCGCCACGTTCAGCGCGGGCGCCACCGTCCAGATCAACTCCACGGCCAACGTGGGCATCCGGGCCGCCACCCTCATGCTCCAGGGCATGGTCATGGTCAACGCCAAGCCGTACCCGCTGCCGTGACGCGCAGACCGCACGCCGTGAGAACCAGGAAAAGGCAGGTGGCCCTCTGATGGCCGAGCAATTCGTCGGATCGGGCTGGGCGTTCCCGCTCCGCATCGGCCCCACCGGGGGCATCGCCCTGGTCAGCGGGGAGCGCGAGATCGAGGAGGCGATCCGGCTGATCCTCGCCACCGCGCCGGGCGAACGCCCCATGCGCCCCGAGTACGGCTGCGCCATCCACGACCTGGTCTTCGCCCCGGTCAACGAGGCGACGGCCGGCCGTATCCAGCACGAGGTGTACACCAGCCTGGACCGGTGGGAGCCGCGCATCGAGGTCACCGACGTCGAGGTCACCGCCGGCGCCGAACAGGGCGTGCTCTTCATCGACGTCCGGTACGCGATCCGCGGCACCAACAACCCGCGCAGTCTCGTCTTCCCCTTCTACGTCATTCCGTCCCACGACGAGCCGGATCTTCCCGGCCCGTCCGGCACGGCTTCCGAAAGCGACCGCTGATGGCCCTGCCCTCCCCGAACCTGGACGACCGCCGCTTCCAGCAGTTCGTCGACGACGCCAAGCGCTACATCCAGCAGCGCGCACCGGAGTGGACCGACCACAACGTGTCCGACCCGGGCGTGACGCTCGTCGAGACGGTCGCCCACATGGCCGACCAGATCGTCTACCGCCTCAACCGCGTCCCCGAGAAGAACCACCTGGCCTTCCTCGACCTGGTCGGCATCCGCCTGTTCCCGCCGTCCGCCGCGCGCACCGAGGTCACCTTCTGGCTGTCCGCGCCGCAGGAGGAGCCGGTGCTGCTGCCCGTGGGCACCGAGGTGGCGACGGTCCGCACCGAGAGCGAGGAAGCGGTCGTCTTCGCGACGGAACGCGAACTCACCGTCGTGCCCAGCCGGTTGAGTCACCTCGTCGTGCAGCACCGGGGGGAGCCGGTCACCGACCGGACCAGCGACCTCACCGAGGGCAAGGACCTGCTCTGCTTCGCCGAGGCGCCGCAGCCCGGCGACTGCATGCTGTTCGGCCTGAGCGCGGCCGTCCCGCACTGCGCGGTGGTGCTGGAACTGGACAGCCGGGTCGACGGCGTCGGCGTCGACCCGCGCCAGCCCCCGCTCGTCTGGGAGGCGTGGACCGAGGACGGCTGGCAGGAGTGCGAGATCGACCGCGACGGCACCGGCGGACTCAACCGCCCCGGCGAGGTCGTCCTGCACGTCACCGGCGGCCACGTGCTGTCCCGCTCCGGCGGCCAGGAGGCCGGCTGGCTGCGCTGCCGCGTCACCGAGCCCCTCCCCGGCCAGCCCTTCTACACCACCTCCCCGACCGTGCGCTCCGCCGAGGTCTTCACGGTCGGCGGTACCGCCCCCGCCGTGCACGCCGAGACCGTCTACGACGAGGCGCTCGGCGAGTCCAGCGGCCTGCCAGGCCAGCATGTCGCCCTCACCCACGCGCCGGTGGTCGGCGACGACCCGCCGGTCCTGCTCCAGACCGCCGAGCACGAGGGCTGGACCGACTGGCAGGTCGTCCCGCACTTCGCCGCCTCCAACCCGGACGACCGCCACGTCACCCTGGACGCGGCCACCGGCGAGATCGCCTTCGGCCCGTCCGTGCGCGAACCCGACGGCCGGCTCCGCCAGTACGGCGCCGTCCCCGCCAAGGGTTCCGTGATCCGGGCCCGCCGCTACCGCACCGGCGGCGGCCGCGCGGGCAACGTGGCCCGGGGCGCGGTGCAGGTGCTGCGCACCTCCGTGCCCTACGTCTCCGAGGTCGTCAACCGGGAGGCCGCGCGGGGCGGGGTCGACGGCGAGACGGTGGCGGAGGCGAAACTGCGCGCGCCGATCACGCTGCGCGCCCAGGAGCGCGCGGTGACCCTGCGCGACTACGAGGAACTGGCCCGCCGCGCCGCCCCCGAGACCGCCCGCATCACCTGCCTGGAGGGCGAGCCGGACGAACACGGCTCCTACGCCGTGCGCGTGCTGGTCGTCCCGCAGGCCGTGCCCGACCCGGGCGGGCGGCTGCGCTTCGAGCAGCTGGTGCCCGGCGACTCCCTGCTGGACCGCATCACCCGCCATCTCGACGAACGCCGCCTGATCGGGACGAGGCTGGCGGTCGGCCCGCCCTACTACCAGGGCGTGACGGTGGTGGCGACGGTGCACGCCTTCCGGGGCGTCGACACCGACCGCGTCCGCCGGCAGGCGCACGACGCCCTCTACCGCCACCTCGACCCGCTGACCGGCGGCGCGGACGGCAAGGGCTGGCCCTTCGGCCGGCCGGTGCAGTCCGGCGAGGTCTTCGCCGTCCTCCAGCGGGTGCCGGGGGTGGAGCTGGTCGACCAGGTCACGCTGCACCCGGCCGACCCGCTGACGGGCAAGCGCGGTGAGGCGACCGACCGTATCGACCTGGCCGCGCCCGCTCTGGTCTTCTCCTACGACCACCGGGTGCGCGTGATCGGGGACGGCTCATGACGGACGTGGACACACGGAAGGGGTGGGGGCGTTGAGGGGCTCGGTGGACGGACTCGGCTCCTCCGTCCCGATCGGCGGGATGCTGCCCGCCGTCTTCGCCGACGACGACCTGGCGCAGCGTTTCGTCGCGGGTCTGGACGAGGTGATGGCCCCGGTCCTCAACGTCCTGGACTGTCTGCCCGCCTACTTCGACCCGGCGCTCGCCCCCGTCGACTTCACCCGGTGGCTCGCGGGCTGGGTCGGCGCGGAGACCGACGGCACGGAACCCGAGCCGCGGCTGCGGGCCGCGGTCGCGGCGGCCGCGTACCTGCACCGCGTGCGCGGCACCCGGCGCGGCCTGTCGGAGACGGTCCGGCTGGCCTTCGGCGTGGAACCGGAGATCTCCGAGAGCGGCGGCGCCGCGTGGAGCGCCCGGCCGCTGGGCCCGGTCCCGGGCGAACCGCGACCGCATCTGCACGTCACGGTCCGCCTGCCCGACCCCGGCCCGGCGGACGAACACCGCCTGGACACCATCGTGGCCGCAGCGCGCCCCGCCCACATGCCGTACTCGGTCAAGGTGACCGCCGCCGAAAGGATCCCGGAGAGATGACCACCCAGAACTGCGCCGAGTGCGGCACGCGGGCCGAGCCGGGCCAGTCGTTCTGCGACGCCTGCGGCGCCGTACTGAGCTGGACGGACCGCCCCGCGGCCCGACCCACGGCACCCTCCGGACCGGCCAGAACACCCTCCGGGCCTGCTGCGGGAGCGGCGGCGCCCTCCGCGCCGGGCGCGGGATCCACCCCGGCGCCGGGGGCCACGCCCTCCGGGCCGGGTCCGGCAGCCTCCGCGCAGGGTGCGGGATCCGCCACCGGACCGGGTACGGCTTCGGGAACCGCCTCCGGACACGTGCCGGGCGCGGGATCGGCCACCGGACAGACTTCGGCGGCGGCCCCCGGGCCGGCCCCGGGACCGGTACCGGCCCCGGATTCCGGTCCGTGGGCCCCCAGGACGGGCACCGACTCCCGGTCCGGCTCCGCGACGGCCCCCGGCGCCGGGACGGGCACCGGCTCAGGGTCCGGCTCCTCGGGCTCCGCCCCCGGGACAGGTGGCAGCGCCCGGTCCGGCTCCGCGACGGCCCCTGGCGCCGGAATCGGCGCCGGGACAGGCACCGGTGCCGCGTCCACCCCGGGCGCGGCGGCCGGACCGAGCCCCGCGTACGGCTCCGGGCCGGACCCGGCCCACGCGTCCGGGCCGGGCTCCCAGCCCGGCTTGGCTCACGGGTCCGGGGCGGGGTCGGGGTCCGCCCCGGGCTCCACAACCGCACACGGTTCCACCGCCGGACACGGCCAGGCCACCGGACACAGCGCCGCCGCCGGACACGGCGGCGGTGTCGCGCAGGGGCCGGGCACGGCGCACGCGGCCGGCGCCGCCTCGGACGGCGGATCCGGGCCCGGTCACCGCCCCGCGCAGGGCACGGTGCTCGCCGCCTCGCCGCCCACCCCACCCGCCCCCGCCGCGTCGGCCGCCGCCCCGGCCGCCGACGACGACCACGACCCGGACGACGAGGACACCACGGAAACTCCCCTGCCGGTCATCCCGCCGGAGGACGGCACCGCCGCCCCTTCGGGCACCGCACCGGCCGCCGCGCACCCGCCCGCCCCCGACGCGACCGCACCCACCGCACCGGTACCGGCGGCCGCCCCCGCGCCCGCGCTCGGCGACACGATGGCCGCGCGGGCCCGCTCGCTGCTCGTCCCGGTCGCCGACGCGGAGCCGCGTCCCGCCGCGCCGCCGTCCGTCGCACCGGTCCTGCCGGGCAGGCCGGTCGCGGACCGCCCGCAGGTGCGTGCGCCGGGCCCCGTGCAGGGCGAGCAGTTCGGCGTCGCGTGCCCCTGGTGCGCCACCCCGAACAACCCCGACCGGCACTTCTGCGTCCGCTGCGCGATGCCCATGACGCTGGAGGACCGCTCCTCGCTGCGCCTGCCCTGGTGGCGCCGCCTGTTCCATCGCAACCGCGAGGCGCACTGGGCCGGCGACCGCCCGCGCCTGCGCCGTACGTTCGACCGCATCCTCAGCTGGGTCGTCGCGGCGGTCGTCCTCACCCTCGTGATCATCGCGGGGGTGAACACCCCGGCCGCGATCCAGGCCACCCGCGACCACTTCGCCAAGCGCGCGCCGGTCGCGCCGGACTCGTTCGCGGCCTCGCGTTCCTACCCGGGGCACAAGCCGGAACTGGCCTTCGACAAGATCAACAACAGCTGGTGGGGTCCCGGCGTCTCGCAGTCGGGCGAGGGCGAGTGGATCGAGGCCCGTTTCGACGAGCCGACCCGTCTGCTGGACCTGATCATCACCTCGGGGACGTCGGTCCGCCCCGACCAGCTCACCCAGTCGGCGCTCCCGCACCGCATCAAGGCGACGATCACCCTGAAGGACGGGAAGACGACGACCCGGGAGATCGTCCTGGACCAGAGCTCGGGCGGCCAGCGCCGCGCCTTCCGCGTGGGCGAGGTCACCAAGGTCCGCTTCACGATCGAGTCCTCGTACATGGCCTCGCCGAGCAAGCAGGTGTCGATAGCCGAGATCGAGTTCTTCGGCCCGTCGAGCGCGAACGCGACGTGAGGCACTGACGGGAGCCCGTCCGGCCGTCGCCGACCGGGGTGGGGGGATGGTGTACGCCGCCCCCGCCCCGGTCGGGCGGGTCGGGCGGCTGCGCCGTGCCCGCAAAACGAACGAGTCCCACCCCGCCTGACACGGGATGGGACTCGTTCACCGGAGCGCCGGGCAGGCCTTGCACCTGCATTTCCCCGCAGGAAGCGGGGCGTCTTTCCTTGGACCACCAACGCAGAGGTCGTTCACCGTTTTTCTTTCCGGTGACCGGCTCAAGATCAAGCTTACCCCATTCCGGCGGTCCTGTTGACCATGTACATCGTCAGGCGACGTCGTCGACCTTCAGTTCCGGTCCGACCACCAGGGTGACGACCCCGGCAGCGGCCGCGGTGTCGGCCGTGGCCCGCAGTCCGGGCAGCCGGGACGCGAGGACGGCGGCCTGCCCGTCGAGTCCGGCCGGGTAGGTGACGGTCGTCTTCGCGACCGTCCCGCCGGGCGCGTTGCCGGTGCCGGTGACGGTGTATCCGGCGGCCTTCAGCTTCTCGGCGACGGCGGCGGCGCGGCCGGAGACGCCGGTGCCGTTGAGGACCTGGACCCGCACGCTGGAGGCGTACACCACGTTCTTCTTCGCCGCCTCCAACTGCGGCTTGGTGACCTCCTTGTCCTTGGCCAGGGAGGTGAACAGGTCGGCGGCCTGCGGGTACTGCCAGACGACGTTGGCCTTGTCGGTGGGCTGGTCGGCCTCCCGGCCGTAGTTGGGCACCGTGAGGAAGCTCAGCCGGTCGCTGGGGATGCCCTTGAGTTCGTCGGCGAGCCCGTACAGCGGCTTGATCCCGGCCATGTCGGGATCGGTGGTGAGGGACTTGGTGATCGACTGGAGGAAGCCGTACATCGCGTCGGGGCTGGTGAGCTTGGACTTGGCCTTCTTGGCCAGGGCGTCCATGAACTCCTGCTGGCGGCCGATGCGTCCGATGTCGGACCCGTCACCGACGGCGTAGCGGACCCGGACGTAGCCGAGCGCCTTCTCGCCCTTGACGGTCTGGCAGCCGGCCTCCATGTCGAGGTGGGCCTTCTTGTCGTGGATGGCCTGCTTCGGGCAGACCTCGATGCCCTCCAGCGCGTCGACCATGCCCTTGAAGCCGGAGAAGTCGACGGACATGAAGTGGTCGATGCGCAGGCCGGTGTTGGCCTCGACGGTCTTGATGCTGCACGCGGCGGCCTCGCCGACCTTGCCGTTGCTGCCGCCGAGCGCGAAGGCCTCGTTGATCTTGAAGTGGTGGGGGGTGGACGTGCTTCCGTCGCCCTTCTCGCAACTGGGTATCTCCACCCACGAGTCGCGCGGGAAGGACACGACCGAGGCCCACTTACGGTCCGCCGGTATGTGCAGCACCATCAGGGTGTCGGACTGCATGGTGGTCAGGTCCTTGCCGTACTTGGCGTTGGCGCCGTCACGGCTGTCGGACCCGACGATCATGATGTTCTTCGACCCGGGGCTGAGGTTCTCGGGCCGGTTCTCGCCGAGTTTGTCGTCCACGTCGGCCGAGTTGATGTTGTTGTTCAGGTCGTTGTAGACCCACGCGCCGACCCCGCCGATCCCGAGGACCACGACGGCCGTCACACCCGCGCCCCACGCGAGGATCCGCCCGCGCCGCGTCAGCCGGGTCCGGCCGGGACCGCCCGGCCTGCCCGCGGCTGCGCCGCCCGCCCGGCCGGGTCCGGCCGCCCTGCCGACGGGTCCGCCCGTCCTGCTGCCACCGCGGCCGGCCGCCTCCTCCGGAGTACGCCCGCGCCTCCTCGTTCCGCTCACCGGCGCTCGCCCCTCCGCCTCGGCTGTTTCACCCCGTACACCGTGCTCGGATCGCCGGCGTTGGTCACCGCCGAACGTCGGAACCCTACACGCGTGCAGGAATACGTCCGAGAAGCACAGACGACTCAGGAGACTCCCCTGGCCGTACAAGGGTTGCCCCACAACGGGCAGGTGAGACCGACGGCACGACAGGAGTGGGCGGGATCACTCACCGGTGCGGCGGGGCGCCGGTCCTGCGACCACCCCGGCCCGCGCAGGGCGGGCCGGGGCAGGTACGCCGTTCCCTCGGATCAGGGGGCGTCGACCAGGTCGACCGGCGGGACCGACACCGTGCGCGCGCCCACGGTGCCGCCCAGGACGACCTTGCGCAGGGAGACGTTGTTCTTGGTGTTCGTCTCCTGGAGACGGTTCGCCGGATTGGCGATGACCTGGATGTAGTAGGTGCCGTTCGGCAGGTCGGTGATGTCGAAGGACTGCCCGGGACGGTACTGGGTGTACGTGTCGCCGGAGCCGACGTCGAGGACCTCACGCACGGAGATGGAGTTCTGCTGGCCGCAGGCGGTCGACAGATCGGTGTTGAACGGGTGCCAGTTGGCGTTCTTCACCGTGTAGTCGATGGCGTCGGTGTTGGCGAGGCAGAACGCCTCCTTGCCGCTCTTCACGATCTCGTGCTGGTCGGCGGCGAGCAGCCGGTAGCTGGCGAAGTCGGTGAAGTGCCAGTGCTCGTGACCGACGCGCGGGTCCCACTCCATGGTGCCGGCCGGCGCGTAGCCGACCTGCTTGCCCTTGGCGTCGTAGAAGTACTGGTACGAGTCCATCAGTTCCGCACCCGGCTTGCGGAAGCCGTCGACGACGAGCGGCGCGGGGCCGGCGTTCCAGACGTTGGCGCTGAAGGCGAGGTAGTCCTTGCCCGCCACGTCGCCGTCCTCGCCGTCGGTGACCGCGATGTCCCAGGCCGGCAGCGAGCGCAGGTCCGGCTTGGGCACGTTCGCCGCCACGCCCGCGCGTCCGCCGGGCCGCGTGGCGGCGGGCTTCAGCGCGGGCGCGACACGGGAGCCGTCGGTGTGGCCGGCGCCGTCACCCAGGTGGCGGGCCAGACCGCGGGCCTCCAGGGCGTGCGAGAGCGCGGAGGGAGTGGGCGCGTCGGCCCCGCGGGGCCCGTAGTGGTGCCCGCCCGCCATACCGTCCATGCCGGCCATCCCGGCCATGTCGTGCGAGGCGCCGTGACCGGCGCCGCCGTGGGCCCCGGCCGCGCCGCGGGGAGCGACCCCGACGCCGCCGCCCCCGCCTTCGCCGCCGTCGCCGACCTCGCGGACGGTCAGTTTGATGGTCGGCCGGTCGTCGGGGATGCCGAACAGGTCGCGGTACTTCTTCGCCACGGCGACCTTGACGGTGTACTCGCCGGCCGCCAGGTCCACGGGCTTGTCGTAGTCGAAGGCGGAGGTGTTGGCCGCCCAGCCCTTCTCGACGCCCCAGACCGAGCCGAGCGTGAAGGGGTTGGTGGAGCAGCTCTCCGGATAGTGCGAGGTGGCGGGGGCGTCGGGGCGCAGCCGGCCGGAGGCGTTGTTCGGGCAGAAGTTGCTCGTGCTCTTCTGCACCTCCGCCCCGGCCGCGTTCTTGATGGAGACCTCCAGGAAGTCCGGGAGGCCGCCGAACTGCTTCACCAGCCCGGCGGGCAGCGCCTTGGTCTTCACCTTCGACCCGTCGCGCAGGATCTGCTGGGCGACGATCGGGTCCTTGTAGGACTTCCGGGTCACCTTCAGCTCCAGCGGAGCGTTGTCGACGGTGACGTAGGTGCCGAGGTCGAGGTAGACCCCGGCGTTCCCCTCGTACCGGTCGGCGGTCACGGCCTTGGAGGCGGCGACGAGTTTGAGCTTCGGCGTCCCCGGGGTGCTCGCCGGCGCGGCGCCGGCACCGGGTGCGGACCCGGTGACGGCGGCCACGACGGTGAGCGCGGCGCCGGCGGCGAACGCCGTGCGCTTGAGCGTCTTGCGATGTTGCGATCTGGTCATCGGTTCCTCGTCTGCGAGTGCCGTGGTCAGCGGCATCGGACCGGACAGCCCACCGACGGGCCGGGGTCCAACACGTCCCTCGCACCCCGGCCGGGTCTGTGAGCACCCTGTGAGAGAGGTAAATGCCGTGCCGGGGTTGCCTGTTGGGCCGGAACCGGACCGAAGGACCTCAGAGGTTGTAGCGGCTCTTCAGGTGGCGCCAGAAGTCCCGCAGCATCCAGCTGTCGAACTCGGTGATCCGGGTGGCGCTGCCGGCCTTCATCAGGAAGCAGCACTGTCCGGTGGGGGTCCAGTCGTAGAAGTCGTCGAGCCCGAAGGTGTGGCCGACCTCGTGCAGGTAGATGTGGATGTCCTCCTGGTTCAGGGCGCCGGTGAAGTACTCCTGGCCGACGCGCTGGCCCCAGTCCCCGCCGGCGCCGCCCTGGAAGCCCTGGGTGAGCCAGAGGGACTGGTCGTAGTGGCGGGCGGTGCCGCCGGGACACCGGGAGTAGTTGCCGTCCTGGTGGAAGAAGCGGCCGCAGTCGGGGGCGCACTGCGGGGCGCCCGCGCCGTCGAGGACGCCGGAGTAGATGTCGACGGAGTTGTCGGTCCACTGGAGGGTGGAGCGGTTCTTCACCGCCCAGCCGACGATGTTGACGGGGACGCTGGTGTAGGGCCAGTTGTCGTAGCCCCGGCCGTTCTGCACCTGCGTCGCCATCCATTTCGCGAACTGCTTCCTGAGGACCGCGTGGATCTGGTCCCGCAGCGCGGTGCTGACCGGGGCGTCGGACTCCCAGCGGACGCAGTAGTTGATGCTGCCCTTGTTCGCCATGACCTGGTCCCAGCCGTAGTTGCGGAACCCGTAGAGGTCGGGGTAGGTCGTCGAGACGTGGTTCCAGACCTCGTCGAGAGGCCGGACCAGGCCCGCGGGCGGGTTCCACTCGTCGGCCGCCTCGGCCCGGGGCGCCGCGAAGCCGGTCGCGTGGAGCAGGAGGGCGGCGAGTGCCGCCAGGACGGTCAGCAGCCTCGCGGGGTGCCGTGGGGGGTGCCTGCGCATGGTGAACTCCTCGTGTGGGGTAAGGGATTCACGTGCCTGTGCGGTCGTGCTCGGTGTCGTCCGGTGCTTCCTGCCCCCGTAGTCGCCGCCGGGCGGGGCGGGGTTGCCGTCCGGGTGGTTCTTCGCCGGTTCCGGGGTGGGCAGGGCGGTGACGGCCGCATAGTGAGCCGGTGTTCCACGCCCCCCGGGCCCCCGAGGCCCCTCGGTCCCCCGAAGCCCCCCGGTCGTCCGAGGCCCTCCGCCGCCCTGACACCGGCCGCGCGTCCCAGGTCCGCCGCCTCCGTGTCCCGCACGGCCTCCGGACGCCGCTGGTCGCGCTCCTCGTCGCCCTCGCCGTGCTCGCCGGGCCCGCCTGTGTGCCGGTCGGACGGGGAGCGGGTGGGCCGCCGGGTGCCTTCGGCGCGTACGTCGGCTACGACGACGCCGGGGTACGGCGGATCGGGGCGCTCGACCGGTGGCTCGGCAGGGCCACGCCCCGCGTCGGGCACGCCTATCTGCCGGGGGACCGGTGGAGCAACATCGAGGGGGCGCCCGGCTATCTGGAGCACTGGGCGCGGTGGAGACAGGCGCGCGCCGACCGGATGTTCGTGCTCAACGTGCCGATGCTGGAGGGGACCGAGGAGCACGTGTCCGACCGGGTCGTGCGGGAGGAACTGCGCCGGGGTGCGCGCGGGGACCACGACGGGCACTTCCGGACGCTGGCCCGACGGCTCGTCTCGCTGGGGCTGACCGACAGCGTGCTGGTCGTCGGGTGGGAGATGAACGGGATCACCTACACGCACCGCTGCGGACCCGACCCGCGGGCCTGGAAGCGGTACTGGGCGCGGATCGTGGACGCCATGCGGTCCGTGGACGGCGGGCGGCGGTTCCGGTTCGAGTTCACGCCCAGCCGCGGCCGCGACGCCGTGCCGTGGACCGCCTGCTACCCCGGCGACCGGTACGTCGACGTCGTCGGCATGGACGCCTACGACCAGCCGCACGGCATGTCCTTCGAGGAGCAGGTCACGGAGCCGTACGGCCTCGCCGCGCAGGTGCGGTTCGCGCGGGCGCACGGCAAGCCGGTCTCGTACCCGGAGTGGGGGCTGTTCCGCAACGGCGACAACCCGGAGTACGTGCGCGGGATGCTGACCTGGTTCGCCGAGCACCGGCCGCTGTACCAGACCATCAGCGACTACTGCCCGCACGGTGTGTGGCGGTGCTCCGGCAATCCCCGGTCGTCGGCCGTCTACCGGACGCTGATGGGTGGGCCGTCCGGCTGAATCCGGCCGCCACGCGGTCCGGGTGCCGCCCCCGGCCACCCTGCCGGTCCGATGATCACACGATGGGACGAGAACACCTCGCGCGCCTCTCACGACCCCGGGCGCGAACGCGGACGACGGCGCGGACCCGCACGCGCCCAGCGGGCTCGGGCCGGGCCGCCGGCGCCGTCCTGTCCGTCCTGACGGCCCTGTCCGCCCTTCTGCTGCTGGTGCTCACCGCCGTGCCCGCCGGCGCCGGGACCGACGGGTTCCGCGGGGAGACCGCCCGCGCCGTCCGCGCGCACGAACGGGCCCGGGCACGCGTCGACCGGCTGCGCGAGGAGGACGCGCCCGACACGGAGGTCAGGGCCGCCGAACGCCGCCGCAAGGCCGTCCGCGCCGGACTGTGGGACCTGCTGTGGGCGACGGGCCGCAACTCCGGGGACCCGGTCGCCGTCGATGCGTCAGGACGCGACGGCCACTGCCCGTTCGGCGACCGCAGCCGCCCGGCCGGGCAGCGCTCCCCTGCCTGGACGGCCCCCATCCACCACTACTGGCTCTCCGCGGGCTACGCCGCGAAGGGCTCGCGCTGGGCCCACCGCCACACCGGCCAGGACTTCGCCGTCGACGCGGGTTCCCCCGTGTACGCCGTCGGCTCCGGCACCGTCCAGGCCACGACCTGCGGCGACGGCTTCGGCAACCAGGTCGTGGTCCGTCACCGGGACGGCTACTTCACGCAGTACGCGCACCTGTCCCGCATCGACGTACGCAAGGGCGAGCGGGTGACGGCCGGCCGGCGCATCGGCCTCTCCGGCGCGACCGGGAACGTCACCGGACCGCATCTGCACTTCGAGGTGCGGATCACCCCCTACGTCGGATCCGCGGTGCCGCCCCTGCCCTGGCTGCGCCGCAAGGACGTGCGGGTCGGCGGGGCGTCCCTCGACGCCGTCAGGAGGAACTACCACTGCTGCCGGGGGCGGTAGGAGGCCAGCGCCCAGATCACGAACACGTCGAGGGCGATCTGGACGACCGCCCAGACCGGCGCGTACGGCAGGAACAGGAACTGGAGGACCAGGCTGAGCGAGGCCAGCACGATGCCGCTGACCCGGGCCGTGCCCGCCCACGCGCCGCCGCTGAGCAGCCCCCAGCCGGTCAGCGCCGCCACGACACCCACGACCAGCAGGAACCAGCCCCAGGTCGTCAGGTTCATCTCGTAGACGTAGTGGCCGACCCGGGCATAGACGTCGTCGCCCGCGATCGCGGCGATGCCCTGGAACACGGCGAGGAAGCCGCTCACGAACATGAGCACACCCCCGAAGACGACCCCGGCCGCGGCCAGCCCGCTCCCGGGCGGCGCGGGAGCGGCCGCGGGCCGGCCCGGCGAACCGGTGCCCTGGTGGGACGGGTCCCACACGCGGGGCCCCGGAGTCGGCTGGGAGTGCGGCTGGTCGCTCATGACGCCACCTTGTCTCTGTGTCGGCGTTCGGTCCTGTCCTCCCGCTCCACCGACCCTGCGTCCGGCCGGGGGACGCCACCACGGGGGTGCGCCGTCCGGGTGACCCGGCATGCGGGCGGCGGGCACCGCCCCTTCACTGGAGGAGGGCCCGCGGGCCCTCGGACCCCTCATAAGGAGAGACGAGATGCCACGCACCAAGGGCGTGCTGCTGACGGCGGCGGCCATCTGCTGCGCCACCGCGCTCACCGGCTGCTCGGACGACAACACCCCGTCGTCGGTGTCGTCCGCCGCCAGCAAGGCCGCCTCCGCCGCCGAGTCGCTGGGCAGGGAGGCCACCGCGGCGGCGTCCTCGCTCGCCTCCGGCCTGGCCTCCGACCTCGCCTCCGAGGCGTCGTCGGCGCTCGCGTCGGCGACGGCGGAGGCCAACCGCAAGCTGGACGAGGTCAAGGGCGGTGCCGATGTGAAGTCGGACGTGGACCTCGGCGCGACGGGCACGGACAACGGCCGGGCGACGGCCGGGGTGACCGTCACCAACACCGCCGACGGGACGAAGTCCTTCGCCGTCCAGGTCGACTTCACCGACTCCGCGGGCAACCGGCTCGACACGGTCGTCGTCACCGTCCAGGACGTGTCCGCCGGCAAGACCGGCAAGGCGACGGCCCGCAGCAACCGTGACCTGTCCGGCGAGGTGAAGGCGAAGGTCGTAAGGGCGGTGCGGTACTGACCCGGAACCCGCGGACCTCTGTCGCGGGCCGGCTGCTGCGGGAGATCGTCATCGACCCGCACCACCTCCCCGAGCACCTGTCCCTGTTCGCGGTCCGCCACCTGGGACCGGTGGCGCGCCGCACCACGTCGACCCGGCCCCCGCCCACCCGGGCGCAGCTGCTCTCCCGGGGCCGGCGCGCCACGGTCACCGAGGGCGCCTTCGTGGGCGGGCCGTTCCTCGTGCTCATCCCCGTCGCGTTCTGTGCGGCGCTGCTCCGCCAGACCCGCACGGTCCTCGAACTGGCCGCGCTGACGGGCCGCGACCCCACCGAGCGGGACCGCGCGGCCGAGATCCTGGTCCTGCAAGGGGTGTACGACGACGTGCCGCGGGCCCGCGCGGGCCTGTCCGCGGCCGGGGCGCGTGCGCCGCGCGCCGGTTCGCTGCGCCGCCCGGCCGTCCTCGGGGGCCTCACCCTGCGCATGGCGCGGCTGCTCGGCCTGCTCGCCCCGGCCGGGCCCGGCGGCCGCCCCGGCCGGTGGAGCCAGGCCGCCCGCTGGCTGCTCCTCGTCGTCGTGTTCCTCGTCGGACTGGCCGCCCCGCTCGTCTGGCTGCCCTACATGGCCGACTCCTACGACCGCGCCACCGTCCGGCTCCACGAACGGGCCGTCCGCTTCTACTTCCCGCGGGACGGGTCGGACGGCGCCCCGCCCCGCCCCCGGCGCCTCGACCCGGCCGCCCTGGCCGGCGCGGGCCGTGCCCTGCTGTCCGTGCTGGTACCGGTCGCACTCGCCGCCGGGGTGCTCCTGGCCGACCTGCGCATCGCGGGCGGCACCTGGCCGGTCCTCGGCATCGTGCTGACCGCCGCGTCCGTGACGACCGGCGCGGTGTGGTGGTGGCGACGGGGCCGACGGGACCGCGCAGCGTGACGGTCGCCGTACCGGTGCCGAACCGCGTTGCCGGTGTCGCACACCAGCAGCGCGTCGGCGAGGAACTGCTCGGGACGCCGGGCGACGTACGCCTCAGGCCATCCAGAAGAAGACGGCCGTCATCCGCTTGTCCTGGAGTGTCGTGCCGCAGTAACCGGTGGCGCTGTGGACGAGGTTGGCGTTGTAGAGGAGCAGCCGGTTGTGCCTGTGGGGCACCCGTACGTCCTCCTCGAAGGCGTCGGGGGCGACGAACCTGGTGCCGAGGGCCTCGACGAGGTTGTTGTGCGGGGCCTGGACGACGTTGCCGCCGAGCCGCCCGCCGGGCAGGGACTGCCGGTAGAAGCTGGTGCCGCAGTCCTTGGGGACGGCCGGGTTGAGGTACAGCACGGCCGCGTAGCGGCACAGCGCGCGCGAGTCGGAGTGGGGCCGCGGGGAGCTCTCGCCCTGCCCCACCACCTGGACGCAGTTGTGGTTGAGCGTGCCCCCGCCGGGCGCCTGCTGCACCCACAGCCGCCGGGCGCCCGTGGCCTCCCTCACCAGCCTTTCCACGCGGGCGAGTTCAGCGGGTTCCAGGCCCGGCATGGTGCGCAGTCCGGGCCAGCTCTCCGAGGTGTACGGGTGGCCCTCGATCCAGTCGTCCCTGGCGAGGCAGCGTTCGCGGATCGCGGCGGCGCCGGCCTCGGGGAAGACGTCGTCGATCACCCAGTAGTCGCGGCCCTTGGTGGGCTTGCGGTAGGGCAGCACGGGGAGCGTGGCGGCGGCCCCTGAGGGCCGGTGGGGCCGCTGTGGCATGGACATGCGGCGAATCTAGGACGGGGGTCCGTCACGACTCGCCCTCCCGTTGCCCCGCACTCCCTCGCGAAGTGGTCAACGTTTCGTCGGGCCGGTCAACGGATCGCCAACGGGAAGAGCGCCGGACCAAAACCCGGGCCCCGGGCCCGGGTCAGAGGCCCTGGGTCCGCTGCGCGCTCTCCATGGCCCTGCGGTGGCGGCGGGCGTCCAGGGCACGGTTGATCTGGTACACCCGGACGGCGGTGAACGCGGCGACGGCGGCGCCGATGGCGGCCATCGCCCACTCGCCGTCCCGGACGGCCGCGTAGAAGAGGAAGCCGCTGAAGACGACGCCGAAGACGGCGAGCAGGGGCTCGCGCACCCAGAAGGGGAGGACGCGCACGAAAAGACCGATCATCCGGCCACTTCAGCAGGAGTGGCCCGCGCGGGCCGTGATGGAGGCCACAATTCCGGGAGTTGTCCGTTCCGGGACCCGCCGGACGCTCAGCTGTCCGGTCCCGGCACCACCGCGTCCCCCACCGACACCCGCCCCGCGCGCCGCACCTCGAAGTAGGCGCCGAAGGCGACACCGCCCGCCGTCCGGCGGTAGTCCGCGAGTGTGCGCAGGGGCTCGGGACCCTCGCGGCGGCCGGTGCGCTGGTCGACCAGCGTGACCGCGCAGCGGATCGTGTCCTCGGTGCGGGCCAGTTCCGCGTCGCCGACGAGGAGTCGGGCGGCGCCGTCCTCGGTGTGCGCAACGGTCCATCCGTCCACCACCAGGTTGGGGCGGAAGCGGTCCATCGGGACGGGTGCGGCGCCCCGTGCGGTGATCCGGCGGTTCAGGGCGTCCAGGGTGGCCCGCGAGACCAGGTGCAGCCGGCCGGCGTTGCCGTCCGGGGACGGGACCAGGGTGCTCGGGGCGCCCAGGAAGTCCGTGAGCCACGCGTGCACGTCCGGGTCGTCCGCGCGCACCGGGTCCCGGCCCGGCGCCCTCAACGTCAGCCCGTCCTGGTTGCGTTCCGGGGTGATCAGGGCCAGCGCGGGGTCGCCCCCCTGCCAGCGCGGGTCGCCCTTCTCGTCGGCGATCGCCCAGGTCCGGTCGTGCGGCAGGCCGCCGGCCGTCAGCGCCGCCTCCGTGAGCGCCGTCCCCGCGCATCCCTTCACCGGGTAGTACGTGATCCCCGTCAGTGTCGCGGCCGTCATCCCCGTTCCCCCTTCGTCGGTCCGTCACCGGCGCAAGCCCGACACCGTCATACCCCGGCCGGGCCGGCCGCGGGGCCCGTCGCGTCCGTCAAGTTCGCGCGATCACCGCTGAGTCGGATGGGCTCCGCATCCGTACTCCTGTGTGCCGGCCCCCACCGGGTGCCCGGCACATCGACATATCGGCGGACATACCCGACCGGGCAGGAGGAACGGTGCCACTCTCGCGAAACATGATGGGAACCCTGTTCGTCGGCGGTGCGCTCGCTGTGACACTCAGCGCACTCGCCTACCCATCCATGCTCGGACTGAGCACCGTGTCGACCTCGACCGACCGTGTGATCGCCAACACCCAGTGGGGCCCGCTCACCGAAGGCGACCGCGACTTCGTGGTGAAGGTGCGCGCCGCGGGACTGTGGGAGTACCCGCTCGGCCAGCTCGGGCTCCAGAAGAGCCAGACCCCGGCCGTCCGCACCGCCAGCAACCACCTGATCGACGGTCACGGGGCGCTGGACACCAGCTGCCGCAAGATCGCGCCGATGCTGAACATCCAGCTGCCCAACGTGGCCAGCCCGCAGCAGGAGGGCTTCGTCGCCCAGCTGAAGGCCGAGAGCGGCAAGCAGTTCGACACCGACTTCGCCAACATCCTGCGCATGACGCACGGCTCGATCTTCAACACGATCGCCAAGATCCGGTCCACCACGAAGAACACCCTGGTCCGCGCGCTCGCCGACCAGGCCAACGACACCGTCCTGGACCACATCACCGTGATGGAGAAGACCGGTCTGGTCGACTTCGACACCACGCTGTTCAACCAGACGACGCCGCCGAAGCTGCCCCAGTCGGACCTGACCCCGCCGGTCCCGCCCGCCGGGCAGCCCATGGTCGTCCTCAACCCGCCGCCCACGGCCACCTCCACGCCGCTGGACCTCAACGCCGCCCTCTCGGGCAACAACGCCGGGTGACCGTGTCACCCGGCGGCCCGTGAGGCACCCTCCGGACCCTCGGGTCAGTACGTGCCGGCCAGCCAGACCGTCGTGTCCGGACCCAGCCGCCCGCCGTCGTCGAGGGGGACGCTGCTCAGCAGCACCTCCCCCGGCGGCAGCGGCACCGGCGTCTCCGACAGGTTGGTCACACAGCGCCAGCCGTCGTGGCGGGCGAAGGCCAGCACGCCCGGCGGGGTGTCCCGCAGCCAGGTGAGCTCCTCGCCGTCGAGCAGCTTGCGGCGCAGCCGCAGGGCCGTGCGGTACAGCTCCAGCGTGGAGCCCTCCACGCCGTCCTGCGCCTCGACGGCGAACCGCGCGAAGTACGGCGGCTGCGGCAGCCAGGCACCGCCCGGACCGAAGCCGTACGAGGCTCCCGTCGCCGTCCACGGCAGCGGGACCCGGCAGCCGTCGCGGCCCTTGCGGACCCGGCCCGTCTGCTCCCACACGGGGTCCTGGAGGACCTCCACGGGCAGGTCGGCCACCTCGGGCAGTCCCAGCTCCTCGCCCTGGTAGACGTACGACGACCCCGGCAGCGCCAGCATCAGCAGCGTCGCCGCGCGGGCCCGGCGCAGCCCTGCGTCCTCGTCGACACGCGGCGCACGGCCGCCCGACAGCAGCCAGGCGTTGTCGTCGGTGCCCGGCGCGAGCATCAGGCGGGAGGCGTGGCGCACGACGTCGTGGTTGGACAGCACCCAGGTGGCCGAGGCGCCGACGGCGCGGGCGGTGGCCAGCGACCCGGTGACGACCGTGCGGATCTCCCCGGCGTCCCAGACCGCCTGGAGGTACTCGAAGTTGAAGGCCTGGTTCAGTTCGTCCGGCCGGGCGTAGAGGGCCCGGCGGTCGCCCGGGACCCAGGCCTCGGCGACGGCCGTGCGGGGCGGGGTGTAGGCGTCGAGGACGCGGCGCCAGTCGCGGTAGATCTCGTGGACCTCCTCGCGGTCGTAGAACGGGTGCGTGCCCGGCGCCAGTCCGGCGAGCGCCGCCTCACCGGCCGGGCCCGCGCCCAGATCGCGCAGGGGCTCGGCGAGGTCCTTGGCGAGGGCGTGCGCCACGTCCACCCGGAAGCCGTCGACGCCCCGGTCGGACCAGAAGCGCAAGGTGGTGCGGAAGTCCTCGCGGACCTCCTCGTGGTCCCAGTTCAGGTCGGGCTGCTCGCGGGCGAAGAGGTGCAGGTACCACTGGCCGTCGGGGACCCGCTGCCAGGCGCTGCCGCCGAAGACCGACTGCCAGTCCGTGGGCGGCAGTTCGCCGCTCGCGCCGCGCCCGGCACGGAAGACGTACCGGGCGCGGGCCGGGGAACCGGGGCCCGCCGCCAGCGCCTCCTGGAACCAGACGTGCCGGTGGGAGGTGTGGTTGGGGACCAGGTCGACGATCACCTTCAGGCCCAGTCGGTGGGCCTCGGCGGTCAGCGCGTCGAAGTCGGCCAGGGTGCCCAGGCGCGGGTCCACGTCCCGGTGGTCGGCGACGTCGTAACCCCCGTCGGCGAGTTCGGACGGGTAGAAGGGCGACAGCCACAGGGCGTCCGCGCCGAGGGCGGCCAGGTGGGGCAGCCGCTCGGTGACGCCTCGCAGGTCGCCGAGCCCGTCGCCGTCGGCGTCGGCGAAGCTGCGCGGATAGACCTGGTAGACGACGGCCTGTCGCCACCAGTCGGGGCGGTGGGAGGAGAAGTCGGTCATGCACGGAAGTCTGTCCATTGTGCCGGGAATGTGAACGTGCGAGCCATTCGGAGCAGATCCTTCCGCACGTGGGGAAGATGTGACGGAAGCTTGAACTCCCAGAGGTTTGAAGCAGGTTGACAGCGGTCCGCGGTGCGCACGACGATGGGCCCAAGCTGTGGCCCCTGTGACCGGAGGGCCTGGCGTTGCTTCTTTCTTCTTCTGATCTGACCAATCAGCCCCGGCCGTTCCACTCCCGGCCGATGAGTCCTGGCACCCGCCAAGAATGGGATGCGCATGTCCATAGCGAGACGTGTCACCGTACGCCGCCTGCTGGGGACGGGCGCCGCTTCGCTCACCCTGTGCGCCGCCTCCGTCGCCGCCGCGTCCGGCGCCCTCGCCGGCACCGGGACCCCAGGTGGCGACGGCTGGAAGTCCGGCGGCCAGTACCAGCCGGGAACGGGCGCGGGCACCGAGACGGGGACCGACCGCTGTGAGTTCTCGCTCGACGGCACGCACTTCTACAACTCCGTCAGGGTCGACGACCAGACGCTGCGGCCGACCGGCGACGGCAAGATCCACGTCACGGTCCGCGCGGCCGGTGACGCGAGCACCTGCACCGCTTCCCTCGCCTCCTACCTCGCCCACGGCGCCAGCTTCGGCACCTCGGGCGAGCAGGTCTTCGTCGACTTCGACACCGTGACGGTGAAGCCCGGCAAGACCGACACCCTCGACATCGCGGTGCCCGACGCGGGCTGCTTCGCGCAGATCGACCTCTACCGCGGCGCCGTCAAGTTCGACGGCAAGCTCGACGCGAAGGACGGCTTCGTCCACGGGGACCTGCCCAAGGGCCCGGACCGTCCCGTCATCAAGGACAAGCTGATCGCGGCCTGGAACGGCGGCACGAAGGACTGCACGGTCACCGAGCAGCCGCCGTCCTCCCCGCCGGCCGGCGGCGGCGGTTCGTCCTCGCCGTCACCGTCCGCGTCGACGCCCTCGGAGCCGTCGAAGCCGTCGCAGTCGCCGTCCGACAGCACGTCTCCCTCGCCGTCCGCGCCGTCGGAGTCGGAGTCGGGCACGCCGACGCCGTCCGCGTCCGCCTCCGAGTCGACCACCGCGCCCGCGCCCACCCCGAACGGTGGCGGCGGCGGCCTGGCCGAGACCGGCGCCGACAGCAACACCCCGCTGATCGCGGGCGGCGCGGCTGCGCTGCTGGCCGGCGGCGCGGCGATCTTCGTCGCCACCCGCCGCCGCAAGACCCGGCACAGCTGACCCCCGACCGGCCCCCACCCCTGCGGCCCGCACGGGACGTAGGGGTGGGGGCCGCGGAGCGGTCAGCCCTCCAGGGTGGTCAGCCAGAGTTTGACGTAGCGCTCCACATCGACGTCCAGGGCCACGTCCACCAGGGCGTTCTCGCGTGCGCCCTCGTGGATCTCGGACTCTCCCGGACGCGGACGGCGGTCGACGACCGTCTGGCCGCGGGCCGGGCCCGGGGCGAGGGAGACCTCGACCGGGAGCGGCTCGGTGGTCAGCCCCGCCGGATCGGCCACCGCGCACACCGCGCCCGCGTCACCGAGCCCGCCGGTCGGGGTGGGATCACCGGAGGTCGCCGGATCACGGTGGGCGAGCAGCTCGCCCGCCAGCCGCAGACGCGGCTCCGCACTCGCCCGCAGCCGCGCCACGTCCGCCGCCGGGACCAGGACCCGCTTGAACACGTCCAGGCCGTACATGGTGATCGGCACGCCCGCGGTGAGCAGGACCGCCGCCGCCTCCGGGTCGTGCCACACGTTGAACTCCGCGACCGGCGTGGCGTTCCCGGTCGTCACGGCGCCGCCCATGAACACGATCCGCTCGATGTTGCGCGTCACCTCCGGGTGGGTGCGCAGCAGCAGGGCGATGTTGGTCAGCGGGGCGGTGGGCACGAGGGTGACCGGACGCGGGGAGGCGAGGATCTCGCGGCGCAGCAGCGCGACCGCGTCCACGTCGACCGGCCGCCGGGTCGGCGCGGGCAGCCCCAGGTCGCCCATGCCGTCCTGCCCGTGCACGTGGGACGCCGTGCGGACCGGTTCGATCAGCGGGCGCTCGGCACCCCGGGCGACCGGGATGTCCCCGGCGCCCGCGTGCTCCAGCACGGTGAGCGTGTTGCGGACCACTCCGTCCACGTCCGTGTTCCCGGCCACGCAGGTCACCGCCCGCACGTCCAGGCCGGGGTGACGGACGGCGAACAGCAGCGCGAGGGCGTCGTCGACACCCGTGTCGCAGTCGATGATCACGGGGATGGGCTGCTCGGTCACCTTCGGGACTCCTTCCGCACCACGGTCGCCGTCACCACCGACCCTATGCGGGCGGACCCGGACCCGTCCGGTCCCGCGGGGCACCCGTGCGGCCGGGCCGCCACCCGCCCGCACCAGCGCCGGTAACCCGTACGGCCCGCCGCGCTGGTCGGCCCGTGACACCGGTGTTGCCGTGGGAGGAGGCACACCCGGCCCGCCGGCCGGCAGACGTCCCCGGCGGACCCGACCGGTGAGCACACGCCCGGCACCGCGCGCACTTCTGGAGGCACCCCCCGATGGCCCGTACCACCCACCTGGCCTCCGCCCTCGTCCTCGGCACGGTCGCCGCCGTCACCACCGGCTGCGCCACCCTCGGTCTGGAACACCCGCCGACCGCCGCCCCGGCCACGCCCACCGTCGAGCGGACCTCGGCCCGGCCCACCGCGCCGGCCACCTCCCCCGTGCTCAGCGAGGCGCAGGCGCGCGCCGCCCTCCTCACCCCGTCCGACCTGGGCGCGCCCTGGACCCCGACCCAGGGCGCCGCCACCTGGCGGGACGGCATCCTCAAGGCGACCACGACCAGCCCCGACTGCCAGAAACTCCTGGACGCCCTCTACTCCGACGAGCTGCTCGGCGCCCCCGCCCGCGCGGTCGTCGGACTCGACGACCCCGACGTCGGCGCCCAGCTGCGCTACCAGCTCAGCGGTGCGCGTCCGGCCGACGTCGACCGCCAGGTGGCCTGGCTGAGGACGATGCCGCAGAAGTGCGCACGGTTCGCGGCGCGGGCGACCGGCGACACCGTGCTCGACGCGCAGGTGGCCGAGCTGCCGCTGCCGGAGGCGGGCGACGTCCGCCAGGGCCTGCGCGTGACCCTGACGATCTGGGCGACGGCCGAGAAGAACCCCGGCGGCGACCCCACCGCCCTCACCCTGGACGTCGCCGCCGTCCGGGCCGGCCAGGACGCCTTCGCCTTCACCAACGGGGGACTGAACGACGCGCCGAACGCGGCGACCCAGGCGGCCGTGCAACTCGGTGTCCGGCGGCTGGCGGACGTCAGGCAGCAGGGCAAGGCGCAGATCTGAGAGGCAGTCGGGGCGGGCTGCGGGGCTCAGACGTCCGGGTCGTCGAAGCGCAGGCGCAGCGTGACCACCTCGTGGGCCAGCTCCAGCACGGTGGTGTCCTTCGCGAAGGCGTGGCCGCGCAGCAGAGACAGCGCCTCGTCCGCCGCGATGCCCAGCTGGGCCATCACCATGCCGACGGCCTGGTACACCTCGTCGTGCCCGGCGGCCAGCGGGCTGAGCCAGTGACCGGCGTCGCCCGGGTCGTGCGGCTCCGCCGTCGGCAGTGCCACCAGCGCCGCCGTGACGAGTTCGGCCAGCACCCGCGCCGTGCGCATGTCGTCGGCGGCCAGCTCGCCCGGCTCGTCCCGGTAGAGGTCGAGGGTGCCCACGCACACCGCCCCGTCCCCCAGCGGCAGGGCGCACACCGACCGCACGCCGACCGCGGCCGCCTGCTGCGCGAACACCGGCCAGCGGCAGGCGTCCCGGTTCGACGTCAGGTCCGCGGCGACGACCGGCGCCCCCGTCTCGGCGGCCTCACAACAGGGCCCGTCACCCAGCGTGACCTGCAACTCCGTCACATACCCGGCCCGTTCACCGCTCGCGCTCAGCGGCACCGGCATCCCGTCGCCCCGCAGCGACACGCTCGCGTCGTCCACCGGCAGCAGCCTCAGCACGGCGTCGCACAGCCGCTGCGGCACCTCCCGCGGGGCGGCGCCCCGCAACTCCTCGGCGACGATCCCGGCGACGCGGTCCCGGCCCAGGTGGACCACGGTCATCACCTCCGTCACCGGTCCGGCTCGCCCCTCGGCCGCCGGGTACCCATGGGCCACCCGGGGAACCGGGCCCGCCTCACGGCTTCTCGTACGGGTCCGCCGGCTGCGCCACCCGCCTGAGCGTGACGGCGTCCAGCACCGGCGGCCACGCCGCGTCGGAGCCGAGCGCGCCCCGCGGGCGCCAGGTGCCGGTGACGGTGACCCAGGTGTCGGCCGGCAGGACCTCGTCGCCCGCGTCCCGGACCTCGACCTTGCCGGTGGTGGCGTCGGCGGCGCAGCAGGTGACCACGAGCCGGGTGACGTACCAGGCGCCGTCGTCACCGTGGGTGACGAAGCCGGTCAGGCGGACCGTACGGCCCTTCAGCGACCGTCCGCTGTCGTAGATCGCGCGTGAGCTGAACGCGGCGACGGTCAGCTCCACGGGGTCCCCCGCGGGCAGCGCCGGGAAGGTCCCCACACCCTGCGCGGCCCGCTGGGCCGCCTCCCGGCCGGCGCTGTAGGAGCCGAGCGCCGGGGGCGGGAAGAGGAGGAGGGCGAGGGCGGGCAGGGTGAGCAGCCAGGCCACGCGGGGCCCGCCGGGCCCGTGGGAGTGACCCGCGTGACCCACGTGACCGGTGGGGCCGCCGCCGTCGCCGTGGTGGGGGAGGACGGCCGTCACGAGGCCCAGCAGGACCAGCGCGGCCCCGGACACGATCAGGTAGGGCCGCAGGCCGGCCTGCACGTAGCGCAGGTAGAGGTCGCCGAGGAGAGTGATCCGCAGGACCGCGCCGCCCGTCAGCAGGAGCAGCGCCGCCGGTCCGTACCGCCTCACAGCAGCCACCACCCCACGAGCACACCGGCGGCCACGGCCACCAGCCAGGTCGCCGAGGCGAACCGTACGGCGAAGGAACGGCCGAAGGTTCCCGCCTGGAGGGCGACGAGCTTCAGGTCCACCATCGGGCCCACCACCATGAAGGCCAGCCGCGCCGTGGCCGGGAAGGCGCTCAGGGAGGCGGCGACGAAGGCGTCCGCCTCGCTGCACACGCACAGCACCACGGCCAGCGCGGCCAGCAGCGGCACCGCGAGCCAGGGCGAGCCAGGGCGAGCCGGTGAACACGTCGAGGACCGCACGCGGCACGGCGACGCCGAAGGTCGCCGCGGCCGCCGCCCCCAGCACCAGGAAGCCGCCCGCGTGCAGGAAGTCGTGCCGGAGACCGTCGAGGAACGCCCGCGGCCCGGCGGTGCGCTCCGCCGGCGCCGCCCCGCGCCCGGGTGGCCGCAGCCACTCCTCCCTGCCGAACCGCGCCCACAGCCAGCCCATCACCACGGCGGTGCCGAGCGAGGCGAGCAGCCGGGCCAGGACCATCTCCGGCCGGCCGGGAAAGGCGAGAGAGGTCGCGACGAGCACCACCGGGTTGATCGCGGGCGCGGAGAGCAGGAAGGCCAGGGCGGCCGCCGGTGCCACCCCGCGCCGCATCAGGCTCCCGGCCACCGGCACGGAGGCGCACTCGCAGCCGGGCAGCACCGCCCCGGCGAGTCCGGCGAGCGGCACGGCGAGCGCGGGGCTGCGCGGCAGCAGCCGCCGCAGCACCCGGTCCGGCACGAACGCGCCGATCGCCGCGGAGACGACCGTGCCGAGCAGGAGGAAGGGCACCCCCTGGACGGCGACGGCGGTGAAGACCGTCCACCAGGCGGCCACCGGCGGCGTGTAGAGATCGAGGGCGAGCAGCGGCCCGAGGAACGACACGACGGTCGCGAGGGCGACGAGCGCGGCGCCGCCGAGCAGGGCGTACACGGCGTACACGGACGCGCGCACGACGACCCGTGCGCCGTCGGCCACGGTCCGTCGGTTCTCCACGCCCGCACGCTAACGACGGCGCCTGTGCGCGAGGCGCCGCTTTCCCAGGAGGACGCTGTGCCCCTACAGCGGCGGCTGCGCGGGCGCCGGCCCCAGCGTCGTCGTGCCCGGCGCCGTACGGTGGCCGAGCCCGGTGCGGTACGCGTCCAGCGCCGCCTCCACCCGGCCGGTCCGCCGCAGCAGATCGCCCAGCATCCGGCACAGGTCGGCGAGGTCCCCCGCCGCCCCCGCCCGCTCCAGCAGGCTCAGCGCCCGTACGTAGTGCTCCTCCGCCGCCTCGGTGTCCCGGGCGTCCTCGGCGATGATCCCGAGCAGCCGGTGCGCGCCCGCCGAGTGCACGGCGCCGCGCTCGGGCGACAGGTCCCCGAGCACGGTGTGCAGCAGTGCGGCGGCCTCCTGCGACTTGCCCCGCCGGTGCAGGACGTCGGCCAGTTCGACGGCGACCTGGCTGCTGTAGAGGGCGGCCCGCTGGGCGGAGAGCATCGTCTGGGCCTGCTTCAGCTCCTCCTCGGCGGACTCCAGCTCGCCGTTCTGGGCGTACACGTAGCCGCGCATCCAGTGGCAGTTGGCGAGCTCGGTACGGAGCTGGAGCTGGCGGTAGAGCTCGGCCGCCTTGGCCAGCGAGGCGTCGGCCTCCGCGAGCCGGCCCTCGGCGAGCAGCGTCCGCGCGACGGAACGGTGCATCCGGGCCACCAGGGCGGGATCGCCCACCTGGGGCGCGAGGGCCAGGGCGAACTCGGCGGCCTGCGCGGCGCGGGCCTGGGCGCCCATGTCCATGTACGGGCCGATGACGGAGGCGTAGAGCAGGAGCAGCGCGTCGGGGTCGTGCAGGCCGCCCCGGTTGAGCTCGTCGAGGGTCGACTCCAGCAGGTAGACGGCGTACCGCAGCTCACCGGCGAGGTAGTGGGCGACGGCCCGGCCGCGCAGGGCGGGGACGCGGGCCGGGAGCGGCGCCCCCGCGAGGCAGGCCTCGGCGCGTTCGAAGCAGCGCAGGGCCGTGTCCAGGTCGCCGGTGTCGATCCCGCACTCCCCGAGGCCGAGCAGCGCGGTGGCCTGCTCCTCCTCGAGCCCGTGCTCGCGGGCCTCCGTGAGCAGCGCGGTGTACTGCCGGGCCGCCTCCTCGGCCTCGCCGGTGGCCAGCGACCGCTGTGCCTCGGTGAGGCGCAGCCGCAGATCCGTGACGAGACGGGCGGGCCTGCCGGTCGCCAGCTCCTCGAAGTCGACGCCGAGGCGGTCGGCGATGTGTTTCAGCGCGTCGTCGGAGGGCCGCACCCGGCCGGCCTCCAGTGTGGAGACATAGGCAGGGGTGTAGGTCGGTTCGGCCAACTGCCGCTGTGTGAGCCCCCGTTCGACGCGCAACCGCTGCACCCGGCGCCCCACGACCTCCGGCTCGTCCCGCTCTCCCACGCCGGTCTCCCCCAACTGCCCCTGTGCCTCTTGCCGTTGGACTATCCCAGCCTCTAGGTTAAACGGCGAGTTAAGCATGCTTAATAGCTGGCTGACGTGAGTATCGCAGTCGTCGACGTTGCGAGGTAGCCGTGCCCGGACGCACATCCGCACGCACATCCGCACGCCCTTCCGCGCCCTTCGCCAGAGCGGTCGCCGCGGCGGTGCTGGCCGTCACGGCCCTGATCACCGCGGCCAACGCGGGCCCGGCCAGAGCCACGGACGCCGACCCGGCCCCGCCGACGGCCCGCCACGACACCACGGGTCACCGCTGACGCCTGCGCCGACGCCCGCGCGGGTGCTCCGCGGCGGCTCACCCGTGGGGCTGCAACCGGCCCAGGCGGCTCAACTGCTGCCGTACGTGGTCCAGGGCCCCCTCGCGGCGGCCCGGCACCCGGGCGCGCAACTGCACGACCGCCTGACCCAGTTCGCGGGCCCGCGTCACGTCGGGGATCCGTCCCCACTGGTGGTGCGCCCGGTCGACCGCCGTCTCCACGGCAGGCGCGTCGGCCGGCTGCCCGGCCTCCAGCCGCGCGACGGCAACCGCCATCCAGGTACGGCAGCTGCGCTCGGCGTCCCCGGCGAACATCGCCAGGTCCGCCCGGACCTCGGCCCAGTGCAGGGCCTCCTCGGAGCCGGCCCCGAACGAGCGGGCGGCCTCCCGCTCGCAGCGCGCGGCGAGCCCGTCGGCGTCGGCGTGCCGCCCGTCGCGGACGGCATCGGCAAGGGCGGCGTGCGGATCCGCGTCCTCCGCCGACGCGGCCGGGCCCGGCGGCCCGGGTGACCCGGCGGCCTGCGCGGAGCCGTGCTCCGTCCCGCCCGGGCCCCCGCCCCGCTCCTCGGCGTCCGACCCTGCGGGCAACGCCCGGGGCGCGGGCACCACGGCCAGGGCCGCACCCACGGACAGAGCCGCGGCGCCGTCCCCCGCCCCCGGAACCCCGACCCTGTCCGGTCCCGCAGCCACCACCGGCGGCGGGACGTCGAGCAGGGGCACGGCGCCGGCCGACGGCGGGACGCCGGGCGGGGACTCAGAGCCGAAGGGAACCGGAGCCGCCGACAACGGCAGAACACCCACCACCGGCACCACACCCGCCGGGCTCGCGGCCGCAGGCAGAAGCACGGCCGGGTCCAGGTCCGGAGGCAGCACCGCGGCGCCGGACACGGGCACAGCGCCCGCAAGGCCCTCGGCCGCAGGCGGAAGCACGGCCTCGGCCGGATCCGAGGGCGTGGGCCGGGGCCAGGCGCCGGACACGGGCAGGGGTGCCACGGCCGCCGGGGGCGCGACCGGGGGGTGCGGCGCAGCGCTCGGGGCGGGCGGGGTGTCGGGGCGGGGCGCCGGGCAGGGCCGGGGGGCGGCGGGGAAGAACAGGTCACCGCGCTCGCCCTCGCCCGCGATCCGGGCCAGCGCCGCGTGATGCAGGCGTTCCAGCTCCGGGCGCCCCCCGCTGCGCAGTATCGTCGCGACCGCCTTCATGTACGACGGCACGGCGACGGCCCGGCGCCCGGGCGGCGGGGCGACCCTGCCGTACACGGTCACCGCGGACCCGCAGTCCAGGGCGTTCCCGCTCAGCCAGTCCCACGTCTCCTGGTCCGCGCGCAGATCGAGCACCACCGTCGTGGCGCCGGCCGGCCGCAGCCGCAGCTCCTCGCGCAGCCAGTGCCACGGGAACGCCGTGTACCGCACGGTCGCGGGCGTCGTACGGGCGAGCGCCAGGTGCGGCAGCCGCTGCCGCCGGTCGAGTTGCAGCTGTCCGGCGACGAACAGCGTCAGCGGTCCGGGGGTCACGGCGGCGGCCCGCAGCCGGGTCAGCACGGCCTGCGGGTCGAGCGGATCGGCGAGTTCGACGACGTTCGCGGTGTCGGTGCCGGCGAGCACGGAGGGCGCCACGGCCGCCAGTACGGGGAGCACGGAAGCCGCGTCGACCAGACACCCCTTGCCCCTGGGCGAGGCCGCGAGCAGCAGCACGGTTCCGGGCATGGTCCCCTGAGGCATGGTCCCCTCCCCTGTCGATCACGTACCTCAGCACCGTAACCGCTGCTGCTGCAAAGGGGGGCCTCAGGACCGCAAACGTCCCCCTACGGGGCCTTCGTCGGGCCGCCCGGCCGGGGACCCGCGGCGTACGGGCCGCGCGGGCCGCACCGCGAAGACCGTGGTGTCGTCGGCGAGTCGGCCCCGGCAGTGCCGCAGCGTGCCGTCCCGGACGAAGGCCACCAACCGGTCCGGTTCCGCGGTCAGGGGGTCGCGGGCGAGGGCCGCCGCCACCTCCCGGGCCAGGGGGTAGAACTCCCCGGCGCCGTCGCGTGCCTCGGTCACGCCGTCGGTGACGAGCAGCAGTGTCTCGCCGGGGTCCACGGCCACCCGCAGCACCGGCGGCAGTCCGTCCCGGGCGACGAGTTCACCGAGGCCGAGGGGGAGCCCCTCGCCGTGCGGCAGGACCCGGACGCCCCGCGGCCCGCCGACCGCGAGACCGGGCTCGTGCCCGAACCCGACGATCTCGACCACCCCTTCGGCCACTTCCTCCACGACCTCCACCCCCACCGGGCCCCCGCCCGCGTCCACCTCGTCCGCGCATCCGCCCACCACGCCCACCCCGTCCGTCCTTCCCACCCCGGCGCCTGCCCCGGCGTCCGCCCCCGTTCCGCGGCCGGGGAACCCGATCAGGACGGCCGTGGCGAAGCGGTCGCCGTCCGAGCGGCCGAGGGCCTTCGTGTGCGCGCGGTGGCGTCGCATCCGGGTCTCCAGCCGGCCGGCGACGGTCGCCAGGTCCGCCTCGTGGTACGCGGCCTCGCGGAAGGTGCCGAGGAGCGCGGCCGCCGCCTCCACCGCGCCCAGCCCCTTGCCCTGGACGTCACCGAGCAGGACCCGCGTGCCGTGCGGGCCGGGCTGGATGTCGTAGAAGTCGCCGCCCATCCGCGCGTCGGCGTCGGCGGCGAGGTAGACCGCCGCGTGGTCGAGGCCGCCCCAGCGCGGCGGCAGCGGCCGCAGCACCGTGCGCCGGGTCGTCTCGGCGATGTGCATCATGTGCACCATCCGCCGCTCGCCGCGCACCCGCACCGCCGCGGCGAGCACGGACAGCGCACCGCCGACCAGCACCAGCACGAAGTCGGAGGCGCCCTCCCGGTACTCGGACGGCCAGGCCGCGTCGCTCATGGCGTAGGTGACCAGCGCGAGCGCCGCGAACAGGGCCGTCGTCCACACCCCGCACAGCGCGGAGGCGATGGCGGCGACGAACACGCACCAGGAGACGATCCGGAACTCGCCGGTGCTGTTGAAGTCGGCGTAGGTGATGGCGACGAGCACCACGAGCGGCACCAGCCAGGTGACGCTGCGGCCCCGGATCTGGAGCAGCTGGTGCCGTTGCAGGACGTCCCGGCGCCGGGCCCGCGGATGGCGGTCGAGCAGACCGTGGGGGCCGGACTCCATGGTGTCAGCGAAACACGCGGGTGCCCGGCCCGCATCCGCGGACCCGGTGCGGCCGACTTGCCACCGCCTCCGCCCAGGTGTGCCCTGGAAGGCGGGGGCGAGGAGAGAGGAGTGCTCTCATGGCTCACGCGGCACCCACCACCGGCGGTATGCGGACGACGGCCGTCCGCACCCGTGCACCCGACATCTTCAGCGCGCGGACGCACCGCATCGCGCAGTGGACGACGGCCGTGGTCCTGGGGCTCGTCTACGGCTACTGGACGGCGGCCAACAACCGCTCCGGCGGCCCGGTCACCGGCTGGAACCTGCTGCTCGGCTTCGTGAGCGCGATCGTGTTCGCGGCGCTGTACCTCGGCATCCACGCCATGGCGCCGCGGATGCGGCGCGAGCTGCACGCCGTGCTGTGGGCGGCGTTCGCCGGCTGCGCGTTCGGCTTCATGTACAGCCAGACCGACGCCTCCGTGCTGCGGTCGATCGGCATGTCGCTGATCGTCGCGGGAGGCTTCTTCGTCGCGCTGTTCTACCGCTACTACACGCACGAGGACGCGGCTGGACACCGTATCCGCTGACCCCGCCCCACCGACCCGCACACGGGCCCCGGCGTTGTGCGCCGGGGCCCGTGTCTTCCCTCATCCCTCCACTCACCGGCCGACCGGGACCCACTCCCAGTCGCCCGACGAGGTATCTGACGCCGTGCCGACGGTGAAGCTCCAGGAGCCCGAGAAGCTGAACGTCCCGGAGACCGTGACACCGGACGGACTGTCGGGGAACGGGTCGTCCCAGTTGGTCCAGTCACCGTTCTTCCACCGCGGGCACGGGTCGGCGCAGTCGGGCACCCGTGCGCCGCCGGTGTCCACCAGAGCCGCGCTCGCCCAGCCCTGGGCGTCGAAGAGCCAGTACCAGTCCGGGTTGCCGTCGACGCTCTGACCCTTCACCCTGCACTGCACACGGTCGTGGCTGCCGGGCGCGAGCGCGGCGACCACCGGTGAGTGGGTGGTGGGTTCCTGTCGCACGTTCAGTTCGGTGCGGGAGACGACGGTGCCGCGGACGGAACCGTCCCCGTCGCCGCGGCCGGCCGGCCGGGCTTGCGCCGTGGTTCCCAGCGAGGCGACGGCGAGGGTGCCACCGGCGAGCAGGGCCACGGCCGGAGTCCGCAGAGCCACAGTGGTGCGCATGATCGACCTCCTTCTCCCCAGAACCAGGTAACACCCGTTCGGGTGAACCCTCCACCGGAAGGCGTCCCCGTCGGGCGGACCGCGCACCACCACGGCGCCCGCTCCGGCGCCACCCGTACGGCCGTCATGGGCTGGCGGGCACCGCCGCGGACCCGTTGCCTGGAGAGGTGTCCCGAAGCCTGCGGACCGCCCTGTCGGCCGTCCTCGTCGCGCTGTCCTGCCTGCTGGTGCCGTTCGGCGCGCTGGCGGCCTGGGCGGCGTACGGCCTCACCGACACCCGCGCCTACGTGACGACGATGGCGCCGCTCGCCTCCGACCCCGCCGTGCGGGACGCCGTCGCCGACACGGTGGGTGACGGGGTGGCACGTGAGGCCGGGCTGAACCCGCTGTTCCTGCGCGACGCGGTCCGTTCCTTCACCGCGACCCGCGCCTACCGCACGGCGTGGAACGCGGGCAACGAAGCCGCCCACACCGCCGTGATGCGCGCCCTGCACGACGACAGCGCGAGCCGCGACTCCTCTGCGGTGACCGTGGACCTCGCGACCGTGACCAGCCCGCTGAGACAGCAACTCGTCGCCGACAACGTGCCGTTCGCCGATCGCGTGCCGGTGGAGCACACGCGTGTCGCGCTTCTCCCGCCAGGTGAACTGGCCCCACTCCGGAAGGGCTACCACGTGCTCGACGTAGCCGGTTTCTGGCTGCCGCTGGCGGCCGTCCTGTTCGCGGTGACCGGTATCGCCGTGGCGGCCCGCCGCCGCCGGGCGGTCACGGCGACGGCCCTCGGCACGGCGCTGGGCGGCGCGTTGCTGGGGCTCGCGGTGGCGATCGCCCGCCGTATGGTCCTCTCCGACCTTCCCGAGGCGGCCCACCGCCCGGCGGCGGGCGCCGTCTACGACGCGCTCACCGCGACCCTGCGCACGGCCTCCTGGCTGCTGCTCGTGCTGGGTCTGACGGTGGCGGCGGCGACCTGGCTCACCCGGCCGCACTCCCCGGCGGTCCGGCTGCTGCGACGTCGGCGAGTGTGCGCAGCGCCCGTGCCAGCTCCGCCTCAGGAGGCGACGCGAGTCCGAGCCTGACCGCGTCCGGGGTGCGGTGCGGGTCGACCGCGAAGGCGGTCCCCGGGGTCACGGCGATGCCGTGCGCGGCGGCGGCGGCGGTGAAGGTGTCCGCCCGCCAGGGCGAGGGCAGTTCCCACCAGGCGAAGCAGCCCGCCGGATCGGACCGCACGGCACTCCCGGTGCCCCCGGCGAGCTGGCGGGTGAGGTGTTCGGCGAGGAGCGCCTGCCGCCGGGCGGCGTCCGCCCGCTTCGCGTCGACGAGCCGCCGCACCACCCCCTCGCCCTCGAACCGCACGGCCGCCTCCACCGCGAACCGTCCCGCGCTCCACCCCCCGGACCGCACCGCGGACCCCACGGCCCGCGCCCGGTCCGGCGGTACGGCGAGAAGGCCGACGGTCAGCCCCGGCGCGACCCGCTTGGAGAGACCGTCGACGACATGGGTGAGTCCGGGCGCGTGGGCGGCGAACGCGGGGGCGCCGGGGCGCAGGAAGGACCAGACGCGGTCCTCGACGACGGGCAGTCCCGACGCCTCGACCAGCCGGCCCAGTTCGCTCCGCCGCCGCTCGTCCATGGTCGTGGACGTCGGGTTGTGGAGCGTCGGCTGAAGGTAGAGGGCGGAGAGCGGAGCGGAGCGGTGCGCGGCTTCGAGGGCGTCCGGGCGCACGCCCCCGGCGTCGCAGGCGAGCGGCACGAGCACCGCTCCCAGCCGTCCGGCGATCTCCTTGACCAGGGGATACGTCAGTTCCTCGACTCCGACCCGGCCGCCCGGGCGGACCAGGGAGGCCAGGGCTGCCGCGATGGCCTGCCGGGCGTTGCCGGTGAACAGGACCTGTGCGGGGTCGGGCCGCCAGCCGGGCACGGCGAGGAGCCGGGCCGCGCTCTCCCGGGCGGCCGCGGTTCCGTCGGCCGCACCCGGACGCATGGCCTCCGTCAGCACGTCGGTGCGCAGCAGCGGCCCGAGGGAGGCGGCGACGAGCTCCGGCTGCCCGGCGGCCGAGGGGTAGGTGAGTTCGAGGTTGACGGGCGCGGAGGTGGCCGCCTCGACGAGGGCCCGCCCCTGTCCGACGACGGGCGCGGCACGCACGAAGGTGCCCCGGCCCACCTCGCCCACCACCAGGCCGCGGCGCACGAGTTCGCCGTACACCCGCCCGGCCGTGGACGGCGCGATGCGGTGCCGCCGCGCGAACCGGCGCTGCGGGGGCAGCTGCTGGCCGGGGCGGAGCCGCCCGGAGGCGATGTCACCGGCGATGCGGTCGGCGATGAGCCGGAAGTCGGCCATGGGTCGCGAGTTCCTCTCCTCGGCTGCCGGGACCGGGATTGCACCGAGGGCAAAGATCTTATTGCACCGAGCAGCCGGCCCCGCCTACGGTCGGTCCCATGGCACCCTTCCTCGCATACGAGGACAAAGGCGCGGATACGCCCCCGGCGCTCCCCCTGGTCCTCGTCCACGGCCACCCCTTCGACCGCACCATGTGGGCCCCGCAGACCGAGGCGTTCTCCGCCACCCGCCGGGTGATCGCCCCCGACCTGCGCGGCTACGGCCGGTCCCCGGTGGTCCCCGGCGTCACACCGCTCTCCCGCTTCGCCCTGGACATCGCCGCCCTCCTGGACGAACTGGGCGTGGACCGCTTCGTGTTGGCCGGGCTGTCGATGGGCGGCCAGATCGCGATGGAGCTCTGCCGGCAGTTCCCCGGCCGCGTCCGGGGTCTGGTCCTCGCCGACACCTTCGCCGCCCCTGAGACCGCGGCCGGCCGGCTGGCCCGCAACGAGATGGCCGACCGGCTGCTCGCCGAGGGCATGCGGGGCTACGCCGACGAGGTCCTGGAGAAGATGGTCGCCCCGTACGCGGACCCCGCGGTGAAGGCCCACGTCCACCGCATGATGACCTCGGCGCCTCCCGAGGGCGCGGC
The DNA here is from genome assembly GCF_016860545.1 of Streptomyces asoensis. Taxonomy (NCBI): domain Bacteria; kingdom Bacillati; phylum Actinomycetota; class Actinomycetes; order Kitasatosporales; family Streptomycetaceae; genus Streptomyces; species Streptomyces asoensis. Next base: position 1,444,605 of record NZ_BNEB01000003.1, on the reverse strand, counting down.
GGCCGCCCTGCGCGGCCGCGCCGAACGCCCCGACTACCGCCCCCTGCTGACCCGCGTCACCGTGCCCGCGCTGGTCGTGGTCGGCGAGGACGACGAGTACACCCCGGTGGCGGACGCGCGGGCGATGCACGCGGCGCTGCCGCACGGCGAACTCCGTGTCGTCGAGGGCGCGGCCCACCTGCCGAACCTGGAACGACCGGACGACTTCAACAAGGCGCTCGAGGAGTTCCTGACCCGGACGGACACCTGACCGGCTCCCACGAGGCACGGCCCGGGGCAGGCGGGGGCGGGGGCGGCCGACAGGTGGGGGGCGGGGGCAACAGGTGGGGGGCGGGGGCGGCCGGCCGGGCCGGCGCGAGGGGGTGCCCATAATGAACGCATGTCCCGCGAGTTCCCCATCGGCCTCACACCTCCCGACTGGCTGGTCCGGAACCTCCGCTCCCAGCCGTCCGCCGTGAACCGGCCCGCGGTCGCGCGCGCGGCGCTCGCCATGTCGCTGCCGCTGGTGATCGGACTCGCCGCCGGACAGCCCGCCTACGGCGCGCTCGCCGCCATGGGCGCCCTGTCCGGCGTCATCGGCGACACCGCCGACGCCTACCGCATGCGGATCATGAACATCGCGATCCCGCAGCTGTTCGGCGCGGTGGGCGTCACCCTGGGCTCCGCCGTGTACGGGCACGGCTGGCTCGCCGTGGCCACCGTCACCGGTGTGGCACTGGTCTCCGGGATGATCTCCACCATCGGGGCCGTGGCCTCGGTGTCCGGACTGCTGCTCCTGCTCAACTCCGTGGTGGGCGCCGGGCTGGCGATGCCGGGCCGGTGGTGGCTGGCGCCGCTGCTGATGACCGGCGGCGGGCTCCTCGTGCTCCTGCTCGCGCTGCTGGCCTGGCCGCTGCGCTCCGGAGTACCGGAACGCACGGCGGTCGCCGCCACCTACCGCACGGTCGCCGATCTGCTGGCCGCCTGCGGCAGCCGGGTGCCCGGCGCGTACGAGGACGCCCGCCACACCGTCACCCAGTCCCTGAACCAGTCCTACGACCTGGTCCTCGCCCGCCGCACGGGACACCACGGCCGCAACGCCGAACTGACCCGACTGGTCGCCGAGTTGAACGCGATCACCCCGGTCGTGGAAGCGGCCCCCGCGGCGCACCTGGCCGGCCGCCCGCTCCCGGCGGAGATCCCGCAGGCCGTGCTGCACCTGGCGCGGGCGGTGGAGACCGGCTTCACCGGACCGCTGGGGCTGCGGCTGCCCGACCCGGGCTCCGAGACCGCGCGCGCCGTCGACCACGCCCTGCGGCACGCCGCCGAGGTGGTCGCCGCCCCCGACCTCGACCCCCGCGGCCTCGACGACCGGCTCGGCCGCCCCGCCCTCCTGCGGGTCCGTGCCGCCCGCGCCACCCGTGACGTCGCGCTCTCCGCCGCGTCCTGGCGCTACGGCCTGCGGCTGGCCCTGTGCGTCGGACTCGCCCAGGTGCTGGTCTCGACCGTCCCGGTGCCCCGTTCCTACTGGGTGGCCCTGACCATCACCTTCGTCATGAAGCCCGACTTCGGCTCGGTGTTCTCGCGGGCCCTCCTGCGGGCCCTCGGCACGGTGGCCGGGCTGGTCGTCGCGGCGGCGGTGCTGTCCCAGGTGGCGCGCTGGGACACCGTCCCGGGGCCGGGGGGATGGTGGGAGGTCCTGGCGATGCTGCTGCTCGCCCCGCTGATCCCGGCCCTGACCCCCCGCGGTTACGGCTACCAGACGGCGGCGATCACCCCGGTGATCCTGCTGCTGTCGGACATGCTCAACCACCAGGGCACGGCGCTGCTGCTGCCCCGTCTGGTGGACTCGCTGATCGGCTGCGGCATCGCGCTCGTGGCGGGCTACCTGCTGTGGCCGGAGAGCTGGCACACCAGGGTCGGCGACCGGCTGGCGGACGCCGTCGCCGACACCGCCCGCTACGTCGACTCGGCCTTCGGCCCCGAGGCCGACACCGCCGGACGGGCCCGGATGCGCCGCCGTCTCTACCGGGACCTGTCCGTCATCCGTACGGAGTTCCAGCGCGCCCTGACCGAGCCGCCGCCCACCGGACGCCGCGCCGCCGCCTGGTGGCCGCTGGTCGTCGCGGTGGAACGGCTCGTGGACGCCACGACGGCGGCCCGCGTCCGCGTGCGGCACGGCGCCGGACCGCCGTCGGCGGCGGAGATCGGCCAGGTCACGCTGCAACTGCGCGAGCTGGCCGACGGCCTGCGCGACACGGACGTGCTGTACCCGGTCCGCACCGACCTGACCGGCCCGCCCGGCAGCGTTCTGGAACCCCTGCGCCAGGAGGTCGCGGCGGCACGGGCCATAGCCTCACCGCACGCCGCCGGTCAGGACACCCCCGGCGGCGGGCGACGCGGCGGCACGGGCGCCTAGACGCCGATGTCGCGGCCGTCCTTGCGCCACACCGCGACGACCGCCGGGCGGACGATCTTCCCCGGACCGTCCGGCCAGGTGCTCGCCGGCCGGTCCACCGTCGCGCCGTCGACCTCGCCCGGGTGCTGCACGGCGACGAGCACCCGCCGGTCCTGGATGACCGGGCCGCAGGTCTCCGCCCCGGTCGGCACCGTCAGGAACTGCTTCAGCTCACCGCGCCGCGAGCCGCGCGTGGCGACGCCGAAGAGGCCGTCGTGCGAGCCGAGCTGGCTGCCGTCGGTGGAGATCCACAGGTTGCCGTGCGGATCGAAGGCCACGTTGTCCGGGCAGGAGATCGGGCTGACGTCGTCCTTCGGGAAGCCCGCGAAGTAGGTCGCCGGGTCGTCGGGGTCACCGGCGACCAGGAACAGCGACCAGGCGAACGAGGTGCTCTCGGGACGGCCCCGCCGCTCGGTCAGCTCCAGGATGTGCCCGTGCTTGTTGGCGTTGCGCGGGTTGGCCTCGTCGGCCTTGGCGTTCGCGCCCACCCCGCGGTTGGTGTTGTTGGTGAGGGCGACGTACACCTTGCCGGTGACGGGCGAGGGCTGGATGTCCTCGGGCCGGTCCATCTTCGTCGCGCCGGCCTTGTCACCGGCGAGACGGGTGAAGACGAAGACCTCCTCGGCGCTCATCCCCTCGACGTGCGAGACGGCGCCCTTCGCGGTGGCCGTCGCGAGCGGGATCCACTCGCCGCTGCCGTCGAACTCGCCGTCGGCGGGCAGCTTGCCGGTGCCGTCGATCTCGATGGCGGGGGAGTCGCCGGTGAGCCGGGCGACGTAGAGCGTGCCCTCGTCGAGCAGCGACAGGTTGTGCTCGCGCACCGCCCGGCCCGACCCCTTCTTCATCCGCTTGCTGCCGACGAACTTGTAGAAGTAGTCGAAGCGCTCGTCGTCACCGGAGTAGACGACCGGACGCCCGTCGTCGGTCAGCCGCACGGTCGCGGCCTCGTGCTTGAACCGGCCGAGGGCGGTGTGCTTGCGGGGCGTGGAGGCCGGGTCGTACGGGTCGAGCTCGACGACGTACCCGAAGCGGTGCACCTCGTTCGGCTCCCGGGCGACGTCGAACCGCTCGTCGAACCGCTCCCACTTGCGTTCGGTGGCCCCGGTCCCGATCCCGTACCGCTTGTCCGTGGCCCGGCCGCCATGGGCGAAGTACTGGTTGAAGTTCTCCTCGCCGTGCAGCGTGGTGCCCCACGGCGTGGTGCCGCCGGAGCAGTTGTTCAGCGTGCCGAGGACCTTCGTGCCGGTCGGGTCTGCGGAGGTCTTCAGCAGGGCGGACCCGGCGGCGGGCCCGGTGAGCCGGAACTCGGTGGTGGCGGTGACCCGCCGGTTGAGGTGGTGCCGGGGCACGGCGGTCAGCTTGCCCGTCCGCCGGTCCTCCTCCACGACGACGACACCCAGCCCGTGCGCCGCCCAGGCCACCTCGACCTGCTGCCGGGTCGGGTTCGCGGGGTCGTAGCCGCGGAACATGAGCACTTCGTCGGTGTACTCGTGGTTGGCGACGAGCAGCTGCCGGTCGCACTCGCCGGGCAGCGGCAGCAGCGCGAGGAAGTCGTTGTTGTAGCCGAACTGCCCGGCCTGGGCGGCGGCGGTCTGCTTCTCCGGGTCGAAGGCCGGGGCGCCCCGCAGGATCGGCTCGCCCCAGCGGATGACGACGTTCTGCGCGTAGCCGTCCGGGACGGTGACCGCGTCGGCGGTGTTCGGCGCGACGGAGCTGTACCGCAGTCCGCGGGCTGCCGTGGCCGCGGGCTTCCCGCCCGGTTTCCCGGCGGACTTCCCGGACGTCCCGGCCGACGCGGCCGCGGCGGGCGCGGTCCCCGCCCCGAGGCTCCCCGCGGTGGCGGCCGCGACGGACACCACCGCGGCGGCGCGCACCATAGCGCGGCGGCCGATCGCCCCCGCGATGATCTCACCGGCGTACGGGTTTCCACTGGTGTTCGGCACCTCGTGGAAGCAGGCGTCGCCACACCGGAAACGACAGGTCATGGCGGAGCGTCCGCCGGCGTGGGACCGGGCCGGCGTTCCGATCAACGGCAGAAGCTTGCGCACCTTTAATCTCCCCTTGCATTCCCTTGACGTGCTCGTGACGTTAGGGGCACGTATGTGCGGACGCGCTGCCGCGGGATGAACGGAGAGTGAAGCCGCGGCTGCCACAAGGGTGTTGGACTTGCACGGAGGGGGTGCCGAGGCGGTATTGACACACCTGGGTTCCTTACACTCACCCCTGCCCAAGATCGCCATCCGGGGCCGCTAACCTTACGTGTCCGTCCTGGCCAGGGATTGACGGGCTTCAACTCACGCGAAGGGTTGCGCACATGGGCATTCTCACTCTCCTGCGGAACGCGTTCGGACGGTCACGCAAAGAGCGGGCCGCCGAGGCAGAGGGTGCGGAACAGGTTCCTTCGCAGGAACAGACCGCTTCCGAGGAGCGGGATCAGCAGGCGGTCGTGACCGACCGTACGCCGTCGACGGCGGCCCCCGCTCCCGAACCGACGGTTCCGTCCCCTTCCCCGGAACCCACCCCGCGGCCCACCGCCACGGCCCAGGTCCCGGACCCCCGTCCGTCCGCCGAGGACGAGCACGACCTCGTCACCGCGGCCTTCGACAACGTCACGGTCCCCAAACCGGCCCAGTCCACCGAGGACACGCCCGCCCGGCCGACCCCGCAAGCGGCCAAGGCCCAGGAGGCCCAGGCCGCCGAGGCAACAGCAGCCACGGAGCCGACAACAGAAGCCGCGGAAGCAGCCAAAACCGCACAAACCACGGAGGCCACCGAGCCGACGGAGCCTGCGGAGACCGCTGAGGCTACGGAGCCCACCGAGCCGACGGAGGCTGCGGAGACCCCGGAAGCCATCGAGCCGACGGAGGCTGCGGAGGTTACGGAGACCCCCGAGGCCGCCGAGCCGGCAGAGGCTGCGAAGACCCCGGAGGCAACCGAGTCGGCGGAGCCTGCGGAGACCGCGGAAGCCCCGGAAGCCCCGGAGGCCTCTGAGGCTGCGGAGGCCTCCGAGCCGACGGAGACCCCGGAGGCAACCGAGTCGGCGGAGGTCGTGGAGGAGGCCGCGGAGACCGCTGTGGAGCCTGCGGCCGAGGAGCCGAAGAACGAGCCGGTGGCGGAGGAGTCCACCCCGGCACCGGCCGACGAGCCCGAGACCGCCACGCCGGCGGAGCCGCAGGCACCGGCACCGGCCGACGAGCCCGACACCACCCCCGAGCCGGCGGAGCCGCAGGCAGCGGCACCGGCCGACGAGCCCGAGGCCACCCCCGAGCCGGCGGAGCCGCAGGCGGAGCCGGTCGCCGCGGACGCACCCGCGGCCGCCGACGGCGAGGACGCCCCGCAGGGGCCACCGGCAGCCGACGACGAGACCCGCACGGGTGGTGCGGGTAGGAACAACCCGGCCGACGGCGAAGCCGAGGCCGACATCCGGCCCCCGGCCGAGCCCGAGACCGCCACACCGGCGGAGCCAGTCGCCGACGGCGAAGCCGAGGCCGACATCCGGCCCCCCGCCGAGCCCGAGACCGCCACACCGGCGGAGCCCGAGACCACCCCGGAACAGACGGAGCTGCCCCCCGGCCTCGCCACCGCGTACGCCGCCGCCGAGGCCGCCCTTGAGGCAACCCACCTCACCGGCACCCGAGCGAAGCTCTACCTCGTGCTGGACCGCTCCGCGAGCATGCGCCCGTACTACAAGGACGGCTCCGCCCAGGCCCTCGCCGAGCAGAGCCTCGCCCTCGCGGCCCACCTCGACCCCGAGGCCAAGGTCCACGTCGTCTTCTTCTCCACGGAGCTGGACGGCACCGGCGAGCTGACCCTCACGGACCACGAGAACAAGATCGACGAGCTGCACGCGGGCCTCGGCCGCATGGGCCGTACCAGCTACCACGCGGCGGTCGAGGCCGTCGTCGGCCACCACCGCAAGGAAGCCGCCGAGGGCACCCCCGCCCTGGTGGTCTTCCAGACGGACGGCGCCCCGGACGCGAAGACCCCGGCCACCCAGTCCCTCACCGACGCCGCGAAGAACCACCCCGACGTGTTCTTCTCCTTCGTCGCGTTCGGCGAGCACGACAACAAGGCGTTCGACTACCTCCGCAAGCTGAAGACCCCCAACACGTCCTTCTTCCACGCGGGCCCGACCCCGCTGGAGCTGACGGACACCGAGCTCTACGAGGGCGTCCTCGCCACCTGGCGCCCGTAGCCTCCACCGCGCCCACCGGGGGGTGGCCGGAGCGGACCGCCGTCCGCCCCGTCCACCCCCCGAAACGCGGGTGAGGGGATCTTCGCGGGGCCAGTAGGATTTCGGGCATGGCGGCCACTGGAACCGAGAAGCAGGGTGGCAAGGCGTTCTACGTCTCCACCCCCATCTACTACGTCAACGACGCTCCTCACCTGGGCCACGCCTATACGACCGTCGCAGGCGACGTGCTCACCCGCTGGCACCGCCAGCGCGGTGAGAAGGTGTGGTACCTCACCGGCACGGACGAGCACGGTCAGAAGATCATGCGTACCGCGGAGGCGAACGGCGTCAGCCCGCAGCAGTGGGCCGACAAGCTCGTCGACGAGGCCTGGCGCCCCCTCTGGGAGCACCTGGAGATCGCGAACGACGACTTCATCCGCACCACGCAGCAGCGGCACACCGACCGCGTCCAGGAGTTCGTGCAGGACCTGTACGACAAGGGCGAGATCTACAAGGGCGGCTACGAGGGCCCGTACTGCGTGGGCTGCGAGGAGTACAAGCTCCCGGGCGAGCTGCTCGACGGAGAGGGAGACTTCGCCGGCCAGAAGCTGTGCCCGATCCACAAGAAGCCCGTGGAGATCCTCAGCGAGGAGAACTACTTCTTCAAGCTGAGCGAGTACGGCGACAAGCTCCTCGCGCTCTACGAGGCGAACCCGGGCTTCATCCAGCCCGAGTCCGCGCGCAACGAGGTCGTGAACTTCGTCCGCCAGGGCCTCCAGGACCTCTCGATCTCCCGCTCCACCTTCGACTGGGGCATCCCGATCCCGTGGGACCAGAAGCACGTGATCTACGTGTGGGTCGACGCGCTGCTGAACTACGCCACCGCGGTCGGTTACAACGAGAACCAGGAGAAGTTCGAGGCCACCTTCCCGGCCGACGTCCACCTGGTCGGCAAGGACATCCTCCGCTTCCACGCGGTGATCTGGCCCGCGATGCTGATGGCGCAGGGCCTCCCGCTGCCCGGGAAGATCGCCGCGAACGGCTGGCTGATGGTCGGCGGCGAGAAGATGTCGAAGTCGAACCTGACCGGCATCAAGCCGCAGGACCTGACCTCGCACTTCGGCGTGGACGCGTACCGCTGGTACTTCCTGCGGGCCATCGCCTTCGGCCAGGACGGCTCGTTCTCGTGGGAGGACTTCTCCGCCCGCTACACCAGCGAGCTGGCGAACGACTACGGCAACCTCGCCTCCCGCGTGGCCGCCATGGTCGGCAAGTACTTCGACGGCGTCCTGCCCGGGGCCACCGCCGACGGCGACGCCGAGAAGGCGCTGCACGACGGTCTGGCGAAGGCGGTCGCGGTCGCCGACCGCAAGATCGGCGAGGAGCTGGACTTCCAGGGCGGCATCCTGGCCGTGTTCGACTTCGTCAAGCAGGTCAACGGCTACATCACGGAGCAGGAGCCGTGGAAGGTCGCCAAGGACGACTCGGCCGAGGGCCGGGCCCGTCTCGCGACCATCCTCTACACGGCGGCCGAGTCGCTGCGCGCCGTGGCCGTCCTGCTGAACCCGGTCATGCCGGACACCTCGCAGAAGCTGTGGGACTCGCTGGGCGCGGAGGCCGCCCTCGGCGCGCTCGCGGACCAGCGGGTCCAGGACGCCGGCACCTGGGGGATCCTCCCGGCCGGCACGACGGTGACCAAGGGTGCCGTCCTCTTCCCGCGCCTGGAGGAGAAGCCGGCCGCGTAGCCGCACGGCGACCGGCCACGGGTCCGGGAAACGAGGAGTTTCCCGGACCCCGGCCGCGGGACGCGCGGGGAAGAGCCGTAGAGGTTCCCCCGGCTCGGGCATGTTCCCGCCAAGCCGTATGGTTTCCGCCATGGCAGTCCCCAACGTCATCCCGATCGCGTACGAGCCGAGGCACCGCACCGATTCCATCGGACGGTACGCGGACGGCCAGTTCCTCGCGTCGGTCACGTACGCCTTCCCCGAAGGGTTCCGTCTCGACGACGGCTGGGAAGAGCACAAACGCCTCTACACCGTGCTGCACACCTTCGACGCGGACGGCAACCACCGCGACTCGGACATCTGGTGTGCCGGCACCTGGGCCGAGCAGCAGCGCGACCCGCACGGCGACGACTCGGTGCTCACCCGGGCCCGCGTCCGTCTGGCCACGCTCCTGCGCAGCCTGCCCCGCCGCTCCTACACGGACATCGCCGTGCGCCCCTTCCGGATCACCTACGAGGGCGTGCTGTTCGGCCTGGTGATCCGCGAGGACAAGGACGAGGACGGCGAACCGGAGACCTGGGCGGAGCTCTATCCGGACCGCCTGGCCTTCGCCGAGCCGTGGGACGGCTCCTACGACACCTGACGCCGGACGGCCGACGTACGCAGGCGGCAGGTGAACGCGAGGGCCGGGGGCTCGTGGTCACCCGGCCCTCGCGTGTCCGGGGGTGTTACTTCAGGACGCCCGCGCCCGTGGTGGTCGCCAGGGTCGTCGGCAGGTCCTTGGCCGACGTCTCCAGGCCGGCCGTCAGGGTCGGCGTCCAGTTGACGGTCGTCTTCAGCTTCTTCGACGAGGCCGCGTTGTAGGCGGCGACCACGTCGGTCACCGTGCCGTTGACGAGGTTGCCGGAGCCCTTGACCGAGCCGGTCCCGTCACCGCTGAGGAGCTTGGCGACCTTGCCGCCGGCCGGGACCTTCCAGTAGTTGCCCTCCGCGACGACCTGGGCCTTGGCGCGGGAGTTGATGCTGTACTGCGTCACGTAGCCGTTGAGGGTCGTGACGTCGTAGACGTTGTTGTAGATGTGCACCTGGCCGACACGGGCCAGCGGTGCGCGCTGGACGATGCCCTTCCACACGTTGTGGTGGATCGAGACGCGCAGCTTGCCGGCGGGCTCGCTGTCGCTGCTGCCGATCAGCATCGTCTTGTCGTGGTTGGTGAACTGGTTGCGCGAGACGGTCACCAGGTCCGAGCTCTTGGTGATGTCCAGGGCGCCGTCGTGGATCTGGTACTCGCGGCCGTAGTACTTCGGGTTGGCGCTGTCCAGGTGGGGCGCGTCGGTGAACGTGTTGTGATCGGCCCAGACGTGGGTCGCGCCGCGCAGGGTGACGGAGTCGTAGTTGGAGTTCCAGTTGCCGTCGTCGCCGTCGGTCGGGTCCCACTGCGGGAAGCAGTCCTCGGTGGCGGAGAAGGCCAGGTTGCGGACGATGACGTTGTCCACGTTCTGGATCTGGAGCATGCCGCCGGATATCCCGGCCGAGGTGCCCGGCACCCCGACGACGGTCGTGTTGGCCGGCACCTTGAAGACGATGTTCTTCGCCTGCTTGGTCTGGGCGGCGGCGCGGGCCTTCTCCTGCGTCCCGGACGGCAGCTTGGAGGTGCCGTAGGAGGACGGGTCGTACGCCTTCAGGTAGGCGGAGAGCGAGTAGCCCGTCCCGGACGCGTAGTCGGCGCAGGTCAGCTTCTTGCCCGCGTCGCTCGTGTTGGCGTCGATCGTTCCCTTGACCTTGATGATCCGCGGGGTGGTGTCGGTCGCCGAACCGAGCGCCTTCACGAGTTCCGCGCGGGTGGAGACGGTGAAGGTGTGCGCGGCGTCGGCCTTGGTGCCACCGGTGGTGCCCGTGCCGGAGGAGGCCCAGCCGTCCTTGGCGGCGAGCGTCTGGTGGTACAGGTCGACGGTCCCGGCGTTCGCGTTCATCACGACGACACCGGCGCCGACACCCGCGGCCACGGCGGCGGCGGTGACGACGAGCAGGCGGCGCGAGCGAAGGGACCGGCGGTGGGAGGGAGCAGCCACGGGGGATCCTTACGGGGAGGAGCGGACTTACGTCCTGTCAGTGGTCGCCGCCGCCCGAAGAGTTGCCGCTCGGCGCGAAGTTTTTCCGCCGCCGCCCCGCGCGTGCCCCGCGCACCCCGTCCCGCCTGGTACGACTACCCGGTGGACCTTCTCGAACCGCACCTCCGTCTCCTCGCCGAGGTCTTCGCCGCGACCGCCGCCGACGCCCCCTGGGCGCTGGCCGGAGGCCTGGCCCTGGAGGCGCACGGACTGCTGCGGCGCCCGCACGCGAACGTGGACCTGGCGACCGAGAGCGCGGAGCCGATGCCCGTGCTCGCCGGGGCGGTCGGCGCCGCGCTCACCGCCCGGGGCGGGTTCGAGCCGTCGGTGGAGGACACGGACCCGCTCTCGGCGCACCTCCTGGTGCTCGACCGCGCCACGGACACCGTCCTGCGGCTGGCCCTGCACAAGGAGACCTTCTGGAGCCCGCCCGTCACGACCCCGTACGGGCCGGCGCTCTGCCTCCCGGACGCGGTGGGCACGAAGGTCCGGGCGCTCTACGACCGCGGCCTGGCCGTCGACCTGATCGACGCGAGGGCGGCCTCGGCCCGCTTCACCCATCCGGACCTGGAGGAACTGGGCCGCCGCCACGCCCGCGACGACTTCGACCTGCCCGCCCTCCAGGCCCGTCTGACGGGCACGGACCACTACCCGGACTCCGCGTTCACCTGGTACGGCGTGGCCGAGGACCAGCTCACGGACCTGCGTGCGTGGGCCCAGAGCTGGTCGACGGACATCGCGGAACGCCTGCTGGAGGACGGGGCGTCACCGGACGAGTGAGCCGATCAGCTCGACGACGCCGACGCCTCGGCAGACGCCGTCGTGGACGCGCCCGGCTGGACGGCGTCGTCGGTGCCCTCGTGGGTGGCGTCCGGTTCCACGGCCATGGTGATCGAGCCGACCACCCCCCGGGCGATGTTCTTCTGGTCGTACTTCAGCTTGAGCAGGCCGCCCTGGACGCCGCTCTGGTCGTAGATCGTGTCCTCGGTGAGGGTGGTCCGCTCGGTGGTGCTCGTGGAGTACGGCTCCACCTCGGCCGACGCGAGCACGGACTCCTCGTCGAAGAAGAACTGGCCGGTGTGGCAGGTGTTGCCGCCCTCGTACCCGGCGTCCGTCCACTCGCCGTTGACGTGCACCTTGGTGTGGATGTGGACGGTGCGGCCGCGGTACCAGCCCGGGAAGACCGTCTTGAAGGTCACCCGTCCCTGCCGGTCGGTCCGCCACGTGCCCCGCAGATAGCGCTCGTCGTCCGTGGGCTCCTCGTGACCACCGCCGCCACCGCCGCCGGACGGCGGCTCTCCGGTCGGGGCGCCGGTCGGCACGTCGGTCGGCGTGCCGGTCGGAGTGCCGGACGGCGCGTCCGTCGGCGCGCCGCCCCCGTCGCCGGTGGAGAGGCTCTCGTAGCCGGAGTAGATGCCGAGGGCGTCGCAGTGCCAGATGTCGACGGCCGCGTTCACCACCGGCTTGCAGGTCTCGGAGTCGATCACCTTGAGGGCGAGGGTGAGCGGGATGCCCTCCTTGTCCTCGGTGATGTCCCGGCGGAGCTTGTCCGCGTCGATGTAGTACGGGCCCTCGGTGGTCTCCGAGGTGAGCCGGTAGCAGGCCTCGCCTGCGCCGGCCGAGGCGGACGCCGCGGGCTTGGTCCCGCCCTTCTCGCCGGCGAAGGCACCTGCGGCGAGCGCGCCCGCCGTCCCGACGGCGACGGCCGCGCCCGCACCGGCGACGACCACCTTCCGGCGGGTCAGATCGCGCTTGTGCCGGGGGCCCTGCGGGCCTTCGTCGGCGGCGGCTGTGTTCGCTGTGTTCCCTGAGTTTCCCGTCATGGCCGCGAAGCTAGGAGGCGGGCCTGTCAGGGGCGTGGGACTGACCTGTGGAATTCCAACGGCAGGTAAAGAACAGGACCCGGGGCAAGGGCGGAGACCGGTGCGGGGACGGGCGGAAAGGCGGGCCCAGGCGCGGGCGCGGGCGCAGACACGGGCACGGGCGCAGGGGCCGACGCAGACGCGGGCTCAGGAGCGGGCGCAGGGGCCGACGCAGACGCGGGCTCAGGAGCGGGCGCGGGCGCAGGGGCAGACGCGGGGGCAAGGGCGGGCTCCGTGCCCAGTGCCGTGCGGGCCGACCGCAGCTGGTCCAGTCCCTCCCTCGCCATCCGCGTGGCCTCCTCGTACTCCGCCGCCGTGCGGGCGGTGGCCAGCCGGGCGCGGGCCGCGCGATGGCACTCCGCGGCGCGGGTCAGTGCCCGTCCCACGGACTCGTCCGCGCCGGCCCAGGCCCGCGTGTCCGGCGGGACCAGACCTCCGCCCAGCCGTATCAGCCAGTGGTTGGCCTCCGCCTCCGCGTCCAGCCCGGCCCGGACGGGCGGGCGCCGGACGCGCGCCGCACGCCGCTGGGCCACCACCCCGGCCACCGCCGCGGCGATCAGCAGCACCGACAGCGTGATCATGAACTCCGTGGATCCCATGGCGTCGTTTCCTCCCTCGCCCCGCCGGCACATGCCGGCGTACAGCCCATGAGACGACGCGCCGCTGTGCTCCCCCCACGGGCTTCCTGTGCGGCTCCGGTGAGGTGCCGGGCGGCCACGCGACGGGCCACACCCCCGGGAGAACGCAGGCCGGGGGCGTGGCCCGGAGAGATCCGCCGGTCCCTCCCGCGGCGGGCGGATGTGCCGCCTAGGCCGAGCCCGACGCCGACGCGGACGCCGACGCGCCCGGCTGGGGCGGTGCGCTCTGGCCGTCCTGCGTGGCCTCCGGATCGACGCCCACCGTGATCGACCCGTGGACGCCCCTGGCGATGTCCCGCTTGTCGTAGCGCAGTCGCAGCAGGCCGCCCGCGGTGCCGCTCTGGTCGTAGATCGTGTCCTCGGTGAGAGTCGTGCGCTCCGTGGTGTTGCTCGCGTACGGCTCCACCACCGCGGAGGCCAGCACGGACTCCTCGTCGAAGAAGAACTGGCCGGTGTGGCAGGTGTGGCCGCCCTCGTACCCGGCGTCGGTCCACTCGCCGTCCACGTGCACCTTGACGTGCATGTGCACGCACCGGCCCCGGTACCAGCCCGGGAAGACCGTCCTGAAGGTGACCTGCCCGTGCCGGTCGGTCCGCCAGGTGCCGCGCAGGTAGCGGCTGTCGTCCGTGGGTTCCTGGTGGCCGCCGCCCGGCGGCGGGCCGGTGGGCGCGCCGGTCGGGGGTTCACCGGTCGGCGGCTCGCCCGTCGGGGCGGGGCCACCCCCTCCGCCGCCGTTGCCCTGGTTCTCGTAGCCCGAGTACACGCCCGCCGCGTCGCAGTGCCAGATGTCGACGGCCGCGTTCCGTACCGGCTTGCAGGTCTCCGAGTCGATCACCTTGAGGCCGAGGAGGAGCGGGATGCCCTCCCGGTCCTCCGTGACGTCCCGCCGGATCTTGTCGGCGTCGATGTAGTAGGGCCCCTCGACCGTCTCGGAGGTCAGGCGGTAGCAGACCTCGCCGTCGGCGCCGGTGCGGGCCGGTCCGCCCTGCTCCCCGCCGGCGCCCGCCGCGAAGGCGGTCCCGCCCAGGCCCGCGGCCGCGATGCCGCCCGCGGCGACGGCCACGACCGTACGGCGTGACAAGTCCTGTTCGCTGTGTGGTTTCTGAGATCCCGTCATGAGGCCGGGACGGTAGGCACCGAACCTGTCAGGAGCATGGGGAAGGGCTGTCATTTTCCCGGGAGAACGGGAGTGGCCCGGAACCGACGTCGGTTCCGGGCCACTCCGTACGGCGTGTTCGCGCCGCCTGCCGGCTACTTCGGCTGCGGCTTGCGCACCGAGAGGTGCAGCTCCCTCAGCCGGGCCTCCTCCAGCTCCGTCGGCGCGCCCATCATCAGGTCCTGGGCGTTGCCGTTGAGCGGGAAGGAGATGGTCTCGCGGATGTTGGGCTCGTCGGCCAGCAGCATGACGATGCGGTCGACGCCCGGCGCGATCCCGCCGTGCGGCGGGGCGCCGAAGCGGAACGCGCGCAGCATGCCCGCGAACTTGTCCTCGACGGTCTCCCGGTCGTAGCCGGCGATCTCGAACGCCTTCAGCATGATCTCGGGCTCGTGGTTGCGGATCGCGCCGGAGGACAGCTCGACGCCGTTGCAGACGATGTCGTACTGCCAGCCCAGGATGTCCAGGGGGTCCTGGGTCTCCAGGGCCTCCAGGCCGCCCTGCGGCATCGAGAACGGGTTGTGCGAGAAGTCGATCGCGCCGGTCTCCTCGTCCTTCTCGTACATCGGGAAGTCGACGATCCAGCAGAAGCGGAAGACGTTCTCCTCGAAGTGTCCGGCGCGCTTGGCGGCCTCGACCCGCACCGCGCCCATGATCTTCGAGACCTCGTCGAACTCGCCCGCGCCGAAGAACACCGCGTGGCCGGCGGCCAGCGACAGGCGCTTGGTCAGCTCGGCGACGTTCTCCTCGGTCAGGAACTTCGCGATCGGGCCGGTCAGCGTCCCTTCCTCGGTCACCCGGACCCAGGCCAGACCCTTCGCTCCCAGCGTCACGGCGAAGTCGCCGAGCTGGTCGAAGAACTTCCGGGGCTGCGCGGCGACGTCCGGCACCGGCAGGGCCCGCACGTGCTTGCCCGCGAAGGCCTTGAACTCCGAGCCCTCGAAGACGTCGGTGATGTCGACGAGCTCGAGCTGCGCGCGCAGGTCCGGCTTGTCGGAGCCGTACTTCAGCATCGACTCGCGGAACGGGATGCGCGGGAACGGGGAGGTGACGTGGCGGCCGCCGCCGAACTCCTCGAACAGCTCCGTCATGAGCTTCTCGATCGGCTGGAAGACGTCCTCCTGCTCGACGAAGCTCATCTCGACGTCGAGCTGGTAGAACTCGCCCGGCGAACGGTCCGCGCGCGCGTCCTCGTCCCGGAAGCAGGGCGCGATCTGGAAGTAGCGGTCGAAGCCCGAGATCATCAGCAGCTGCTTGAACTGCTGCGGGGCCTGCGGCAGGGCGTAGAACCGGCCCGCGTGCAGCCGGGACGGGACGACGAAGTCGCGGGCGCCCTCGGGAGAGGTCGCGGACAGGATCGGCGTCGCCATCTCGTTGAAGCCCAGCGCCGTCATCTTGTGGCGCATCGCCGAGATGACCGACGTGCGCAGCATGATGTTGCGGTGCATGCGCTCACGGCGCAGGTCCAGGAAGCGGTACTCCAGGCGCCGCTCCTCGTTCACCCCGTCCTCGGTGTTGATCGTGAAGGGGAGCGGCTGGGCCGCGCCGAGCAGCTCGACCTCGCCGACCTCGACCTCGATCTCACCGGTCGGCAGATCCGCGTTGACGTTTTCCGCGCCACGCGAGACGACCTTGCCGTCCACGCGGACCGTCGATTCCTTGGTCAGCTTGTCGAGGGCCTCGTACGCGGGGGTGCCCGGACGTGCGACGAGCTGCGTGATGCCGTAGTGGTCGCGCAGATCGATGAAGAGGATGCCGCCCAGGTCGCGCCGATTGTGCAGCCAGCCGCTCAGCCGGACGTCGGTACCGACGTCAGAGGCGCGGAGCTCGCCGCAGGTGTGGGACCTGTACCGATGCATCGTCGTTCATCCAGTCTTCGCGGATCGGGGGGCACGTCTCACAGGAAACAAGGCCCTGTTTCACGTGAAACAACCTCCAGCGTACCGGGCAGCCACTGATCACCTCCCCGCAATACCGGTCCGGCGATCAGTGGCACTTCCGGAGGGCATCTTCTTAAAGTGGGGCAATGCGCACTGGCGAGCCGTTGCCCGCCGTGGGGGAGGTCCTCGCCTCCCTCGCGACCGGCCTGTGGCACTGGGACACCGCCACCGGGCTGGTCACGGTCGACGCCGAGGCGGCCCGGCTGCTGGGGCTGCCACGGCACGAGACGGTCCTCACGGAGGCCCAGACCCGGGCCCGGCTGCACCCCGTGGACTGGAACGAGATCACCGGCGTGATCCAGCTCGCGGTGGCCGAGAGCACCCTCGCGGAGGTGCGCATCCGGATCATGGACGACCAGGGGCGGGTCGTACGGGTGGTGCGCAGCCGCTCCAAGCCGTCCTTCGACCCGGTGCGCAAGGCGTACGAGCTGATCGGCACCCTCCAGGAGGTCACCGAGCCGACGCCCGGCACCCCGGCGGGGCGGACCGCCGTCACCGGGGACTGGCGGCGCTCGCGCGAGGCCTTCCTGCTGGACGCCGGACGGGCACTGGCGGAGGCACGGTCCACCGAAGAGGTGCTGAGGGTGGCGGCGGCCCTGTCGATGCCGGGTTTCTCACCCGACGGACTGGCCGTCTTCGGCGTCGAGGGCGACCGGCTGACGATCATCGGCCATCACGGACAGCAGCCCGGTGACGAGAGTCCCTTCACCCAGATGTCCCTCCATACGGACTATCCGGCCGCCGAGGTCGTCCGGACCGGGCGGGCGGTCTACCTCTCCTCTCCCGAGCAGTACAAGGAGCGCTACCCGCTGACCTGGCCGATGGCGGCGCAGTTCGGCCGCCACTCCTGGGCGTTCCTGCCGCTCACGGTGGCCGGTCGCACGATGGGCGCCTGGATGGCCGCCTTCGCCTACCCGGTGGCGTTCACCCCGGACGAGCGCTCTGTGCTGACGACGGTCGCGCGCATGCTCGCGCAGGCCCTCACCCGCGCCGGCGCGGCGGAGACCCAGCGCGAGCTGACCGACGGTCTGCAACGCTCCATGCTCCCCACCCTCGGCCCCGAGATACCGGGCATGACCCTCGCCGCACGCTACATACCGACCGGCGGCGGTCTCCAGGTCGGCGGCGACTGGTACGACATGATCCCGCTGCCCCGGGGCCGCTTCGCCCTGGTCATCGGCGACGTCCAGGGACACGACGTCCGGGCTGCGGGCCTCATGGGCCAGCTGCGGATAGCGGTACGGGCGTACGCCGCGGAGGGCCACCGCCCCGACGCCGTCCTCTCCCGCGCCTCCGGCTTCTTCCACGGCCTCGCCGCGACCGACGGCGGGGGCGCCGGGGCGGGGTCCGACCCGCGGTTCGCGACCTGCCTCTACATCGAGGTCGACCCGGTGACCGGCGTCCTGGAGACCGCCCGGGCCGGGCATCTGGACCCCGCGATCCGGATGGCCGACGGCACCGTACTGGTCCGCGCCACCGCCGGCGGCCTGCCCCTCGGCATCGACCCGGACGCCGACTACCCCACGACCCGGCTCGGCCTCGAACCGGGCGAGGCGCTGATGCTGTGCACCGACGGCCTGCTGGAGACCGGCGGCCACGACCTCGACACCGGCTGGAGGCGTGTCCGCAAGACCCTGGAGACGCACGAGGGCGATCTGGAGGAACTGGCCGACGCGCTGGTCCAGGCCGTGCACGGGCCGTCCTCCCACCACACCACGGGCCCTCTGGCCGACCGCCGCGAGGACGACATCGCCGTCCTGCTCCTGTGCCGCCAGGGGGCGGGTGGCTGCGGCCCGGACGCCGCCGTCGTCCCGGCGCGGCAGCCGGTGCGCCGCTCGATGCTGACGGTCGCGCAGGCCGAGCCCGAGCGGATCGCCGCGGCCCGGCAGCAACTGCGCGAGCTGCTGCACGACTGGACCTGCGAGGACCAGGTCGACTCGGCGGTCCTGCTCGTCTCCGAGACCCTGACGAACGTCCTCGTGCACACCGACGCGGACGCCCTGCTCGTCGCCGAGGTCACCGGCGCCCCCGGTGAGCGCCGCCTGCGCATCGAGGTCAGCGACACGGGCGACGACCTCCCGCACCTGCGCAGCCCCGGGGAGCTGGCGTCGTCGGGGCGCGGGCTGGTCCTCATCGAACTGCTGGCCGAGACCTGGGGGGTGGCGCCGCGGGGCAAGGGCAAGAGCATCTGGTTCGAACTCAGCGAACCCGACACTCCCTAGGGGGCCGCGTCCTCGCCGGGAGCCCCGTAACGCGCCCGCAGCTCGTGCAGGACCCCGAAACCGGCGGCCGTCAGGGGAACGGCCAGCAGCATGCCCAGGATCCCGGCCACGGACGCCCCCGCCGTGATGGTGATCATCACCACCGCCGGGTGCATCTGCACCGTCCGGCTCTGGATCATCGGCTGGAGCACGTGCCCCTCCAGGACCTGCACGGCGAGCACGACGCCCAGCGTCCACAGCGCGATGACGAATCCCCGGTCGGCGAGAGCGACCAGCACGGCGACCGCCCCGGACAGGAACGCCCCGAGATAGGGGATGTACGCCCCGACGAAGACGAGGGCGCCCAGCCCGACCGCGCCGGGCACGTCGAGGACGAGCAGCCCGACGGTGATGCAGACGGCGTCGATGAAGGCGATGAAGGTCGTCCCGCGCATGAACCCCTCGACGGCCCGGAAGGCCCGCCGCGCCATCGCCTCCAGGGTGTCGCCGGTCCCGCGCGGGGCGACGGAGCGCAGCACGCCGACGGCGCGGTAGGAGTCACGCAGGAAGAAGAAGACGAGCAGCAGCGCGAGCACGGCCATCGCGATGGTCTCGCCGACGACGCTGACCCCGCTGATGACATTGGACGCGGCCGTGCCGCCGAACTTGGTGAGCAGCTCCTTCGCGTTGCCCGCGAGGTCGTCCAGCGAGGTCCCGGCGGCGCCGAAGTGCGCGGCGACACCACGCGAGGCGGACCTGAGCGCGGCGACGATCTGGTCGCCGCTGTCGATCAGCGCCGCGACCACGATGTAGACGGCCCCGCCGACCACGGCGACGACCGCCACACAGGTCAGGCCCGCCGACAGCGACCGGGGCACCCCGGCCTTCACCAGGCGCCGGTGGAACGGCCTGAGCAGCGCGGTCCCGAGCAGGGCGAGCAGCACGGGGGTGACGGCGGTCCGCAACTCCGCGCAGAGCCTGATCCCGACGTACCCGACGCCCGACGCCAGCAGAATCACGCCGCACCAGGCGGCGAACCGGCGCGCGGCCACGGGAAGCAGATGCACCCCACCACCGCACCACACCCCCACCCCCCTGTCCCCTCCACCCACCCACCCGAGTGACACCCCCGGCCCCGCCCCCGCAATCGAACACCCGCTCCTAAAGGGTGAACAACCTTACCGATGCGGCCAGTTACGGTGGCATATGCCTATTTTTCATGGCGGAGGTGATGCTCGATGTACGAGCAGAACAACACACAGCCGCCGGACCTGTCGGCGGCACAGCAGGACGCGATCGAGATCAGTGACTTCGTCTACGCGGTGACCGGAGCGCGGCTGCGCAGGCTCACCATGCCGGACGGGACGCACTGGTTCCCGGCGGTCGACGTGTGCAAGAACCTGGGTTACACGCATGTCGGTTCCACTCTGCGCAACATTGCCGACACAGCCAACGTCGACAGTGTCGAGAGTGTGCTTCAGAGGCACACTCTCAGCATTCCCGCAGGTCGGGAGTGGCGACGAGACATGAATCTCGTCAATCTCCAGGGTCTGATCCTCATGGTCAACGCCTGCACCAAACCGGAAGCACAGCCCTTCAAGATCTGGGTCTCCGAGGTCATCAGGCGCACCAGCGCGTCGACGACCTGTTCGGGCATGACGTACGCGGTGCCGCCGGCGGGGGCGGGTTGCACGGCGGCCGGCTCGAGGGCGTAGGAGCCGTCGCGCTGGATGGTGGCCCGTCGTCACGGACGACGTGCACGCGGTCGCCGCCGTCCTGGCCCCGGCGCTGGCCCGCGGCGAGGCCCGCTACCGCGTGGAGGACATCGCCGCGCGTACCGGCCTGTCGCACGACCGTGTGCACGACAGCCTGCGGATGCTGCTCAAGCGGGGATGCGTGCGGCAGACGGGATGTGGGGCGGACGGAGCGCCGCTCTACGTGCTGCCGTAGCGGGTGACATGGGTCAGGCCCGAAGTCGCAAACCAACTTTGCGGCTTCGGGCCTGTTCACACCCTAGCGGGATCTCGGCGGGGCCGGAGGCTAGATGCCTTCGGACGTCATCCCGTGGACCGCCGGGATCGTGCCCAGGCGGCCCTTCTGGAAGTCGTCGAAGGCCTGCTGGAGCTCGTCCCTGGTGTTCATCACGAACGGCCCGTAGTGGGCCATCGGCTCACGGATCGGCCGGCCGCCCAGCAGCACGACCTCCAGGTCGGGCGTGTGGGAGTCCTGCTTCTCGTCCGCGCGGACCGTCAGCGAGGAACCCGCGCCGAAGACCGCCGTCTGGCCCAGGTGGATCGGCCGACGCTCGGCGCCGACGGCACCCTTGCCCGCCATGACGTACGCGAGACCGTTGAAGTCCTCCCGCCACGGAAGGGTGAGTTCCGCGCCCGGCGCGAGGGTCGCGTGGACCATCGTGATCGGGGTGTGGGTGATGCCGGGTCCGGCGTGGCCGTCCAGCTCACCCGCGATGACCCGCAGCAGCGCGCCGCCGTCCGGGCTGGTCAGGAGCTGCACGCTGCCGCCACGGATGTCCTGGTAGCGCGGCGCCATCATCTTGTCCTTGGCCGGCAGGTTCACCCACAGCTGGAGGCCGTGGAACAGACCGCCGGACATGACCAGCGACTCCGGCGGCGCCTCGATGTGCAGCAGGCCCGAGCCGGCCGTCATCCACTGGGTGTCGCCGTTGGTGATGGTTCCGCCACCGCCCTGACTGTCCTGGTGGTCGAAGACGCCGTCGATGATGTAGGTGACGGTCTCGAAGCCGCGGTGCGGGTGCCACGGGGTGCCCTTGGGCTCTCCCGGCGCGTACTCCACCTCGCCCATCTGGTCCATCATGATGAACGGGTCGAGGTGGCGGTAGTTGATCCCGGCGAACGCGCGGCGGACCGGGAAGCCCTCGCCCTCGAAGCCGCTGGGCGCGGTCGTGACGGTGAGCACGGGACGGGCGACCGCGTCGGCCGCCGCCGTGACGCGCGGCAGGGTCAACGGGTTCTCGACGGTCACTGCGGGCATGTCCGTACCTCCTTGGGCGATGTGCGTCCAGTTTAGTTGAGCATTGAACTTTCTGCTACCCGTAACGACGGAAGGCCGGGAGGCATTCCCGTGCAGCGGAGGCCGCGCGGGAGCACGGCGCGGGGAACCCTATGACACGCCTGTGAAGGGCAGGGGTGATCCACCCGCCGCCCGAGGGGGCGGCCGGAAGGGAGAAAGGGGCGCGAGCCGGACCGTCAGCCGTACATCCGGCGCATCGCGAACTCGACCATCTGCTCGACCGCCTTCGCGTCGAAGACCATCCGGTGCTCGCCCTCCATGTCGAGGACGAAGCCGTAGCCGGTGGGCAGCAGGTCGATCATCTCGGAACCGGTGATCACGAAGTACTTGGACTCCTTGCCCGCGTACCGGCGCAGCTCCTTGAGCGAGGTGAACATCGGGATCACCGGCTGCTGGGTGTTGTGCAGCGCGAGGAACCCGGGGTTGTCGCCGCGCGGGCAGTAGACCTTGGAGGTCGCGAAGACCTGCTGGAAGTCCTCCGCGGCCAGCTGCCCCGTGGTGAAGGCCCGCACCGCGTCCGCGAGCGACGGCGGGGACGGCTCCGGGTAGAGCGGCGGCTGCTGCCCGTACCCGCCGTGGCCGCCGGCCATCGGCTGCTGCGGCGGGGCGTACTGCTGCTGCGCAGCACCGCCGTCCATGGGCTGGCCGTATCCGTACATGGGCGCAAGCGTACCGAGCGCGCCCGGCGGGCGGGGCGGTACGGGGGCCCGTCCCGGGCGCGCGTGACGCGTTACGCGTCACAGATGGCCGGATCGGGGTTGCGACTTATTACCGACGGGTAGCATCATCGGTAGCTACTAGTTGGTATCTGAACCAGCGCGAGGATCCCGGTGCCTCGCCGATCTCTCTTTACGGAGCCGTCGCCATGGGGCACTACAAGTCGAATCTCCGCGACATCGAGTTCAACCTCTTCGAGGTGCTCGGACGCGACAAGCTGTACGGCACGGGCCCGTTCGGTGAGATGGACACCGAGACGGCGAAGAGCGTCCTCGAGGAGCTGACCCGTCTCGCGGAGACCGACCTGGCGGAGTCCTTCACCGACGCCGACCGCAACCCGCCGGTCTTCGACCCCGAGACCAACACCGCTCCCGTACCCCCGGCGTTCAAGAAGAGCTACCAGGCCTTCATGGACTCGGAGTACTGGCGGCTGGGCCTGCCCGAGGAGATCGGCGGCACCACCGCCCCGCCGTCCCTGATCTGGGCGTACGCCGAGCTCGTCCTGGGCGCGAACCCGGCCGTGTGGATGTACTCCTCCGGCCCCGCCTTCGCCGGCATCCTCTTCGACGAGGGCAACGACGTCCAGAAGAAGATCGCGCAGATCGCCGTCGACCGCCAGTGGGGCTCCACCATGGTCCTCACCGAGCCGGACGCCGGCTCCGACGTCGGCGCCGGCCGCACCAAGGCGGTCCAGCAGGAGGACGGCTCCTGGCACATCGAGGGCGTCAAGCGCTTCATCACGTCCGGCGAGCACGACATGTCGGAGAACATCCTCCACTACGTCCTCGCCCGTCCCGAGGGCGCCGGCCCCGGCACCAAGGGCCTGTCCCTCTTCCTCGTCCCGAAGTACGAGTTCGACTTCGAGACCGGCGAACTGGGCGAGCGCAACGGCGTCTACGCCACGAACGTCGAGCACAAGATGGGCCTCAAGGCCTCCAACACCTGCGAGATGACGTTCGGCGACCGGCACCCCGCCCGGGGCTGGCTGATCGGCGACAAGCACGACGGCATCCGCCAGATGTTCCGCATCATCGAGTTCGCCCGCATGATGGTCGGCACGAAGGCGATCTCCACCCTGTCGACCGGCTACCTCAACGCGCTGGAGTACGCCAAGGAGCGCGTCCAGGGCTCCGACCTCGCGCAGTTCGGCGACAAGGCCGCGCCGAAGGTCACCATCACCCACCACCCCGACGTGCGCCGCTCGCTCATCACGCAGAAGGCGTACGCGGAGGGCATGCGCGCCCTCGTCCTCTACACGGCGTCCGTCCAGGACTCGATCGCCGTCAAGGAGGCGAACGGCGAGGACGCCAAGGCGGAGCACGCCCTCAACGACCTGCTCCTGCCGATCGTCAAGGGCTACGGCTCCGAGAAGGGCTACGAGCAGCTCGCCCAGTCGCTCCAGACGTTCGGCGGCTCCGGGTTCCTCCAGGAGTACCCGATCGAGCAGTACATCCGCGACGCCAAGATCGACACCCTGTACGAGGGCACCACGGCCATCCAGGGCCAGGACTTCTTCTTCCGGAAGATCGTCCGCAACCAGGGCGCGGCCCTGAACACCCTCGCCGAGGACATCAAGAAGTTCCTCGCGCTGGGCACCGGCGGCGAGGAACTGGCCGTCGCCCGCGAGCACCTGGCCAAGGCGGCCGTCGAGCTGGAGGCCATCGTCGGCCTGATGCTGACCGACCTCGCGGCCACCGAGCAGGACGTCAAGAACATCTACAAGGTGGGCCTGAACACCACCCGCCTGCTGCTGGCCTCGGGTGACGTGGTCGTCGGCTACCTGCTCCTCAAGGGCGCGGCGATCGCCGCCGAGAAGCTGGAGTCGGCCGCCACGAAGGCGCTGTCCGCCAAGGACGTGGCGTTCTACACCGGCAAGATCGCCGCGGCGAAGTTCTTCGCGGCCGACGTCCTGCCGGGCGTCACCCTGGCCCGCAAGGTCGCCGCGGGCGTCGAGCTCGACCTCATGGAGCTCGACGAGGCCGCCTTCTAGGAGAAGGGCCGGGGCCCTTAAGGCCGCGTTCCAGGACGCATCCGCACAACCGCGCAGCACTCCACATTGTCCTCACGAGGGCCCGCTCCCCATCACGGGGAGCGGGCTCTTGTCCGTCGTTAAGGTGAACCCCATGAGCGCACCCTCCCGCTTCGACCGCGGCCACACCGACGACCTCATGACGTTCCTGACGGCGAGCCCGTCGCCGTACCACGCCGTGGCGAACGCGGCCGAGCGCCTGGAGAAGGCCGGGTTCCGCCAGGTCTCGGAGACGGACGCCTGGGACGCGGAGTCCTCGCCGGTCTCCGCCGCGGGGACCGGCGGCCGGTACGTGCTGCGCGGGGGCGCGATCGTGGCGTGGTACGTGCCCGAGGGTGCCGCGCCGCACACGCCGTTCCGGATCATCGGCGCGCACACCGACTCGCCGAACCTGCGCGTCAAGCCGCAGCCGGACACCGGGGCGCACGGCTGGCGCCAGGTCGCCGTGGAGATCTACGGCGGTCCGCTGCTCAACTCCTGGCTCGACCGTGACCTGGGCCTGGCGGGACGGCTGTCCCTGCGGGACGGTTCGACCCGGCTGGTCGACGTCGGCCGCCCGCTGCTGCGCGTCCCCCAGCTCGCCATCCACCTGGACCGGGCCGTCAACACCGACGGGCTCAAGCTCGACAAGCAGCGCCATCTCCAGCCCGTCTGGGGTCTGGGCGGCGATGTGCGCGACGGCGACCTGATCGCCTTCCTGGAGGAGGAGGCCGGGCTCGCCGCGGGCCAGGTCACCGGCTGGGACCTGATGGCGCACTCCGTGGAGCCCGCCGCCTACCTGGGCCGCGACGAGGAGCTGGTGGCCGGCCCGCGGATGGACAACCTGCTGTCCGTGCACGCCGGTACGGCGGCCCTGACGGCCGTGGCGACGGGCGGCGAGAGCCTGCCGTACATCCCGGTGCTGGCCGCCTTCGACCACGAGGAGAACGGCTCGCAGTCCGACACGGGCGCGGACGGACCGCTGCTGGGCAGCGTGCTGGAGCGTTCGGTGTTCGCGCGCGGAGGGACGTACGAGGACCGGGCGAGAGCCTTCGCGGGGACCGTCTGTCTGTCCTCCGACACCGGTCACGCCGTCCACCCCAACTACGCGGAGCGGCACGACCCGACGCACCACCCCCGGGTCAACGGCGGACCGATCCTCAAGGTCAACGTCAACAACCGCTACGCGACGGACGGTTCGGGCCGGGCCGTGTTCGCCGCCGCCTGCGAGAAGGCGGGCGTGCCGTTCCAGAACTTCGTCTCCAACAACTCCATGCCGTGCGGCACGACCATCGGGCCGATCACCGCGGCCCGGCACGGCATCCGCACCGTCGACATCGGCGTGGCGATCCTGTCGATGCACAGCGCGCGGGAGTTGTGCGGCGACGCCGACCCGTACCTGCTGGCCAACGCGCTGGTGGCGTTCCTGGAGGGCTAGGGGCGTCGGACGGCGCCCCCGGCAAGTCGGCCCCCGCGCATGGGAGTCGGGCCCCTGGGTACCCGGACCGTGTGGTGAACCGGAACGGCCGGTACACCGGACAGGAGGCGACATCATGGGCCTCGGCGGGTGCATACTCCTCATCGCCGTGGGAGCCATCCTCACGTTCGCGACGGACTGGCACATGCAGGGCGTCAACCTCGACCTGGTCGGCGTCATCCTGATGATCGTCGGCCTGATCGGCGTGACGACCTTCAGCAGCATCGCCCGGCGCCGCCGCGTGATGGTGCCTCCGGCCTCGACCACGGTGGTCGAGACCGAGCGGCACCAGCGCGACGGTTACAGCGGCGGCTACGGCGTCTGACCGTGACCGGTCGGACGTACGACACGGCCGGGACCGACGGCGGCCGGTCCGCCCCGCCCGCGGCGCGGCGGACCGGGACGACCGGGACGCGCGTGCGGACGGCCGCGGCGGCGGACTCGGCCCTTCGGACTACCGGCGGCGTTTCGCACGGGCGGCCGGGGAAGCCGTGACGGTATGAGATTCCTCGTACGCGACCGGATCCTCGGCATCGGTGACGACTACTGGATCGAGGACGACCACGGCAACAAGGTCTTCCTCGTCGACGGCAAGGCGATGCGGCTGCGGGACACCTTCGAGCTGAAGGACGCCCACGGGCGGGTCCTGATCGACATCCACCAGAAGATGCTCGCCCTGCGGGACACGATGGTGATCGAGCGGGACGGCGAGCCGCTGGCCACCATCCGGCGCAAGCGGCTGTCGCTGCTGCGCAACCACTACCGGGTGGCCCTCGCCGACGGCCGCACCGAACTCGACGTCAGCGGCAAGATCCTCGACCGGGAGTTCGCGGTCGAGTACGACGGTGAGCTGCTCGCCGTCGTCTCCCGCAGATGGCTGCACCTGCGGGAGACCTACGGCGTCGACGTCGTCCGCGAGGACGCGGATCCGGCGCTGCTCATCGCGGTGGCGGTGTGCGTCATCCACCTCGCCGACAAGGAGCGGGAGGACTAGGGCCCGCGGTCCGCCGAGCAGCGTTGCGCGGGCACGCGGCACTGAGACAGCCGTTCTGGGGCGCGTGGTCCTGCGCACGGTGTTCTGCGGGCATGGTCCTGCGAACGGCATTCTGCGGGCGCGGTCCTACGACCGGCGTTCCGGGGTGCGCAGTCCGAGGACGCGGTCCTTGAGGGCCGGGAACTGTTCCCGTGTCGTGGCGACGCGGGACGGATCGAACTCGACCCTCAGGGCCTCCTCGCCGGCCCCCGCCTCGGCCAGCACCTCGCCCCAGGGATCGACCACGATCGAGTGACCCGCCTGGGGAACCCCGGCATGGGTCCCGGCCGTTCCGCACGCGAGCACGAACGCCTGGTTCTCGACCGCCCGCGCCCGCGCCAGCAGCGTCCAGTGCTCCCGCCGCCGCTCCGGCCAGCCCGCGGAGAGGACCAGCGTCTCGGCGCCGGCGTCCACGAGCCCGCGGAACAGCTCGGGGAAGCGCAGGTCGTAGCAGGTGGCGACCCCGACGGTCGTCTCCGGCAGCCGGACGGTCACCAGTTCCTCTCCCGCGCCCATCAGCACGGCCTCGCCCTGGTCGAAGCCGAAGCGGTGGATCTTGCGGTAGGCGGCCACCCGCTCGCCGTCGGGGGAGAAGACGAGCGACGTGTTGTAGAGGGTGCCCTCGCCAGGCCCGGAGCCGTCCGACGGCACCCGCTCCGGGATCGAGCCCGCGTGCAGCCAGACGCCCGCGTCGCTCGCGGCCTTCGCCATCACCTCGTGCGTCGGCCCTTCGAGGGGCTCGGCCTCGCTGCCGAACCGCTCGTAGGCGAAGGCGCCGGTCGTCCACAGCTCGGGCAGCACCACGAGGTCGGCCGCACCGGC
This sequence comes from Streptomyces asoensis, assembly GCF_016860545.1. Classification (NCBI taxonomy): domain Bacteria; kingdom Bacillati; phylum Actinomycetota; class Actinomycetes; order Kitasatosporales; family Streptomycetaceae; genus Streptomyces; species Streptomyces asoensis. The sequence continues at coordinate 1,417,254 of NZ_BNEB01000003.1, read as the reverse complement.
CTGCTCCCTCACCAGCGCGGCCACGCGGGCCCGCCGCGATTCGACCGATTCGCCCTCTTCTACTGCGATCTGGATGAGCGAGGCGCGCACACTACCACCGTCCTGGCATTCGAGCCGTCCACACGGGCCTACGATCGTCACACGAAAGCACTGCCGGGGTGCCTCACAGCAGCGTAACTTGGGGATCCCCCCGATTTGAGCGCAGCCGAGAATCGGAGGAGTTTCGAGGCACCCGCCGACACCGCCACCTCCCGCTGGCATCGCCGCCACAACCCGCCCGAGTACCGACCGCCGAGGGGTCCCGTTTCCGTGAGTCTGCATCCCACCCTCCAGCCCTACGCCGACGCCTGGACCCACTCCATCGAAGCGATATCCGAACTGGTACTGCCGCTGGTGGAGGCGGACTGGAACCGCCGGACGCCGTGCCCGGGCTGGTCGGTGCGCGACATCGTGTCGCACGTCATCGGGCTGGACTGCGAGATGTACGGCGATCCGCGCCCCATCCACACCCTGCCGCGTGACCTGTACCACGTCACCAACGACATCCAGCGCTACATGGAGATGCAGGTCGACGTCCGCCGGCACCACACCGCCCCGGAGATGACGTCCGAGCTCGAGTACACGGTCATCCGCCGCAACCGCCAGCTGCGCAACGAGTCGCGCCAGCCGACCGCGGTGGTGCGCGGCCCGCTCGGCACCGAGCTCACACTGGAGGAGTCCATGCGCCGGCACGCGTTCAACGTGTGGGTGCACGAGCAGGACCTGCGTGCCGCCCTCGGCCGTCCCGGCAACCTCGACTCCCCCGGCGCGCACATCGCCCGTGACGCGCTGCTCGCCGAACTCCCGGCGGTCGTCGCCGAGAAGGCCGACGCGCCGCGCAGCTCCGCGGTCGTCTTCGACGTGCACGGACCGGTCGAGTTCCTGCGCACCATCCGCGTCGACATCCAGGGCCGCGGCACCCTGGAGACGGCGCCCGCGCTCGGCCCGGCCGCCGCGTTCACCCTCGACTGGGAGACGTTCGTCCGGCTGGCCTGCGGCCGGGTGTCGGCGGAAGCGGTCTCCGACCGGGTGAAGGCCGAGGGGGAACCGGAGTTGACGGCGGCGATCCTGCGGAACTTCGCGGTCACGAAGTAGCCGGCGCGGACCCGGCCCCACCGGGCCCGGGCGGTCACGGCGGCGGGTGCGCCGGGACAGCGGAAGGGCCCGTCGTGCGATCACGACGGGCCCTTCGCGTCGATGCGACGGCCGTTCGGCCGTCGACCGGGGGTCAGCCCAGCTTGGCGAAGCCGAAGTTCAGCAGCTTCGTCGCGTCGGCGGCGCGCACCGTCGCGTTGGTGGAGGCCAGGACCGTGCCCACGACGGTCTTGCCGTTACGGGTGGCGGCGAAGACGAGGCAGTACTTCGCCTCCGGGCCGGAGCCCGTCTTCACGCCGATGGTGCCGCTGTAGCTGCTCAGCAGCGTGTTGGTGTTCACCCAGGCCGCCATGGTGCGGGTGGAGCCGGTCTTGGTGATCGTCTTCGCGGTGTAGGACTTGGTCTTGACGACCGCGCGGAAGTTGGCGCTCTTCAGAGAGTTGCTGGCGAGCTTCGTCAGGTCCTTGGCGGTCGAGTAGTTCGAACCGTTGCCGATCCCGTCGAACGAGTCGAAGTGCGTCCGCGTCATGCCGAGCGCCTTCGCCTTGCTGTTCATCTTGGCGATGAAGTTCGACACGCGCGCGGCCCGCGTGGAGCCCGTGCCGAACTTGTCGGCGAGGGCGTACGCGGCGTCGCAGCCGGACGGGAGCATCAGCCCGTAGAGCAGCTGACGGACGGTCACCTTGTCACCGACGATGAGCCGGGCCGAGGACGCGCCCTTGGCGACGATGTAGTCGCTGTAGGCCTTCTGGATGGTGACCTTGGTGTCCAGGTTCAGGTTCGCCTGCGACAGCACGACGTTCGCCGTCATGATCTTCGTGGTGGAGCCGGTGGACAGCTTGGTGTCCATACCCTTGTTGTAAAGCGCCGCACCGTTCGCGTTGTTCATCACGAAGCCGGTCTTGGCGGCGATCGTGGGCACCGTGACCGCTTGCGCGGGTGCCGCGGTGAGGGCCCCGGTCGCGAGCACGGCGCCGGCGGTGACGGCAACGGCTGCGGCCCTGCGGACTCGGATGCCCTTGATGGCGGTTATCAACTGAAATACCCCGATTACGTCGAATGCCCCTGCGGTACGGCCAAGTTGAAGGGGAAAAAGATGGGCCGCACATGTGTGACACGTAAGTAGCACACAAAGTTGTGCGTCCGCCGGGCAGAATTTCCGATTACTTGGCCCGGCTCTTACCCGGCGCCCCGGGCCACCCACCCCCACGACGCCGCCCGGCACCCCGGCCACCGGTCCGCATGCTGGACCGGCGCACCGATGCGTACGTGTTGTATCTATCCTGTGGGCATGCCGTCCTCCGCCCCGCCCGCCCCCGCTCCCCTGAAGCAACCACCCGCCGCGGACCGCGTGTACGCCCACGTCAAACAGGGCGTCCTGGACCGCCGTTACGAAGGCGGCACCCTCCTCACCGAGGGCGAGCTCGCCGAAGCCGTGGGGGTCTCGCGCACCCCCGTACGGGAAGCGCTGCTGCGGCTGGAGGTGGAGGGGCTGATCAAGCTCTATCCGAAGAAGGGCGCGCTCGTCCTGCCGGTCTCCGCCCAGGAGATCGCGGACGTGGTGGAGACCCGGCTGCTGGTGGAGGAGCACGCGGCCCGCAAGGCGGTGCCCGCGCCGCCCGCCCTGATCGAGCGCCTGGAAGAGCTGCTCGCGAAGCAGAAGGCGCAGGCCGCCGAGGGAGACCTGGCGGGGGCCGCGGTGACCGACCGCTGCTTCCACGCGGAGATCGTCCGCAGCGGCGGCAACGCGATCCTGTCGAGGCTCTACGACCAGCTCCGCGACCGTCAGCTGCGGATGGGCGTCGCCGTGATGCACTCCCACCCCGACCGCATCGCCAAGACCCTCGGCGAGCACGAGGAGATCCTCCGGGCGCTGCGCTCCGGAGACGCCGAGGCCGCCGTCGAGATCGTCCACCGGCACGTCGGCTGGTTCTCCCACCTGGCCCGCGGGGAGGTCCGGTGAGCACCGCGCCCCGCACCGCGAACTCCACCCTTCCGGGTGATCCGCCGGGCGGCAGGCGGGCGATGACCATCTGGGGGATCGGAGTCTCGGTCTACTTCGTCGCGGTCATCTTCCGCACCTCGCTGGGCGTGGCCGGCCTGGACGCCGCCGACCGCTTCCAGGTGAACGCCTCGGCCCTGTCCACCTTCTCGATCCTCCAGCTGCTGGTCTACGCGGGCATGCAGATACCCGTGGGCCTGCTGGTCGACCGGCTCGGCACCAAGAAGGTGCTGGCCATCGGCACCGTGCTGTTCACGGCCGGGCAGCTCGGCTTCGCCTTCTCGCCCTCCTACGGCACGGCCCTCGCCTCGCGTGCCCTGCTCGGCTGCGGCGACGCCATGACGTTCATCAGCGTGCTGCGCCTGGGGACCCGCTGGTTCCCGGCCCGCCGCGGGCCGATGGTCGCCCAGCTGGCGGGCCTGGCCGGGATGGCGGGCAACCTGGTCTCGACCCTGGTCATCGCCCGGCTCCTGCACGGCATCGGCTGGACCGCGGCCTTCGCGGGGAGCGCGCTGGCCGGAGCGGTCGTCCTGGTCCTTCTGCTGCTCTTCCTGAAGGACCACCCCGAGGGGCACGAGCCCGAGCCGTTCCCGCACCGGGGCGCGGCCTACGTCCGCCGCCAGATCGCGGCTTCCTGGCGTGAGCCCGGCACCCGCCTCGGTCTGTGGGTGCACTTCACCACCCAGTTCCCGGCCATGGTGTTCCTGCTCCTGTGGGGCCTGCCGTTCCTGGTGGAGGCGCAGGGCCTGTCCCGGGCGACGGCCGGCGAACTGCTGACCCTCGTGGTGCTGTGCAACATGGTCGTGGGTCTGGTCTACGGCCAGATCGTCGCCCGCCATCACGAGGCACGGCTTCCCTTGGCCCTGGGCACGGTCGGCGCGACGGCCCTGATGTGGGCGGTCACCCTGGCCTACCCCGGCGAACGGGCCCCGATGTGGCTGCTGATGCTGCTCTGCGCGGTCCTGGGAGCCTGCGGCCCCGCCTCCATGCTCGGTTTCGACTTCGCTCGTCCGGCGAACCCGCCCGAGCGCCAGGGAACCGCCTCCGGCATCACCAACATGGGCGGCTTCGTGGCGTCGATGACGACGCTCTTCGCGATCGGCGTGCTGCTGGACGCGACCGGCGACGACTACACGATCGCCTTCTCCTGCGTCTTCGTCCTCCAGGCTCTCGGTGTCAGCCAGATCCTGCGGCTGCGCAAGCAGGCGGCCCGGCGGGAGCGGGAGCGTCTGGTGGCGAGCCGGGTGGAGACGGTGCACGTACCGGCGTAGAAGCGGCTGTTTCACGTGAAACACCGTCACGCGACGTGCGTGTAGGGGCGTTGCGGCTCGGTGACGAGGTGCCGGGACGTGCGGCGAGGGGACTCCACCGGGGCTCCCCTCGGCGAAACACGGTTGTACGGACTCCTGTTCGGCGTCTACGGTCGGGCGTCATCGACGTGTAGCTCAGCAGCCAGAGCGCCGGGCTCCACACCCGGAGGACGCGGGGGCGGAACCCGCCACGTCGGCTTATGGACGACGACGCTGACCAGCAGCACCTCGCAGACCCGGGTTACGCCCTCGGCCGGCTGGCCGGGGCGCTCAGGACCGCGCTCACCCACGAGGACCCCGCCACCCGGCGCCGGGCCGAGAACCGGCAGCGGGGCTGGCGGTCCGTGCTGGAGGGCATGGCGACCGGTCGGCTCGCCATCGGCTCGCGCACACCCGTGCGCGATCTCCCGGCCTGGGTGACGCCCGAAGTGCTCCGGGGCGGCTTCGCCACCGGAGTGCCGGGCGCCGGCGGTCCCCTGACCGAGGACGAGACCCGGACCGCGCGCCGGGCCGGAGTGCCCTTGGACCGGCGGGCGCTCTTCGCGTACTGGCTGACCGAGGAAGGGCTGACGCGCCTGTGCGAACTCCTCGACAGCGGACGGTACGAGGTGACCGTCCCCGAGGAGGCCGCCCTGCTCACCGTGGCGTGGCTGGCCCGGGCCGGCGAGACGGACGCGGCCCTCGCACTCGTCGGTGAACTCGCCCCGTTCGCGGGCCTGCTGCGGTTCACGCCGCGGCCGTCCGCCCGCCCGGCGCCGGACGCGGACACGGTGCACCGGTGGACGGTCGCCGAGGCCGGCGAGCGTCTGGCGCGACGGCGCACCAGCGCCGCGGTGGAGACCCAGCGGGAGGCCCTGGCCGTGTGGCAGCCGTTCGGCGACGAACTGCTGGCCCACTGGCTGCGGACCGCCGATGCCGGAGAGCCCGTCCACGTACTGGTCCGGGCCCCCGACGACGCCTGGCTGGAGCAGGGCGCCGGACTGCTGCGCCGCTACCGCGAGCTGGCCCGCCACCACACCCTCTGCTCCAAGCACCGCAAGCCCGGGGAGAACCTGGGGATCCTGCGCGGGGCACTGGAGGAGACCGTCGCCGGACACCGGCTGGACGCGCGCCGGCTCGGGCTGCTGCGGCACGCCGTCACGTCCATGGTGCGGCGCCGCGGGCTGCCCGGCTCGCCCGAACTCACGGCGCTGCGCCGCGAGCAGGCCGTCCAGGCGGCGCTGCCCTCGCACCGGGAGCTCGCCCGGCTGGTGCTGCGCCGGCTCGCCGGACTGGAGCAGCGAGCGGGAGTCGCCGAGGTCGCACCGCTCGTCGCCCCGGTGAGCGAGGAGGAGGCACGACAGACGGGGCTGCCCCGGGGAGCGGCGCTTCCGGCGGGTGTACGGCGGCCCGTCGAGACCGCGTTGAGCGCACCCCTGGGCACCCTCGTGGAGCGCGGGATCGTCCCGTCCGCGGAGGTGCTGGCCGAACTGGTCCCGCAGCTCGTCGCCGCGACCACCGCGCAGGTCTATCCCGACCCGGCCCTGCGTTCGCTGGCCGGCGCCCACCACCGCGCGTTCGCGGGCCGCCGTTCCCTGCTGCTGCTCGATCTCCAGCGGCAGGTCCGGGCCGAGGAACTGCCCTGGGTGCGCGCCGTGGCCGGGCAGCGGGTGCGCACCGCGACGGACGAGGTGCCGGCCCTGGCGCTGCGGCAGCTCGGCGAGCTGGCCGTGCAGGCCTTTCCCGGCACGATCCTGCCCAACCCGCTGATCAGTGAGCTGGCCGTGCTGGCCCGGCAGGCCGAGCTGGGCGCTCCCCTGGTCGAGGAGCTGGCCGCGGACATCTTCATGGGCACCTTCACCCCGAAGTTCCTCGCCGCGGCCGGGACAGCGGCGGAGCTGCTGGGCGGCGGCTCGCTCTACGAGCGCTACTACGCCGTCGACTACCGTGCCGTCCGCAACCTGGCGGTGCTGGAGGCCGGTGAGGCGTCGGTGCGCGCGGCCGGGGGCGGGTCGGTGGCCAGGACCTCGCCCGGGTTCGCGAAGCTGTGCGCCGAGCGGGCCGCGGCCGCCACCTCCCGCCGCCGGACCGCGGGCGGGTCGGTGGCGGCGAACGGCATGGTGATCGAGCAGGCGCAGATCCTCACCACGCACAACCTGGCCACCCTGGTCCACCGGGCCGGTGTCACCCCGGCGGCGGGCTGGCCGGAACTGGCCCGCCGCTGCTTCGTCACCGTGTGCCGTCTGACCGGCCGGGTGCACGCGAACCCGCGTCCGCTGCGCACGATCAAGGACGTCGCCTACGCCTGGCGTCAGCTGGTGTTCCATCTGTCCCTGTGCACCCCCGGCGAACGGGCCCGCACCCTGGCCTGGCTGTCCGAGGAGCTCACCCGGCACCCCGGCCATGTGGCGCGGCGGCTGGCCCCCGCCCTGACGGGACTGTGCCAGGTCGCCGACGGCGGCCGGGCGGACGAGGCCGGCGGCCGTCTCCTCCTCGGCTGGACCACGGAGGGCCACTGGCTGCGGGGCGACCCGGCCGTGAGCGCCTGGACCGGGCAAGGTCGGCAAGGGAAACGGACAGGGCCGCGCACTCCCGAAGGGGAGGCGCGGCCCGGTCGCCGCGGGTGCGGACCGGTCGCCGAAAGCGTGGCCCTGCCGTCGGCTAACCCCAGGTGATCAGCTTCTTCGGCTGCTCCAGGATCGCCGCCACGTCCGCCAGCACCCTGGAACCCAGCTCCCCGTCCACCAGCCGGTGGTCGAAGCTGAGCGCGAGGGTCGTCACCTGGCGGGGCTTGACCTTGCCCTTGTGGACCCACGGCTGGAGCTTGATCGCACCGATCGCGAGGATCGCGGACTCGCCGGGGTTCAGGATCGGGGTGCCGGTGTCGACGCCGAAGACGCCGACGTTGGTGATCGTCACCGTGCCGCCCTGCATGGCGGCCGGGGACGTGCGGCCCTCACGCGCCGTCGAGACCAGCTCGCCCAGTGACTCCGCCAGCTGCGGCAGCGTCTTGGCGTGGGCGTCCTTGATGTTGGGGACCAGCAGGCCCCTGGGGGTCGCGGCCGCGATACCCAGGTTGACGTAGTGCTTGACCACGATCTCCTGCGCCGCCTCGTCCCAGGAGGCGTTGATCTCCGGGTTGCGCTTGACGGCGATCAGCAGGGCCTTGGCGATCAGCAGGAGCGGGTTGACCCGCAGACCCTGCATGTCCTTGTCCTGCTTGAGCTCCTCGACCAGCTTCAGCGTGCGCGTCACGTCGATCGTCACGAACTCCGTGACGTGCGGCGCGGTGAAGGCCGAGCCGACCATCGCCGCCGCCGTCGCCTTGCGGACGCCCTTGACCGGCACCCGGGTCTCCCGGGCCGTGTCGTAGGACGCCGCGGGCGCCGCGGTGACCGGGGCCGTGACCTGCGGCTGGGCCGCCTGCGGGACCTGGGGCACCGACTCGGCCGCCGTACCTGCGGGGGCCGCCGGGGCCGCCGCCGCGTGGACGTCCTCGCGGGTGATGATGCCGTCCGGGCCGGACGGGACCACCGTGGCGAGATCGACGCCGAGGTCCTTCGCCAGCTTGCGCACCGGCGGCTTGGCCAGCGGCCGTTCCTTCACCGCGGGCGCGCCGTGGCCGTTCAGGTCCGTGCGGACCGCGTCCGGGACCTGCGCGACCGTGACCTCCGGGCCCTTGCGCGGGCGGCGCTTGGTGGAGGACGCGGCCACGCCGTACCCGACGAGGACCGGCTGCCGGCCCGAGCCGACGGACTTCGTCTCCTCGGTGGCCGGTGCCGCGGCCGCCGGTGCCCCGGTCGTCGCCGGCTCGGCCTGCGGGGAGGCCGGGGCCTGCGCGACCGCCTGCGCCGGGACCTCGGCGGCCGGGGCGCCGCCCGTACCGCCCGCGACGTCCACCGCGATGATCGACATGCCCACGTCGACCGTGGTGCCCTCGGGGAAGTGCAGCGCGCGGACCACCCCGTCGTAGGGGATGGGCAGTTCGACGGCGGCCTTGGCCGTCTCGACCTCGCACACCACCTGGCCGTCCGTCACGGTGTCACCGGGCTGGACGTACCACTTGAGGATCTCGGCCTCGGTGAGCCCCTCGCCCACGTCCGGCATCTTGAACTCGCGTACGGACGCTTCCGTCATCGTCGTCACGACCCTCTCCTCAGTACGCCAGGGCACGGTCGACGGCGTCGAGCACCCGGTCCAGGCCCGGCAGGTACTCCTCCTCCAGGCGGGCCGGCGGGTACGGGGCGTGATAGCCGCCGACCCTGAGCACCGGGGCCTCCAGGTGGTAGAAGCAGCGCTCGGTGATCCGGGCGGCGATCTCCGCGCCCGATCCGAAGAACACCGGCGCCTCGTGGACGACGACCAGGCGGCGGGTCTTCTCCACCGAGGCCTGGATCGAGTCGAAGTCCAGCGGGGACACCGACCGCAGGTCCAGGACCTCCAGGTTCTTGCCCTCCTCGGCCGCCGCGGCGGCGACCTCCTGGCAGAGCTTCACCATCGGGCCGTAGGCGACGAGCGTCAGGTCCGTGCCCTCGCGGACGACCTGGGCCTTGTGCAGGGGGCCGGGGATCGCCTCGGTGTCGACCTCGCCCTTGTCCCAGTAGCGCCGCTTCGGCTCGAAGAAGATCACCGGGTCGTCGCTCTGGATGGCCTGCTGCATCATCCAGTAGGCGTCGGACGCGTTGGACGGGGAGACGATCTTCAGGCCGGACACGTGCGCGAAGAGCGCCTCGGGCGACTCCGAGTGGTGCTCGACCGCGCCGATGCCGCCGCCGTAGGGGATGCGGACGACGACCGGCAGCTTGACCTTGCCGAGCGAGCGCGCGTGCATCTTCGCGAGCTGCGTGACGATCTGGTCGTAGGCGGGGAACACGAAGCCGTCGAACTGGATCTCCACCACCGGGCGGTAGCCGCGCAGGGCCAGTCCGATCGCGGTGCCGACGATGCCGGACTCGGCCAGCGGGGTGTCGATGACACGGCTCTCGCCGAAGTCCTTCTGGAGGCCGTCCGTCACCCGGAAGACGCCGCCGAGCTTGCCGACGTCCTCGCCCATGATCAGGACCTTGGGGTCCGTCTCCAGGGCGCGGCGCAGCGACTCGTTGATCGCCTTGGCCAGGGCCAGGTTCTTGGCCGTCACACTCTCCGCCATGTCATTTACCCCCGGGGCCCGCGGCGAGGCCGCTGTCGGATTCCGTCGCGAACGATGCCTGGTAGGCGGCGAACTGGGCCCGCTCCTCGTCGACGAGCGCGTGTCCGTCCGCGTAGACGTTCTCGAAGATGGCGAACCGGTCCGGGTCGGGCATGGCGCGGACCGCTTCGCGCACCCGCTTGCCCAACGCCTCGCTCTCGGCCTCGAGTTCCGCGAAGAATCCCTCGTCCGTGTGGTTCGAGGCCTCCAGGTAGCGGCGAAGGCGCAGGATCGGGTCCTTCGCCTCCCAGGACTCGCGCTCCTCGTCGGCCCGGTACTTCGTCGGGTCGTCCGAGGTGGTGTGGGCGCCCATGCGGTAGGTGTACGCCTCGACGAGGGTGGGTCCCTCGCCGTCGCGGGCCCGGTCCAGCGCCCAGCGGGTGACCGCGAGACAGGCGAGGACGTCGTTGCCGTCGACGCGGACGCCGGGGAAGCCGTAGCCCTGCGCGCGCTGGTAGAGCGGCACGCGGGTCTGCTTCTCGGTGGGCTCGGAGATCGCCCACTGGTTGTTCTGGCAGAAGAACACGACCGGCGCGTTGTAGACCGCGGAGAAGGTGAAGGACTCCGCGACGTCGCCCTGGCTGCTGGCGCCGTCGCCGAAGTACGCGATCACGGCGCTGTCCGCGCCGTCCTTGGCGACGCCCATGGCGTAGCCCGTGGCGTGCAGCGTCTGCGAGCCGATGACGATCGTGTAGAGGTGGAAGTTGTTCCCGTTGGGGTCCCAGCCGCCGTTGTTCACCCCCCGGAACATGCCGAGCAGGTTGGTCGGGTCGACCCCGCGGCACCAGGCGACGCCGTGCTCGCGGTAGGTCGGGAAGACGTAGTCGTCGTCGCGCAGCGCGCGGCCCGAGCCGATCTGGGCGGCCTCCTGGCCGAGCAGCGAGGCCCACAGGCCCAGCTCGCCCTGGCGCTGGAGGGCGGTGGCCTCGGCGTCGAAACGGCGGGTGAGCACCATGTCGCGGTAGAGGCCGCGGAGGTCCTCGGGGGTGACATCGGCGACGTACTTGGCGTACTCGGCGTTCTTCGCGTTCTTGACCCGCTTGCCCTCCGGCGTCAGCAGCTGCACGAGCTCGGGCTCGGCGGCCTTCCTGGCGGTGGTGCGGGTGGTGCGCTCGGTGCCGGTGGCGCCGGCCTTGCTTCCGGCGCTGCGTCGCGGCTTGCGCGCGGCAGTGCTCTCCACGGTCACGTGTGCTCCTCCGTCGGTCCGGCCCCCGGGGTTGCCGGGTACCAGTGCGGCTCACCTTTTCCGACACCCGTGCACGGGGTGGGTGTCACTCGGTCGGAACAGGTGTGACAGGTGCCCCGGCGAGCGCCCTGCGGTCATCACGTTACCCAGTGCGTCACATTTCTGTGAAACCCCTCTTGACCTGCGTTTTTGCTTGGATTTCCAAGTAAATCGGCAAAGTCGGGAGAGAGCCTGGTCACAGCCTTGCAGGAGGCCGGAGCAACGGCACGTTATCCCGGCCACCCAGTCCACGGGAAGACTCCGTTTGTGACACCGGGCGATCACCCTGGGCCGTCGGACCCGGCAGGACGCCGCTCGACGCGCCACCGCCGGCCGCCCGGAGGACGGGGTCACGGGCACGCGCCGCGGGTTGCGCTCCGGCCCCGGGAGTGATCTGAAACGATCATCCGTGACACCCATTGACAGCCGGTGACTGTGTGTGACAAACCCCAGCTCACAGCCCCGGCTCGTGCTTTAACATCGGGGCGTGCCGCACTCCGGTTTACCCCCCTCCATGCTCCACGCGCCCCCTCTGGGCGCCCTGCTCCGCCGGTACGCCGCCGGCACCCCGCTCGCCTGTGAGCCCGTCCAGGAGGGGCTGCTGAACCGCGGCTACCGGCTGCGGACCACCCGGGGCCGCTACTTCCTCAAGCACCACTTCGACCCGGAGACCGCCGACCCCGTCTCCATCGCCCGCCAGCACCGCGCCACCGAGCGGCTGGCCGACCTCGGCGTCCCGGTCGCCCCGCCGCTGCCCGGCCACGACGGACGCACGGTCGCCGTCGTCGGTGGGCACGCCTACGCCCTGCACCCCTGGATCGAGGGACGCCACCGGCACGGCACGCAGCTCACGCCGGGCCAGTGCGGCCGCCTCGGAGCGCTGCTGGGCGCGGTGCACACCGGCCTGGACCACGTGATGCGGGCCCAGGACGAGCGCCCGGCCCCCCGGCACGGCGCCCAGGTGCCCCCCGCGCGCGGACAGCACCCGCCCCGCGGGCGCGGCGACCACACGGAGCGCGCGGAGGACTTGGAGTGCGCGGACGAAGCAGGGTGCGCGGACGGCTCGGCTCTCACGGGGAGATCATGGTGCGCGGACGGCGCGGGGCGCTGGGACGGCGCTCCGTCGGGGCGGGAGAGGCAGCACCGCGTCCCGCCACCCCCCGGATACGGCGCCCGAGCCACCGCGGCCGTTCCCCCCGGGCACGCCCCGCCGACCGGGCCCACCGGTCACCACTCCCGGCCCGGGGCCGCCCTGCCCCCCGGGCGGCTCGCCGACGCCGGTCCGGCCGACCCCGCCGGGGCCCCCACTACCGCCGGGGACCCCGCCCCCGGCACCGACCCGGCCGACACCTTCGTCCTCATCGACGACCTGCTCGCGCGCGTGCGCCGCCGCCACCCGGCCGACTCCTTCGACGAACTCGCCCGCCACCGCCTCCTGGAGCGGCGCGCGCTGCTCGAACGGCACGCGGACCGCCGTCCCCCGCACAGCGGCCCGGTCGGCTGGGTGCACGGGGACTTCCACCCCTTCAACCTGCTGTACCGGGGCGACGCCCCCGCCGCGATCGTCGACTGGGACCGACTGGGCGTGCAGCCCCGGGCGGAGGAGACCGTGCGCGCCGCCGCGATCTTCTTCGTGCGTCCCGACGGGACCCTCGACCTGCCGAAGGCGAGGCGGTACGCACGCGCGTACCGGCGCGCGGCCGGCGCCACGCCCGGGGAACTGGCCGCGGCCGTGCACCGGGTCTGGTGGGAGCGCCTCAACGACTTCTGGATGCTGCGCTGGCACTACGAGCGCGGCGACACCCGCGCGGACTCCCAGTTCCCGGCCGCCTCGGCCCTCGTCGTGTGGTGGACGCGGGAGTACGACGCGGTGTGCGGCGCCTTCGCGGACTGAACCGGGCGCCGGACACACACGCGCGCGTGGACCCCGGTGAGGGGCCCACGCGCGCGTGAGGTGATGCGTGGTGTACGCCGGGCGGTCAGCCGATGCTGCCGAGCGTGGTTCCGCCCTGGTCCGCACCGGTCGTGGTGCCGCCCGTCTCGCCCGTTCCGCCGTCCGTCCCCGGGTCGCTGGTCTGCGGCTCGGACGGCTCGTCCGACGGGCTCGCCGACTGCTCGTCGCTCGGCTCGTTGCTGGGCGACGGGGAGAAGGAGTACGACGGCTTGGACGAGGGCGAGTACGACGGCGTCCAGTTCGAATCCGAGTTCGAACCGGAGTTGTCGTCCGAGCTGTCGTCCGTGGCGGTGTCGCTCGGCTCGTCGCTCGGTGTCTCACTGGCGGTGTCGTCCGACGCCGACTGCGAGGCGGACGACGACGGCGAGGGGTCGGCGCCGCCGCCGCCCTGCCCCTTGCCGTTCAGGGCGAGCGCGACGCCCGCGGCGATGGCGATCACCGCGAAGACGGCGAGGATCCACAGCTTGCCGCGGCCGCTGCCCTTGTTGCCGTGGCCCTCGAAACCGCCGTCGTCACCGCCGCCGTAACCGGTGGGCAGGATCGGCTGCGGGATCTGCGAGGTGCTGGCACCGTCACCGCCGTGCGGCAGCACGCTCGTGCTCGCGAAGGCCGCGGCGGCCGCGCCACGGCCGTCCTGCGCGCCGACCGGGCCGGTGTTCCAGGTGCCGGTGTGGCCGCCCTGGTCGTACAGCATCTGGAGCCCGTACTGGACGAGGCCGCGCATCTCCTCGGCCGTCTGGAACCGGTCGTCCGGGTCCTTGGCCAGGGACCGCATGACGAGACCGTCGAGCTCAGGCGGACACTCCCCGTCCGAGGTCTGCGACGGCGGCACCGGGATGTCCTGCACGTGCTGGTAGACCACCGAGAGCGGCGTCTCCCCGGTGAACGGGGGACGCAGCGCGAGGAGTTCGTACAGCAGGCAGCCCGTCGCGTACAGGTCGGAACGGTGGTCGACGGCCTTGCCGAGCGCCTGCTCCGGCGAGAGGTACTGCGGCGTTCCCATGACCATGCCGGTCTGGGTCATCGTCGTGGACGCGCCGTGCAGGGCGCGCGCGATGCCGAAGTCCATCACCTTGACGGCGCCGTTGTGCGTGATGATCACGTTCGCGGGCTTGATGTCGCGGTGCACGATGCCGTGCTGGTGCGAGTAGGCGAGCGCCTCCAGCACCCCCGAGGTGATGATCAGGGCCTGCTCGGGGCCCGGGGCCTCGGCGTTGAGGAGGAGGTCGCGGATGGTGCGTCCCTCGACGATCTCCATCACGATGTACGGCACGCTCTGGCCGCCCACGAAGTCCTCGCCGGAGTCGTACACGGCGACGATCGAGTGATGGTTGAGGCCGGCCACCGACTGCGCCTCACGCGTGAAGCGCGCCTTGGACACCGGGTCCTCGGCCAGGTCGGCGCGCAGCAGCTTGACCGCGACGGTCCGTCCGAGGCGTACGTCCTCGGCCGCGAACACCTCGGCCATGCCACCCCGGCCGAGTCTGCGGGTCAGCCGGTACCGGCCGTCCCCGACCAGCCCGCCGTTGCCCCAGTTCTCCGGCGCGTCTGACATCCCGCCGCCAGTCGCCTCGGGGTCGGACGGGCCCTGAGCGCGCTGCTGTGCCATCAGTCCTCGCCGTCGTTTCTGCCCGCGGTGCGCGCGGTGTTGTTACGGTCTCCGTCGGCCACGCTACAGCCTCCGCGCAAGCCTCCGGCCCGGGACGATCCCCGGAACACCGCCCGGGGCGGGCCCGGACGCCGGTCCGGGGCGGACCGGTCATCAAACCCGTACTCCATGCCGACGTGCAAATTCCGTGTACCGGCCGTACGGCACCTGTAACGCTTCCGCGACGCTTCTTTCTCGTAGGGTCACGGAACGGGCACCGAGCTTGACGTGTCGGTGCCCTGCGGCAGACTTGGCCCGAATAGCACTATCGATCAACGACAGTCATACGGCGCCTGAGGGCCTACGGGGGACGCAGAAGATGAGCCAGGACGGCGCACAGGGCCGGTACGCGGGACGGGCGCTGGCCTCGGGCCGCTATCAGCTGCGCGACTTGCTCGGCGAGGGCGGCATGGCCTCGGTGCACCTCGCCTACGACGCCGTGCTCGACCGTCAGGTCGCGGTGAAGACCCTCCACACCGAACTCGGCCGCGAGCAGGCCTTCCGCGAGCGCTTCCGCCGCGAGGCCCAGGCCGTGGCCAAGCTCACGCACACCAACATCGTCTCCGTCTTCGACACGGGCGAGGACGAGGTCGGCGGACTGACGACGCCGTACATCGTCATGGAGTACATCGAGGGCCGCCCGCTCGGCTCGGTGCTCGACGAGGACGTACGGCAGCAGGGCGCGATGCCCGCCGACAAGGCACTGAAGATCACCGCCGACGTGCTGGCCGCGCTGGAGATCAGCCACGAGATGGGGCTCGTCCACCGCGACATCAAGCCCGGCAACGTGATGATGACCAAGCGCGGCGTCGTCAAGGTCATGGACTTCGGCATCGCACGCGCCATGCAGTCCGGTGTCACCTCGATGACGCAGACCGGCATGGTCGTCGGCACCCCGCAGTACCTCTCGCCCGAACAGGCCCTGGGGCGTGCCGTGGACGCGCGCTCCGACCTGTACTCGGTCGGCATCATGCTCTTCCAACTGGTCACCGGGCGGCTGCCGTTCGAGGCGGATTCACCGCTTGCGATCGCGTACGCGCATGTGCAGGAGGAGCCGGTCGCCCCCTCCTCGGTCAACCGGGCGCTGCCGCCGGCCGTCGACGCGCTCATCGCCCGCGCGCTGAAGAAGAACCCGAACGAACGGTTCCCCACCGCCGTCGCCATGCGGGACGAGTGCCTGCGCGTCGCCGCGTCCTTCCAGCCGGCCCCGCCGAGCATCGTGCCGGGCGCGCAGACGTCGAGCGGCGCGGGCGTCGGTTCCGCGGTGTTCCCGCCGGTCGGCCAGGGCACCCCGCCGCCCCAGGGCGGCGTCCAGACCCCCTACCAGCCCGCCCCGACCCCGAACCCGTACGGCACCCCGACGCCGCAGCCCTCCTACGGCTATCCGCAGCAGGGCTACCAGACGCCCGCACCGGCCTACGGTCACCAGCAGGGCCCGCACACCCCGCCCGCGTACAACCTCTCCCCGCAGCAGTCCACCGCGGTGTCCCCGGGCGGCGGGGGCCGCAAGAACAGCAAGGCGGTGCTCGTCGGCGCGGCCGTCGTCGCCCTGGTCGTGGTCGGCGGCCTCATCGCCAGCCTGGCCGACGGCAGCGACGACGACGCCAAGGCCGGCACCACCACCAGCTCCTCGCCGGCGGCGACGAAGGCGGCGGACTACCGCGGCCCGGACACCTCCAAGACGATCGAGTCGACGGAGTGCTCCGAGCCGCAGGAGTCCTACAACGACCCCGACAAGATCCGGGTCCCCAACTTCAAGTTCAAGTACATCGCCTCGGTCAAGGAGTGCTTCCAGGCCGCCGGCTGGCAGTACAAGATCACCAAGGTGGACGAGAACACCTACGGTGACGGGGCGGTCATGGACCAGTTCCCCTCCGCCGGGACGGACGTGAACCCGGAGGACATGCCCGAGATCGAGATCAAGGTCTCCACGGGCAACCCCGCCTCGTGACCGTCTGACGTCAGGAACAGCGGGAAGGGCCCGGCGCTCGGCGCCGGGCCCTTCTGCTGTACGGCTGTGGAAACCGCCTTGTCGTCCTGGTCAGAGGTACGGTCCGCCCGAGCGTCCGCCCGCCCGCGGGTCGTCGCCGGCGCCCTCCAGACCGACTCCCGGCGGCAGCGCCCGGCGCATCTGCTCCAACTGGGCGCGCGCCGCCATCTGCTGGGCGAAGAGGGTGGTCTGGATGCCGTGGAAGAGGCCCTCCAGCCAGCCGACCAACTGGGCCTGCGCGATCCGCAGTTCCGCGTCGCTCGGCGTGGACTCCTCGTTGAACGGCAGGGAGAGCCGCTCCAGTTCCTCGACCAGCTCCGGCGCCAGGCCGTCCTCCAGCTCCTTCACCGAGCTCGAGTGGATCTCCTTCAGCCGGGCCCGGCTCGCCTCGTCCAGAGGAGCCGCGCGCACCTCCTCGAGCAGCTGCTTGATCATGCTGCCGATCCGCATGACCTTCGCCGGCTGCTCGACCTGCTCGGTCACCGGGATCTCACGGGAGTCGTCGTCAGCGTCGATGTCACCGAGCGCCATGCCGTCCTGTCCTACGACCAGGATCTTCTGGGCGTTCTCCGGCGACCTTTCGTTCCTCGGCATCTCCATGCCGCCATTCTCTCGCACACCCCCACCTCATCACCGTGGCACCCCCCGCGACAGCTGATCCACCGTTTCCGTTCGGCGTAGTCCGCGATGCGGTGAACCGTCCCCGATGTGAGGCTTGTCGCGTCTTTTCTTGGCGACTGGGCAGCGGGAGGGGGTCACGGACGTGACTCCATGGCAGCAGGGACGGCGCTCGATGCGGGCCGCCGTACGCACCGGAACCGGCGTGCTGGGCGGGCTCGCCCTGCTGGTCCTGCCGTGCGAGGTCACCCCTTCGCACGCGGCAGCCGCGACACAGGCGTCGGGCGCGGTGCAGGGGGCCGGCGCGACACAGGCGTCCGGCGCAGTCCAGGGGGCCGGCGCGACACAGAGGGCCGGCGCGCCGGGGGCGGTTGTCGCGATGCAGCAGGCCGACACGATGCAGGAGGCCGGCGCGCCGCGGACGGCTGACACGTCTTCCGTGGCCGGCGTGCCGCAGGGGGCCGGAACGTCGCGGGCGGCCGTCACACCGTCCGTGGACCTCCCGCCGCACGCGGGCATCGCGTCACGGGCGGCTGTCCCACCGGAGGCAGCCGGACCCTCACGCGTTCCTGACCCGCCGCGCGCGGCCGGCGCACCGTCCGGGGCCGTCGCTCAGCACACGGCCGTCGCGTCACGGGCCGCTGTCCCTCAGCACGCGGCCAGTGGAACGCACGCGGCCAGCGGTACGCACGCGGCCGTGCCGGCCTCCTCCGTCGGGCCGGCCGCTTCCTCCCCCGCGCCGGACCGGGCGGGAAGCCGGGCGGGCGAGGGGCGGCAGCGGCCCGGACGGGTGGGCGACCGGGCCGACGAGGACGCCTCGGGGGAGGGACAGGACACGGGGGACGAGGACAGCGCGGGCGAGGACGGCACCGGCGAGGACCCGGACGCGCCGGCCGGCGACGGCACCGACACCGCGGCGCCCGAATCGCCGGAGGCCGCCGCTCCCGTGCCCTCCACGGCGCCTCGGGACACCGTGCGGCAGGCGGCGGACCAGGGGAACCCGTCCGACGCCCCCGTGCTCCGGATACTGCCCCTCGGCAGCGGTCTCGTCCTCGTCGGTCTCGGTATCGCCCTCGCCCTCGCCGCCCTGCGGCTGCGCCGCGGCTGACCCGCGCCCGGCACCTCGGGCACTTCCGGCACTTCCGGCGCCGCCGAGTTCCCGGCCTGCGCTCGCACGGCCGTCCGCACCTCCACCTGCGCCGCCGCCCGCACCTGCGCCCGCACCTGCGCCTGCGCCTGCGCCGCTAGATCGTGCTCGCGGGAGCCACCAGCAGCACCTTGCCGATGTGGCCGCTGGCCTCGACGTGCCGGTGGGCTTCCGCGGCCTCGCTCATCGGGACCTCACGGTCGACGACCGGGCGCACCCGGCCGGCGGCCAGCAGCGGCCAGACGTGCTCCCGTACGGCCGCCACGATGGCCGCCTTCTCCTCCAGGGGCCGGGCCCGCAGCGAGGTCGCGCTGATCGCGGCGCGCTTGCCGAGGAGCGCGCCGATGTTCAGCTCGGCCTTGATCCCGCCCTGCATACCGATGATCGCGAGACGGCCGTTGACGGCGAGCGCCTGGACATTGCGGTCCAGGTACTTCGCGCCCATGTTGTCGAGGATGACGTCGGCGCCGGCACCGTCCGTGGCCTGCTTCAGCTCGGCCACGAAGTCCTGCTCGCGGTAGTTGATCAGGATGTCCGCGCCCAGCTCGGCGCACTGCTCCAGCTTCTCCTTGGTGCCCGCCGTGACGGCGACCCTGGCACCGACGGCCTTGGCCAGCTGGATCGCCATGGTGCCGATCCCGCTGGAGCCGCCGTGCACGAGCAGCGTCTCACCGGGACGGAGGTGGGCGATCATGAAGACGTTCGACCAGACGGTGCTGGTCACCTCCGGGAGCGCGGCGGCCTGCCGGAGCTCGACGCCCTCCGGCACGGGAAGCAGCTGCCCGGCCGGGACGGCGACCTTCTCGGCGTAGCCGCCGCCCGAGAGCAGCGCGCACACCTCGTCGCCGACGGCCCAGCCGGACACTCCGGGACCGACCGCGGCGATCCGGCCGGAGCACTCCAGACCGGGGTAGCGGGAAGCGCCGGGCGGCGGGTCGTAGAAGCCCTGCCGCTGGAGGATGTCGGCGCGGTTGACGGCGCCGGCCACCACCTCGACCAGGACCTCTCCCTCGCCGGGTACGGGATCGGGGACCTCGTCCCACACCAGCGCCTCGGGACCACCAGGTTCGGGAATCGTGATCGCATGCATGAGAAGGACGCTACTCCTCAGGCCGGCGGGAGCGGCGGGACGCCCGGCATGCCGGGTGCGCCGAGGGCGGCGCGCTCACTGCCCGGTCCGACCCGCACGATGGTGACCACCCGGTCCGTCGGTTCCAGCACGCCGATCGCCGGATCGTCGTAGTCGAGGACACGGTGTCCGCGGACGACGCTCACCACCAGGTCGTCCGTCTCGCGCGGCGTGCGGCCCGCCTCGGCCTTGGTGACGGGGCGTTCCACGAGGTCGAGACCGTCGCCCTGCTGGATGAGGTCCTCCATGACCCTGCCCGCGGCCGGACTGAGCACCGAAAGACCCAGCAGCCGTCCTGCCGCGCCCGCGCTGGTGATGACCTCGTCGGCTCCCGACTGCCGCAGCAGCGGGGCGTTCTCCTCCTCGCGGACCGCCGCCACGATCTTCGCCCCCGGGTTGAGCTGGCGGGCCGTGAGCGCCACCAGGACGGCCGTGTCGTCGCGCTGGGTCGCGATCACGATCCGCCCGGCCCGCTGCACCTCGGCGCGCCGCAGCACGTCGTTGCGGGTGGCGTCCCCGATCACGCCCTCGTAGCCCTCGGCCCGGGCCGCGTCGATCACCTTCGCACTGGGATCGATCACCACGACCTGCTCCTTGCGCAGACCCGCCGCGCAGGCCGTCCGGATCGCGGACCGGCCCTTCGTACCGAAGCCGACGACGACAGTGTGGTCGCGCAAGGGGACACCTCCGGGATCATGGACATCCGTGGGCTCATGAATATCCGTGGACTCGTGGACATACGTGGACGTGTGGACGCGCGTGGCCCGGATGTCCTCGTGTTGCTTCGCGACGGGCACCGACCCGCCGGGAACCATGGTGCCCACCGATCCGATCACCGTCACAGGGGGCACACGATGAAGGACGACGAACGACGACCGGCCCGCCCGGCCAGACTCTCCCTCTTCAGGTCCCTGTGGTACCGCTCGCGCAGCGAGGCCCGCGACGACGCCGAGGCGGGCCGGTCCATCACCATGCCCCTGCGCATCGGTGTGCCGCCGCTCCAGCAGGTGCTGCGCCGTCTCGCCATGGGCCTGCTGGTGCTGGCCCTCACCACCTTGATCGTCTACGCCGACCACGACGGCTACAGCGACAACTCGGACGGCTCCGTCGGCCTCCTCGACGCCGCCTACTACGCCACCGTCACGCTCTCCACCACCGGCTACGGCGACATCACCCCGGTCAGTGACACGGCCCGGCTCGTCAACATCCTCGTCATCACACCGCTGCGCGTGGTCTTCCTGATCATCCTGGTCGGCACCACCCTCGAGGTGCTCACCGAGCGCACCCGCCAGCAGGTCCGTGTCCACCGCTGGCGTGCCCGCACCAGCAACCACATCGTGGTCGTCGGGTACGGCACGAAGGGCCGCCACGCGGTGGAGACCCTGGTGGGGCAGGGCATCGCCAAGGAGCGGATCGTGGTCGTGGACGCGCAGCGCAAGTCCGCGCTCGCCGCGGGCGACGACGGCCTGGTGTCGGTGACCGGGGACGCCACCCGTTCGGAGACGCTCCTCAAGGCCGAGGTGCAGAACGCCTCCCGGGTGATCGTCGCCCCCCAACGCGACGACACGGCCGCCCTGGTCACCCTCACAGCCCGGCAGATGAACCGCCGGGCGACCATCGTCGCCGCCGCCCGGGAGGACGAGAACGTCCCCCTGCTCAAGCAGAGCGGCGCGGACACCGTGATCACCAGCTCCAGTTCCGCCGGCCGGCTGCTCGGTGTCTCGATGGTCAGCCCGACCGTGGCCAGGACCCTGGAGAACTTGATGACCCTCGGCCGGGGTCTGGACCTCATCGAGCGCCCGGTCACCGAGGAGGAGATCGGGGCGGCGCCGCGCAGCTGCGCGGATCTGGTCGTGGCCGTCGTCCGGGGCAAGGAACTGCTGGACTACACCGACCCCCGGCTCGCGTCCCTCCGGCAGGGCGACCGCGTGATCACGGTCAGCCGCACCGCGCGAATCACCGAGCAGGCATGACACCGTGTTTCACGTGAAACACGGGCGACCGGGTGCTGTTTCACGTGGAACATGGGTGAACCGGGACTGTTTCACGTGAAACAGGCGTCGATCCCGGCCGCTGCCCAGGGCAGATCGAGGAGTTCGGCCTGCTGACCGGCCCGCGTGCCGCCCGGCGGCACGACGGCGAGCGCGTCGGCCGCCGCGATGCCCCGCAGCATGGCCGGACCGTTGTAGTGCAGCGGCACGGCGTGGTCACCCCGTAGAACGACCGGGATGAGCCGGGTGTCGTACGGATGCCCGTGCGCCGCCTGCCGCAGCGGCAGGGCGTAGGACTCGGGGGCCGGACGGGCGGCGAGGGCGCGCAGCAGCGGCTCGGCCAGCGTGAGCAGACCGGAGACGGCGGCCAGGGGATTGCCGGGCAGGCCGACGAGATGCTGGTCGTCCCTGATGCGGGCCAGCAGCATGGGGTGGCCGGGGCGCACCTTGACGCCGTCGACGAGGAGTTCGGCGTCGATGCGGCGCAGGGTCGGGTGGACATGGTCGACGGGTCCCGAGGCGGTGCCCCCGGTGGTCACGATGAGATCGGCGGCGGAAGTGGTGACGGCCTTGTGCAGGGCCTTCGCGTCGTCGCCGAGTCGGCGTACGGCGGTGACCTCGGCGCCGAGCGCCCGCAGCCAGGGAGGCAGCATCGGGCCGAGCGCGTCCCGGATGAGGCCGTCGTGCGGGCGGCCCTCGGCGAGCAGTTCGTCGCCCAGGACGAGTACCTCGACCCGGGGCCGGGGGACCGTGGCCAGCGTGTCGTACCCGGCTGCGGCGGCGAGACCGAGGACGGCCGGGGTCACCATGGCCCCGGCGCGCAGCAGTTGATCGCCGCTGCGGCATTCCTGGCCCCGCGGGCGGATGTCCTGCCCGTGCTGCATCTCGCGGGTGGGGTGCAGCCGGCCGTTGTCGTCGGTGCGGCCGTGCTCGCTGCGCAGGACCGCGGTGGTGTCCGCGGGGATCCTCGCTCCGGTGGCGATCCGTACGGCCTCGCCGTCCGCCAGGGGCGCGGGCGCCGCGCTTCCGGCCAGCAGGCCTTCCTCCCGGACCCGCCAGGGACCGGGACCGGCGACCGCCCAGCCGTCCATCGCCGAGGTGTCGAAGGAGGGGAGGTCGGTGAGGGCGGTCAGCGGGGCGGCCAGGACGAGGCCGAGAGCGTCGCCGAGGGTCACGGAGAGGGGGGCGCGGCGGGCGGCGACGGACCGTGCGGCGCGGGCGGCGATCGTCCGGGCCTCGGGCCACGGTGTCGCCGCGTGGCGGTGCTCCGCGGTGCCGCCCGGGTGGCCGGTCTCCGGGGCAGAGGGGCCGGGCCGGGTGCCGCTGCCGTGGCCCTCGCCCTGCGCGCGGCCGCGGCCGCCGGTGGGGCGGCCGGTGCCGTTGCCGTCCTTCACGAGGGCGAGCGCCTCCTCGACGTCGAGGTCCTCGGCGTCGAGGCCCTGGCCGGTGCCGCGGGCGGTCATCCGGCGTCCGGTCCGGAGCCGCCGGGCCCGGCGCCGTTCTCCCGGCCGGTGTTCTGCTCGCCGGTCTTGTGCTCGCCGGTCCCCTGCTGCGCGGACGCCTGTCGACCCGCCGCCTGCTCGGCTTCCTCGCGCCGGGCCTCCTCGGCCCAGCGCGACGCCAGGGCGGCGGCCTTGCGGGCGGCCCCGGCCACCGCGTCCGGACCTCCCCCGGCCTGCGCGGCGGCGTAGCCCACCAGGAAGGTGGTCAGCGGGGCGGCGGGCCTCGCCACACCGTGGGCGGCGTCGCGGGCGAGATCGAGGAGGACGCCGGTGTCGACGTCGAGGTCGATGCCCAGCTCGTCCTTGACTGCGGAGATCCATTCATCCAACACGTGGCCATGCTCCCTGATCCGTGCCCTGGCGGCGGCGATGTCGTCCCAGGTGTCGCAGTCGAACGACGCGACGGGGTCCGGGACGCGGGTGAGGTCGAGTCCGGCGGTCAGCCGGCGCAGCGGCAGCCCTGTGAGGGCTCCCTGGTCCGCGGCGAGCGCCGCCAGTTCGCGGCGCAGCGCGGCCGAGCGGTACGCGGCGACGAGCGGCTGGTCACGGCCGTCGGCGTCGGTGAGCAGCACCCCTTCGGCACGGCCCGCGCGCAGGGTGCTCAGCAGCCGCCGTACGGTGTCCGCCGCGAGGAAGGGCAGGTCGGCGGAGAGGACGAGGACGTCGTCCGCCGCGGTCCGGCGCAGCCCGGCGTCGAGCGCGGCGACGGGGCCGCCGCCGGGCGGATCCTCGCGCGCCCAGCGCACGGGACGGGCGGTGGGCCGGGGTTCCGCGACGACGACCGTGGTCCGTGCGTCGGCACAGGCGCCGAGGACCCGGTCGAGGAGCGCGCGGCCGCCCACCCGCACCCCCGGCTTGTCGGCTCCGCCGAGGCGGCGGGCGCCGCCACCGGCGAGCACGACGGCGTCATGGGCGGGGGACTCGTCGGGGGTCACCCCCCGAGTATGCGGGCCGCCCCGGGCATGTGGGCCCGCCCGATCACCGCGATCGCGGGAAACCCCCGGGGCGCGCCCGTGATCACAGGGTGCGCAGCAGCACCGCCGGCTGTTCCACGCAGTCCGCCACGTAGCGCAGGAAGCCGCCCGCCGTACCGCCGTCGCACACCCGGTGGTCGAAGGTGAGCGCGAGCTGGACGACCTGGCGCACCGCGAGCTCGCCCTCGTGCACCCAGGGCTTGGGGATGATGCGGCCGACGCCGAGCATCGCCGCTTCCGGGTGGTTGACGATCGGCGTGGAGCCGTCGACCCCGAACACCCCGTAGTTGTTCAGGGTGAAGGTGCCGCCGGTCAGGTCGGCGGGGGTGAGGCGCCCCTCGCGGCCCGCCTCGGTGAGGCGGGCGAACTCCGCGGTGAGCGCCTCGGCGTCGCGGGCGTGCGCGTCGCGGACGACGGGTACGACGAGTCCCCGGTCGGTCTGCGCGGCGAAGCCGAGGTGGACCTGGTCGAGCTGGACGATCTCGCGGGCGGCGAGGTCGACGGTGGAGTTCAGTTCCGGGAAGCGGGCGAGTGCCGCGGTGCAGATCCGGGCGAGCAGCGCGAGGAGGGAGATCTTCGCTCCGCCGGCGGCGTTCATGGCGGCCCGGGCCCGCATCAGCTCCGTCGCGTCGGCGTCGACCCAGCAGGTCGCGTCGGGAATCTCGCGCCGGCTGCGGGAGAGCTTGTCGGCGACGGCTCCCCGGACGCCCTTGAGCGGGATCCGGCGGCCGCCGTCGAGAGCGGCGGACCCGTTCGGCCGCGGTACCTCCTGCGCCTCCGGGGCTGCCGGGGCCGCCTGTACGGCCTGGATGCTCTGTGCCGCCTGGTCGCTCGCCACCGCCGTCCGCAGCGCGTTCTCCACGTCCGCCCGCAGGATCAGTCCCTCCGGTCCGGAGCCCGTGAGCTCGCGCAGATCCAGGCCGTTCTCCCGGGCGAGCCTGCGCACCAGCGGTGAGATCACCGGGACAGGACCGTCCGGCAGCAGCACGGCCGGGGCCGCGGGGGCGGAGGTCGCCGAAGAGGCGGGGGCCGCTGGGGCAGGGGCCGGTGGGGTGAGGGCCGCCGGGGCCACGGCGTCGACGGTCACGGAAGCGGCCGGCTGCGGACGCGTCGCGCGGATGCGGCGCCTGCGCGCGGGGGCCTCCGACGTGCCGTACCCGACGAGGACGTTCCCCGAGCCCTCGGCGGCGGCCGGAGCGCCGGAGTCCGGTGCGCCGACCGCGACGGTGATCAGCGGGGCGCCGACGGGCAGTTCGGTGCCCTCCTCCCCGTAGCGGGCGGTGACCACACCGCCGTACGGGCACGGGACCTCGACCATCGCCTTGGCGGTCTCGACCTCGACGACCGGCTGGTCGACGGCGACGACGTCGCCGACCTCGACCAGCCAGCGGACGATCTCCGCCTCGGTCAGTCCCTCCCCGAGGTCGGGGAGCTTGAACTCCAGCACCTGTGCCATCAGTTCTCGGCCTCCCACTGCAACCGGGCCACCGCGTCCAGGATGCGGTCCACGCCGGGCAGGTGGTGGCGCTCCAGCATCGGCGGCGGATAGGGGATGTCGAACCCGGCGACGCGCAGCACCGGCGCCTCCAGGTGGTGGAAGCAGCGCTCCGTGACGCGGGCCGCGATCTCGCCGCCCGGGCCGCCGAAGGAGCCCGACTCGTGCACGACGACCGCGCGCCCGGTGCGCCGTACCGAGGCGCAGACCGTCTCGTCGTCGAAGGGCACCAGGGACCGCAGGTCGACGACCTCCAGGTCCCAGCCCTCGGCGCGCGCCGCCTCGGCCGCCTCCAGGCAGACCGGCACCGACGGGCCGTACGTGATCAGCGTGGCGCTGCGGCCGGGGCGCCGCACCGCGGCCCGGCCGATCGGCTCGACGCTCTGCGGCTCCTCCGGGTTCCAGGAGTCCTTGGACCAGTACAGCCGCTTGGGTTCGAGGACGACGACCGGGTCGTCGGAGGCGATGGCCGCGCGCAGCAGACCGTAGGCGTCGGCGACCGTGGCGGGCGTGACGACATGGAGGCCCGGGGTCGCCATGTAGTAGGCCTCGGAGGAGTCGCTGTGGTGTTCGACGCCGCCGATGCCGCCGCCGTAGGGCACGCGCACGGTGATCGGCAGGGGCATGCGTCCCCTGGTGCGGTTGCGCATCCGGGCGACATGGCTGATGAGCTGCTCGAACGCCGGGTAGGCGAAGGCGTCGAACTGCATCTCCACGACCGGCCGCAGTCCGTACATCGCCATGCCGACGGCCGTGCCGAGGATGCCGGCCTCGGCGAGCGGGGTGTCCGTGCAGCGGTCCTCGCCGAACTCCGCGGCGAGCCCGTCGGTGACCCGGAAGACACCGCCCAGGGTGCCCACGTCCTCGCCCAGGACGTGCACGGACGGGTCGGCGGCCATCGCGTCCCGCAGCGCGCGGGTGAGGGCCTGCGCCATGGTGGCGGGTTTGAGGGCGACGGTGGTCATCAGTGCGCGCCTTCCTGCTCGGCCTCGAGCTCGGCCCGCAACAGGTCGCGCTGTTCGCGCAGTTGGGGCGTGGGTTCGGCGTACACGTGGGAGAACAGGTCCATCGGGTCGAGCGTCGCGTCCTGGTTCATGCGGGCGCGCAGATCGGCGGCCATCGCCTCGGCGGCGTCCCGCGCGGCGCTTTTGGCGTCCTCGTCGAGCAGGCCGCGCTCGGTGAGCTCGCGCTCCAGCAGCTGGATCGGGTCGTGGTCGCGCCAGGTCTCGACCTCGGCGTCACCGCGGTAGCGGGTGGCGTCGTCGGCGTTGGTGTGGGCCTCGATGCGGTAGGTCACCGCCTCCACCAGGGTGGGGCCACCGCCCTCACGCGCGTGCCGTACGGCGTCGGCCAGGACCTCGTGCACGGCGGCCGCGTCGTTGCCGTCGACCAGCCGGCCCGGCATGCCGTACCCGACGGCCTTGTGGGCCAGCGAGGGGGCGGCGGTCTGCTTGGCGAGCGGCACGGAGATCGCGAAGCCGTTGTTCTGCACCAGGAAGACGACCGGGGCCTGCCAGACGGCCGCGAAGTTCAGCGCCTCGTGGAAGTCGCCCTCGCTGGTGCCGCCGTCGCCGACCATGGCGAGCGCGACCACGTCGTCGCCCTTCAGGCGGGCGGCGTGCGCGAGGCCCACGGCGTGCGGGAGCTGGGTGGCCAGCGGCGTGGACAGCGGCGCGACCCGGTGCTCGTAGGGGTCGTAGCCGGTGTGCCAGTCGCCGCGCAGCAGGGTGAGTGCCTGGACGGGGTCCACCCCGCGGGCGACGACGGCGAGGGTGTCGCGATAGCTCGGGAAGAGCCAGTCGCGCTCCTGGAGGGCGAGCGCGGCGGCGACCTCGCAGGCCTCCTGGCCGGTGCTGGAGGGGTAGACGGCGAGTCTGCCCTGCTTGGTGAGGGCGGTCGCCTGGACGTTGTATCGGCGACCGCGCACCAGCTGGGCGTAGAGCCTGCGCAGCAGCTCCGGGTCGGCCTGGGCGGCCGCCTCGGTGCCGAGGACGCGGTACGGCTCCGCGTCGGGCAGCAGCGGCGCGGGGTCGGTACGGGGCTGCCAGGCCGGCGGCGGGGTCGGCCGGTACGCGCCCCGCTGCTCCATGACCGTCATGACGGCACCTCCTCGTGGGAGCGGCTACGGGAGACGTGTCGGCTGTGACCCGCCTCACCTACCGATTGTTCGGTCGTCGGCACATTTTGGCTACAGGGCCCCTCAGGCTGTGGACAAACGGTTCTCCACAACCTGAGATGGGTGCAGTACGTCCATGGCAGGGAGGCAGGGGGACATGGCACCTGAACAAATGGCCGAAGGTCCGGAGAGCGGCGTCGCGCCGCCCGCGGGCAGCCCTCAGCCGACGACCGGTGCCCCGCTGCCGAGCGGTCCCCCGTCCCCGGGCAGCGTCCCGCCGCCACCGCCGCGCCCGCTCGACGCCATCGACCAGGACATCCTCCAGATGCTCCAGGCGGACGGCCGCGCCTCGATACGGTCGGTCGCCGAGCGGGTCCACGTCTCGCGCGCCAACGCCTACGCGCGGATCAACCGGCTCATCGACGACGGCGTCATACGCGGCTTCGGCGCCCGCGTCGACCATGAACGCGCCGGACAGGGCACGAGCGCGTACATCACGCTCCAGATCGTGCAGAACTCCTGGCGGACGGTGCGCGAGCAGCTCAGACAGCTGCCCGGCGCCTCCCACATCGCCCTCGTGGGGGGCGACTTCGACGTACTGCTGCTGGTGCACACGCCCGACAACAGGGCGCTGCGCGAGGTGGTGCTCACCCGCCTCCAGGCGATCCCCGAGGTGCTCAGCACGCGCACCCTGCTGGTCTTCGAGGAGGAGGACCTGGAACCGCAGGGCTGAGCCCTAGGGGGCGGTGCGCAGCCCCTCGAAGACCAGCCGCACCACCGCGTCGGCCACCTCGCTCTCGACCATCCCGCGGCCGCCCGGGCGGTACCACTCGACGATCGAGTTGATCATCCCGAAGACCAGCCGGGTGGCGAGCCGTACCTCCATGTCGCCGCGGACCTCGCCGTCGGCGGCGGCCGCCTTCAGCAGTTCGGCGACCCGGTGGTCGAAGTCGCGGCGCCGCTCCAGCGCCCACCGTTCGGTGTCGGTGTTGCCGCGCACGCGCAGCAGCAGCGTCACGTAGGGCAGCTCGCCGATGAGCACCTCGACCATGCGCCGCACGACGTACTCCAGCCGTGCGGCGGCGTGCCCCACGCGCGCGTGCTCCTCGTCGAGGATGGCGAAGAGGCCGTCCAGGGCGCGGCTGACCGCCCGCCGGAGCAGCTCCTCCTTGCCTGCCACATGGTGGTAGATCGACGACTTGGAGATGCCGGCGGCCTTGGACAGGTGCTCCATGGAGGTGCCGTCGTAGCCGCGCTCGTTGAAGACCTGGACCGCGACGGAGAGCAGCGTCTCCGGCGTGTAGGTGTCGCGCTTGGCGGTGGTCACGAGGCGCCCTCCCGCTTCTCGGTGGCGTAGGAGTGCCGGTAGAGCGCGAGGGACGGCGCGTAGCGGCCGGAGGGGTCGCGTTCGTGGAGGTCGTCCAGCAGGGCGCAGGCCCAGGTGCGGCCCAGCCTGCGGCTCCATTCGAACGGGCCGAGGGGGTAGTTGACGCCCAGGCGCATCGCGGTGTCGATGTCCTCCTCGGTGGCCACGCCCTTGGCCACGGCGTCGTGCGCGAGGTCGACGATCCGCGCGACCGTACGGGCGACGATCATGCCGGGGACGTCACCGATGACGCTGACGTCCTTGCCGAGCGCCTGGAACAGGCCGATGGCCTCGGACATCGTCTGCGTGGAGGTGTCCTGCGAGGCGGACAGCGCGATGCGGGTGGCCTTGCGGTAGTCGAGGGCGAGGTCGAAGTAGACGACGTCGCGGAACTCCACGGACGTCTGGCCGTCGGCGAGGGCGAGCTGGCCGTCGCCGGGCAGCACCAGACGGGTGCCGTGGTCCTCCTCCTCCTCGCGGACCTGGATGCCCGCCTCGCGGATCAGCGCGAGCAGTTCGGACGCGGGGCCCAGGTTGCCCTCGGCGACGACGTAGGCGGGCGGCGGGGCCTTCTCCGCGGTGTGCGGCTCGGCCCGCTCGGCGGTCCCGGTCCCCTCGGCGTAGTCGTACCAGCCGCGGCCCGTCTTGCGGCCGAGGCGGCCCGACTCGACCAGGCGGCGCTGGGCGAGCGAGGGCGTGAAGCGCACGTCCTGGAAGAAGGAGCGCCACACGGAGTGCGTGACCGACTCGTTGACGTCCTGGCCGATCAGGTCGGTCAGCTCGAAGGCGCCCATCTTGAAGCCGCCCGACTCGCGCAGGATCGCGTCGATGGTGGCCGGGTCGGCGCCCTGCGCCTCGTAGACGGCGAACGCCTCGGCGTAGAAGGGCCGCGCGATGCGGTTGACGATGAACCCGGGGGTGTCGGCGCAGGCGACCGGCGTCTTGCCCCAGGAGCGGGCCGTCTCGTACGCGCGCGTGGCCGAGGTGACGTCGGTGGCGTAACCGGAGACGACCTCGACGAGCGGCAGCAGCGGGGCGGGGTTGAAGAAGTGCAGGCCGACCAGGCGGCCGGGGTTGCGCAGGGCGCCCCCGACGGCGGTCACCGAGAGGGACGAGGTGTTGGTGGCGAGGAGGCAGTCGTCGCCGACGACCTCCTCCAGTTGCCGGAACAGGTCCTGCTTGGCCTCCAGGAGCTCCACGACGGCCTCGACGACCAGGGAGCAGTCCGCGAGGTCGGCGAGGTTCTCCGCGGGCAGCAGCCTGGCCCGTGCCTCGTCCCGGTCGGTGGCGGCCAGGCGGCCCTTCTCGACGAGCCGGTCCAGTCGGGCGCCGATCGCGGCGGCCGCCTCCCGTGCCCGGCCGGGCACGGCGTCGTGCAGCCGGACGGTCTGGCCAGCGACCAGCGCGACCTGGGCGATGCCCTGGCCCATGGTGCCGGTGCCGACGACGGCCACGGGGCTGCTGAGGTCGAGTGCTGTCATGTGCGCGATCCTCCCGCACGGGGATTTCCACAGATGCGGCAGGCCCCCTTGTCCCGACCGATCGTTCGGTTACTCTAGCCCTGACTGGCTGTTCCTGCCCAGGTTTACGCCAGGTCATGAGCTCGACGGAGAGTTCTCAAGACGAGGAGTTGGTCCCGCATGGCCGCCGCCGAACCGACCGCGCACGCTCTGATCGCCCAGCACCGGCCCACCCTCGACCAGGCCCTGGAAGCGATCCGCACCCGCGCGTACTGGTCCCCCCACCCGGAACACCCCAAGGCCTACGGCGAGAACGGCAGTCTCGACGCGGCCGCCGGCAAGGCCGCCTTCGACGCCGTCCTGAACACCCGCCTCGACCTCGGCCAGCCCGGCACCGACGACTGGGTGGGCGGCGAGGTCTCGCCGTACGGCATCGAACTGGGCGTGACCTACCCGCACGCGGACGTGGACACACTGCTGCCCGCCATGCGGGCCGGACAGCGCGCCTGGCGCGACGCGGGCCCGGAAGTGCGCGCGGTGGTCTGCCTGGAGATCCTCAAGCGGATCAGCGACCGGACGCACGAGTTCGCGCACGCGGTCATGCACACCTCCGGCCAGGCCTTCATGATGGCGTTCCAGGCCGGCGGCCCGCACGCCCAGGACCGCGGACTGGAGGCCATCGCGTACGCGTACGCCGAGCAGGTCCGCACGCCCGGCACCGCCGAGTGGAGCAAGCCCCAGGGCAAGCGCGACCCGCTCGCGATGACCAAGACGTTCACGGCGGTCCCGCGCGGGATCGCCCTGCTCATCGGCTGCAACACGTTCCCCACGTGGAACGGCTACCCGGGCCTGTTCGCCTCCCTGTCCACCGGTAACGCGGTCCTGGTCAAGCCCCACCCGCGCGCGGTGCTGCCGCTCGCCCTGACCGTGGGCGTGGCCCGTGAGGTGCTCGCCGCCGCGGGCTTCGACCCGAACCTGGTCGCCCTGGCCGCCGAACGGCCCGGCGAGGGCATCGCCAAGACCCTGGCCACCCGGCCCGAGATCCGGATCGTCGACTACACCGGCTCGACGTCCTTCGGCGACTGGCTGGAGGCCCACGCGCGCCAGGCGCAGGTCTACACCGAGAAGGCCGGCGTCAACACGGTGGTCGTCCACTCCACGGCGAACTACAAGGGCATGCTCGCCAACCTGGCGTTCTCGCTCTCCCTGTACAGCGGCCAGATGTGCACGACCCCGCAGAACCTGCTCGTCCCCCGCGACGGCATCCGCACCGACGAGGGCGCGAGGACCTTCGACGAGGTCGTCGCCGACCTCGCCCGCTCGGTCGACGGCCTCCTCGGTGACGACGCACGCGCGAACGCGTTGCTCGGCGCGATCGTCAACCCGGACGTGAAGGCCCGCCTGGAGGCCGCCGCGAGCCTGGGCGAGGTCGCCCTCGCCTCCCGTGAGGTGAGCAACCCCGAGTTCCCGGACGCGGTCGTGCGCACCCCGGTGATCGTCAAGCTGGACGGCGCGCGCAAGTACTGGGAGGGCACGGACGACGAGGCCGCCTACATGGGCGAGTGCTTCGGGCCGGTCTCCTTCGCCGTCGCCGTCGACTCGGCGGCCGACGCGGTCGACCTGCTGCGCCGCACGGTGCGCGAGAAGGGCGCGATGACGGTCGGCGCGTACACCACCGACGCGGAGTTCGAGCGGGCCGTCGAGGAGGTCTGCCTGGAGGAGGCCGCGCAGCTGTCGCTCAACCTCACCGGCGGGGTCTACGTCAACCAGACGGCCGCGTTCTCCGACTTCCACGGCTCCGGCGGCAACCCCGCGGCCAACGCGGCCCTCACCGACGGCGCGTTCGTCGCGAACCGCTTCCGGATGGTGGAGGTCCGCCGGGACGCCTAGCCGTCCCCCGGCCCCGCGGGCCGGCTACGGCACGTGCGGTGCGCCCCCGGTGGCGCTCCAGTGGTACAGCGTCATGGCCACACTGGTCGCGAGGTTGTAACTGGAGACCTGGGGGCGCATCGGCAGCGCCAGGAGGTGATCGGCACGCGCGCGCAGTGCGGCGGAGAGCCCGCTGCGCTCGGAGCCGAAGGCCAGCAGGGCGTCGTCCGGCAGTCGCACGCCCCGGATGTCGTCGCCCTCCGGGTCGAGCGCGAACACCGGCCCGGCCGGCAGCTCGTCGACCGTGAGCCGCTCCACGGCGGTCGCGTAGTGCAGCCCGGCGCCGCCGCGCACCACGGTCGGATGCCACGGGTCGAGCGTGCCGGTGGTGACCACGCCGGTGGCCCCGAAACCGGCGGCCAGCCGGATCACCGCGCCCGCGTTGCCGAGGTTGCGGGGGTTGTCGAGGACCACGACGGGTGTGACCCGGGGCGCGCGCGCCAGCCGTTCCAGGTTGGCCGCCCGGGACGGCCGCAGGGCCAGGGCGGCGACCGCCGTGGGGTGCGGACGCGGCACGAGGGCGGCGTACACCGCCTGCGGCACCTCTGTCAGAAGGGCGTCCAGCGCGTCGCGGACGTCCGGCGCCAGTTCGTCGGCGAGCGCGAGCGCCGCCCGGCGGTCGGTGGTGACCGCCACCGGCACCTCGGCCCCGAAGCGCACGGCGTGCTTGAGGGCATGGAAGCCGTCGAGCAGGACGGACCCGCCGGCGCCGTCGGCGAGCCGGTGCCACCGGCCCAGCGGATCGGATCCGGCGGTCACGTCAGAGGTCATGCGGGAAAGCCTACGTGCGTGCGCCCCGGACTCTCCTCGACCGGCGGCTCCGCCTGCGCCGTCCGACGGGCGCCCGGCGACAGCCACCCACGCGCGCGTGCCGCCCAGCCGCCCACCCGGTGCAGGAACGTCGTCGGCAGGAAGACGGCGTCCGTCGCGATCATCGCCAGGGAGAAGAACGGCAGGCCCAGCAGCACGGCGATCACCGCGTGCTCCGTCATCATCAGGGCCAGCAGGACGTTCTTCAGCCGCCGGTTGGCGAGCGTGAACGGGAAGGCGACCTGCACGATCACCGTCCCGTAGGTCGCGAGCAGGACCATCGTGCCGCTGCCGGCCAGCAGGTCGGCGAGCCCGGGCCAGGGCGAGAAGTAGTCCAGGTGCAGCGGGTAGTAGGCCGCGGTGCCGTCCTGCCAGCGCGAACCCTGGATCTTGTACCAGCCCGCCGTCGCGTAGATCAGACACGCCTCGGCCATGATCACGACGAGCGCCCCGTTGTGCAGGACGTCGGCGATCACGTCGAGCAGCACCCGGGGCTGTACCGACTTGGCGCGGCGGGCGACGACCCACCACAGGGCCTGCGCGGCCCAGGCCGCCCACAGGAGCGCCGGGATGGTCCAGTCGCTGTGGAAACGGCCCGCGACGGTCACGGAGACCAGGACGAACCCGGCGGCGGCCCACAGGGCCGGCCCCACCCGGTCCGTGACCCGCTCCCCACGCGCGCGTGCCTCGTCGGCGCGCCGGGCCCGCCGCGCGTCCAGCGACCACACCCGCCCGCACCGCATGAACACGAGGTAGATCGACATCAGATGCAGCACGTTGTCCCCGCCGTCACCGACGAAGACACTGCGGTTCTGGAGCGAGAGCACCCCGACCATGAACAGCACCGACATCGCGCGCGTGCGCCAGCCGACGAGCAGCAGTGCGGCGGCGAGCAGGGCGAGCAGGTACACCGCCTCGAACCAGGCCCGCCCGTCGGACCACATCAGCACGGTGAACGCGCCGTTGGTGTCGATCAGTTGCCGGGCAAGATCCCAGTTCCAGGGCCCGTCGGGGCCGTAGAGCTCATTGCGGTGGGGGAACTCGCGCAGCAGGAACAGCAGCCAGGTGGCGCTGAACCCGATGCGGACCACGGCGCTCTGGTAGGGCGCGAGCGCCGACCCGGTGACGCGGGCGATCGCGGCGGACACCGACAGGGAGAACCGGTTCACCTCGTGCCTCCCTCGGTCTCGTCGCCCGGCACCGACCACCAGGACAGTTCGCGGTACACCGGGCTCATGGACACCTTCTCGGTGCTCCACGGCGGCGGGGTCACGTTGGTGGTGCGCGAGCGGATCTGTATCCGCTCGACGGCACCGCCGTCACCGGCCGCGCCGCCCCGCTCCAGACGCAGCACCACGATGCGGCGCAGATAGGTCTCGGACAGGGCGCCGCGCAGACCGACGGGACGGTTGTCGTTGCCGTGCGTGGCGGTGAAGAAGTCCCAGGCGCGGCGCAGTTCGTTCTGCTGGGTGTGGCTCGGCACCAGGTTGCCGTCGATGGCCCGGCCGTCCTGCGCGGACAGGTCGTACCAGCCGGTGGTCCGCGAGCCGCCGTCCGCGGTGCGGACCTGGGCGCGGACCTGGACCGCGATGTTCTGCTGCAACGGGTTCGGCGCGAAGAGCTTCCAGTTCTGCTCGAACTCCGGGTAGATCCATTCGTCGATCGCCCTGCCGTGCGCCTTGCTGACGGTGTTCGACGGGGCGACGTGCAGGAAGACCATCCCGACATGGACGCAGACGGTCACCGCGACCACGGCCAGCGCGAGCGCGGCGCCGATCTGGTAGCGGGGGGAGAGGGCGGCCACCCCGGTGCGGGGCCCGGGCCGGCCCGGCTCGTCCACGAGAGCGGCTGAGGAACCGGTCGGGTCCGGGTCGGGCGAGGCCGGAGCGTCCGGGACGGCCGGCGCGGGTCCGGCGGGGGGAACGGGCCCGCTCTCCACGGCCCCTCCTGGCGGGCCGGACGCGGGAGCCGCGCCCTCGGCGGGGGAGCCGGAGTCCGCGCCCTCCTCGGCCGAGGAGCCGGGCCGACGGTCGTCCGTCCCGGCCGAGGAGCCGGCCGCACGGCCTTTCCCCGCGGCCGGCGAACCCTGTCGCGGGCGCGCCTGAGCGTTCGTGGCCACCGGCTCCGAGCTGGGGGTTCCTGCCCGTGGGCGGGGTACGGCGTCCCGAGCGCGGGGCCCGTCCGCTTCCGCCTCCCCCGACGTGATCGGCCCCTTCGGCGGACCGAAGTCCCCGTCGTGCGCGTCCATTCCGCCCCGTTCCCCGATGCCGGTCGTCCTCGCGCTGCGTCGCGCAATCGCGAACGGTACTCAGCCTCACCCGTTCGGCGCAGCCCCCTTCCCACGGGGCCCGCGCCGGGAAAGGCCGGGGCAGGTTGTCCACAGGGGGTGCCCGCAGGTTATCCACAGCGGTTGACACCTTACGACGGCCGTCCCACCATGGAATCGCACGGACCGAACGATCGGTCGGGAGAAGGCTCGGGCAGAGCCGAGGCCACGGCACCAGCCGGGCCCGAGGTCAAGGGGGACCGCATGGCGACAGCAGCCGCGCACCGGACGGCCCGCACACAGCCGCACACCGCCCAGGACGACGGCGGCGGCGACGAGGCGCACCAGCGCGCCTTCGACGCCACGGTGGCCGCGGACGAACGCATCGAGCCACGCGACTGGATGCCCGACGCCTACCGCGCGACCCTGGTGCGCCAGATCGCCCAGCACGCCCACTCCGAGATCATCGGCATGCAGCCGGAGGCCAACTGGATCACCCGCGCACCGTCCCTGCGCCGCAAGGCCATCCTCATGGCCAAGGTCCAGGACGAGGCGGGCCACGGGCTCTACCTCTACAGCGCGGCCGAGACCCTCGGCGTCAGCCGCGAGGAGCTGCTCGACAAGCTCCACACCGGCCGCCAGAAGTACTCCTCGATCTTCAACTACCCCACGCTCACCTGGGCGGACGTCGGCGCGATCGGCTGGCTCGTGGACGGCGCGGCGATCACCAACCAGGTCCCCCTGTGCCGTTGCTCCTACGGGCCCTACGCCCGCGCGATGGTCCGCGTCTGCAAGGAGGAGTCCTTCCACCAGCGCCAGGGGTACGAACTGCTGCTGGCCCTCAGCCGGGGCACCCCCGAACAGCACGCGATGGCGCAGGACGCGGTGGACCGCTGGTGGTGGCCCTCCCTGATGATGTTCGGCCCGCCCGACGACGAGTCCGCCCACTCGGCACAGTCCATGACCTGGAAGATCAAGCGCCACTCCAACGACGAACTGCGCCGGCGCTTCGTCGACATCTGCGTCCCCCAGGCGGCGTCGGTCGGCCTCACGCTTCCCGACCCGGACCTGAAGTGGAACGAGGAGTCGGGACACCACGACTTCGGCCCCATCGACTGGACCGAGTTCAAGGAGGTCCTCAAGGGCAACGGCCCCTGCAACGAACAGCGGATCACACAGCGAAGGCGCGCCCACGACGAGGGCGCATGGGTACGAGAGGCGGCCGCCGCCCACGCGGCCAAGCACACCTCGCGCACGGAGACGGAGCAGGCATGACGAACACCGACTGGCCCCTGTGGGAGGTCTTCGTGCGCTCCCGGCGCGGCCTCTCCCACACCCACGCCGGCAGCCTGCACGCGCCGGACGCCGAGTTCGCCCTGCGCAACGCGCGCGACCTGTACACGCGGCGCGGCGAGGGCGTGTCGATCTGGGTGGTGCCGTCCGCCTCGATCACGGCCTCCTCGCCGGACGAGAAGGACCCGTTCTTCGAACCGTCCGCCGACAAGCCGTACCGGCACCCGACCTTCTACGAGATCCCGGAAGGGGTGAAGCACCTGTGACCACCACCACGCGGACGGACACGAACGCCGCAGCCCTCGCCCTCGGCGACGACGCCCTGGTGCTCTCCCACCGCCTGGGGGAGTGGATGGGCCACGCGCCGGTGCTGGAGGAGGAGGTCGCCCTCGCCAACATCGCCCTCGACCTGCTCGGCCAGGCCCGCATCCTGCTGTCGATGGCCGGCGACGAGGACGAGCTGGCCTACCTGCGCGAGGAGCGCTCCTTCCGCAACCTCCAGCTGGTCGAGCAGCCCAACGGCGACTTCGCCCACACCATCGCCCGGCAGCTGTACTTCTCGACCTACCAGCACCTGCTGTACGCACGACTGGCCACCGTGGACGGCCCGTTCGCGGGACTGGCGGCGAAGGCCGTCAAGGAGGTCGCCTACCACCGCGACCACGCCGAACAGTGGACGCTGCGGCTCGGCGACGGGACCGACGAGAGCCACGAGCGCATGCAGCGGGCCTGCACGGCACTGTGGCGCTTCACCGGCGAGATGTTCCGTCCCCTGGCCGGCCTCGGCCTCGACCCGGCGGACCTGGAACCGGCCTGGCTGGAGTCGGTGCGCGCTGTGCTGGACCGGGCCGGTCTGGCCGTCCCCGAGGGGGCGCGCTCCGGAGCCTGGCGCGCCGGCGCGGGCCGCGAGGGCCTGCACACCGAGTCCTTCGGCCGGATGCTCGCCGAGATGCAGCACCTGCACCGCAGCCACCCGGGCGCGTCATGGTGACGCCCACCGCGCTGGAGGCGGAGCTCCTGGCGGTCGCCGGCTCGGTACTCGACCCCGAACTGCCCGTGCTCACCCTGCGCGAACTCGGCGTGCTGCGCGCGGTGCACGTCCGGGACGCGGACACCGTCGAGGTCGACCTGACCCCCACCTACACCGGCTGCCCCGCGGTGGAGGCGATGTCCCTCGACATCGAACGCGCGCTGCACGAGCACGGGGTCCGTGAGGTCACCGTGCGCACCGTGCTGCTGCCCGCCTGGTCCACCGACGACATCTCCGCCGAAGGAAGGCGCAAGCTACGGGAGTTCGGCATCGCGCCGCCCCGGGCGCGTGGGGCGGACGGCCCTGTCGGCGTCTCCCTGGGCCCCACCCGCACGCTCGGCACGACGCCCACCGCCGCCGGGGCGTCGGACCCGGAGCCGGTCCGCTGCCCGCACTGCGGCAGTGCCGACACCGAGCTGCTCAGCCGGTTCTCCTCCACCGCCTGCAAGGCGCTCCGCCGCTGCCTCGCCTGCCGTGAACCCTTCGACCACTTCAAGGAGCTGTGATGGCCCGCTTCCACCCGCTCCAGGTGGCCGCGGTGGACCACCTCACCGACGACTCCGTCACCCTCACCCTCGCCGTGCCCCCCGCACTGCGCGAGGAGTACCGGCACGCGCCCGGACAGCACCTCGCCCTGCGGCGCCTGGCCGACGGCACCGAGGTACGGCGCACGTACTCGATCTGCTCGGCCGCGCCCGACCCGGGCGGCGAGGGGCCGAGCACCCTGCGGGTGGGGGTGCGGCTGGTCGAGGGCGGCGCCTTCTCGACCTACGCCCTGAAGGAGATCTCGGTCGGCGACGAGCTGGACGTGATGACCCCCGCGGGCCGGTTCACCCTCGCCCCCGCGCCCGGCCTGTACGCGGCGGTCGTCGGCGGCAGCGGGATCACCCCGGTGCTGTCGATCGTCTCGACCCTGCTGGCCCGCGAGCCGACGGCCCGGTTCTGCCTGGTGCGCAGCGACCGGACGGCCGCCTCGACGATGTTCCTGGAGGAGGTCGCCGACCTCAAGGACCGCTACCCCGAACGGCTCCAGCTGGTCACCGTGCTCTCCCGCGAGGAGCAGCAGGCCGGCCTGCCGTCCGGACGGCTGGACCGGGAGCGGCTAACCGCGCTGCTGCCCTCGCTGCTGCCGGTGCGGGAGGTGGCCGGATGGTTCCTGTGCGGGCCACTCGGACTCGTCCAGGGCGCCGAGCAGGCCCTGCGCGAGATCGGGGTCCCGCGCTCCCGGATCCACGAGGAGATCTTCCACGTCGAGATCTCGGCGCCCCCGGTGCGCACGGCGGCGCCCGCCCACAGCACCGTGACCGCCCGGCTCGACGGCCGCGGCGGCAGCTGGCCCGTCCAGGACGGGGAGTCGGTCCTGGAGACGGTCCTGCGCAACCGGCCCGACGCGCCCTACGCCTGCAAGGGCGGGGTGTGCGGCACCTGCCGGGCCTTCCTGGTCTCCGGCGAGGTGCGCATGGACCGCAACTTCGCCCTGGAGCCGGAGGAGACGGAGTCCGGATACGTGCTGGCCTGCCAGTCCCATCCGCTGACCGAGGCGGTGGAGGTCGACTTCGACCGGTGAGCCAAGCGGTTCGCGCGTACCGGGACGGCGACCGACCGTTCCCTTCTTCTAGAACCTGTTCTATCTTGACGCTCCGTCAGATCAGCTGACCCGTCGGGAGGACAGGCCGTGGACTTCACCTTCACCGAGGAGCAGCAGGCCGCGGCCGAGGCGGCCCGCGGGGTGTTCGCCGGGGTCGCCCCCGACGCCGTGCCGAGCCCGGCGGTCACCCGGGGCGCCGTGGCCGAGGGCTTCGACCGCGCGCTGTGGGACCGCCTCGCCGCGGCGGACCTGCTGGGCCTGCTGCTGGACGAGGAGTCCGGCGGCGCCGGCCTCGACGCGGTCGCGCTCTGTCTGGTGCTGCGCGAGTCGGCGAAGGTGCTGGCCCGGGTGCCCCTGCTGGAGAACAGCGCGGCCCTGGCCACCCTCCAGGCCTACGGCGGGCCGGAGTTGAGGTCGTCGCTCCCGGCCCGGGCCGGCCGTGGCGAGCTGGTCCTCACCGTCGCCGCGAACGGCCTCACCGGCCACGACCCGGCCGAACTCGCCGTCACGGCACGGCACCACGGCCAGAACGGCAAGAACGCCCAGGACGGCGGCCACTGGGTGCTGGACGGCGTGCAGACGATGGTGCCGTGGGCCTTCGACGCGGACCACCTCGTCGTACCGGCGCACACCGGGGAAGGACAGAGCGTCCTCGCCGTCGTACCCCGCGCACACGAGGGCGTGGTGCTCGCCGAGCAGGTCTCCACCTCCGGCGAGCGGCTCGGCGAACTGCGCCTCGAGTCGGCGAGGATCGCCGCCCGGGACGTCGTCACCGCCGAGGGCGCCTGGGAGTGGCTGCGCGCCCTGCTGACCACCGGTACCTGCGCGCAGGCGCTCGGGCTGGGCGAGCGCGTACTCGCCATGACCGGCGACTACGCGGGCAAGCGCGAGCAGTTCGGGCACCCGATCGCCAGTTTCCAGGCGGTCGCCGTGCAGGCCGCGGACCGCTACATCGATCTGCGCGCGATGGAGGTCACCCTGTGGCAGGCCGCGTGGCGGATCGCCTCCGGGGCGCCGGGCGCGCTGCCGGCCTCCGCGGACATCGCCGTGGCCAAGATCTGGGCGTCGGAAGGCGTACGCCGGGTCGTCCAGACCGCACAGCACCTGCACGGGGGCTTCGGCGCCGACGTCGACTACCCCCTGCACCGGTACCACGCCTGGGCCAAGCACCTGGAGCTGTCGCTCGGCCCGGCCGCGGCCCATGAGGAAGCCCTGGGCGACCTCCTGGCCGCCCACGCCCTCGGCTGATCCCGGGGCTCTACAGGACGGAGCCCGGGGTTCCCTGGTCCGTGACGACCGGGCGCCCCGCGGCGGCCCAGATCTGCATGCCGCCGTCGACGTTCACCGCGTCGATGCCCTGCTGGACCAGATACATCGTGACCTGCGCCGAACGGCCGCCGGAGCGGCAGATCACGTGGACGCGTCCGTCCTGCGGGGCCGCCTCGGTGAGCTCGCCGTAGCGGCCGACGAACTCGCTGATCGGGATGTGCAGCGCCCCCGCGGCGTGACCCGCCTGCCACTCGTCGTCCTCACGGACGTCCAGCAGGAAGTCGTCGTCCTTGAGATCGCCGACCGCGACCGTGGGCACACCAGCTCCGAAACTCATGCCCCGACGCTACCCGACCGGGCAGCCGGTCGGGCCTGCCCGCCGACCACTGCTCCGCATCGGCCCGCCCGGCGGACCGCCCCGGGCCGCCATCGGGCCACCGCGGGCCGCCATCGGGCCACCGTCGGGCCACTGGGCCGCCGCCG
The DNA here is from genome assembly GCF_016860545.1 of Streptomyces asoensis. Classification (NCBI taxonomy): domain Bacteria; kingdom Bacillati; phylum Actinomycetota; class Actinomycetes; order Kitasatosporales; family Streptomycetaceae; genus Streptomyces; species Streptomyces asoensis. The sequence continues at coordinate 1,376,358 of NZ_BNEB01000003.1, read as the reverse complement.
GGGCCCGCGACCGAGGGCGGACACCGTTCCGCCGCCGACCGGCACGCACCGAAACGCACCGCCGCACGCCGCCGCACGCCGAGACTCACCAAGACGCAACGCCACGCGCCGGGAGGCACCGGCCGGCGCGGGCCGGACCTAGCCGGTCAGTTCGGCGAGCTCCGCCTCGCGGGCGGCGACATCGGCGAGCAGCTTGTCGGCGATCTCGTCCAGGAGCCGGTCGGGGTCGTCCGGGGCCATCCTGAGCATGGAGCCGATCGCGCTCTCCTCCAGCTCACGGGCGACCAGCGCCAGCATCTCCTTGCGCTGGGCCAGCCACTCGAGCCGGGCGTAGAGCTCCTCGCTCGGGCTCGGGCTGCGCTCGGCGGGCGCCGGACCGGCCGCCCACTCCTCGGCGAGCTCGCGCAGCAGCGCCTCCTCGCCGCGGGCGTAGGCCGCGTTGACCCGGGTGATGAACTCCTCGCGCCGGGCCCGCTCGTCCTCCTCCTGCGCCAGGTCCGGGTGCGCCTTGCGGGCCAGCTCGCGGTACAGCTTGCGGGCCTCCTCGCTGGGCCGCACCCGCTGCGGGGGCCGGACCGGCTGGTCCGTGAGCATCGCCTCGGCCTCGGGGAACAGCCCTTCGCCGTCCATCCAGCCGTGGAACAGTTCCTCGACCCCCGGCATCGGCATGACCCGGGCCCGTGCCTCGGAGGCCTTGCGCAGGTCCTCGGGGTCACCGGTGCGGGCGGCCCTGGCCTCGGCGATCTGGGCGTCCAGTTCGTCGAGGCGGGCGTACATCGGACCGAGTTTCTGATGGTGGAGCCGCGAGAAGTTCTCGGTCTCGACGCGGAAGGTCTCCACCGCGATCTCGAACTCGATCAACGCCTGCTCGGCGGCCCGCACGGCCTGCTCCAGCCGCGCCTCGGGCCGGGGCTGCTCAGCTTCGGGGGTCGTCACCCGCCCAGCCTAGGCCAACCCTCCCCCGGCCCCGCCCGTCCGACCCCGAGGCCCCGTCCCCGGCCGCCGACGTCCGCCCCGACCGTCGGCGTCCGCCCCCGGGCCGCCCGCGTCCGTCCCGTCCTGCTCAGGGCCCTCGGCCCGCGCCCGCGTACGCCCGCGTGCGCCTCGGACACCCGTGTGCGCCTCAGACGCCCGTGTGCGCCTCAGACGCCCGTCTCCGCCGCGATCCGCCCCGCCCGGACCGCCGCCACGAGGTCCGAGTGGTCCGCCTCGGTGCGGTCGGCATAGGCGACGGCGAAGTCGGCGATCGCCTCGTCGAGCTCCTCGTTCTTGCCGCAGTACCCGGCGACGAGACGCGGGTCCGCGCTGTGGGAGTGGGCACGCGCGAGGAGCGCACCGGTCATCCGGCCGTAGTCGTCGACCTGGTCGGCGGCGAGCGCGGCCGGATCGACGCTGCCCTTGCGGTTGCGGAACTGCCGTACCTGGAAAGGGAGTCCGTCGACCGTCGTCCAGCCGAGGAGCATGTCGCTGACGACCTGCATGCGCTTCTGGCCGATGACCACCCGGCGCCCTTCGTGCTCCACCCGCGGTGCCTCGAACCCGGCCGTCACCAGATGCGGGACCAGGGCCGACGCGCGGGCCTCCTTGACCTGGAGGATCAGCGGTTCGCCCCGGTGGTCCAGCAGCAGCACCACGTACGACCGCGTCCCGACGCTGCCCGTGCCGACGATCCGGAAGGCGACGTCGTGGACCGCGTGGCGGGCCAGCAGGGGGTGACGGTCCTCCGACAGCGTGGTCAGGTAGTGCTCCAGCGAGGCGGCCACCGCGTGGGCCTGCGCGTCCGGGACACGACGCAGTACCGGTGCGGCGTCGACGAAGCGCCGGCCGCCGTCCTCCGTCGGCTCGGTCGACTTCGCCGCGAACCGCCCGCTGGTGTTGGCCCGCGCCTTCTCCGAGACCCGTTCCAGGGTGCCCAGCAGGTCGTGCGCGTCGGTGTGGGAGACCAGTTCCTCGTCGGCGATGGCGTTCCACGCGTCCAGCACCGGGAGCTTGGCCAGGAGCCGCATGGTCCGGCGGTAGGAGCCCGCCGCGCCGTACGCGGCCCGGCGGCAGGTGTCCTCGTCCGCGCCGGCCTCGCGGCCCGCCAGCACCAAGGAGGCGGCCAGGCGCTTGAGGTCCCACTCCCACGGCCCCTCGACCGTTTCGTCGAAGTCGTTCAGGTCGATGACCAGACCGCCCCGGGCGTCGCCGTACAGACCGAAGTTCGCCGCGTGGGCGTCCCCGCAGATCTGGGCGCTGATCCCGGTCATCGCGGTGCGGGCCAGGTCATGGGCCATGAGTCCGGCCGAGCCGCGCAGGAAGGCGAACGGCGTCGCCGCCATCCGCCCGACCCGGATCGGGGTGAGCTCGGGGATGCGGCCCCGGCTGGACTCCTCGACCGCGGCCACCGCGTCCGGCCGGGAGGGATCCGGGGCGAACGCGGCGTGCGCCGAACGCGGCACCCGGTCCCGCAGGGCCTTGCCCTCTTCCTTGGGGGACAGCGGGGCCGCCCCGGCCTCCGGTCCGGCGGAGGGCACCCCGGCGGGCCACTCGGCGAATCCACGCACGCGCGGAAGCCTGCGCGCCCCGCCCGTCTCCGTCCCCGCACCACCGGCCTCGGTCATCACGACCGCCTCCCCCGCACCCGTACGTCCGTCGGCTCGACGAGCCGAACATCAAGTCGTGCAGACCGTACAGCCCGACGACCGCGCGGCGGCAGCCCTGTGGACAACCCCCTGCGACCGACATGTTTCACGTGAAACACCACAGACAGCCCTCGCTCCGCAGCGGCCGACGAATCGGACGCCCCGTGAGCCCGCTCACCCAGCGGCACCGCTCGCCACCCTGAGACGTTCCTCACACACCGTGAGCAACCGTGGCCGATACTCGCCGGGCCCGAAACGTACGCCCGGACCGACAGGGAGCGAAGGGTGCGAGAAAGCGCAGGGCGCGGCCGGAACAGGCGGCACAGGGGGAACAAGCGGGACGGGCGGGGCAGAGAGAGTGGACAGGGCGGGACATGTGACGCGGAACATGCGAAAGCCCCGCAGGTCAAAGACCTGCGGGGCTTTCAGCTGTGCGCGAGGGGGGAGTTGAACCCCCACGCCCTTGCGGGCACTGGAACCTGAATCCAGCGCGTCTGCCTATTCCGCCACCCGCGCATTGGGTGTGTCTTCCGGTCCGTGGCCTTGCGGCCTGGCGCCTTCCGACATGCAGAACATTAGCACGCGGGCCAGGGTGCGTTCACATCCCTTCTGGGCGGGCAGGGAGCAGGTGGGGGGCGTAGTCGGCCCCGGAAGGTCTCGGCGATGACTGGTTCACGTATCAACCTCGTACCTAAGGCGGCCGTCTCCCCCGGAGCCGGACGAGGACCACAGTCAGGTGCGGGACACTGGTCCTCGGCCACCTCTACGATCCTGGGCAGCGAACAGGCGCGGGAGAGGGTGTCGACACCGTTCGACGGGGCCGACAGGGGGAACCAGCCGATTCACCGGCGCGTGGATACGATCAGTAAGCAGTACCAGGTAGGCAGCACGGCACGGGACAGCAGCCACGACGGAGGAGGTGCCCCATGGGAGTCCTGAAGAAGTTCGAGCAGCGTCTCGAGGGTCTGGTCAACGGCACCTTCGCCAAGGTCTTCAAGTCCGAGGTCCAGCCCGTGGAGATCGCCGGCGCGCTCCAGCGCGAGTGCGACAACAACGCGACCATCTGGAACCGCGACCGGACCGTCGTCCCCAACGACTTCATCGTGGAACTGAGCACACCCGACTACGAGCGGCTCAGCCCGTACTCCGGCCAGCTCGGCGACGAGCTCGCCGGCATGGTCCGCGACTACGCCAAGCAGCAGCGCTACACCTTCATGGGGCCGATCAAGGTCAACCTGGAGAAGGCGGACGACCTCGACACCGGCCTGTACCGGGTGCGCAGCCGTACGCTCGCCTCCTCCAGCAGCCAGGCGCCGGAGCAGGCGCCCTCCGGCGGCCGGCAGCGGCCCGGCTACCCGGGGGCCGGAGCAGGCGCTCCCCCCATGCCGTCCGCGCCCCCGCCCGGCGCCCGGCCCGGAGGCTACGGCTACCCGCCCGCCGCCGGCGGCGGTCCGGTCGGCGCCCCGCAGCCGGGGTCACGCACCCGCCACTGGATCGAGATCAACGGCACCCGCCACCAGATCTCCCGCGGCTCGCTCGTGATGGGCCGCAGCACCGAGGCCGACGTGCGGATCGACGACCCCGGCGTGTCCCGTCGGCACTGCGAGATCCGGACCGGCTCGCCCTCGACGATCGCGGATCTCGGCTCCACCAACGGCATCGTGGTGGACGGGCAGCACACCACCCGCGCTACGCTCCGCGACGGCTCGCGGATCGTCGTGGGCAGCACCACCATCATTTACCGGCAAGCCGAAGGGTGAAGCGGGGGCAATGTCAGAGCTGACCCTCACGGTCATGCGGCTGGGTTTCCTGGCCGTACTGTGGCTGTTCGTCATCGTGGCCGTGCAGGTCATCCGCAGCGACCTCTTCGGTACGCGCGTCACCCAGCGCGGCGCGCGCCGGGAGGCCGGGCGGGCGCAGCAGGCACAGCGCCAGCAGGCGCCTCCGCAGCAGCGTCAGCAGCCCGCCGCCGCGGGCCGCACGCGCCGCAACGCGCCCACCAAGCTCGTCGTGTCCGAGGGCACCCTCACCGGCACGACCGTCGCGCTCCAGGGCCAGACCATCACTCTGGGCCGGGCGCACGACAGCACCATCGTGCTGGACGACGACTACGCCTCCAGCCGCCATGCCAGGATCTACCCGGACCGCGACGGCCAGTGGATCGTCGAGGACCTGGGCTCCACGAACGGCACGTACCTCGACCGATCGCGACTGACGACTCCCACACCGATCCCGTTGGGCGCGCCGATCCGTATCGGCAAGACCGTCATCGAGCTTCGGAAGTAGTGCTGCATCATGAGTGAGCGCGAGCGGAGCGAGCACACGGCGGCGGCCGGCACCCATGGCCCCGGAGTGCTCCCGACCGGAGGGTGGGCAGTGTGGCTCGACACGACCGGCTGTACCCGGGGCCGACGGGCGAGGTGCGCATGAGTCTGTCACTGCGCTTCGCCGCCGGATCGCACAAGGGCATGATCCGGGAGGGCAACGAGGACTCCGGTTACGCCGGTCCGCGCCTGCTCGCCATCGCCGACGGCATGGGCGGCGCCGCGGCCGGTGAGGTCGCCTCCTCCGAGGCCATCTCCACCATCGTCGCCCTCGACGACGACGTGCCCGGCTCCGACGTCCTCACCTCGCTCGGCACCGCCGTCCAGCGCGCCAACGACCAGCTGCGCTCCCTGGTCGAGGAGGACCCCCAGCTCGAGGGCATGGGCACCACCCTGACCGCCCTGCTGTGGACCGGTCAGCGCCTCGGACTCGTCCACGTCGGCGACTCGCGCGCCTACCTGCTGCGCGACGGCGTGCTGACGCAGATCACCCAGGACCACACCTGGGTGCAGCGCCTCGTCGACGAGGGCCGCATCACCGAGGAAGAAGCCACCACCCACCCCCAACGGTCCCTGCTGATGCGGGCGTTGGGCAGCGGTGAGCACGTCGAACCCGACCTGTCGATCCGCGAGGTCCGGGCCGGCGACCGCTACCTGATCTGCTCCGACGGCCTGTCCGGCGTCGTCTCGCACCAGACGCTCGAGGACACCCTCGCCAGCTACCAGGGCCCCCAGGAGACCGTGCAGGAGCTGATCCAGCTCGCGCTGCGCGGCGGCGGCCCCGACAACATCACCGTGATCGTCGCCGACGTCCTCGACCTGGACACCGGTGACACCCTCGCCGGACAGCTCTCCGACACCCCGGTCGTGGTCGGCGCGGTCGCCGAGAACCAGCTCCAGCTGCACGACAACAACATCATGCAGACGCCGGCCGGCCGCGCCTCCGGCCTCGGCCGCAGGCAGCACGGACGCGGCGGCGGCGGTGAGTTCGGCCCGCCCGGCTCCGGCGGCGACATCACCGGCTTCATCCCCACCGACGGCTTCGGCGACTACACGGACGACGACTTCGTGAAGCCGCGCAAGGGCCGCAAGTGGCTGAAGAGATCCTTCTACAGCGTGCTGGCGCTCGCCGTGATCGGCGGCGGCCTCTACGGCGGCTACCGCTGGACGCAGACGCAGTACTACGTCGGCTCCAAGGACGAGCACGTCGCGCTGTACCGGGGCATCAGCCAGGACCTGGCATGGGTGTCGTTGTCGAAGGTGGAGAAGGACCACCCCGAGATCGAACTCAAGTACCTCCCGGACTACCAGCAGAAGCTGGTCGAGGCGACGATCGCCGAGGGCGGTCTGCCGGCCGCCCAGAAGAAGATCGACGAGCTGGCCGTCCAGGCCTCGGCGTGCAAGAAGCTCTCCGAGACCCCCGCGGCGAGCAAGACCGGATCGAAGACCGGCACGGGCAAGGCCGGCGGCACCACGGGAACCACCCCCGCCTCGGTCACGTCCAAAGCATCGCCGAGCCCCTCGGCAACCGCGTCCCCGTCCGTACCCGCGACCGCCACTCCCACCCCCGGCCCCAGCCTTTCGGAGGAAGAGCAGAAGGTCGTCTCGCGGTGCGGTGAGCAGTAGGCAAGCCGTGAGAGGCCCCGTCACACGATGAGCAGTACTACCAACTCGCCGACGCACCACACGTCCACGATCGGCTCGATCGGCACCCCGAGCCGGCGCAACACCGAGCTCGCGCTCCTGGTGTTCGCCGTCGTGATCCCGGTCTTCGCCTACGCCAACGTGGGCCTCGCCATCAACGAGCAGGTGCCGTCGGGCCTGCTGAGCTACGGTCTGGGCCTCGGCCTGCTGGCCGGCGTGGCGCACCTCGTCGTGCGCAAGTTCGCGCCGTACGCCGACCCGCTGCTGCTGCCCGTGGCCACCCTGCTGAACGGGCTCGGGCTCGTCGCGATCTGGCGCCTGGACCAGTCCAAGTACCTCCAGCAGGCCCACCAGGCCGGCACGGCCGCGCCACGCCAGCTGCTGTACACCGCGCTCGGCATCGCGCTGTTCATCGTCGTGCTGATCTTCCTGAAGGACCACCGCGTCCTCCAGCGCTACACCTACATCTCCATGGTCGGCGCGATCTTCCTGCTGCTGCTGCCGCTCGTCCCGGGCCTCGGCCAGAACATCTACGGCGCCAAGATCTGGATCTCCGTCGCCGGTTTCTCCATCCAGCCCGGTGAGTTCGCCAAGATCGTGCTGGCGATCTTCTTCGCCGGCTACCTGATGGTCAAGCGCGACGCGCTCGCTCTCGCCAGCCGTCGCGTCCTCGGCCTCTACCTGCCGCGCGGCCGCGACCTCGGTCCGATCATCGTCGTCTGGTTCATCTCGATCCTGATCCTGGTCTTCGAGACCGACCTCGGTACTTCGCTGCTGTTCTTCGGCATGTTCGTGATCATGCTGTACGTCGCCACCGAGCGGACCAGCTGGATCGTCTTCGGTCTGCTGATGTCGGCGGTCGGCGCGGTCGGCGTCGCCCAGTTCGAGAGCCACGTCCAGCAGCGCGTCCAGGCCTGGCTCGACCCGATGAACGAGTACAAGCTCTCCCAGGCCGGCCAGATCGGCCACTCCGAGCAGGCCATGCAGGCCCTGTGGGCGTTCGGCTCCGGCGGCACCCTCGGCACCGGCTGGGGCCAGGGCCACTCCGAACTGATCAAGTTCGCCGCCAACTCCGACTTCATCCTCGCCACCTTCGGCGAGGAGCTCGGGCTCGCCGGCATCATGGCGCTGCTGCTGCTGTACGGCCTGATCGTCGAGCGCGGGGTGCGTACCGCCCTGGCCGCCCGCGACCCCTTCGGCAAGCTGCTGGCCATCGGCCTCTCGGGCGCCTTCGCCCTCCAGGTGTTCGTCGTCGCCGGCGGTGTGATGGGCCTCATCCCGCTCACCGGTATGACGATGCCCTTCCTCGCGTACGGCGGTTCCTCCGTCATCGCCAACTGGGCGCTCATCGGCATCCTGATCAGAATCAGCGACACCGCGCGCCGCCCGGCGCCCGCACCCGCCTCCAACCCCGACGCCGAGATGACCCAGGTGGTCCGCCCGTCATGAACAAGCCCCTGCGCCGGATCGCGATCTTCTGCGGCCTCCTGGTCCTCACTCTGCTGCTGCGCGACAACTGGCTCCAGTACGTCAAGGCGGACAGCCTCGCGAGCGACACCAAGAACCGCCGCGTCAACATCACCCGCTACGCCACCCCGCGCGGCAACATAATCGTCGACGGTAAGGCCATCACCGGCTCGGTCGAGACCAGCGGCGACTACAAGTTCAAGCGCACCTGGTCCAACGGCGCGATGTGGGCACCGGTCACCGGCTACTCCTCCCAGGCCTTCGGCGCCAACCAGCTGGAGAAGCTCGAGGACGGCATCCTCAGCGGCAACGACGACCGGCTCTTCTTCCGCAACACCCTGGACATGATCACGGGCAAGGAGAAGGAGGGCGGCAGCGTCGTCACCACCCTCAACGCCGCCGCGCAGAAGGCCGCCTACCAGGGGCTCGGCAGCAAGAAGGGCGCGGTCGCCGCGATCGAGCCGTCCACCGGCAAGATCCTCGCCCTGGTCTCCACACCGTCGTACGACCCCTCGAAGTTCGCCGGGTCCTCCGACGCGGACGCCGAGGCCTGGAACAAGGTCCAGAAGAAGAACGACGCCGACGACCCGATGCTCAACCGCGCCCTGCGTGAGACCTACCCGCCGGGCTCCACGTTCAAGGTGGTCACGGCCGCCGCCGCGCTGGAGAACGGCGAGGTGTCCGGCGTCGACGAGAAGACCCAGACCCCCGACCCGTTCCCGCTGCCGCAGTCCACGAGCAAGCTCACCAACGAGCACGGTGACTGTGAGAACGCCACTCTGCGCTACGCGCTCATGGTGTCCTGCAACACCGTCTTCGCGAAGATGGCCGACAACGTCGGCAACGAGAAGATGATCGCCCAGGCGGAGAAGTTCGGCTTCAACGAGGCCGAGCTGGACACCCCGGTGCGCGCCGCCAAGTCCACCTTCCCCGAGGACAACCGGCCGCAGAACGCCCTGGACGGCATCGGCCAGGGCTCCAACGCGGCCACCCCGCTCCAGATGGCCATGGTCGCCTCGGCGGTCGCCAACGACGGCAAGCTGATGAAGCCGTACATGGTCGACCAGCTCAAGGCCCCGAACCTGGACACCCTGGAGACGACCGAGCCCCAGCAGCTGTCCCAGGCCGTCTCGTCCAAGACCGCGCAGGCCCTCCAGGAAATGATGGAGACGGTCGTCAACGACCCGCAGGGCACCGGTGGCAAGGCCAAGATCGACGGCGTCACCGTCGGCGGCAAGACCGGTACCGCCCAGCACGGCTTCAAGAACAGCGAGAAGCCGTACGCCTGGTTCATCTCGTACGCCAAGCTGTCCGACGGCAGCGCGCCGGTGGCCGTCGCCGTCGTCGTCGAGGACGGCGCCGCCGACCGCGGCGACATCACCGGCGGCGGTCTGGCCGGCCCGATCGCCCGGGACGTGATGAAGGCAGTCATCGACAGCAAGAAGTGACCCCCATCACGTCGCCTACACATCGGTGCACGTTGCGATACCGGTCCTGTATCGGGTGACGGGCTTGGCCAGGTCACACAGCGCCGTCCGGGTACGGTATGCCCGGACGGCAGCCTCCGGCCGCACACGTGTGCCGGTCGGGACCGACGGAGAGGGCTGGTAGGTAGCTATGGAAGAGCCGCGTCGCCTCGGCGGCCGGTACGAGCTGGGCCACGTGCTCGGTCGTGGTGGCATGGCGGAGGTCTACCTCGCGCATGACACCCGCCTCGGCCGCACCGTGGCGGTGAAGACGCTGCGCGCGGACCTCGCGCGCGACCCTTCCTTCCAGGCCCGGTTCCGCCGGGAGGCCCAGTCTGCCGCCTCGCTCAACCACCCCGCGATCGTCGCGGTCTACGACACGGGCGAGGACTACATCGACGGGGTCTCGATCCCGTACATCGTCATGGAGTACGTCGACGGCTCCACCCTCCGTGAGCTGCTCCACTCCGGCCGCAAGCTGCTGCCGGAGCGGACGCTGGAGATGACCATCGGCATCCTCCAGGCCCTGGAGTACTCGCACAGAGCCGGCATCGTCCACCGCGACATCAAGCCCGCGAACGTCATGCTGACGCGCAACGGCCAGGTCAAGGTCATGGACTTCGGCATCGCCCGCGCCATGGGCGACTCCGGCATGACGATGACGCAGACCTCCGCGGTCATCGGCACCGCCCAGTACCTCTCGCCCGAGCAGGCCAAGGGCGAGCAGGTCGACGCCCGCTCCGACCTGTACTCCTCGGGCTGCCTGCTCTACGAACTGCTCACCGTGCGGCCGCCGTTCGTCGGTGACTCCCCGGTGGCCGTGGCCTACCAGCACGTCCGCGAGGAGCCGCAGCCCCCGAGCGTCTTCGACCCCGAGATCACCCCCGAGATGGACGCCATCGTCCTGAAGGCACTGGTCAAGGACCCGAACTACCGCTACCAGTCCGCCGACGAGATGCGCCTGGACATCGAGGCCTGCCTCGACGGCCAGCCGGTCGGCGCCACGGCCGCGATGGGCTCCGTCGGGTACGGCGGCTACGGCGACGACCAGGCCACCACCGCCCTGCGCTCCGCGGACGGCGGGGCCACCTCGATGCTGCCGCCCATGAACCCGGACGACGGCGGCTACGGCTACGACGACCGTCCGGACCGGCGCCGCCAGAAGAAGTCCAACGCCTCGACGATCCTGCTGGTCGTCGCCGCCGTCCTGGTCCTCGTCGGCGCGGTGCTGATCGGCAAGTGGGTCTTCAGCGGCGGCGTGAACAACGAGTCGGTGGCGGTGCCCAGCCTCATCGGCCAGGTCCAGGCCGACGCGCAGAAACAGCTGACCAACAGCGACCTCAAGCTGGGCACGGTCACCCAGAAGCCCTGCGAGGACCAGCCCAAGGGCAAGATCTGCGACCAGGACCCGAAGCCCACCACCAAGGTCGACAAGGACTCCACGGTCAACCTGGTGGTGTCGACCGGCGCGCCGAAGGTGGCCGTGCCGAACGTGATCGACAAGGACGTCGAGGCCGCGACCAAGCAGCTCGAGGACAAGGGCTTCGAGGTCGAGACGAAGCAGACGGAGTCCTCCCAGGAGCCGGGCACGGTCCTCAGCCAGGACCCCGATCCGGCCACCGAGCTGGAGAAGGGCTCGACGGTCACCCTCGAGGTCGCCAAGGCCGTGCAGAAGGCGACCGTCCCCGACGTCTCCAACAAGAGCTGTGACGACGCCAAGGCCCAGATGCAGCAGAACGACCTCAAGGGCAACTGCGTCGAGGTCGACACGCAGGACCAGAACCAGGTCGGCAAGGTCGTCCAGACCGTCCCGTCGATCGGCTCCCAGGCCGACAAGGGCTCCACGGTCCAGATCCAGATCGGCAAGAGCAGCCAGCCCGAGCAGACCCAGGTCCCGGGCAACCTCCAGGGGATGACCGTGAAGGACGCCAAGCAGGCGCTCCAGAACGCGGGTCTGAACGTCGGCAACATCGCCGGCAGCTCGGACGACGACGCCAAGGTCATCAGCTCGGACCCGGCCCCCGGCAGCACGGTCGACAAGGGGCAGACGGTCAACCTGATCGCCATCAAGGACAACAACGGCGGCAACAACGGCGGCGGCGGCTTCTTCGGAGGCGGCGGCGGCTGACCGGCCGTAGCGCCCGAACGACGTGGGCCCCACCGGACGTCCTCCGGTGGGGCCCACGTCCGTGAGCGACGGCAACGACGGCTCAGGCGAGTTCCTTCGGCGGGGTGCGGTTCGCGTCCACCTTGTCGACGCGTACCAGCTCGCCCCAGACAACGTACCGGTAGCGGCTCGTGTACACCGGCGTGCAGGTCGTCAGGGTGATGTAGTGGCCGGCCTTCTTCCTGCCGGATTCCTTCGGGACGCTGCCGAGGACCTCGACGTTGTACTTCGAGGTCTCGGGCAGGACCGCGTACACCTTGTAGACGTACCAGTCGTCCTTCGTCTCGAAGACGATCGGGTCGCCCTTCTCCAGCTTGTCGATGTTGTGGAACTTCGCGCCGTGGCCGTCGCGGTGGGCGGCGAGCGTGAAGTTGCCCTCCTTGCCGCTCGTCGGAAGGGCGGACTTGAACGGGTCGGTGTAGTAGCCGGCGACACCCTCGTTGAGGACCTTCGACGAGGTGCCCTCCTCGACCAGCACCTCACCGTTGCTCATCGCGGGCACGTGGAGGAAGCCGATGCCGTCCTTGGTGTCGAGCGCCCCGGGACCGGTGTCCTGCCGGGCCCAGTTGTCGCGCACCTTGTCGCCCTGCCGGTCGGCGTGCCGGTCGGCCACGACGTTGGTCCACCACAGGGAGTAGACGACGAACAGACCGAGCACCAGGCCCGCCGTGATGAGAAGCTCGCCGAACACACTGACGGCCAGCGCGATCCGCCCGCCCCCGCGACGCCGTGGCGCCGGGTCGGGCGCGTCCACACGCGCGTGCTCTTCGTGCCCGGTGTCGCCGGTGGTCGCTGCCACGTTCCTCTGTCCTTGCTCGACTGCGTTACCTACTCGACGAGCGCATCCGGCTTGCCCTTGCTGCGCGGCCGTTCCTCGACCATCTTGCCCCAGACGATCAAGCGGTACTTGCTGGTGAATTCCGGCGTGCAGGTGGTGAGGGTGATGTACCGGCCCGGCCCGGTGAAGCCGGAACCCGGCGGCACGGGATCGAGGACGCTCGTGTTGCTGGGCGCCGTCACCGGCAGCGAGGACGCCATCTTGTAGACGAAGTACTCGTCCTGCGTCTCGACCACGATGTCGTCGCCCGGCTGGAGCCTGTTGATGTAGCGGAACGGCTCGCCGTGCGTGTTGCGGTGCCCCGCGAGACCGAAGTTGCCGGTCTTCGCGTCGGGCATCGCCGTCGTCAGCGGGCTCTCGCCGTAGTGCCCGACCATGCCCTTGTCGAGCACCTTCTTGTTGCTGACGCCCTCGGCGATCGGCACCACCACGTCCAGCTTGGGGATGTGCAGCAGGGCGAAGCCCTGACCCGGCGAGAAGACACCGGGGGCGCCCTTGCCGCTCGCCCAGTCGTTCTGGAGGCTGCTCGCCTCCTTGTCGGCCTGCGCGTGCGCCCGCACGTTCGTCCACCACAGCTGGTAGGTGACGAACAGCAGCATCAGCACGCCCGTGGTGATGAACACCTCGCCGACCGCCCGGCTGACGACCACCCCGGCGCTCGGCTTGCGCGCCCGCTGCCGGCGGCGCGCCTCGACACGGGACAGCGGCCGCTCGCCCTGTGACGGGGCGTCGGCCCCGTTGTACGACTCGCCCGGGTCACCCGGACCGCCGTGACGGCCGTGACGGCCCTTGGCCGCCTTTCTGCGGGCCGCGCGCCCTCCGGCCGGTGTTCCAGGGGCAGGCGGGGCCGCGGAGGCGCCAGAGGCGGCTGTGCGGCCGTTCCCGGCGAACGCGTCGGGCGACGGTATGCGCAGCGCCACCGTCTCGTCGTCGAGCGGCGGCCGGTACGGCTCGGCCGCGTGGGGGGCGACTCCGTAGGCGTCACCGCCGAAGGACTCGTACGGCGCGGTGCCGTACGAGTCCTCGCGCTCCGGGCGCAGGGCGGTCACGCCGTGGCCCTGCCCACCACCGGGGCGAGCCCCGCCGACCTCGCCACCGCGCCCTGGTCGCCGCACTCCGTCAGCCAGTTGGCCAGCATCCGGTGCCCGTGCTCGGTCAGCACCGACTCCGGGTGGAACTGGACTCCCTCGACGGGCAGTTCACGGTGACGCAGGCCCATGATGATCCCGTCGTGGGTGCGGGCCGTGACCTCGAGCTCGGAGGGGACCGTCGCCGGCTCGGCGGCCAGCGAGTGGTAGCGGGTCGCCGTGAAGGGGGTCGGCAGACCCGCGAACACGCCCCGGCCCTCGTGCTCGACCAGCGAGGTCTTGCCGTGCAGCAGCTCCGGCGCGCGGTCCACGACCCCGCCGTAGGCCACCTGCATCGACTGCATGCCCAGGCAGACACCGAAGACGGGGACGCCGGTGGCCGCGCAGTGCCGGACCATCTCGACGCAGACGCCGGCCTCCTCGGGCGTACCGGGCCCGGGGGAGAGCAGGACGCCGTCGAAACCGTCCTGGGCGTGCGCCGTCGACACCTCGTCGTTGCGCAGGACCTCGCACTCGGCGCCCAGCTGGTACAGGTACTGGACCAGGTTGAAGACGAAGCTGTCGTAGTTGTCGACGACGAGAATGCGCGCGCTCACTGGTTGTCCACCGTCACATCGTTGAAGGGAAGCAGCGGTTCGGCCCAAGGGAAGACGTACTGGAACAGCGCGTAGACCACGGCCACGACCAGCATGATCGAGATCAGCGCCTTGACCCACGCGTTTCCCGGCAGATGCCGCCAGATCCAGCCGTACATGCCGTCCCTTCCGTCGCATCACGGCACCTGACTCACGCCGTACGCCACCAGACTAACGGCGCAGGGCCCTCGGTTCGCCTGCCTCCACGGGCTGCGTGGAGTCCAGGTGCGCCCAGACGATCAGCCGGTGACTGTGCCCCCATTCCGGATCGCACGTGGTCAACGTCAGGTACCGGCCCGGACGCGTATACCCCGACTTACGTGGCACAGCGTCGATCACCTCGACGTCCGAGGGAACGGTTTTGTAGGGCCCTTTGTCTATTCGATAGGTGAACCACGTCGTGCCGTCGGTCAGCACCACCGCGTCCCCCCGCCTGAGCTCGGGAAAGTCCTTGAAGGGGTCGCCGTAGGTACGGCGGTGGCCCGCGACGGAGAAGTTCCCGCTCTGCCCGAGCCGCGCGGTGCCCGCGTAGTGCCCGAGACCCTTCTTGAGGGTGCCGGTGGCGGTCCCCTCCAGCACGGGTTTGTTCCACGTGGAACCGAGGCGCGGGATGTACATCACCGCGAAGGGCCTGCCGCTGCGGTACGGCGCCGGCGGCGCGGAGGCGTTCTCGCCCGGGGCGGCGCCGGTGCCGGGGCTCACGCTCTGCCGGTCCCACCGGTCGTGGAGTTCGTCGATCTGGTCGCCCATGACGCGGTCGGCCTGCACACCGGTCCAGAACAGCACGTAGACGACGAAGAGGACGATGACGGCGCCCACGGTGACGCACAGCTCGCTGAACGTCCTGACGACGACCCGCACCGACACAGGCGCCCCCCGGCGGCCGCTCTCCGCTACTCCACAGGCTTGGCGTAATGCAGGTCCACTGTGCCCGAGTAGCCCGGCAGGGTCACCGTCCCGTCCTCGGTGACTTTCCAGCCGAGCCCGTAGACGTTGACGTAGACCATGTAGTTCTGGATCGACGGGGCCTCCGCGAGCGCCTGCTGGAGCTTCTCCGGGTCGCCGACCGCCTGGATCTTGTACGGCGGCGAGTAGACACGGCCCTGGAGGATCAGGGTGTTGCCGACGCAGCGCACGGCGCTCGTGGAGATCAGCCGCTGGTCCATGACCTTGATGCCCTGGGCGCCGCCCTGCCAGAGCGCGTTCACCACGGCCTGGAGGTCCTGCTGGTGGATGACCAGGTAGTCGGGCTGGGGCTCGGGGTAGCCGGGGAGCTTGGCGGTGGCGTCGGGCGGGGCGTCGTTGAGGGTGACCGTGATGGCCCGGCCCTTGACCTTCTGCGTCCCGGCGTTCTTCTCCAGTCCGGCGAGCTTGTCGTCCTGGGCGCGGGTGCTGCCGTCGTCGGCCTCGGCCAGTGACTCCACGTCGTCGCGCAGGGCGCCGTTCGTCTCGTCCAGTTCGCCGTTCTTCTGGCTGCGCTCCTGGATGAGGTCGGAGAGCTTCAGCAAGGAGGCGTCGGTGCGGATGTTGGTGCCCTTGGCCGTGGTGAAGCTGGTGAAGAAGAGCAGACCGGCGAGGGCGAAGACACCCACGGTGAGCACCCGCACGGGCCGGAAACCGCCACGGCGATCACCGGAAACGGGGGCGGGGACGGCCCGGGAGGCGGCCGGGGAGGGCTCCGGAGCGGAATCGGGGGCGGGATCCGGTGCGGAACCCGTTGTACCCGTGCGGGGGGAGTCGGCAGAATTGCTCAACGTACCCTTATCTCCTTCGGCGCCGTAGAAGCACTACGCTAACGGACGCCCGGGGGAGCCTCTCGGTCCCCTGGTACGCAGCCCCCGAGCCCGACCCAGCACCTGCGCGGCCACGCAGCGCATCGACAGGAGAGACCCTCGTGCCGAAGTCACGTATCCGCAAGAAGGCCGACTACACGCCGCCTCCGGCGAAGCAGGCGACCGCCATCAAGCTGAACAGCCGTGCCTGGGTCGCGCCCGTGATGCTGGCGATGTTCCTCATCGGGCTCGCCTGGATCGTGGTCTTCTACGTGACGGACGGCTCGCTGCCCATCGACCAGCTGGACAACTGGAACATCGTCGTGGGCTTCGGGTTCATCGCGGCCGGGTTCGGCGTCTCCACGCAGTGGAAGTAGCGGCTCCGGCCGCCGGGGCGGCGCTGGGCCGAGCAGCTCTGCCCAGGGTTATCCCCTGAGTTATCCACAGCAGTTTTCCACATGGGGAAAAGAAAGACGATCTGTGGATAACTCATCGAAGGTTGACGCCGGTGTGACCTAACTACCGGTGGCCACCCTCAGTCGAAAAGATGTTCGCCCCCTGTCTGACCTGCATAAACGCAGGTAGGTGACAGGGGGCTCATCTGTTCCCGCACGTTGTGCACAAGATTCGCCACAGACTGTGGACAACGCGCTCAGGTGAGCTGGACGGTCCTCAGGAGCGTCACGATCACGACCACGGCCAGCACCAGCGCACAGGTCCCGAACTGCACCAGGGCCCGGCGCTCCCGGGGGGCGTGCACCATGCCGATACCGATGAGGACACCGGCGACCAGACCGCCGATGTGCGCCTGCCAGGAGATGCCGCTCCACCCGAACGTGATGACCAGGTTGATCACCAGCAGGGCGATGACGGGCCGCATGTCGTAGCGCTGCCGGCGCACCAGCACGGCGAGCGCGCCGAACAGACCGAAGATGGCGCCGGAGGCGCCGAGCGAGGCCTGGTTCGGCTCGGCCAGCAGATAGCTCAGGGCGCTGCCGGCGAGACCGGAGACCAGGTACAGAGCCAGGAAGCGGACACGGCCGAGCGCCGCTTCCAGCGGGCCGCCGATCCACCACAGGCTGAGCATGTTGGACAGGATGTGGATGTAGCTGGCGTGCAGGAACATCGAGGTCAGCAGCCGGTACCACTGCCCTTCGGCCACCCCTTGGATCTCGCCCAGCCCCAGGGCGGGCATGATCGCGCGGCCGATGAGGTCGAAGCGGTCGGTGAAGGTGTCGCCGAGGGCCTGCTGGAGGAGGAACACCGCCAGGTTGAGACCGATGAGGACCTTGGTGACCAGGTGCGGATCGGCGGTGACCGCGCCGCCCGCGAGCGTGCGCGGCATCGACGCGTCCGGCGCGTGGCCGGTGCCGGAGCCCTCGCGGACGCAGGACGGGCACTGGAAACCGACGGAGGCGCTGACCATGCACTCGGGGCAGATCGGGCGTTCGCAGCGGGTGCAGCGGATGCCGGTCTCCCGGTCCGGGTGCCGGTAGCAGACGGGCAGGCCGCTCTGCGCGTCGTCCTGCCGGCTGCCAGGCGCCTGGTCCATGGGCTCCCCCAGTGAAGTCGTGCGAGTCGAGTCGGTGGAATGGAACCGCCCTGCTCATCCTTACGGACGGGCAGGGCGTTTGGTTCCCGGTGGTTCGTCCGGTTCGGGGGGTCCGCCGCGGTCGTGACGTCGGCCCCCGAGGGCATCGTGCGGCCCCCGCGGGTCCGCGCGCGTCGGCTCGCGCGGCTCCTCCCTCTTCGGCCTCGTCAGCCCTTGCGGCTCTCCACGACGACCGACTCGATGACGACGTCCTTCAGGGGACGCTCGGTGCGCGGGTTGGTCGGCAGGGCCGCGATGGCGTCCACCACCTTCTGGGCGGCCGGGTCGGTGACCTCGCCGAAGATGGTGTGCTTGCGGTTCAGCCAGGCCGTGGGGGAGACGGTGATGAAGAACTGCGAGCCGTTGGTACCCGGGCCGGAGTTCGCCATGGCCAGCAGGTAGGGCCGGTCGAAGCGCAGGTCGGGGTGGAACTCGTCCGCGAACTGGTAGCCGGGGTCGCCAGTCCCGTTGCCGAGCGGGTCGCCGCCCTGGATCATGAAACCGCTGATCACGCGGTGGAAGACCGTGCCGTCGTACAGCTTGTCCCTGGACCGCACGCCGGTCCCGGGGTTGACCCACTCCCGCTCGCCGGTGGCGAGTTCGACGAAGTTGCGGACCGTCTTCGGGGCGTGGTCCGGGAAGAGCCGGATCACGATGTCGCCGTGGTTGGTCTTCAGGGTGGCGTACAGCTGCTCGGCCACGGTCTGCCTTCCGTTGTCTCTCTGTGACTCCCAGATCCTCGCACGGCCGCGGTCGGGTTCCGGCCGACGAGCGTTGCGGCGCCGGATACGACGGAACGGGTCCGGAAATGCACTCGACCCGGCCGGGACAGGAGCGGGCGGGCCCGATCCGTGGCATCGTCGGCTTTGTCGCCCTGAAGACCCTCTGTTGCCATTGCCCCCATCCATCCCCTATCGCATGTGATCAGCACCCGGATGCCCGTCCGCACATGCCGCTGAAGGCATTGACAGGCATGATCCGTAAAAGGGTGGAAAGTCGAATTACCGTACGCCACCGAGGAGGAGGAACCCGTGACCCGCATCGACAGCGTGCGCGCCGCGACCGGCTCGGCGAGGGACAGCGTGCTGCACGCCGCGGAAGTGGTGGCGCCCTACGCCGACACGGCCAAGGAACGGGCCGCGCTCTACGCGCACGAAGCCCGTGTACGGCTCGCGCCCAAGGTGTCGCAGGCCGCAGAGCAGGCCCGCGTGCAGTATGACGCCCACGTCGCCCCGCGTCTGGAACAGGCGAAGACCCATGTCCCGCCGAAGGTCGACCTGGCCGCCCAGGAAGCGGCCGCCCGCACCCGGCAGGCCGCTCGGCAGGCGGCCGACTACTCCAGGCCGAAGATCGAGCAGGCGGTCGCCGCGGCCGGTCCCGTGAAGGACGAGGCCGCCGCCCGCGGCGCCGCCGCACTGGCCGCGCTGCGCGGTCAGGTGACGCCCAAGGAGATCGAGAAGCTGGTGCGCAAGCACCGGCGCCGCGCCAAGGCGGGCAAGCTCGCCCGGGCGCTGGCCGTGCTCGGTGTCGTCGCCGGCGGCACCTACGCGGCCTGGAAGTGGTGGGACAAGCAGGCCAACCCGGACTGGCTGGTGGAGCCGCCGGCCGCCACGGAGGTTCCCGCCTCGGGTGGTCTCACCTCGGTGGACGGCAGCGCCGACCCGTCGGTGCTGGACCCCGAGGTCCAGGCCAAGGAGGCCGAGGAGGAGGCCGCGAACCGCGACGACCGCAGCTGAGCGGCCCGGCGCCCGCACCTCACGAAGAAGACCCCTCCCACCTGCGGAAGAGCAGGTGGGAGGGGTCTTCTCGCGTGGAGCCTAGGGGAGTCGAACCCCTGACATCTGCCATGCAAAGACAGCGCTCTACCAACTGAGCTAAGGCCCCGCAAGGGACATCCGGCCGGAAGAACCTCCTACCGCCGGGCGCCGCAGACCAGAGTACCGGGTCACCGGGGGTATCTCGCAAAAAGATTGGGGGTCCCCGCGGATGACCACTCTCCGTAAGATGCTCGGACGTGGTTCGCTACAGCGAACCGCGGTTTCTGGGGAAGCGATGGGGAGACGCAATGGACGCCGCACAGCAGGAAGCGACCGCGAGAGCGCGGGAACTGCAGCGGAACTGGTACGGGGAGCCGCTGGGGGCGCTCTTCCGTAAGCTCATCGACGATCTTGGCCTCAACCAGGCTCGTCTCGCGGGGGTGCTGGGACTGTCGGCGCCGATGCTGTCGCAGCTGATGAGCGGTCAGCGGGCGAAGATCGGCAACCCGGCGGTGGTGCAGCGGGTGCAGCTGCTCCAGGAGTTGGCGGCGCAGGTCGCGGACGGCAGCGTCAGCGCCGCCGAGGCGACGGAACGCATGGACGAGATCAAGCGGTCCCAGGGGGGCTCGGTGCTCAACAACACCACGCAGACGACGAGCAGTTCGGGGGCGCCCACGGTCAAGCGGGTCGTCCGCGAGATCCAGTCGCTGCTGCGCTCGGTGGCGGCCGCCGGCGACATCATCGACGCCGCCGACACTCTCGCCCCGACCCACCCGGAACTGGCAGAGTTCCTCCGGGTGTACGGCGCCGGCCGTACCTCGGACGCCGTCACGCATTACCAGTCCCACCAGAACTGAGCCCTCGTCCCGGTCGCCGGAGGGGGTTCGGCAACCGGGGAGGACGGCGGCGGTACGGGGGCGGCGCGACGCGGCGGCACACGGGGGCGGGGCCGTATCGCTCGTCGCGGGGGGGGCAGCAGAGGGGCAGACCCTGGCGCTACGAGGGGGAGGAGCGGCGCACAGTCATGGGTGAGGTCTTCGCCGGACGGTACGAACTGGCCGACCCGATCGGGCGCGGGGGCGTCGGCGCGGTGTGGCGTGCCTGGGACCACCGCAGACGCCGTTACGTGGCCGCGAAGGTGCTTCAGCAGCGGGACGCCCACGCGCTGCTGCGTTTCGTCCGCGAGCAGGCGTTACGGATCGATCACCCGCATGTGCTCGCGCCCGCCAGCTGGGCCGCCGACGACGACAAGGTCCTGTTCACCATGGACCTCGTGGCCGGCGGTTCGCTGGTCCATCTCGTGGGCGACTACGGGCCGTTGCCCCCGGGCTTCGTGTGCACGCTCCTCGACCAGCTGCTCTCCGGGCTGACCGCGGTCCACGCGGAGGGTGTCGTGCACCGCGACATCAAGCCCGCCAACATCCTTCTGGAGGCCACCGGGACGGCCCGGCCCCGCCTCAGGCTCTCCGACTTCGGCATCGCGATGCGGCTGGGCGAACCGCGGCTGACCGAGACCAACCTCGTCGTGGGGACGCCCGGTTACCTCGCGCCCGAGCAGATGATGGGCGCCGATCCCGACTTCCCCGCCGACCTGTTCGCCGTCGGCCTGGTCGCGCTGTACCTGCTGGAGGGCGCCAAACCGGACGCCAAGGCGCTCGTCCAGTACTTCGCGGAGCACGGGACGCCGCGCGCTCCCAAGAGTGTTCCCGAGCCGCTGTGGCAGGTGGTCGCCACGCTCCTCCAGCCGGATCCGCAGGCACGTTTCCGCACGGCCACGGGGGCGCGCAAGGCGCTCGCGGCGGCCGTGGAGCTGCTGCCCGAGCCGGGTCCGGACGACGAGCTGATCGAGATCTTCGACCAACTCGGGCCGCTGCCGGGCGGTTTCGGCCCCGACGGCCCGCCGAGGCGCCGGCTCCCGGGTACGCCCGGCTCCCGTCTCTCCGAGCCGCCCGGTGCCCGGCCCCCGCACGAGCGGGCCTTCCCGGGCGCCCCGTCCGACCAGGACTTCCCAGGACCCCCGTCCGGCCAGGACTTCCCTGTTACCCCGCCCGAGGCGGTCGCCGATCGCCCGGACCACGTCTTCGAGCAGGCCGCCCCCCGTGCCCCCCACGATCCGGGGCTCGCGCACCTCCCGCCCGGGGGCGGCCACCCGCCCGGCGCCTTCGGGCAGCCCGCTCCCCACCCACCGCACCCCTCGGGCCTCCCCGACGCCACGGGCGTACCCGGCTCTCCGGGTCACACCGGCACCCCGGCCGGGGCGGGCCACCCTGCCGACTCGGGCCGCCCGGACAGTGTGCGGCGGGCGACCGACGCGGGCCTCACCGGCGCTCCGGGCCACCCGGACGGCGCGCCGCGGCCGACCGGTACGGGAGCGACACGTGATCCGCGCCGCCCGGACGCCCCGCCCGGACCGGGCGGTCCGGGGACCGGCTCGCTGCCGGCCCGGCCGGACGTGGCCCCCCGTACCGTCCGCCCGGACACCGGAGGGCTCCCTTCCGGACCGTCCGTGTCCGCCGGGGCCGCCCTTCCGGGCAGGGACGACCTGCCCTCACGGCCCGATGCGACGCCCACGCCCTTCCCTTCCATGTCGGACACCGGCAGCTTCCACCTGCCGCCCCCGCGGCCGGCCGGGGACGCCACCCCCTCCGACGCGACCCCCTCCGACGTCACGCCCTCCCGAGCCGCGGCACCGCCGCCCCCGGCCCCGCGTCCCCCCGCGTACGCGCCCTCCCCCGCTCCGCAGGGGGTGTCGCCGTACGAGCCGACGTTCGTGCTGCCGACCCGTGAGCGGCCGGGCGAGAGGTCGTCCACCGCGTCGTACACGGCCCAGGACCCGCACACGCCTCACACGCCCCAGCCGTCTCATGCCTCTCAGATCCCTCAGGCTCCCCAGACCTTTCAGGCGTCCGGCGCCGCGCCGGTTCCGCGGGCCGGGCGGCGAGGGCATCGGGCCGCCCGCCGGGTGCGTCCCGGTCCCCCGGCCAAGGTGACGCTGCCCCTGCTCCTCCTCGCGCTGGTCTGCTACGCGGTGGGGTTCTGGGCGTTGACGCGCATCTGAGCCGCGGCCCTGCGCCGGGCGGCCAGCGTCCATACCCCGAGCACCGTGAGCAGCAGACTCCCGGTGCCGATGCCGCCGACGGCGACCGCCTTCATCGCCTGGTCGTCACCGGGCCTGCCCGCGCCCGGCGCGCCGCCCAGTGCCGTCCGGCCGGCCGCCGAGGGCACGGGGTCCGGCGTGCCGACGTCGAAGAAGCCGCGCGGCACCGACTGCCGGGCGTACCCGGGAGCCGCCTGGCTGCTGCCGCCGACCCGGACCCGCAGGGTCAGCCCGTACGGTCCTTCGCCGAAACGGTCCGCCACCTGCCCGGCGAGGTGCACCACGAGGTAGTACGCGCCGGCGAACCGCAGGGACTCGGTCGGATCGGTGGGGGCGTACCGGTTGGCGTACCTGACGGGCGGGACCGGTGGCAGGGCGGCCGACTTCTGGCTGCCGCCGTAGCCGATGCTCGCGTCCTGGACGTCGGCCCGCACCGGGTTGTACAGCGTCAGGTCCAGGGCGTCGACGACGTACCCCGCGTTCTTCCGCGCGCTGCCCAGGTCGACGGTGGCGGAGAGCTGGCGCCCCCAGTCGAGGGGCACCTTGTAGAAGAGCGTCTGCCCGGGGACGATCTCGTCGCTCCAGACGCCCTGCTCCACCGCGGCCGCCTCGGCGAAGCCCGCCCCGCCCCGGACGGGCTCCGGTTCGGCGACGGGAGGCGTGGGCGTCGCGGAGTCCCAGGTCCCGGGGCCGTCGGGGACACCCGTGGCGGCCGCCTTCGCCAGCGGCGCTTCGGAGACGGGGGCGAGTTCGAGCTCCCAGGGGTCGGCGCCGGAGACGTCGTCCCCCGTGCGCTCGACGACGACGTAGTAGGTGCCGGACTTCTGGCACAGGCCCTTGCCCGGCCGCAGTTCCCGCGCGCCCCAGGCGGTGAGCGGCTGCGGGCTCCGGGAGGACCCGACGGTCACGGAGTCGGAGGAGCACCTGGTGCTGTCGGCGTCCTGCACGGAGACGCTGATCCCGTCGCCGACGGCGAGCGTGGCGCCCGCGCGCGGGACGGCGGTGACGGAGACGTAGACGTTCGACGAGCCGTCGAGCTCGAGCCGGTAATAGGCCCGAGGCCCGTCCCCCTGCCCCTGCCCCTGCCCCTGCCCCTGAGCTGCGCCGTCGCCGTCGGCTTCGCCGTCGGACCGGCCCGGGTCGGGGAGGGAGCTGCGGTAGGTCGCCCCGGGTTCGAGGCGCACGGCGCCCGTGGTGCCCGTGGCCGCCGGGGCGCTGCGGACGTCGTCGGCGAAGGCGTACACGGGGACGTCCGGCGCGGCCACGGCCGCGGGGACGCTCGACACCGCAGCCGCCACTGCGAGCACCGCTCCCACGGCCGTGCCACGCGTGACGGCCCGCCACGCGCCTGCTGCGCGCCCCGTACGTGCCGCGCGCCCCGTCCGCCGGGCCATCGACCCCGCCCCCTCGCCTTCGACCGAACGTGGGCCATCCTGCCCGCCACGCGCGCGTGGCACCCCCGCATTCCGTACGAGCGTCCGAAAAGCCCGCCTCTAACCGCGGTCCGCAGGATGCGCAACACAAAACCCCGACCGCTGACGGCGGCCGGGGTCTGTTCAGTCTTCGGTATCGGTACTCACGAACCCGTGGGCACGGAGTCGGTCGCCTCCGTCCACAGATCCTGCTCGGCGCGATCCGCCTGGATCTGGCGGTACACAAGGAGCCCGCCGATGGCGGCCAGTGCGACCAGGAGAAGCTTCTTCACCGCGCGACCTCGTCTTTCCTTGACGTAGGGGACCTCTGGCGCCCGACTATACACACCGACCGATATCGATCGGTGACCTGCGTCCGCCCCTCAACTCCCGTCTTCGCGAGCGCAGTAGGACCGGTTCGCACCACTCGGACCGGAGGGTGATCAGGTCCTGACCGACGGTGACTTTTGCCCGTCCTCATCA
The DNA here is from genome assembly GCF_016860545.1 of Streptomyces asoensis. NCBI lineage: Bacteria > Bacillati > Actinomycetota > Actinomycetes > Kitasatosporales > Streptomycetaceae > Streptomyces > Streptomyces asoensis. Next base: position 1,351,993 of record NZ_BNEB01000003.1, on the reverse strand, counting down.
CTTCTGATCCGCTCTTCTGCTCTTTTGATGAGCTTTGAGGCCATCCGGGTGGTGTTCATCGGAACAACGCCACACCGCGAGCGTCGGTCCACCACTTCGCGTCGTCCATACACATCATGAGGAAAGTACGCAAATCGCCCAACCCGAAAGTGAGGGGCCATGCCCGAGAACCGGCTCATGAAGCTGTGGACCGTCGTCGTCACCGCCTTCCTCGCGCTGTGCACGGCGCTCGGACTCGTCACCACGACCGCCGGCCCCGCGGCCGCGCAGAGCGTCCCGGCGAGCCGGACCGAGAGCGCCGAGCCCGCGGACACGACGGCGTGGCCGGCGGCCCCGTCCCCCTGGCTGCGGACACAGGCCCGCTCACTACCCCCCACGATGAAGCAGCGCATCCGCGCCGAGGCGCACGGCAAGTCCCCGAGCTGCCGCCACCGCGGCCTCCCCGACACCGAGGCCGCCGAAGCCGCCGAGCACGCGTCGACCCTGTGCGAGCCCGCGGACCCGGCCGAACCGGCCGTCCCCCTCCAGCGCTGAACCCCGGCACGTCACGTGCCGCCTCCCCCGACGTAACGGCGAACTTGCGTACAGCCCGCACGAGCAGGCCCGGCAGCTCCCCCGGAGCAACCGGGCCTTCGCCATGTCCGGCCGCCCCGGCGGTTCGGATGGCGCAGAAAATCGAACACATGATTGAATTTCGTCATGCGACGGTTCCCCGACGATCTCGTCCGAGCACAGCAGCAGTGGAGCGCCACCTACCGGCAGCTCGCCGCCAGGCCCGGTCGCACCGAGCTGCGGCGACGGCTGCACCGGCTGTCCGTCCAGGTGTTCTTCCATCCGTACTGGCAGCGACAGCGACCCAGCCCGTCCGCGTGGTGGGAACTGCGGCACCTGGAAAGCCCGTCGACGGACACACGCGGACGGCTCACCGGATGACCTACCCCTGCGACGACCCCGCCGGCCCGCCCGGACCGAGGCGCGTGGTCGTGCTCCCGCCCTCCCCCGCGGGCGGGCGACGCGTCCGCGTGGACGGCGAGATCCTGGGCCGGGCCCACGGCGTCGCCGACGTCGCGGAGTTCCTCCGGCGCGCCGGGCTGGAGATCGACCCGTCGGACATAGCGGATTCCCCCTGGATCGACTGGCGCGGCACCGACCCCGACCACTGGCACCCCGAACCGGACGGCTGACACGACGCCGTCCCGCCCCGCACCCGCAACAGCGCGGGGGCGTGGAGGACTTGAGGACACGCTGTCGGGGCTGCCGGTGTCAGGCGAGGCAGGCGGCTCCGGCGCGGTTTGCTTCACCGCGCTGCCGCAGCCGTCCTACTCCTCCGGTTCCCATGCGCGGAGCAGGTCGAAGAGGCCCGTGTCTCCCTCGACCTCCAGGGAGTCCGCCGGGATGCGGTCGTACACGAAGAGGACCAGCTCACCGGCCGTGCCGCGGACGGAGACGCCGGGCGCGACCGGGGCCTCGCCGGCAGGGACGGCGGGTGTCGTGCCGGGTGCGGGGACACGGGTGGTGCGGGCGCCGTCGCCGTCGACCGTGAGGCGCCAGGAGTGGCCCTCGGTGGCGTGGAAGTCGAAGGCGGTGGGCTTGTGCGGCCAGGCACTCGTCGTGGCGACGCAGGTGAACAGGAACTCCTCGACACCGTCGAGTGCCACCTCGGCCGGCAGCGGCTGCGGGGCGCCCGCGGTGAGCTGGGCGTCGTAGGTGTGCACCGCCAGCTGCTGGAGCTGGTGGCGGGCGACGGCGCCACAGGTCTGCGGTGACTGGGAAGCGGCCCACCACGTCCAGCAGCCGCGGTCCGGGCCTGCCTTGCGCAGGGCGTCCACCAGTTGCTCCGTGGACTCCGCCAGCCAGGCCGACAGTGCCTCGCGCTCCCGCGGCGCATCGGTGGCGCCGTCCGCCGAGGATTTGGCCGGCGCAGGCCCCGCGGCGACGGTGGCGGCCCAGGAGCGGCGCCCCTCGCCGATGTGCTGCGCCAGGTCGAACAGCGTCCACTCGGGGCAGGTCGGCACCTGCACGTCGAGGCCGGGGGCGGAGGCGACCGCGGCGCGGAAGGCGCTCGACCGTTCGTCGATCAGCCGCAGCAGCACGGGGAATTCGAGTGTCGTCGTCACCCGCACTCTCTATCACCACCGTTCGGCGACCGGACAGCGATTTTCCCCGCCCCGCCGCCGATGCCGGCCGCGGACGACCGGGCGGCAGACACCGCCTGCGGTGCAGGTCGGAGCGTGTGCGAGCATGCAGCCCGTGACCATCACCTCCAGATCATCTTTCGGCAGCACGGCTCCGCTCTTCCGCTGGGCAGCCGCCATCCGCAAGGCCCCCGTCAGCTCGGCGAAGGACGTTGCCGACTTCCACCAGGGCGTCGAACTCCGGCTGCGCGCGCTGTTCGTCACGCCGGACAGCAGGGTCAAGGCGCAGTGGGGCGAGTTGCGCCTGTCGAACTCCGCGGACGCCCGGTGGAAAGCCAAGCTCGGCCAGGACGCCCTGACGATCCCGCTGGCCACCACCACCATCGCCCCCGCGGCCAAGCACAAGTCCATGGGCACCGCCGGATTCGATCTCACGCTCGCCGACGGACGCGTGCAGCGCATGAGGGTCTATGCCGGAGACGCCGCCCTGGTCGACGCCGTGTTCGGCAAGACCGTCGGGGTCTGAACCCGATGACCGGCTGACGGCTGACGGCCGCCGTCAGCCGCCCTTGGTGTCGGCGATGCATGTCAGAAGGCCCCCGGACCGATGGTCCGGGGGCCTTCTCGCATGTGGGGCTAACAGGATTTGAACCTGTGGCCTCATCCTTATCAGGGATGCGCTCTAACCAACTGAGCTATAGCCCCGCCGCGCTCTGCGGTGTGTGTCCCGCGCGCTGACTCCTGAAGATTAGCGCACGACCTGCGCAGTCCCAAAATCGATAGTCGCGGGACGCTCGGCAGGCCGGGGAGCCGCTGCGGCGGCCGTGGTCACTCGTCCTCGGCGAGGGTCAGCTCGACGCCGCCGACGAAGCCCGCGGAGAGGTTGTAGATGAACGCGCCGAGCGTCGCGAGCGCGGTCGCGAGGACGACGTCGATGACCGCGATGATCGACGTGAACATCAGGACGTGGGGGAGCGACAGGAACGACTGGAGGTCGAAGCCGTTCGACTCGTTGGAGCCGGTCGCCTCCGAGATCGTCCCGCCGACCGTCGAGAAGACGCCCATCGCGTCCATGACCATCCACAGCATGGCGGCCGCGACGATCGTGCAGATGCCGAGCGCGATGGAGAGCAGGAAGCTGACCTTCATCACCGACCAGGGATCGGCCTTCGCCACCCGCAGCCGCGCCTTGCGCACGCGGGGCGTGGTGCGCGCACCGGTCCGCGGCCGCCGCACGGTGCCCGTGGCGGTCGGCGAGGCGGCCGCCTGCGCCGGGTAGGCCTGCGGCGGGTGGTAGGGCCCGGCGGGCTGCTGCGGCTGCCGTTCGCCGGGCAGCGGCGACGTCTCCTGCTTGGCCTGCGTGCCTCGGGTTTCCGTCACGGTTTCCCCCTGGGATCCCTTCGATCCTTGTGTGGTCGAGGGTGCGGGCGAGTCGGCCGCAGGGGCCTTGATGGCCTTCAGCTGGGTCGTGTGGGTGTCCGCCGCACGTCCCTCGGCGCCCCCCGCGCCTCGCGCGTCGGTCGTACGCGCGTCCCCCGTCGACGCGGCGGAGCCACGGCCGCCGCCGTTCTTACCCGTACCGGCAGACGTACCGGCGCCCGTGGCTCCGCTCACGTTGACTCACTCCTCGCTACTCGGCCGAGGGCGACTCACCCTCGTCCGTGCCGGTGGTCGTGGCTGCCTCGGCGGACTCGTCCACGGCGTCCTCGCCGTCGACCTCCTCCGCCTCCCGCCCCGCCTCGGCGTTACGTGCGATACCGACGACGGCATCGCGCTTGCCCAGGTTGATCAGTTGGACGCCCATGGTGTCACGGCCCGTCTCCCTGACCTCGTTGACTCGCGTACGAATCACACCGCCGGACAGCGTGATGGCGAGGATCTCGTCGGTCTCCTCGACCACCAGCGCGCCGACGAGAGAACCGCGGTCCTCCACGATCTTGGCGGCCTTGATGCCGAGGCCGCCGCGACCCTGGACGCGGTACTCGTCGACGGCGGTCCGCTTCGCGTACCCGCCGTCCGTGGCAGTGAACACGAACGTACCGGGTCGAACAACATTCATCGAGAGCAGCTGGTCCCCCTCGCGGAAGCTCATGCCCTTGACGCCCGAGGTCGCACGGCCCATGGGCCGCAGGGACTCGTCCGTCGCCGTGAACCTGATCGACTGTGCCTTCTTGCTGATCAGAAGCAGATCGTCGTCCGCCGAGACGAGTTCGGCTCCGATCAGTTCGTCGTCGGAACCGTCCTCCGTCTCACGGAGGTTGATCGCGATGACACCGCCGGCACGCGGCGAATCGTAATCCTTCAGAGGCGTCTTCTTGACCAGGCCGCCCTTGGTCGCCAGGACCAGGTACGGCGCCGCCTCGTAGTCGCGGATCGCGAGGATCTCGGCGATCGCCTCGTCCGGCTGGAAGGCCAGCAGGTTCGCGACGTGCTGGCCGCGCGCGTCACGGCCCGCGTCGGGCAGCTCGTACGCCTTCGCGCGGTAGACGCGGCCCTTGTTGGTGAAGAACAGCAGCCAGTGGTGGGTGGTGGAGACGAAGAAGTGGTCGACGATGTCGTCCTCCTTCAGCTTCGCCCCGCGCACCCCCTTGCCGCCGCGCTTCTGGGAGCGGTAGTCGTCCGTCTTCGTGCGCTTGACGTAGCCACCGCGCGAGATGGTGACGACGATGTCCTCCTCGGCGATCAGGTCCTCGATGGACATGTCACCGTCGTAGGGCACCAGCATCGTCTTGCGGTCGTCGCCGTACTTCTCGACGATCGCGGCCAGTTCCTCGCTCACGATGCCGCGCTGACGCAGCGGCGAGGCCAGGATCGCGTTGTACTCCGTGATCTTCGCCTGGAGCTCGTCGTGCTCCTGGATGATCTTCTGGCGCTCCAGGGCGGCCAGCCGGCGCAGCTGCATCTCGAGGATGGCGTTCGCCTGGATCTCGTCGATCTCCAGGAGGTCCATCAGGCCCGTGCGCGCGATGTCGACGGTGTCGCTGCGCCGGATCAGCGCGATGACCTCGTCGATGGCGTCCAGGGCCTTCAGCAGACCACGCAGGATGTGCGCCCGCTCCTCGGCCTTGCGCAGCCGGAAACGCGTCCGGCGGACGATGACCTCGATCTGGTGCGTCACCCAGTGGCGGATGAACGCGTCCAGCGAGAGCGTGCGCGGGACCCCGTCGACCAGGGCCAGCATGTTGGCGCCGAAGTTCGACTGGAGGTCGGTGTGCTTGTACAGGTTGTTCAGGACGACCTTGGCGACCGCGTCCCGCTTCAGGACGATGACCAGGCGCTGGCCCGTGCGCGACGACGTCTCGTCACGGACGTCGGCGATACCGCCGATCTTGCCGTCCTTCACCAGGTCGGCGATCTTCTGCGCCAGGTTGTCCGGGTTGACCTGGTAGGGCAGCTCCGTGACCACCAGGCACTGGCGGTTCTGGATCTCCTCGACCTCGACGACCGCGCGCATCGTGATGGAGCCGCGGCCCGTGCGGTACGCCTCCTCGATGCCCTTGCGGCCGACGACGAGGGCACCGGTCGGGAAGTCGGGGCCCTTGATGCGCTCGATGAGGGCGTCCAGCAGCTCCTCGTGCGAGGCGTCCGGGTTCTCCAGGTACCACTGGGCGCCCGACGCGACCTCGCGCAGGTTGTGCGAGGGGATGTTGGTCGCCATGCCGACGGCGATACCGGCCGAGCCGTTGATCAGCAGGTTCGGGAACCGGGCCGGCAGGACGGTCGGCTCCTGGGAGCGGCCGTCGTAGTTGTCCGTGAAGTCGACGGTCTCCTCGTCGATGTCGCGGACCATCTCCATGGACAGCGGCATCATCTTGCACTCGGTGTACCGCATGGCGGCCGCCGGGTCGTTGCCGGGAGAGCCGAAGTTGCCGTTGGAGTCCACCAGCGGCATCCGCATCGACCACGGCTGCGCGAGACGGACCAGCGCGTCGTAGATCGAGGAGTCGCCGTGCGGGTGGTAGTTGCCCATGACGTCGCCGACGACGCGGGCGCACTTGTAGAAGCCCTTCTCGGGCCGGTAGCCGCCGTCGTACATGGCGTACAGGACGCGCCGGTGGACGGGCTTGAGGCCGTCCCTGACGTCCGGCAGGGCACGCGAGACGATGACGGACATCGCGTAGTCGAGGTAGGAGCGCTGCATCTCCGTCTCGAGCCCGACGGGCTCGATCCGCATCGCGAGGTCGCCGCCCTCTTCAGGCGTGACGGGAGTGTTCTCGTCGGTCATTGCTGGAAAGAATCCTTTCTGACGCGGTCAGCTGAGACCGACTCAGATGTCGAGGAACCGGACGTCCTTGGCGTTGCGCTGGATGAAGGCACGGCGCGCCTCGACGTCCTCGCCCATCAGGACCGAGAACAGGTCGTCCGCCTGGGCGGCGTCGTCGAGGGTGACCTGGCCGAGGACGCGGTGCTCCTGGTCCATCGTCGTGATGCGCAGCTCCTCGGCGTTCATCTCGCCGAGACCCTTGAAGCGCTGGATCGAGTCCTCGCGCACCCGCTTGCCGCGCTGACGGCCCATCTCGAGCAGCGCGTCGCGCTCACGGTCCGAGTACGCGTACTCGATGTCCTCACGGCCCCACTTGATCTTGTACAGCGGGGGGCGGGACAAGAACACGTGCCCGGCCTCGACCAGCGGCCGCATGAAGCGGAACAGGAAGGTCAGCAGCAGGGTGTTGATGTGCTGGCCGTCGACGTCGGCGTCCGCCATCAGGATGATCTTGTGATAACGGAGCTTGGAGATGTCGAAGTCCTCGTGCACACCGGTGCCGAAGGCGGAGATCAGCGCCTGGATCTCCTGGTTCTGGAGGATCTTGTCGATCCGCGCCTTCTCGACGTTGAGGATCTTGCCCCGGATCGGGAGGATCGCCTGGTACTGCGGGTTGCGGCCGGACTTGGCCGAACCGCCGGCGGAGTCGCCCTCGACGATGAAGATCTCGCACTTGGTGGGGTCGTTCGACTGGCAGTCGGAGAGCTTGCCCGGCAGGGACGCCGACTCCAGCAGACCCTTGCGGCGGGTCAGGTCACGGGCCTTGCGGGCCGCCACACGCGCGGTGGCCGCCTGGATGCCCTTGCGGACGATGTCCGCCGCCTCCACCGGGTTGCGGTCCAGCCAGTCGTTGAGGTGCTCGTAGACCGCCTTCTGGACGAAGGTCTTCGCCTCCGTGTTGCCCAGCTTGGTCTTGGTCTGGCCCTCGAACTGCGGCTCGCTCAGCTTCACCGAGATGATCGCGGTCAGACCCTCGCGGATGTCGTCACCCGTGAGGTTGTCGTCCTTCTCGCGCAGCAGCTTCTTGTCCCGCGCGTACTTGTTGACCAGGTTCGTCAACGCCGCGCGGAAGCCCTCCTCGTGCGTGCCGCCCTCGTGCGTGTGGATGATGTTGGCGAAGGAGTACACACCCTCGCTGTAACCGCTGTTCCACTGCATGGCGACTTCGAGGGAGAGGCTCTTCTCCTTGTCCTCCGCCTCGAGGTCGATCACGGTCGGGTGCACCGCTTCGCCCTTGCGGGAGTTGAGGTACTTCACGAAGTCGACGATGCCGCCCTCGTAGTGGTACGTGACGGTCTTGACCTCGTCCTTCTCGTCCGCACCCGCCTCGTCCGCCCCGGCGGTGGCCTTGGCCGACTCGCGCTCGTCGGTGAGCCTGATCGTCAGGCCCTTGTTGAGGAACGCCATCTCCTGGAAACGCCGGGAGAGCGTCTCGAAGGAGTACTCCGTGGTCTCGAAGATGTCGGCGTCGGCCCAGAAGGTGACCGCCGTGCCCGTCTCGTCCGTGGCCTCGTGCTTGACCAGCGGGGCCGTCGGCACGCCCATCTTGTAGTCCTGCGTGTGCCGGTGGCCGTCGGTCTTGACCTCGACCGCGACCTTGCTCGACAGGGCGTTCACCACCGAGACGCCCACGCCGTGCAGACCGCCGGAGACCGCGTAGCCGCCGCCGCCGAACTTGCCGCCCGCGTGCAGCACGGTGAGCACGACCTCCAGGGCCGGCTTGCCCTCGGACGCCACGATGCCGACGGGGATGCCGCGGCCGTTGTCGACGACACGGACGCCGCCGTCGGCCAGGATCGTCACGTCGATGGTGTCCGCGTGCCCGGCCAGCGCCTCGTCGACCGAGTTGTCGACGACCTCGTACACGAGGTGGTGCAGACCGCGCTCACCGGTGGAGCCGATGTACATACCGGGTCGCTTGCGGACCGCGTCCAGACCCTCGAGGACGGTAATGGCGCTGGCGTCGTACGAGGAGGTGACCTCGCTGCCCGAGGCGCTTGCCTCGCCGCTGACGCCGGCGTCGGTGGACGGGATGTTCTCGTTGGGGTTGCCGGAATCGGCCACGAAGCGCCCTTTCTGGCACAGCACCAGCCAGGCTCGTCGGCAGGTTGCCGGAGCGGCTGCGGCATGTTGCGTTGGTAAGCCTTGATCAGCGTTGCTCAGCTTCTCCCGGGCGGTCCCCACGTTCGGGGCGGGATTGGCTTCCAGTCTACCGGTAGCACTGACACTGATGGGGGTTTGCCGGTACCTGAGTCCGCATGTGCCGCCCTCAACCGGTCTCTTCCGGGTCCCGATATGCGGAAGGGGGCTCCAAGAGGCTCACGGAGGCACTCAGCGCTTCCGGGCGTCAACCCTTGGCTACTTGGGAGTCAGGTCGCGATTCGCACCCGCACGCGGGCACACGGAACGAAGGCCGGGCGGTCCGCACAGGACCGTCCCGGCCTTCCGGTACGTGACACACGTCACCCGTAGGTGTCGCCGGGACCGGTGCTCCCAGGGGCCCTGAGGGGGCCGTAGCGGCGCACGGGACCGCTGGGACCCAGGACCTTGATCTGACGCACCGCGCCGTGCCCGACGTCCTCGTTGAGCCGCGCGACCAGCGTCGGCGCCAGCAGCCTCAGGTTCGTCGCCCAGGCCGTCGAGTCGCAGCGCACGACGAGCACCCGCTCGTCCTCGTCGTACCGCTCCGGCACGCAGTGCTTGGCCACGTCCTCGCCGACGATCTGCGGCCACCGGCCCATCACGCCGCCCACCGCGGCCGGCGCCTCCCAGCCCCGTTCGGTGAGCAGCCGGTTGATCGCGGCGCCCAGCGCCATCGGGTCACGGCCGTCGGCGCGCGCCCCGGAACGCAGTCCGCCGCCGCGCCGCGCCTGCTTCTTCTGCTGCGCCGCGTCCCCCCGCGCGCGTGCCTGCTCACGGGCCGCCCTGAGCGCGACCCGCGCGAGATCGACACCGGACGGCTCGGGGACCCGCTTCGCGGCGGGCTCCTCGGCGGTCATACGCGCTCCACCGTCCCCTCGCTCACGGCGTACCGGACACCGGCCAGCACGTGCGGCACGTCGTCGTCGACCGCCGCCGTCACCAGCACCTGCTCGCCCGGCGCCACCATCTCGGCCAGCCGCTCGCGCCGGCGCACGTCCAGCTCGGCGAAGACGTCGTCCAGGACCAGCACCGGCTCGTTGCCCTCGGCCCGCAGCAGGTCGTAGGAGGCCAGCCGCAGCGCCAGCGCGTACGACCAGGACTCGCCGTGGGAGGCGTACCCCTTGGCGGGCAGCTGACCCAGCTTGAGGACCACGTCGTCGCGGTGCGGGCCCACCAGCGTGACGCCCCGCTCGATCTCCTGCTTGCGCACGTCCGCGAGCGCGGCCAGCAGCTGCCCGTAGAGGTCCTCACGCGTGTGTGCCTCGCCGGGCGCGGACGGCTTGTACTCCAGCGCCACCGGACCGCCGCCGGGCGCGAGCTGCTCGTACGCCTTGTCGGCCAGCGGCTGGAGCGCGGCCACCAGGTCGAGACGCTGGGCGAGCAGCTCGGCGCCCACGCGCGCGAGGTGCTGGTCCCACACGTCCAGGGTCGACAGGTCCATCGAGCGCCCGCCGTGCCGCCGCGCGAGCGCGGCCGTCTTCAGGAGCGTGTTGCGCTGCTTGAGGACCCGCTCGTAGTCGGAGCGCACACCCGCCATCCGCGGCGACCGCGCGGTGATCAGCTCGTCGAGGAAGCGCCGCCGCTCACCCGGATCCCCCTTGATCAGCGCGAGGTCCTCGGGCGCGAACAGCACGGTCCGTACGATGCCCAGCACGTCACGGGGCCTGACCTGCGAGGACCTGTTGATGCGGGCGCGGTTGGCCTTGCCCGGGTTCAGCTCGAGTTCGACCAGCTGCTGCCGCTCGCCCTGCCTGACCTGCGCCCGGACGATCGCGCGGTCGGCGCCCATCCGGACCAGCGGCGCGTCCGAGGAGACCCGGTGGCTGCCGAGGGTGGCGAGATAGCCGACGGCCTCGACGAGGTTCGTCTTGCCCTGCCCGTTGGGGCCCACGAAGGAGGTGACGCCCGGGTCCAGTGGAACCTCGACCCGGGCGTACGAGCGGAAGTCGGCCAGCGACAGATGCGTGACGTGCATGGTCGTGTCCCGACCTCCCCCAGGGTTGTGGATCGCGGGGCGACCCTGTGGACTACTTCTTCTCGACCGCGTGGCCGCCGAACTGGTTGCGCAGCGCCGCGATCATCTTCATCTGCGGCGAGTCGTCCTGACGGGACGCGAACCGCGCGAACAGCGAGGCCGTGATCGCGGGCAGCGGCACGGCGTTGTCGATGGCGGCCTCGACGGTCCAGCGGCCCTCGCCGGAGTCCTGGGCGAAGCCGCGCAGCCGGTCGAGGTGCTCGTCCTCGTCGAGGGCGTTGACGGCCAGGTCGAGCAGCCAGGACCGGATGACCGTGCCCTCCTGCCAGGAGCGGAAGACCTCGCGCACGTCCGTGACGGAGTCGACCTTCTCCAGGAGCTCCCAGCCCTCGGCGTAGGCCTGCATCATGGCGTACTCGATGCCGTTGTGGACCATCTTCGCGAAGTGGCCGGCGCCGACCTTGCCGGCGTGCACCGCGCCGAAGTCGCCCTCGGGCTTGAGGGCGTCGAAGACCGGCTGGACCCTGGCCACGTGCTCCGCGTCGCCGCCGTACATCAGCGCGTAGCCGTTCTCCAGGCCCCAGACGCCGCCGGAGACACCGCAGTCGACGAAGCCGATGCCCTTGGCGGCCAGTTCCCCGGCGTGCTTCTCGTCGTCCGTCCAGCGGGAGTTGCCGCCGTCCACGACCACGTCGCCCGGCTCGAGCAGCTCGGCGAGCTCGTCGACGGTCGACTGGGTGGCCGCACCCGCCGGGACCATCACCCAGACCACGCGCGGGCCCTTGAGCCCGTCCACGAGCTCTTGCAGGCTGTGGACATCGGCGAGTTCCGGGTTGCGGTCGTACCCGACGACGGTGTGGCCCGCGCGGCGGATCCGCTCGCGCATGTTGCCGCCCATCTTGCCGAGGCCGATGAGACCGAGCTCCATCAGTTGTTCCTTAGGTCGCTGTGTGGCGTATGAGGCACTCTCGTACCCATGTCCGAGCCTAAACCCGGACCCTTACGCACACCTGTGGGCATACGCGCTCAGACGTACGACCCCACCTGGGGATTCACCGCGGGTTCTCCCCAGGGGCCGCCCCGGTCGTCCACCGTCTGTGGACAACCGGTCGGACAGCGGTACCGGCGTCAGCCGCTCAGGCGCACCGGCATGATCAGGTACTTGTAGGCGTCGTCCGCCTCCGCGTCCAGCGCGGGCTTGCCGCTCAGCAGTGCGGGCTTGGTGGACGTGGTGAAGGACAGCTGCGCCACGGGGGAGTCGATGGCGCTCAGACCGTCCAGCAGGAAGGTCGGGTTGAAGGCGATCGAGATGTCGTCGCCGTCGAGCTGCGCGTCGACCCGCTCCACAGCCTGTGCGTCGTCGCTGGAGCCGGCCTCCAGGATGAGCACGCCCTGCTCGAAGCTGAGCCGCACCGGGGTGTTGCGCTCGGCGACCAGGGCCACGCGCTTGACGGCCTCCACGAAGGGGGCGGTCTCGATCACGGCGACCGAGTTGAACTCGGTCGGGAACAGCGTGCGGTACTTCGGGAGGTCGCCCTCCAGGAGACGGGTCGTCGTCCGCCGTCCCGCGCCCTCGAAGCCGATCAGGCCCTCGCCCGCGCCGGATCCGGAGAGCGCCAGGATGACGCTGTCGCCGCTGGTGAGTGCCTTGGCGGTGTCCAGGAGCGTCTTGGCGGGCACCAGGGCGACCGCGGAGGCGTCCGGGTTCTCCGGCTTCCACAGGAACTCGCGGACCGCGAAGCGGTAGCGGTCGGTGGAGGCCAGCGTGACGGTGTCGCCCTCGATCTCGATGCGGACACCGGTGAGCACGGGCAGCGTGTCGTCACGGCCGGCGGCGATGGCGACCTGGGCGGCGGCGGAGGCGAAGACCTCGCCGGGGACCGTGCCCGTCGCGTTCGGCATCTGCGGCAGAGAGGGGTACTCCTCCACAGGCAGTGTGTGCAGCGTGAAGCGCGAGGAGCCGCAGACCACCGTGGCCCGCACCCCGTCCGTGGAGATCTCCACCGGGCGGTTGGGCAGGGCGCGGCAGATGTCGGCGAGCAGCCGGCCGGAGACGAGGACGGTGCCCTCCTCCTCGACCTCGGTCTCCACGGAGACACGGGCGGAGACCTCGTAGTCGAAGCTGGACAGGCTCAGCTGGCCGTCCTCCGCCTTCAGCAGCAGACCGGCGAGGACAGGCGCCGGCGGACGGGCCGGGAGGCTGCGAGCCGCCCAGGCCACGGCCTCCGCGAGTACGTCGCGTTCCACCCGGATCTTCACTCTTGCCGCCTCCTGCTGTTGCCGGCGCTTCTCGCCCTGCCTGGCCTTCGTCGTCTGTCTCGGTGTGACCGTCGCCGCTGAGGGGCAGGACCACCGGGGAACAGTCTGACGCACCGCACTGACAGTCGGTGCCCCTCGGGGTCAAGTCGTGACGAGGGGCAGCCGGGCACCGAGGAGCGAGTTGTGCACAGGACCCCCTTCTAAACGGATTTCTCGCTCTCTCTAGTTGGGAGTAGTAGTAGGGCCTGTGGAAACGGTGGATAACTCCGTTTTCCCAGCTCAGAGGCGAGATTTTGTCCACTGGTCCTGTGGGCGGAGGCGGTGGATAACTAGGGCCTTCTGTGGAGAACAGAAAGTTCTGCACACGCCGTACACAGGCTGAGGCGAGTTCTCCCCAGCGGCGTCCCCAGGTTTACCCACCTTTCCCACAGGCCAACCCGGCACCTTCGTGTGACGCCTTTCACTCGGGCCGGTGAGGAGGCGCGTCAGGTTGCCGAACAGTGGACAGCCATGTGGAGAAGTCGGAGATCGCTGGGGACAACCGGCCCCAGCCTGTGGGTTGTCGGTGGACAACCTCGTGCACAGGCTGTGGAACATTTCTCTGTCCACAGCCTGTGGAAATCCTTCGTCCACGAATCCACAGGCAGGTGACCTGCCCTGATCGTCCCGCACCTCGAGCGCCTGTGGACACAGTCTGGACAACTTCGCAGTCCCCAGGGTGTGGACGGGAGAAAGTCACCGAATCTGTGGAGAGTGGCCGTAACCCGGCCGGTAATCGAACACCGGATGACCGGCGACCGACGCCTGCGGCCCGCGACCGGACCCCGATCCGGGCGGATCCGGGGCGGATCGGGGCTCGATCCGGGTCGTCCGGGGGCCCTTCGGGGTCGCGTGAGGGCCGTTTCGGGGGCACGGCCGGGCGTGGCTGGGGTGGGCGATGGGCTGCCGACGGGCCCGGTGCGGGCGATGCCGGCCGTCGACGGTGGGCATGGGCATGGGCGGGTCCGGGGGCTCAGGTCCTCGGGTTGAAGCTCGGGGACCTGTCCAGGCTCGGGGGCACCTCAGGACGACGAAAGGCGTCCCCGGAGGCTCTCCGGGGACGCCCTGGGCGGCTGGGCGGCTGGGCCGTCCGCGTGGGGGTCAGCCGTTCTTGATGCGGTTGGTCAGCTCGGTGACCTGGTTGTAGATGGAGCGCCGCTCGGCCATCAGATTGCGGATCTTGCGGTCCGCGTGCATGACCGTCGTGTGGTCCCGCCCGCCGAACAGCGCGCCGATCTTCGGCAGCGACAGGTCCGTCAGCTCGCGGCACAGGTACATGGCGATCTGCCGGGCCGTCACCAGCGCGCGCCCGCGCGAGGTGCCGCACAGGTCCTCGATCGTCAGCCCGAAGTAGTCGGCGGTCGCGCCCATGATGGCCGTCGAGGTGATCTCGGGGGCGGAGTCCTCGCCACCGGGGATCAGGTCCTTCAGCACGATCTCGGTCAGGCCGAGGTCCACCGGCTGCCGGTTGAGCGACGCGAACGCCGTCACCCTGATCAGCGCGCCCTCCAGCTCGCGGATGTTGCGCGAGATCCGGGACGCGATGAACTCCAGTACCTCCGGCGGGGCGTTGAGCTGCTCCTGCACCGCCTTCTTGCGGAGGATCGCGATGCGCGTCTCCAGCTCGGGCGGCTGGACGTCGGTGATCAGACCCCACTCGAAACGGTTCCGCAGCCGGTCCTCCAGCGTGACCAGCTGCTTCGGCGGCCGGTCGCTGGACAGCACGATCTGCTTGTTCGCGTTGTGGAGCGTGTTGAAGGTGTGGAAGAACTCCTCCTGCGTCGACTCCTTGTCCGCGAGGAACTGGATGTCGTCGACGAGCAGGATGTCCATCTCCCGGTACCGCTTGCGGAAGCTGTCGCCCTTGCCGTCACGGATCGAGTTGATGAACTCGTTGGTGAACTCCTCGGAGCTCACGTACCGCACGCGCGTGCCCGGGTAGAGACTGCGCGCGTAGTGCCCGATGGCGTGCAGCAGGTGCGTCTTGCCGAGGCCCGACTCCCCGTAGATGAAGAGGGGGTTGTAGGCCTTCGCGGGCGCCTCGGCGACGGCGACGGCGGCCGCGTGCGCGAACCGGTTGGAGGCGCCGATGACGAAGGTGTCGAAGAGGTACTTCGGGTTCAGGCGCGCGGTCGGCTCACCCGGACCCGGGGTCGGCGAGGACTGCTTGGCCGACGGGCCGGGACCCCCGGCGCCGGGCTGGCCGGGGCCGCCCGGGCCACCGCGGTGCGGGTGGCCGGGACCGCCCGCCGACGGGTCGGGCAGCTCACGCCGGCCCGGGTCGCGCTGGTCGTAGTCGGAGCGCGAGGCCTCGTACTCCGGACGCTTCTGCTCGTACGGCGCGGGGTCGTACGGCGGGCGGTCCATCTGCTGGGGACGGTAGTCCTGCGACGGCGGCCCGTAGGAGTCCTGCTGCGAGGGGGCGCCGTACGGTGCCTGGGACGCGGGCCCGCCGTACGTGTCCTGTGACGAGGGCGACGCGTAGGGGTCGCGCTCCGGGAAGCCGAGCCGCTGCTGCTGCCAGCTGTACTCGTCCTGCTGGGGCCGCGGCCAGGCACCGGGCTCCGGCCGCTGGTACTCCGAAGGGTACGCGGGCCGTGTGGTGGGCAGCTGGTCCTGGCGCTGGTCGGGCCGCTGCTCCTGGCGCTGGTCCGGTCGCTGGTCCGGTCGCTGGTCCTGGCGGCCGCCGGGATGCTGGTCCCCGGACGTCGAGGGCTGATGTTCGGCGCGGTGCCGGCCGTAGCCCTCGTATCGGTTGTCGTACTGGTCCTTGTTCTGGTTCTCGTACGACGACGTGTCGTACCCGGAGTCGTACCGGCTCTCCTGGCCGTCGTAGGGGCCGGCGGGGAGCTCGGGCTCCTCGTAGCGCGACTGCTGCGGGGTGGGGGGCGCAGGCGGGGCCGGGGGCTCACCCGCGGAGTCGTCGACCGTGATCGCGATCCGGATCGGGCGGCCGCACTCGCGGCTCAGGGTCTCGCTGACGACCGGGGCGAGCCGGCCCTCGAGGACGCCCTTGGCGAACTCGTTCGGCACGGCGAGCAGGGCGGTGTCGGCGACCAGCGCCAGCGGCTGGCACCGGCGGATCCAGTGCTCGTCCTTCACCTCGACACCCTGGCCGCGGCCCTCCCCGAGGAGCTGCTCCAGTACGCGTGGCCACACTGCGGCAAGATCGGCAGGCACGTCAGCCACAGGGCACGCTCTCTCGTGGGTCCCACGAACGTGTGGTTGCGGGACGATCGGGATTCATATCGGGTGGGGGCAGGGACAAAGGAACGAATCGGAGTTCAGCCACGGTAGTCAGGCCGACGGCTACGGTTCAAGTTGTTGTCCCCAGCCTGTGGATAGTGTCTCCCGGTGACCGCTGGTTTGACCGAATGGCGGAGCCGCGCGTACCGTAACCAGGTCGAGTTGTCGATGGCTGCTGCCGCCTGCCTCCGATGGGCACAGATCACGTCAGGTGATCGGGAAGCGGTGCACTCGGGCGTTTAACCGCGAGCTACCTCGTGGGCGCACGGTGACAGCCAGGACGGCACCCCGCCACCACCGATTGATTTCTGGAGCCCCCGAGTGAGCAAGCGCACCTTCCAGCCGAACAACCGTCGTCGTGCCAAGACCCACGGCTTCCGTCTGCGGATGCGTACCCGTGCCGGTCGCGCGATTCTCGCGAACCGCCGCAGCAAGGGTCGCGCCAACCTGTCCGCCTGAGCCTGATCAGGTCATGACGTCGTGCTGCCTACCGAGCATCGGCTGAGGCGGCGCGAGGACTTCGCGACCGCGGTACGACGAGGTCGTCGGGCCGGCCGCCCGACCCTCGTGGTCCATCTTCGAAGCGGTGCCACGGACCCGCACGCGCCTGGGGAGAGCGCTCCCCCGACGCGTGCGGGTTTCGTCGTGAGCAAGGCCGTGGGCGGCGCCGTCGTCCGCAACAAGGTGAAACGCAGACTGCGTCATCTGATGCGGGACCGGGTCACCCTGTTTCCCCCCGGTAGCCTGGTAGTCGTACGGGCGCTGCCCGGGGCGGGCGACGCCGATCACGCACAGCTGGCCCAAGACCTGGATGCCGCCCTTCAACGGCTACTGGGAGGGGGCGCGCGATGAAGTACCCGCTACTGGCTCTGATCAAGCTCTACCAGTGGACGATCAGTCCGCTGCTCGGGCCGGTGTGCAAGTACTACCCGTCGTGCTCCCACTACGGCTACACGGCCATCGACCGACACGGTGCGATCAAGGGAACGGCACTCACCGCCTGGCGCATCCTGCGGTGCAATCCGTGGTCGCTCGGCGGCGTGGACCATGTTCCGCCGCGCAAGCGCCCGCGGTGGCACGAAATGCTGCGTGACGCCTGGCGTGCACGCAGGGGCGGGAACTCCGCCGCCGAAACGGCCACCGAAGAGGATCTTCCGTCTCCTTCGAGCCCGGCCGCAGAGACACCGTCCCATGCCCAAGGAGCATGATTAGTGGACACGATTGCCAGCCTCTTCAGCTTCATCACGACACCTGTCTCCTGGGTCATCGTCCAGTTCCACACGGTGTACGGGGCCATCTTCGGCCCGGACACCGGGTGGGCCTGGGGCCTGTCCATCGTGTCCCTGGTGATTCTGATCCGAATCTGCCTGATCCCGCTCTTCGTGAAGCAGATCAAGGCCACTCGGGCGATGCAGACGCTTCAGCCCGAGATGAAGAAGATCCAGGAGCGCTACAAGAACGACAAACAGCGCCAGTCCGAAGAGATGATGAAGCTGTACAAGGAGACGGGCACCAACCCGCTCTCCTCGTGCCTTCCCATCCTGGCGCAGTCCCCGTTCTTCTTCGCGCTCTACCACGTGCTCAACGGCATCGCCAACGGCGAGACCATCGGCGTGATCAACCAGAGCCTGCTGGAGAGTGCCCAGAAGGCGCACATCTTCGGTGCTCCGCTGGCCGCGAAGTTCACGGACAGCGCCTCCGACCTGGCATCGCTCGACGCCTCGCTGCTGAACGTCCGCATCGTCACCGCGATCATGATCGTGCTGATGTCGGCCTCGCAGTTCTTCACGCAGCGCCAGCTCATGACGAAGAACGTCGACACCTCGGTGAAGACGCCGTTCATGCAGCAGCAGAAGATGCTGATGTACGTCTTCCCCGTCATGTTCGCGGTCTTCGGCATCAACTTCCCCGTCGGTGTCCTCGTCTACTGGCTGACCACCAACGTGTGGACCATGGGCCAGCAGATGTACGTGATCCGCAACAACCCGACGCCGGGTTCCAAGGCTCAGGCCGCCTACCTGGAGCGCCTGTACAAGCACGTCACGCACCACGGCAAGACCCGCAGCCGCGGCGAGCGGGCGATCGTCAAGGCCATCGTCGCCAAGGGCCGTGACCGCAACGACGCCGAGCGCAAGTTCATCAACGGTCTGACCAAGGTGGGCTTCGCCGCCCAGGCCGACGGCACCGTCATCAAGAGCGAGGCCCAGGCCGCGGCCCAGGCCGAGGACGGCACCACGACGACCGCGACCGCCAGGCGGCAGCAGCCCAAGCGGCAGTCGAAGTCGCAGCGCCAGTCCGCGGCCCCCGCGAAGGGCGCCGACGAGGCAGTCTCGCTGAGCAAGTCCGACGAGCCCGAGGACAGCAAGCCCTCCGGATCCGCCGGTACGGCCAAGCAGGCCCCGTCCAAGCCCGGCAGCGCCGGACGCAGCAAGGCCCAGTCCGGGCAGCGCAAGGGCGGCCCGCAGCGCCCCAAGTCCCCGTCCAAGAAGTAAGAAGGAGCCCATCCCGTGACGGAAGGCACCACCTCCGCTGCCGCCGAGGGTGCAGACACCCTGACCCGCCTGGAGCAGGAGGGCGAGATCGCGGCGGACTACCTCGAGGGTCTGCTGGACATCGCTGATCTCGACGGCGACATCGACATGGACGTCGAGGCCGACCGCGCCTCTGTGTCGATCATCAGCGACGCGGGCACCCGTGAGCTGCTGAAGCTGGTCGGCCGGGACGGCGAGGTGCTGGAGGCGCTCCAGGAACTCACGCGCCTGGCCGTGCACCGGGAGACCGGCGACCGCAGCCGGCTGATGCTGGACATCGCGGGCTACCGCGCCCAGAAGCGTGCCGAGCTCTCCGAGCTGGGCGCCAAGGCCGCGGCCGACGCGAAGAACAACGGTGAGCCGGTCAAGCTGAACCCGATGACGCCCTTCGAGCGCAAGGTCGTCCACGACGCGGTCAAGGCCGCCGGTCTGCGCAGCGAGTCCGAGGGCGAGGAGCCGCAGCGCTTCGTCGTCGTCCTGCCCAACTGATTCGGTACATGCGTAACCCCGGCCCCGTCTGTCGCGCAGACGGGGCCGGTCTTTGTCAGCCCGGTAGTTTCGGTGGTCGGCGCGCGAAGCGCTGATGCGGTACGGAAGGACGGTCCCCGTGACGGAGGCAGCGGAACTCCCCCCTGCGCCCGAGGTGGCACGCGAGGTATTCGGCGATCGCTTCGACGACGCGGTCCGCTATGCCGAGCTGCTGGCCGAGGCAGGCGTGCAGCGCGGGCTCATCGGCCCTCGGGAGGTGCCCCGCCTGTGGGAGAGGCATCTGCTGAACTGCGCGGTGCTCTCGGAGGTCGTGCCCGAGGGCGTGACAGTGTGCGACGTCGGCTCGGGCGCCGGCCTGCCCGGCATTCCCCTGGCACTCGTACGCGAGGACCTGAAGATCACCCTGCTGGAGCCGCTTCTACGGCGCACGAACTTCCTCACCGAAGTCGTCGAACTCCTCGGTCTGGACCATGTGACGGTCGCGCGAGGACGTGCCGAGGAGGTCATGGGCAAGGTGCCGCCCGTGCACGTGGTGACCGCACGGGCCGTCGCGCCGCTGGACCGCCTGGCCACGTGGGGCATTCCGCTCCTGCGGCCCTACGGCGAGATGCTCGCCCTCAAGGGGGACACCGCCGAGGAGGAGCTGAAGAGCGCGTCCACCGCGCTGAGCAAGCTCGGAGCCGTGGGCACCTCGATCCTGCATGTGGGTGAGGGAGTGGTGGATCCGCTCTCCACGGTGGTGCGGGTCGAGGTCGGGGAGAGCCCCGGTGGTGTGAGGTTCGCCGCCAAGCGGGCGAAGGCGGCGCGTACCAGTCGCACCCGCCGACGCCGCTGAGGCGTACTCCACACAAGCTGCCAAACCCACGCACCACGGAGTGTCGTCGGGGATCCGGCTGTCGGCGCTGTGCATCGTGTTTCACGTGAAACGTCGCTCTCTGCTCCACGGCATCATCAGCCGCGGCCGCGCCGCTGCCGAACCCCGCGACCGCAAGCCTCTCGGTTCACTCGATGCGGGACGGGAGTTGTCCACAGAGGTGGATTTCTCCACAGAACAACAGGCCTCACTGGTTCATGACCCCGAAGGCATGGGAGGCTCTGTTCATTGCGAGCCTGAAGTCGAGGAGAGTGAATCCTTGCGGTCCGACGCCAACATCGCGGGACCGATGACCGATCCGGTCCCCGGTCCCCGTACCGAGTCGTTCGGGGAGGATGTTTCACGTGAAACACCGCCCCCGATGGACGACACTCCGATCGGTCGTGCTGCCCAACTCGCGGTGGAGGCTCTGGGCCGCGCCGGCGAGGGTCTGCCACGTCCCGAGCAGACCCGTGTGATCGTGGTCGCCAACCAGAAGGGCGGCGTGGGCAAGACGACGACGACCGTCAATCTTGCCGCCTCACTGGCCCTGCACGGTGGCCGAGTCCTGGTGGTCGACCTCGACCCGCAGGGCAACGCGTCCACCGCCCTGGGGATCGACCACCACGCCGAGGTGCCATCGATCTATGACGTGCTGGTCGACAGCCGTCCTCTCTCGGAAGTCGTCCAGCCCGTTCCTGATGTGGAAGGCCTCTTCTGCGCTCCCGCCACGATCGATCTCGCCGGAGCGGAGATCGAGTTGGTGTCCCTGGTAGCGCGCGAGAGCCGCCTCCAGCGAGCGATCCAGGCGTACGAGCAGCCGCTCGACTACATCCTTATCGACTGCCCCCCTTCTCTCGGCCTGCTGACGGTCAACGCGCTGGTGGCCGGCGCCGAGGTGCTCATCCCGATCCAGTGCGAGTACTACGCGCTGGAAGGTCTGGGGCAGCTGCTGCGCAACGTCGACCTCGTGCGGGGTCATCTCAACCCGACCCTGCATGTGTCGACGATCCTGCTCACCATGTACGACGGCCGGACGCGTCTGGCGTCGCAGGTCGCGGAAGAGGTGCGCACGCACTTCGGCGAGGAGGTGCTGCGGACGAGCATTCCCCGCTCCGTCCGTATCTCCGAAGCGCCGAGCTACGGACAGACGGTGCTGACCTACGATCCGGGATCGAGCGGCGCTCTCTCCTACCTTGAGGCAGCACGAGAGCTCGCGCTGAGGGGTGTCGGTGTCAGCTACGACGCGACCCACGCCCACGTCGGCGCTCAGAACAACCCGAATCTGGTGGAGGGCATTCAGTGAGTGAGCGACGGAGGGGGCTGGGCCGCGGTCTGGGTGCGTTGATCCCTGCTGCACCGACGGAGAAGACACCGGCACAGGCCGCACTGGGAGGCGGGGCGACCACGTCACCCGCAGCCGTACCGGTCCTGACGACCGACCGTGGGGTGGCCGCGGCGAAGGTGGCCACGCTGCCGCCTGTTTCACGTGAAACAGAGGAACTGCTGTCGAACGGTTCTGTGGAGACACCCGCGCCGCCGGTCGGCGCGTATTTTGCCGAGATCCCGCTCGACCACATCGCGCCGAACCCGCGCCAGCCGCGTGAGGTCTTCGACGAGGACGCGCTGCACGAGCTGATCACCTCCATCAAGGAGGTCGGGCTCCTCCAGCCGGTCGTGGTGCGCCAGCTCGGTCCCGCGCGCTTCGAGCTCATCATGGGTGAGCGTCGTTGGCGGGCCTGTCGTGAGGCCGGCCTGGAGGCGATCCCGGCGATCGTGCGGGCCACCGACGACGAGAAGCTACTCCTGGACGCCCTTCTGGAGAACCTCCACCGGGCTCAGCTGAACCCGCTGGAAGAGGCAGCCGCCTACGACCAGCTGCTCAAGGACTTCAACTGCACCCACGACCAGCTGGCGGACCGAATCGGACGTTCCCGCCCGCAGGTCTCCAACACGCTGCGTCTGCTCAAGCTCTCGCCGGCGGTCCAGCGGCGCGTGGCGGCCGGAGTGCTTTCCGCCGGTCACGCCCGGGCGCTGCTCTCCGTCGACGACTCGGAGGAGCAGGACCGGCTGGCTCACCGCATCGTGGCCGAGGGCCTCTCGGTGCGGGCCGTCGAAGAGATCGTGACCCTCATGGGATCGCGTCCGCAGACGGCTCAGCGAGCGAAGGGGCCCAGGGCCGGCGGTCGGGTCTCCCCGGCGCTGACCGACCTGGCCACCCGTCTCTCGGACCGCTTCGAGACCCGGGTGAAGGTCGACCTGGGACAGAAGAAGGGCAAGATCACCGTCGAGTTCGCCTCCATGGAGGACCTGGAGCGCATCCTCGACTCGCTGGCGCCCGGCGAGGGACCCGTCCTTCAGAAGGGTCTCGTGGAGGGCGACGCCGAGGAATCCGAAGGCTGAGCCCTTGACCGGCCCAGGCAGGGCCGGTCGTAGGACAGTGAGCGGGCCGTGTCCGGTGTGTACCGGAAAACGGCCCGCTCTTTGCTTTCAGGCAGTATCGATGGAATCGCATCGTGGATACGATGCGGAGAGGTTGTGGCGCATCCACCTGGCAGTACCTCGGAGCGGGAGGCGAGGCGCATGCGAACGATGAGCCGGACGGGACTGGTGAGCGCCGGGCTGGGCCTGGGCGCGGTCGGCGGCTTCGTCGCCAGCCTGCTCAGGGAATGGAGCGCTCTGACAGCCGCTCGCGACGCCGCGAGCGAGGAAAGCGAGGAACAGCCTTCATGGGGCGTCGGCTCGTACCGCTCACGCTGGACAACCTTCAAGACCTTCCCAAGCGCTGTAGGGCGTGTGTCTTCTGGGAACTGGACCCCGTCAGCGGTGCGGCCGCGGTAAGGACGGGTACGTCCGACCTCGAGAAGGAGTCCTGGATCTCCGCAGTCCTGCTGGACTGGGGGTCGTGCGGACGGGTCGTCTATGTCGATGACATCCCGGTGGGCTTCGTGCTCTACGCGCCGCCCGCCTACGTTCCCCGTTCGACGGCGTTCCCCACGAGCCCGGTGTCCCCGGACGCCGTGCAGCTGATCACCGCCTTCATCATGCCGGGATACCAGGGGCAGGGTCTGGGCCGTGTGATGGTCCAGACGGTCGCGAAGGATCTGCTGCGTCGGGGCTTCAAGGCCATCGAGGCATTCGGTGACGCCCGCTGGAGGGAACCGGCCTGTGTGCTCCCGGCCGACCATCTGCTGGCGGTGGGCTTCAAGACCGTGCGCCCTCACCCCTCTCATCCTCGGATGAGGCTGGAGCTGCGGACCACCCTCTCCTGGAAGGAAGACGTGGAGATGGCGCTGGACCGGTTGCTGGGGGCGGTACAGAAGGAGCCGGCGCTGCGGCCCCTGTAGGTGAGACACAACGTAGGGGCCGGCCCTCATGGGCCGGCCCCTACGTGTTTCACGTGAAACATCAGCCGTCGGTGGACGGCTCAGTGCGTCACTCGGAGATGAAGGTCTCCAGGTCACGGACGAGCGCGGCCTTCGGCTTGGCGCCGACGATGGTCTTGGCGACCTCGCCACCCTGGTAGACGTTCAGGGTCGGGATCGACATGACGCCGTACTTGGCGGCCGTGTTCGGGTTCTCGTCGATGTTGAGCTTGACGATCTCGATCTTGTCACCGTGCTCGGCGGCGATGGCCTCGAGCGACGGGGCGATCTGGCGGCACGGTCCGCACCAGGCGGCCCAGAAGTCCACCAGGACGGGCTTGTCACTCTTGAGGACGACCTCTTCGAAGTCGGCGTCGGTCACGTTCTTCAGGGTGCCGGCCACAGGGGGCTCCTTCATTCTGTGCGATGTGCGGGTGAGGGTCAGACGGAGGTCTTCTCGGGCTCGGCGGGCTCTTCGTCCGAGAGGGCGGCGAGGTAGCGCTCGGCGTCCAGGGCGGAGGAGCAGCCGGTACCGGCGGCGGTGATCGCCTGGCGGTAGGTGTGGTCGACCACGTCGCCGGCGGCGAAGACGCCGGTCACGTTCGTACGGGTGGAGGGCGCGGACACCTTGAGGTAGCCCTCCTCGTCGAGGTCGAGCTGACCCTTGAAGAGTTCGGTACGCGGGTCGTGGCCGATCGCGATGAACAGACCGGTCACGGGGAGGTCCGAGAGCTCACCCGTCTTGAGGTTGCGCAGCTTCAGGCCGGCCAGCTTCGGGTCACCCTGGATCTCGGCGACCTCACTGTCCCAGACGAACTTGATCTTCGGGTCGGCGAAGGCGCGCTCCTGCATCGCCTTGGAGGCGCGCAGGGTGTCCCGGCGGTGGACGATGGTCACGGACTTGGCGAAGCGCGAGAGGAAGGTCGCCTCCTCCATCGCGGTGTCGCCGCCGCCGATCACGGCGATGTCCTGGTCCTTGAAGAAGAAGCCGTCGCAGGTGGCACACCAGGAGACGCCGCGGCCGGAGAGCGCGTCCTCGTTCGGCAGACCGAGCTTGCGGTGCTGGGAGCCCGTGGTGACGATGACGGCCTTGGCCCGGTGGATGGTGCCCGCGGTGTCCGTGACGGTCTTGATCTCACCGGTGAGGTCGACGGAGACGATGTCGTCGGGGATGAGCTCGGCACCGAAACGCTCGGCCTGGGCGCGCATGTTGTCCATGAGCTCGGGGCCCATGATGCCGTCCTGGAAGCCGGGGAAGTTCTCGACCTCGGTGGTGTTCATCAGTGCACCGCCCGCGGTGACGGCGCCTTCGAACACGAGCGGCTTCAGCGAGGCGCGTGCGGTGTACAGCGCCGCGGTGTAGCCGGCGGGCCCGGAGCCGATGATGATCACGTTACGGACGTCGCTCACGGCTTGATTCCTCGTCTCTGGGGACTGCATCGGGAGAGCGGTGGGAGCCACTTGGACTCTCACCCCACCCAACGGATCCTAAGGGGCGTGCATTCCCACTGTGTCCGGGCACACGGAACACGCGAGGGTGCCGTGGTGGGAGCGCCGGAGCACGACGAGGACAGAAGTCCCCGCGAGCGGCGTGCAGTCAGCGACGCGGGTACGAGTGGTGCAGCAGGACGGTGGCCGGGCCCGAGGAAGGGCGCTCGACACACGTGCTGTCCATCAGATAGGCGTCGACCCGGGAGCTGTCGGACGGGTCGGGCAGCACGACGAGCAGAGCGTCCGTTCCCTGATAGGTGCCCGCCTGGGTGGCGAGGGCCGAGTCGCTGCGTCCGATCCCCTTCTGTACGCAGGGAGGGACCGCGGGCGGCTGGAGCAGGGTCCTGGGGGAGGCGGCACCGGATGAAGCGGTGTCGGGTTCCCCCTGCATGCTCTGGTTGCGCGGTGCAGGGGAGCCGCCGGTCTTGGTGAGGAGGCTGGTGACCTGTCCTTGCAGCCGGCCAGCGGAGAACGTGTCCGGCCCGTTGGTCCCGTGGGCCGAAGTGCCCGGCGATCCCCCGCCCGTGAGGGACGACACCAGCACGGATCCGAGGCCCAGCGCCGCGGCTGTGAGGACCGCTCCGAGGACAGCTGCCTTGCGGCGCCCGCGGCGTGGGCGTTCCTTGCGGCCCGGGCCGGTGGTGGTCGTGCGGGCGCGTCCGGAGGGCCGGTCCGCCGCTGGCGTCGTCACCGCCGCTGTCGTCGTCACCGCCGCGGGCGTTGTTTCACGTGAAACATGGGGAGCGTCCGGCGTCGCAGGTGCGTCGGTCGTCCGCGGGACTTCGGTCTCTTTCTCCATCGTGGCGTCGAGCAGCGCTTCGGCGGCGAGCGCGGCATCGATGCGCTGGGCGACGTCGTCCGGCATACGTGCGGGCCCGGGGAGATCGCCCAGGAGACCGCGGATCTCCTCGAGGGACGCGTGGACGTCCGCGCAGAGCTCGCACGTGTCCACGTGGCGGCGTACGTCGGCGCTCCGGGAAGGGGTGAGCAGGCCTTCGGTGAGGTCGGAGATCTCCGTGACGTCCGGATGCCCGGTCGTGTCCGTCGTCGAGGTCACACTCGCCCACCTCCGCCCTTCACAGCAGCTGAATCGCCTGTCCCGGCGTTGCCCGGCTTCTCGTCCCGAGGTTCCGCTGTCGGTGGGACGGATGTCTCCTGCGCCCGGTTCCGTCCTGTGCCGTTTTCTCTGTCGCCGCCGGTGCCCGGGGGCCGCAGATGGGTCAGGAGCGGCAGGAGTCTGGCTCTGCCCCGGGCGCAGCGGCTCTTCACGGTGCCGGACGGCACGTCGAGCACACGGGCGGCCTCGGCGACCGGATAGCCCTGCATGTCGACGAGGACGAGGGCGGCCTGCTGGTCCGGGGGGAGAGTGCCGAGCGCCTCGATGAGCTGGCGGTGCAGATCGTTGCGTTCGGCGGGGGCGGCCGCCGACTCGTGCGGTTCGAGGAGTTGCTCCAAGCGCTCGGTGTCGTCGACCGGTGAGGTCTTGCGGGACGCCGCCTTGCGCGCGCGGTCCAGGCAGGCGTTGACCGTGATGCGGTGGAGCCAGGTCGTGACGGCGGACTGGCCGCGGAAGGTGTGGGCGGCCCGGTAGGCGGAGACCAGAGCGTCCTGGACGGCGTCAGCGGCCTCCTCGCGGTCGCCCAGCGTGCGCAGGGCCACCGCCCATAGCCGGTCGCGGTGACGCCGGACGAGTTCACCGAAGGCGTCGGGGTCGCCCTTCACATGCCGGGCGAGGAGGTCCTGGTCACTCGTGGCGTCGTATCCGGCGCCTTCAGCCATCGGACCCCCTCTCCCTCGGCCGGACGTCAGCCGGTGAACTTCACGTCGGTGATGGCCTGCTTGTAGCCGGCGCCGCTGTACTGGTCCCCTCCGGAGTACGGCGCCGCCGTGAGCCAGACGAGAACGTACCGCGTCTTCACCGGTGTCTTGGCGGAGATCTTCAGTTCCTTGCCGGAGGTCTGCGCCTGGGCGATCTTCTTCATGGAGTTCAGGGACGCCGACGACGAGAGCGAGTCGGCCGCGTACAGGGTGGCCGCCGTGTAGTTGCCGCCGTAGTGCAGCCCTATCGAGGCGGTCGACAGACTGTGCTCGGAGCCGAGGTCGTAGACGATGCCCACGCCGTCCTTGAAGGGGGCGAGCACGGGTCCGCCGTCGAACGAGTAGGACCGCCAGTACGTGGAGCTGTCACCGTCGTAGGTGAGCTTCACGTCGTTGGCGTGCTGGGGCTTGCCGTCGGGGTAGTACTCGGCGGCGTCCTGGATCTTCAGATCCTTGAGCGGTGCCGGCGAGGGGCTGCTCTTGTCGCCGTCGTCCGTGGTCTGCGTCTGGTCGGTCTCGTCGGACTTGCTCTGGTCCATCAGGGCGTCCGCGAGCTGCCAGCTGCCGAGGCCCAGGGCGGCGATGAGGAGGGCGGAGACCGCCCACTTCAGTGCCTTGCCCGTGCGGCTCTGGAGCGGCGGCGGTGGGGTGGGTACCACCTGGGTGACGCCGGGATGCGGCGTGGGACGGCCGTAGGTGCCCTGCTGGTACGTGGTGCGCTGGTACTCGGGCGGGGCGGCGAACGTCGGCTCCGGCGGGCGGATGCGGGGCATCTCGCCGATCGCCTTGACCAGCTCCTCCGGCGTCGTGCAGGCGGCCTCGTGCCGGGAGGCGGTCGCGCCGTCGTTGACGAGGGCGCGCATGGCCAGCTCGGACAGGCCCCGGTGGACACCGGCGCGCACCTGGTCGGGTGCGATCAGCCCGACGTCCTTGGGCAGCCCGGACAGGCCGTAGGCGTCGTTCTCGTACGGCCAGCGCTGGGTGAGTGCCGCGTACAGCAGGGCGCCGATCGCCTCGGTGTCGGTGCGCTGGGGCGTGTCGCTGGTGACCCCCCGCAGGGCGGCGTTCACCGCGAGACCCCGGATGCGCCACTGGCCCGAGGACGTGCGCAGTACGGCGTTGGGGTTCAGACGCAGATGTGCCAGGCCCTCGCGGTGCGCGGCGGCCATCGCGGAGGCGATCTGACTCACCATCTGGTAGGCGTCGTGCGGCTCCAGCGGACCGGCCGCGAGCAGGGCGGTCAGCTCGGTGGCGTCGGGCAGCCATTCATGGACGACGTAGACGAGGTCGTTCTCCTCGACGGCGTCCAGCACTTGGACGAACCGCGGGTCTCCGAGCAGGGCCGAGGAACGGGCCGCCGCCAGTACGGAGCGGGCCCGGGTGTGGTCCGCGGGCAGGATGTGGACGCCGACGGCACGCCGGAGTTTCTCGTCGACCGCACGCCAACTGCTGAAACCGTCCAGACGGGTGACGCACTCTTCGAGACGGTAGCGTCTGGCGAGCTTGTGTCCGCTGTGCAGTTCCGGCGGCGAGGTCTTCCCGGGACGCTCCGCCCCGCCACTCCCCTGTGCCTCGTCGCTGTCCGTGTCCTGCTCCAGGTTCTTGACCACCCCGTCGGCCGTGGACTGGTCCGCTTGTGCGGTCAGCGGCTCGTCACCGCTGTGGCCTGCCACGTCGACGGCAGCTGTGCTCCGTTCCGCCACCGTCGTTCCTGCCTCCCCATTCGATGCGCGCCGCCCGACCTCGTGCGCGCCGTCCGACGCCGAACCCAATTGTGCCCACAGTCCGCCGCTATGCACGACACGCGGCGGTGGACGATGGTTGTGCGCCTACCCCTTGTATCAGCGACCCAGGCGTCCGCGGACCATGCCCACGAGAGAGTTGAGCTCCTCGATGCGCATGCGCCGGGCGGCGACGAAGAAGGTACCGAACAGCAGGACCCCGCCGGCCAGCAGTGCCGCGAAGGAACCGACGACGCCCTGGCCCAGGCTGTGGCCGATGCCGTAGCAGGCCGCGCCGCTGATGAGGGCGGCCGGTACGGAGGCGATGCAGAGCCGGGCGTAGGTGCGCAGCACATGGGAGCCGTCGAGGTCTCCGCCGAGCCGCTTGCGCAGTCTGTTCCAGGCGACGCCGACGCCGATCGCGTAGGCGAGGCCGTAGGAGGCCGCCATGCCGACCACGGCCCAGCGGGCGGGCAGCACGAAGTAACAGACCGCCGAGGCGCCCGCGTTGACCGCGGCCACGATCACCGTGTTGTAGAAGGGGGTCCGCGTGTCCTCGTAGGCGTAGAAGGCGCGCAGGACGACGTACTGCACGGAGTAGGGGATCAGGCCGAGGCCGAAGGCCATCAGCATGAAGCCCATGTTCGTGGCTTCGCTGGTGCCCGAGGAGCCGAAGATCAGCGTGCACATCGGGATGCCGAGCGCGAGGAAGCCGAAGGCGATCGGGACGATCGCGACGGCCGTGGTGCGCAGGCCCTGGGAGATGTCGTCACGGACGGCGCCGGCGTCGCCCTCGGCCGCGGAGCGGGAGATGCGGGGCAGCAGCGCGGCCATCAGGGAGACGGTGATGATGGCCTGCGGCAGGCCCCAGATCAGCTGGGCGTTGGCGTAGGCGGCGAAGCCGGTGCCGTCGACCGGCGAGTCCTTGCCGGCCGAGGTGGACAGCTGGGTGACGACGAGCGCGCCGGCCTGGTTGGCCAGGACGAACAGGACGGTCCACTTGGCGAGGGTCGCCGCCTTGCCGAGGCCGTGGCCCTTCCAGTCGAAGCGCAGGCGCAGCTTGAAGCCGGTCTCCCGCAGGTACGGGATCATGGCCAGGGCCTGCACGACGAGGCCGAGCAGGACTCCGATGCCGAGGAGCCGCTCGCCCTCCGGCGGGATGGTCGTGACCTTCATGCCGGAGTCGGCGGCGGTGCCGTAGACCCAGATGAACATGCCCAGCGTCACGATGATGACGATGTTGTTGAGGACCGGCGTCCACATCATCGCGCCGAACTTCCCGCGCGCGTTGAGGATCTGCCCCATCACCACATGGACGCCCATGAAGAAGATGGACGGCAGGAAGTAGCGGACGAAGGTGATGCCGACCTCGTTGGCCGCCGGGTCGCTGGCGACCGAGTCGGACAGCAGCCGGATCAGGACGGGCGCCGCGGCGATCGCGGCGACCGTGAGCAGGCCGAGCGCCACCATGACCAGGGTGAGCAGACGGTTGGCGAACGCCTCACCGCCGTCCTCGTCCTCCTTCATGGCCCGCACGAGCTGGGGCACGAAGACGGAGTTGAGGCCGCCGCCGACGGTCAGGATGTAGATCATGGTGGGCAGCTGGTAGGCCACCTGGAAGGTGTCGCCGAGCAGGCCGACGCCCAGCGCCGAGACGATCAGCGCGGAGCGGACGAAGCCGGTCAGGCGGGAGACCATCGTGCCCGCCGCCATGACGGCGCTGGACTTCAGCAGGCCCGCCGCGCGACCGCCCTTCTTGGCGCCCGGGGTGGCGGGAGCGGCCGCAGGGGCCGCCGCGGCCGGGGTGGCCATGAGGTTCAAGGTCTCGTCCGTCGCCGGGGACGGCGGCACCGGGGCCTGGTACGGCGGTACGGGTCCCTGACCCGCTGGGGCGGACGCCGGACCGGGCACGGACGGTTCCGCGGAGCGGGCACCGCCCTGCTGCTGGTCCCGGAAGAGGTGCGCGAAGGCGTCGGGCTGGTGCTGCTCCTCGCCGGAGTGCGTCACCAGGTCGTCCACGCCCACGAACTGGGTCGTACGCGGGTCGTCGCCGTACGGCAGGTACTGCGTGGGGCCCTCCGGCTCGGGAGCCGGGGTCTGGGCCCACCTGCGCGGGTCGGGGGCGTACGGGGACTGCGGCGGCCGGCCGTACAGCGGCTGCTGCGGCTGCTGGATCTCCGGGGGCGGCGGGGGGTGCGCGGCACGGTCGTAGAGCGCCTCGGCGACCGGATCCTGCGCGGTGAGGTCCTGGGACCGGTAGGGGTCCTGGTCGTAGGCGTCCTGGAGGTACATGTCCGCCGGATGCTGCGGCGGCACCTGGCCATGCTCGGGCGGCGGGCCCTCGGGGTTGCCCGAGCGGCCCGCGGCCTGGCCGCGGTCACCGTCGTACGGCGCGTTCATGGTTACCCCACCTCATCGTCCCGGGCCCACCGGCCCCGACATCCTCAACGGTCAACTCTCTCACCCGTCCCGGACGGGTCGGCGCTTTCCACTGCGGTGTCCGGGGTCCCGTCACTCGGCTGCTGCGGGCCGGCCGCCCCGGGCGGGGCGCCGGAATCCCCCTCGGGACGGCTCTCGGGGTCCGCGGCCCGTTCCGGGCCGTCGGCGGGCTCAGCCGCCTCGGGCGCCCCGTCGGCGCCGTCCTCGCCGTCCTCTTCGGATCCTTCGGCTTCCTCGGTCTCCTCGGCTCCGCGGGCCGCGGCCCGCTTGCGCTGGGTGTACATGCGGAAGCCGGCCAGGACCAGCAGGAGGACACCGCCGCCGATGACCAGCATCACCGTCGCGGTGATCTCGGTGACCCGCACGTCGAAGGCGACCTCGTTGCCGTACTTCTGGCCGTCCTCGGTGTACAGCTGGGCGATCACCCTGGTCTGTCCGTTGACGTTGGCGGACGTGGTGAACTTCACCGTCGAGGTGTGCCCGCCGGAGACCGTGACGCGCTGTTCGGCCCAGGCGTCGTCGGAGATCTCCAGACGGGTCGGGTTGGTCGAGGTGAGCCGCAGGATCAGGTGGTCGACGCCCTGCACCAGGTTGTTCTGCACGGTCACCGGGATGGTGGCGCTGCGGCCGGAGAGCTTGGTCTCCGACTTGTCGATCAGCTTGACCTGGCCGGTCAGGGTGTCGAGGTAGGCCTGCACGCTCTGGCGGAACGTGTTCGCCGCGGTGTTGTGGCCCCGCCACGACGTGGACGTCTCGCGGTTCATGGCCCGACCGAACGGCGTCACCACGCGGGCCTCGTTGGCGAGGATCACCTTGAAGTTGTCGAGCCGGTCCTGCGTGTACGCGATCTGCTCGAACGCGGACCTGGGCAGTTCCTGCTTGCGCAGCGACGAGGGGTACGCCGACTTCGACGGCACTTTCGTGGTGGCGCCCGGGTCGGGCTTGGCCTTGGCCGCCGCCGCGAGCTGCTGGGGCTGCGACCAGGTACCGCCCTGGAGCAGGGTGACGGCCTGGGCCATCGCCCGGGCCTGGACGGCGGTCGGCATCCGCTGCGGGGCGACGACGACGCTGCGCTGCTTCCCGGTCTGCTGGTTCAGGGCCAGGCTCTGCGCGAGGAACTCCTGCACGGCGAGCGTGGACGCGGACGCCTTGGTCAGGTCGCCCTCGAAGGCCGTCGAGAGCCTCGCGTCCGCGACCACGGCCGTGGTGCCGCCGCCGATGGGCCGGGCCGCCGAGGGGGTGTAGGTGAGGTCACCGGTCTCGGTCAGGCTGTCGCCGCGCGCGATCACCTTGTCGGCCCCGGCCGAGGTGGCGACCTTCACGATCGACGGGTCGACGGCGCCGTCCACCGGCCACGCGAAGTCGGTGCTCGGTGTGACGTGGAGCACGGTCTCCACCGTCGTGGCGGCCACGTCGGTGGCCTCCTTGAGCTGGCTCAGCGAACCGGCGACCCCGGTGCCGTTGTGGGCGAGCGAGGCCAGGTCGGGATCGGCGAAGGGCAGCGCGACGACCTCCTTGCCCAGCACTGCGTCCTGGAGATCGTCGAGCCACTGCTTGGCGATCGCCTGGTGGGTGCCGGCCGTGGTGGTGTCGCCGTCGCCGCGGATCCGGTAGCTGCCGGTCATGGCGTCGACGGACGCCAGCAGGTCCGGGTCGATCACCCAGGTGACGTCGAGTTCCCTGCCCAGGCTCAGCATCTGTTCGAGGCGGCCGCCCGGAGCGAGCTCCTTGGCCAGGTCGTCGTTGAGGAAGACGGGCGTCTGCTGCGCGTCGGAGCCGGTCTCCGCCGTCATGTGGACCGTGGAGACCAGCGGCCACAGCACCGTCGTCCTGGTCGGGGTGTCCGCTTCCTCGGGCTGCCACGGCAGGAAGGTCCGCTGGACGCCCAGCACCTGGTCCCACTGCTGCGCCGCCGTCTCGCCGGAGACGGCGACACCGAGCGGGTAGACGCCTTCGTCGCCCAGGTCGAGCTTGCCCACCGGGACGGAGATGCTGAAGTGCTCCGCCACGCCGGGGGTGAGCTTGGCGAAGGTGGCGGCGTACTTGCCGCCCACCTCCGAGCCGTCGTCGCCGGTCAGGGCGTCCGGGTGCTTGGCCACCCCGTCGATCGCCGAGCGGGTGGTGAGCGCGGACCCCACCCGCAGGTTCACGTGGGCTCCCGTGACCGCCTGCTTGCCGTTGTTCGTGACCGTGCCGGAGACGGTCAGGGTGTCCCCGTCGGTGGGGGCGCCGGGGCTGAGCGAGTCGACGGCCACGGCCACCGTGCCCGTGTCGGACGCCTCCTTGGCCGAGGCCGGGCCGGCTGCCTGCGCGGTGGGGGCGGACAGCTGGAGGAGACCGGCCAGCAGAGGCGCTCCGGCGAGCAGTGCGCCGGCCCGCCGCAGCCACCGGCGGGCAGGTGAGCGGGCAGGTGAGGGAGTCATCCCCGGAGTGTCTGCCGCCTCGGCCACGCGTTCGCCCGTCCCTCGTCGTCGTCAGTGGTCGTCGGAATGTGCGTCCACGCATGGTAACGATGTGCGCCGAGGGTAAGTGCCGCGGTCTGCTCCACAAGATCGTGAAGGAGGAGCGGATTGCCGGGTATGGCGCTCTATGGGAATGAGTGCCGCACAGGTGCCGAATAGGAGCTCTGAGGTGCTATCGGTGCAGAGGGGGTCGCGCCCCGAATCGGGGCGACCCGGGTCGGCCGGGCCACGTACCCTCTTCTGTTGTGCCGAACGCCAACGAAGACAATCTCAGCGTCCTGAGCCAGGTGCAGGACCGCGCGGTCACCGAACTGCTGCGGGTCGCCCCTGTCGCCGACGACCTCGCCCGCCGTTTCCAGGAGGCCGGGTTCTCTCTCGCCCTGGTCGGCGGTTCGGTCCGGGACGCGTTGCTCGGCCGGCTCGGCAACGACCTGGACTTCACGACCGATGCCCGGCCCGAGGACGTCCTGAAGATCGTGCGGCCCTGGGCGGACGCCGTGTGGGAGGTCGGGATCGCCTTCGGCACCGTCGGGGTCCAGAAGGACGCCCGGGTCGAAGGCGTCGACCGAAGCTTCCAGATCGAGGTCACCACCTACCGGTCGGAGGCGTACGACCGGACCTCGCGCAAGCCCGAGGTGTCGTACGGCGACTCCATCGAGCAGGACCTCGTACGGCGTGACTTCACGGTGAACGCCATGGCCGTGGCGCTGCCGCAGAAGGCGTTCATCGACCCGCACGGCGGTCTCGAGGACCTCGCGGCCCGTGTGCTGCGCACCCCGGGAACCCCGGAGGAGTCCTTCTCGGACGACCCGCTGCGCATGATGCGTGCCGCCCGCTTCGCCGCCCAGCTCGACTTCGAGGTCGATCCCGAGG
The DNA here is from genome assembly GCF_016860545.1 of Streptomyces asoensis. Taxonomy (NCBI): domain Bacteria; kingdom Bacillati; phylum Actinomycetota; class Actinomycetes; order Kitasatosporales; family Streptomycetaceae; genus Streptomyces; species Streptomyces asoensis. Next base: position 1,317,891 of record NZ_BNEB01000003.1, on the reverse strand, counting down.
TCGTCACGGCGATGAAGGAGATGGCCGACCGCATCGAGATCGTCTCGGCCGAGCGGGTACGGGACGAGCTGAACAAGCTGATCCTCTCCGCCCACCCGCGCAAGGGACTGTCGCTGCTGGTCGACACCGGCATCGCCGACCGTGTGCTGCCCGAGCTGCCCGCCCTGCGGCTGGAGAGCGATGAGCACCACCGGCACAAGGACGTCTACGAGCACACGCTGATCGTGCTCGAGCAGGCGATGGCGCTGGAGGAGAACGGGCCGGACCTCACTCTGCGGCTCGCCGCGCTGCTGCACGACATCGGCAAGCCGCGTACCCGTCGCTTCGAGAACGACGGCCGTGTCTCGTTCCACCACCACGAGGTGGTCGGAGCGAAGATGACGAAGAAGCGGATGACGGCCCTGAAGTACTCCAACGAGTCGGTGAAGGACGTCTCCCGGCTGGTCGAACTCCACCTGCGCTTCCACGGGTACGGCACGGGCGACTGGACGGACTCCGCGGTCCGGCGCTATGTGAGGGACGCAGGCCCGCTCCTCGGCCGCCTCCACGCGCTGACGCGTTCGGACTGCACGACCCGCAACAAGCGCAGGGCAGCCGCGCTCTCCCGGGCCTACGACGGGCTCGAGGAGCGGATCGCCCAGCTTCAGGAGCGGGAGGAGCTGGACGCCATCCGCCCGGACCTCGACGGCAACCAGATCATGGAGATCCTGGGTGTCGGTCCCGGACCGGCCGTCGGCAAAGCGTACAAGCACCTGCTCGAACTGCGGCTGGAGAACGGGCCGATGGAGTACGACGCTGCGGTGACGGCGCTCAAGGAGTGGTGGGCCGAGCAGCAGTGAGCTCGTGGAACGGCTCATGTTTCACGTGAAACATGAGCCGTGATGCGGCGGACGGACATGCGAAGGGGCGGTGTTTCACGTGAAACACCGCCCTTTTCCGCGACTGCCTTACTTCTTCGTGTAGTCCTTCAGGCAGAGCAGGAAGTTACTGCCGTCACCGCTCTCGGTGTACGAGTACTGGAAGTCCTTGGCCTCGGCCTCGCACTTGCTGTCGGCCGTGAGCTGCGTGTAGGTGCCCTTGACCTTCGCCAGCACGATGTACTGCGCATCCGAGGAGTCGCACTTGACGACCTCGAGGTCGGGGTCGTTGTCGTTGCTGCTGCCGCGGTGCATGCAGTCGCCGACGGCCGCCGTGTTGGCGTCGTCCTGGCTGGATATGAACGCGGCGATGGCCACACCGATGACGGCGACGATGATCACGATGTTCTTGATCAGCTTGAAGCTGACCTTGCGACGCGGCTGCTCCGGCGGGACCGCGCCGTACGGGGCGGCCGGGTAACCGGGCTGGCCAGGCTGGCCGGGCTGCTGGGGGTAGCCGCCCTGAGGCGGGTACGGCGCCTGGCCCTGGGGCTGGCCGTAGGGATTCTGTCCCTGCTGCGCGTACGGATTCTGGCCCTGGGGCGGCGGCGGAGTCGACACTTTGGGTTCCCCCTGTAAAACGCTGGACGTGTGGCGCGAATTCACTCGCGAAGTAAGACGCACGTAAGTTACCGGCCCCCACTGACAAGCCTGTAGCCGAGGTGGAGTCTGTGTCATTGATGTGACACTTACCGTCGCTCAAAGCGGTTCATAGTGGCAGCAACCGCTCCGTAGATAACGGCGACCGTGACCACCAGCGCACCCGAACGCCCGTCGGGCGGCAGCATCAGGGCGGCGACCGCTGCGGCTCCGACGAAGGCGACGTTGAACGCGACGTCGTAGAGCGAGAAGATCCGGCCTCGGAAGCCGTCCTGGACGGACGACTGGACGACGGTGTCGGTGGCGATCTTCGCGCCCTGGGTGACCAGCCCCAGGACGAACGCGGCGGCGAACGTGGTGGTCTGCTCGAACGGAAGCATGAGAGCGAGCACCAGGACCGCGGCGGCTGCGGAGCAGACGAGGATCCAGCGGCCCGGTCCCAGCCGTCCCGCGGCGGTCGGCGTGATCACGGCCGCGACGAAGAAGCCCACACCGGAGACGCCCACGGCGACGCCCAGCAGGGCCAGTCCGTCCTCCGGATCCGTCGACCAGGCGTATCTGCACAGCATCAACACCATGACGGTCAGAGCGCCGTAGCAGAACCGCATCAGGGAGATCGAGCCGAGCGCCCAGGCGGCTTCCCTGCGCTTCGGCTCGGCGAGGTGGCGCAGGCCCGCGGCCAGGCCGTGGGCGGTCCCTCGGAGGGCGTTCGCCAGCCCGGGCCGGACCGCGTTGCGGTCGGGGCCGAGCAGATCCGCGGCCATGGTCAGGGAGACGAGCGCGGCGCACAGGTACAGCACGCACCCCAGCAGCACCACCGCGGCGTCGGAATCGGCGACGACCAGCCTGACGACGAAGGCGAGCCCGCCTCCGGCGACCGCGGCCAGGGTGCCGGCGGTGGGCGAGAGGGAGTTGGCGATCACCAGGCGTTCGCCGTCGACGACGCGCGGCAGGGCCGCGGAGAGCCCGGACAGGACGAAGCGGTTGACGGCCGTGACGCACAGGGCGGAGACGTAGAAGAGCCAGTCCGGGACGTGCGTGATCATCAACAGGGCCGTCGCCGAGGCCAGCAGGGCGCGCAGCAGATTGCCGTGGAGGAGGACCTGCCGGCGGCGCCAGCGGTCCAGCAGGACGCCGGCGAAGGGGCCGATCAAGGAGTAAGGGAGGAGCAGGACCGCCATGGCGGAGGCGATCGCGCCGGCCGAGGTCTGCTTCTCAGGGGAGAACACCACGTAGGTGGCGAGCGCGACCTGGTAGACGCCGTCCGCGCACTGGGAGAGCAGCCGTACCCCGAGCAGCCGTCGGAAGTTCCCCAGGCGCAGCAGAACGCGCAGATCACGGACGACGGCCATGGGGCACAGCCTCACATACGGGGAAGGTCCCCGGGTCGGCGACCCGGGGACCTTCTCAGCCCTGGCAGGAGCGAATTTTCCGCGTGGGTCGAGTTAGCGCTCGACCTCGCCCTTGATGAACTTCTCGACGTTGTCGTAGGCCTCGTCGTCGAAGTACTGGACCGGCGGGGACTTCATGAAGTACGAGGACGCCGACAGGATCGGGCCACCGATGCCGCGGTCCTTGGCGATCTTCGCGGCGCGCAGGGCGTCGATGATGACGCCGGCGGAGTTCGGGGAGTCCCAGACCTCGAGCTTGTACTCCAGGTTCAGCGGGACGTCGCCGAAGGCACGGCCCTCGAGGCGGACGTACGCCCACTTGCGGTCGTCCAGCCAGGCCACGTAGTCCGACGGACCGATGTGGACGTTCTTCTCGCCCAGGTCGCGGTCGGGGATCTGCGAGGTGACGGCCTGCGTCTTCGAGATCTTCTTGGACTCGAGGCGGTCGCGCTCCAGCATGTTCTTGAAGTCCATGTTGCCGCCGACGTTGAGCTGCATGGTGCGCTCGAGCCGGACACCGCGGTCCTCGAACAGCTTCGCCATCACACGGTGCGTGATGGTGGCGCCGACCTGGGACTTGATGTCGTCACCGACGATCGGGACGCCCGCCTCGGTGAACTTGTCCGCCCACTCCTTGGTGCCGGCGATGAAGACCGGGAGGGCGTTGACGAAGGCGACCTTGGCGTCGATGGCGGCCTGGGCGTAGAACTTCGCCGCGGCCTCGGACCCGACGGGCAGGTAGCAGACGAGGACGTCGACCTGCTTGTCCTTGAGGACCTGGACCACGTCGACGGGGGCCTCGGTGGACTCCTCGATGGTCTCGCGGTAGTACTTGCCGAGACCGTCGAGGGTGTGGCCGCGCTGGACCGTGACGCCCTTGTTCGGGACGTCGCAGATCTTGATGGTGTTGTTCTCGCTGGCACCGATGGCGTCCGACAGGTCGAGGCCGACCTTCTTCGCGTCGACGTCGAAAGCGGCGACGAACTCGACGTCACCGACGTGGTAGTCGCCGAACTGCACGTGCATCAGACCCGGGACCTTGGACGCCGGGTCGGCGTCCTTGTAGTACTCGACGCCCTGAACCAGCGAGGCGGCGCAGTTGCCCACGCCGACGATGGCTACGCGAACCGAACCCATTCCGGTTGCTCCCTGTGTGTACGAGTGAGGCCCTGTGTGGGCGCTCACGTGGCGGTTTCGTCGGGCAGATCCGTCCCGGGGGTGTCCCCGGGACGGGGCAGGCCGCCCGTCGATCCAGTGGTGGTGTTCTGCTGAGCGGACTTTCCGGAGGCGGGGCCCTTGAGGTCCCGTCCGGCCCGCTCGCTCTCGATGAGCTCGTTCAGCCAGCGCACTTCGCGCTCCACGGACTCCATTCCGTGGCGCTGGAGCTCGAGCGTGTAGTCGTCGAGGCGCTCCCGGGTGCGCACCAGGGAGGCGCGCATCTTCTCCAGACGCTCCTCCAGCCGGCTGCGGCGGCCCTCGAGCACGCGCATGCGCACATCGCGCGACGTCTGCCCGAAGAAGGCGAAGCGAGCGGCGAAGTGTTCGTCCTCGTACGCGTCGGGGCCCGTCTGCGAGAGCAGTTCCTCGAAGTGTTCCTTACCGTCCGCCGTCAGCCGGTAGACGATCTTGGCGCGGCGCCCGGCGAGCGGGGCGGCGAGGGCGTCCTCGTGGGTGTTCCCCGGCTCCTCGATCAACCAGCCGTTGGTGACCAGCGTCTTCAGGCAGGGATAGAGGGTGCCGTAGCTGAACGCGCGGAACACGCCCAGTGACGTATTGAGTCGTTTGCGCAGCTCATAGCCGTGCATCGGGGACTCGCGGAGAAGGCCCAGGACGGCGAACTCGAGGATCCCGGCACGCCGGCTCATCGTCGCCTCCTCTCGGCTATGTCGCGCTGATGTATCGACTCGATACATCATGACGATAGAACGGCCTTCCGGATGGGACAAGAGGAGGAATGGTGAACGGGATCACATCACCGTTTCGGTGCGGGCAACTTGCCTGATTTGCGGGGAACCTCGGGGCTGGGCGGGTTTTGACGGTGCGTAGTCTGTGCGCCATGCAGACCACCGGGACCCATGAGATGCCGGGGGGCGTCGAGGTCCTCGGTGCAGTACGGGTGAATGCGCGACCGACCGCATCCGTACTTCGGGGGGACAGGAAACCAGCCGCCCTTTCCAGGCGCGCACGGATGCGCCTGCCCGAGGAGTAATCGTTCGATGAGCGAGCACCGTCGCAAACCGCCGCCGCCGCAGGGAGGCGGACGTGCCGCGGCCCGACGCGGCCAGTCCGGTGCGTCCTCCGGCCGCCGCGCGGCACCGCGAGGCGCCACCGGATCTCCTGCCGACTACGGGTTGGGTCTCGGGGCCGGAGGCGAGGAGCAGTCGCACGGCAGCCGTGCCGACGCCCGGCGCGGGTCCCAGAGAGACCCGGGCGGGCGGCGCAGAGCGGCCGATCCCGCAGCGGGCCGTCGCGGCGCCCCGGCCGGTCCCGGGCGGGGCAGAGGGCGTCCGGCGCCCGACAGCAAGCGACTGATCGACTACCCGCGCGCCGGCAAGGACGGCTGGCAGCGCTGGGTGCCGTCCTGGAAGCTCGTCACGGGCCTGTTCGTCGGCTTCGTGGGCAGCCTGGTGGCCGTGGCGGGCATCGGGTACGCCATGGTGGGCATCCCGGACGTCGCCAAGACCGCCACGGCGCAGAACAACGTCTACTACTGGAAGGACGGCAGCCAGATGGTTGCCACCGGTGGTGAGACGAACCGGCAGAACATCGACCTCTCGCAGATCCCCGAGGAGATGCGCTGGGCGGTGATCTCGCAGGAGAACAAGACCTTCTACGACGACAGCGGCATCGACCCCAAGGGCATCGCCCGTGCCGTGTTCAACATGGCCCGGGGCGGCCAGACGCAGGGTGGATCGACGATCACCCAGCAGTACGTCAAGAACGCCATGCTGAACGACCAGTCGCAGACGATCTCCCGGAAGTTCAAGGAGATCTTCGTGTCCATCAAGGTGGGCGCGGAGGTCGACAAGGACCAGATCATGGCCGGCTACCTGAACTCCGCGTACTACGGGCGCAACGCCTACGGGATCCAGGCCGCCGCGCGCGCCTACTTCAACAAGGACGCGATCAAGCTCAACCCGGGAGAGTGCGCCTTCCTGGCCGCCATGCTGAAGGGCGCCACCTACTACGACCCGGCCGGCGCCAGCTCCGTCGACCCGGTCGGCGCCACCCCCGCGGCCAACAGCAAGCGGGCCCTGCTCCAGATGCAGGACACCCTCGACAAGATGGTCGAGTACGGCCATCTTCAGGCCTCGGTGCGGGCTCAGTACATGAAGCTTCCCTCCTGGCAGAACCCCCGGTCGAACACCGACCTCAAGGGTCAGGTCGGCTACCTCGTCGACCTCGCCAACGGCTACCTGGTCACGAACAGCAAGAAGACCGGGATCACCCAGGACCTGCTCCAGCAGGGCGGCTACTCGATCTACACGACCTTCGACAAGACCAAGGTCAAGGCCCTCAACGAAGCGGTCGCCAAGGTCCAGAAGGCCAACATCAAGCCGAAGCTGCGCCCGGACACCGATACGCACGTCCAGTTCGGCGGCGCGTCGGTGGAACCGGACACCGGCGCCATCCGGGCCATCTACGGCGGCGAGGACGCCACCAAGCACTTCACCGACAACGCCGACCAGACCGGCGCCCAGGTGGGTTCGACGTTCAAGCCCTTCGTCCTGGCGGCCGCGATGACGTGGGGCGTGCGGGATCCGGACGGCGGCTCCTCGCAGGCGCAGGACGAACGCACCATCGTGTCGCCCAAGAGCCTGTTCAGCGGCAAGAACAAGCTCAAGATCGAGAACTACGACGGGTCGGTCTGGAAGAACGAGAAGGGCGAGGAGTGGCTCCAGACCAACGACGGCAACATCTCGCTCGGGTCCCCGCCCAACTTCAAGATCGACCTGCGTGAGGCGATGCGCGAGTCGGTGAACTCCGCCTTCGTGCAGCTCGGCATGGACGTCGGCCTGGACAAGGTCAAGGAGTCCGCCGTCAGCGCGGGTCTGAAGGAGTCCAGCCTCACCAACAGCGGCTTCCCGTCGTTCTCGATCGGTATCTCCGACCCGAGCGCGATCCGGATGGCCGGCGCCTACGGCACCTTCGCCGCCAGCGGCAAGCAGCGTGACCCCTACTCCGTCGAGAGGGTCACCAGCGAGAAGGGCCAGATCTTCACCCACGAGACGGAGACCAAGCAGGCGTTCACCTCGAAGGTCGCCGACAACGTCACGGACATCCTCAAGACCGTGGTCGAGAAGGGCACGGGTACCAACGCCCAGCTGCCCGGCCGTGAGGTGGCGGGCAAGACCGGTACCACCGACGGCAACAAGTCGGCCTGGTTCGTGGGCTACACCCCGCAGCTGTCGACCGCGGTCACCATGTTCCGCTACGACGACGACGAGTCGAACAAAAACCGCACGTTCTTGAAGATGTTCGGCACGGGTGGCCAGGAGAAGATCCACGGCGCATCGTTCCCGGCGCAGATCTGGCACGACTACATGGCCGAGGCGCTGAAGGGCACCAAGGCGGAGGACTTCCCCGAGCCCCAGCCCATCGGCGAGGTCGTCAACGCGGAACCGTCCCCGACGCCGACCCCGTCGGCCGTCGAGACCGAGGAGGAGTCGCCTTCGCCGTCCCCGTCCCCCAGCAGGACGCGGGTGGAGCCCTCTCCCTCGGCGAGTGAGACCTGTTCCAACTTCTTCGACTGCAACGACAACACGGCGGGGACGTCGAACGGCAACGGGAACGGCGGCTCAGGGGACAACAGTCCGTCCCCGAGCGCCACGGAGTCGAACAGCGACACCAGAGGCAATACGAGCAACGGCGGCTTCTTCGGAGGAGGCAGCGGCTGAGCGCTCTGACGCCCGTCTTGGGTGTTTCACGTGAAACATGCTGATGTTTCACGTGAAACAAGGGCCGCTCCACCGAACGAGGTGGGGCGGCCCTCGGCTTTTTCCTAGGTCCGTACGGCAGGATGGCGCCCATGCCCAGTGCAGAATCGACGCCCACGCGCGTGCACCAGCCCGATCCGGTGAAGCCGACCAGCGATGACCCGGTGGCCGCGGCCGGAAGTGAGCTGATCGGCGGTCCGGTCGGCCGCCGCGCCCTTCTGGGGACGTCCTGGTGGACGCCCGTGCGGGTCGTCGCGCTCGTGGCGATCGGGATGTTCGCCCTAGGCCTGATCCAGAAGGCGCCCTGCTACAACGGCGGCTGGTTCTTCGGGGCCACGACCCAGTACACGCACGCCTGCTACTCGGACATCCCCCACCTCTACCAGGGGCGGGGCTTCGCCGACGGGCTCGTGCCGTACTTCGACAAGCTGCCCGGCGACATGGACTACCTCGAGTACCCGGTGCTGACCGGTGTCTTCATGGAGGTGGCCAACTGGCTGACGCCCGGCAGCGGCAGCATCCAGGACCAGGAGCAGTGGTACTGGATGGTCAACGCCGGCATGTTGATGGCCTGCGCGGCCGTCATCGCCGTCTGCGTGACCCGTACGCACGCCCGGCGTCCCTGGGACGGACTGCTGGTGGCGCTGGCACCAGCCTTCGCCCTGACCGCGACCATCAACTGGGACCTGCTGGCGGTCGCCCTGACCGCCGCGGCGATGCTCATGTGGTCCCGGGGCCGGTCCCTTGCTTTCGGAGTCCTCCTGGGGCTCGCCACGGCCGCCAAGCTCTATCCGGTCTTCCTGCTCGGCCCCCTGTTCGTCCTGTGCTGGCGTGCGGGCAAGTGGCGGGACTTCGGCAGGGCCTTCGCCGGTACGGCCGTCGCCTGGCTGGTAGTGAACCTGCCCGTCATGCTCTTCGCCTTCGAGGGGTGGTCGAAGTTCTACCGCTTCAGCCAGGAGCGCGGCGTCGACTTCGGCTCCTTCTGGCTGATCATGGCGCAGAACTCCAAGGATCCGCTCACCACGGACAGCGTCAACACCCTCGCCACGCTTCTCGTCCTGCTGTGCGCCGTCGGGATCGCCGTGCTGACGCTGACCGCGCCGCGCCGCCCGCGCTTCGCGCAGCTGGCCTTCCTGATCGTCGCCGCCTTCATCCTGACCAACAAGGTGTACTCGCCGCAGTACGTCCTGTGGCTGGTGCCGCTGGCGGTGCTGGCCAGGCCGAAGTGGCGGGACTTCCTGATCTGGCAGGCCTGCGAGGTCGCCTACTTCGTGGGCATCTGGATGTACCTCGCCTACACGATGAGCGGGGACGCCCACAAAGGCCTGCCGACCGACGGCTACCACTGGGCGATCGGGGTGCACCTGCTGGGGACGCTCTACCTGTGCGGGGTGGTCGTGCGGGACATCCTGATGCCGGAGCGCGACGTCGTGCGGCAGGCGGGCGACGACGATCCTTCGGGCGGGGTGCTCGACGGGGCGGAGGACGTCTTCGTCCTGGGCGCCGCGGCCCATCCGCCTCGGCACGCCTCGCACTTCGACGGACCCCAGGTGGACTGGGGCAAGCCCGACACCGTCGACAGTTCGCCCTGAGCGAACGCCGTACGCAGAGAAGGCCGTACACGGAGTCCCCGTGTACGGCCTTCGCCGTTGCCGCGTTCGTGCGGCGTCCGTGTCTCAGCGATCCACGATCCGGTCGAACTGGGTGGTGGTGTGCCGCAGATGGGCGACCAGTTCGTCGCCGACGTGCGGCTCCGGGGCGTCCGAGGGCACGAAGAGGATCGACACCTGCATGTGCGGCGGCTCGGCGAACCAGCGCTGCTTGCCGCCCCAGACGAACGGCGAGAGGTTGCGGTTGACCGTGGCGAGGCCGGCCCGGGCGACGCCCTTGGCGCGCGGCATGACGCCGTGCAGGGCCTTGGGGGCCTCCAGGCCCACCCCGTGCGACGTACCGCCCGCCACGACCACCAGGAAGCCGTCGGAGGCGGCCTTCTGCTGCCGGTAGCCGAAGCGGTCGCCCTTGGCGACCCGGGTGACGTCGAGGACGGCACCGCGGTACTCGGTGGCCTCGTGGTCCCCCAGCCACAACCGCGTGCCGATACGGGCGCGGAAGCGGGTCTGCGGGAACTGCTGCCGCAGCCGGGCGAGTTCGTCGGCCTTGAGGTGGCTGACGAACATGGTGTGCAGCGGCAGCCGGGCCGCGCGCAGCCGGTCCATCCAGCCGATGACCTCCTCGACGGCGTCCGAGCCGTCGGTGCGGTCCAGCGGCAGGTGGATGGCGAAGCCCTCGAGGCGGACGTTCTCGATGGCGGAGTGCAGCTGCGGAAGGTCCTGCTCGCTGATGCCGTGCCGCTTCATCGACGACATCACCTCGATGACCACCCGGGCACCCACGAGGCCGTACACGCCGTCCACCGACGACACCGAGCGCACGACCCGGTCGGGCAGCGGTACGGGCTCCTCGCCGCGCCGGTACGGCGTCAGCACCAGCAGGTCACCGCCGAAGAAGTCCTTGATGCGTGCCGCCTCGTACGTCGTGCCGACCGCGAGGACGTCCGAGCCCAGCCGGGTGGCCTCCTCCGCCAGCCGGTCGTGCCCGAAGCCGTAGCCGTTGCCCTTGCAGACCGGGACGAGCCCCGGGAACTGCTCCTGCACGTGCTTGTGATGCGCCCGCCAGCGCGCGGTGTCGACGTAGAGGGTGAGCGCCATGGCCGGACCTGGGACCTTTCTCGTGGCTGCGGTGTGGGGGAGACACGTCGGAGTGCCTGAGGTGTCGGACGTGTCCGGGGATATGGAATCACCGAACGTGACGTCAGCGGCGCGACATGTAGATGTCGAGAGCCTTGTGGAGCAGCTTGTTCAGCGCGAAGTCCCACTCGCCGAGGTACTCCGCGGCCTGCCCGCCGGTGCCGACCTTGAACTGGATCAGGCCGAAGAGGTGGTCGGACTCGTCCAGCGAGTCGGAGATGCCGCGCAGGTCGTAGACGGTCGCGCCGAGCGCGTAGGCGTCGCGCAGCATGCGCCACTGCATGGCGTTCGACGGGCGGAACTCCCGGCCGATGTTGTCCGAGGCGCCGTACGAGTACCAGACGTGCCCGCCGACGATCAGCATCGTCGCGGCCGAGAGGTTCACGCCGTTGTGGCGGGCGAAGTACAGCCGCATGCGGTTGGGGTCCTCGGTGTTGAGGGCCGACCACATGCGCTGGAAGTAGGAGAGCGGACGCGGCCGGAAATGGTCCCGCACGGCCGTGATCTCGTACAGCCGCTGCCATTCCTCGAGGTCGTGGTAGCCGCCCTGGACCACCTCGACGCCGGCCTTCTCGGCCTTCTTGATGTTGCGGCGCCACAGCTGGTTGAAGTTCTTGTGGACGTCTTCGAGGGAACGGTTCGCCAGCGGCACCTGGTAGACGTAGCGCGGCTGGACGTCGCCGAAGCCGGCGCCGCCGTCCTCGCCCTGCTGCCAGCCCATGCGACGGAGCTTGTCGGCCACCTCGAAGGCGCGCGGTTCGATGAAGTCGGCCTCGATGTCGCGCAGTCGCTTCACGTCCGGGTTCTGGATGCCGGCCTTGATGGAGACGGCCTCCCAGCGGCGGATGATCACCGGCGGGCCCATCTTCACCGAGAAAGCGCCCTGCTGCTTGAGGTGCGCGAGCATCGGTTCCAGCCACTCGGTCAGATTCGGCGCGTACCAGTTGATGACCGGACCCTCGGGAAGGTAGGCCAGGTAACGCTTGATCTTGGGCAGCTGGCGGTAGAGGACGAGGCCCGCGCCGACCAGTTCGCCGGTGCGCTCGTCGAACCAGCCGAGGCTCTCCGAACGCCACTCGGCCTTCACGTCGGCCCAGGCCGGAACCTGCATGTGGCTAGCCGACGGCAGGCTCTGGATGTATGCCAGATGCTGCTCGCGGCTGATCGTCCTCAGGGTCAGGCTCATTCGGGGCGCTCCTCGGGCTGGTGTGTCCCCATGGGTACAGGGGCTCCGGCTCTCGCGCCGAAGCCTACTGCGCCTCGCGAGCGGCCTGACTGGGCGTACGGAACCTTCGCCCCGGCCCGTGCGCGGCCGGGGCGTTCCGTCCTGATTCGTAGGTGTCCTACGTGCCGTCCGGCGCGAGCGGGGTCCGTGGTGCGTACCCCGGCGCCGCCGGGGTCACCAGAGTCCGCCGAAGAGGCCGCCGTTGGCCATGCCGATGAAGAAGCCGACACCCGAGGCTCCGAGACCCAGGATCAGGCCGAAGCGTTCACGGGTGGTCTCGGAGATCCACTGCCCGTACGCGCCGGTCAGGATCCCCACCAGGCCGGCCCAGGAGCTGAGCAGATGCAGGCTGTGGAAGAACGAGGTGATGAAGGCCGTCACCCCGAGGACCAGCGTCACCGCGAGCAGGGCGTCCTGGAGCGGATGAGGTCGGCCGTCGGTGGCGAAGAGAGATCCGGCGGTATTGGGTCGCAATGCCTGTGCCATGGGGCACCTCCTGCGGAAGGCGGCGCATCGTAGCGCCATACACACCCGACGTGTACAGACTGACGGTCATCCACGCCGGATTTCAACCGGAAGCGTGTGTGCAGGTAGTCTGTACCGTCTGCACCGGTGTCTGCCCAGGCCTAGCCAGGGTGTCCGTCCAGGTCACAGCAGGGAAGTCGGCTACCGACCCCCGATTGTCAGTGGCGGCCGATACCGTTGCGTACGCATCACAACCCTCCTGCCACGGATCGACCGTGGCCGCTGAGTCCAAAGGAGGTGGGTTCCACATGCGTCACTACGAAGTGATGGTCATCCTCGACCCGGATCTCGAGGAGCGCGCTGTCTCCCCGCTGATCGAGAACTTCCTGTCCGTCGTCCGTGAGGGCAACGGCAAGGTGGAGAAGGTCGACACCTGGGGCCGTCGTCGTCTCTCGTACGAGATCAAGAAGAAGCCCGAGGGCATCTACTCGGTCATCGACCTGCAGGCCGAGCCTGCGGTCGTCAAGGAGCTCGACCGCCAGATGAACCTGAACGAGTCGGTCCTCCGGACCAAGGTCCTCCGTCCCGAGACCCACTGAGCTCTCCAGCTCAGCTGATCTCGGGATTCTGAGTAGCAGCACAAGCAGCCAGCAGCAAACCCGCCGAGAGGTTCCCCCATGGCAGGCGAGACCGTCATCACGGTCGTCGGCAATCTTGTCGACGACCCCGAGCTGCGCTTCACCCCCTCCGGTGCGGCGGTCGCGAAGTTCCGTGTCGCGTCCACTCCCCGCACCTTCGACCGTCAGACGAACGAGTGGAAGGACGGCGAGAGCCTGTTCCTGACCTGCTCGGTCTGGCGCCAGGCGGCGGAGAACGTCGCGGAGTCGCTCCAGCGAGGCATGCGCGTCATCGTGCAGGGCCGGCTGAAGCAGCGGTCCTACGAGGACCGTGAGGGCGTCAAGCGCACGGTCTACGAACTGGACGTCGAGGAAGTCGGCGCCAGCCTGCGCAGTGCCACGGCCAAGGTCACCAAGGCCTCCGGCCGCGGTGGCCAGGGCGGCCAGGGTGGTTACGGCGGCGGTGGCGGTGGCGGCCAGCAGGGCGGCGGCTGGGGTGGAAACTCCGGCGGCGGCCAGCAGGGCGGCGGTGCTCCCGCCGACGACCCGTGGGCGACCGGCGCTCCTGCCGGTGGCAACCAGGGCGGTGGCGGCGGTGGCGGCTGGGGTGGAAACTCCGGCTCCAGCGGCGGCGGCTACTCGGACGAACCCCCCTTCTAGGCCCCGTTCGGGCCCGGTTCCGGGCTCGGACAGGTCGAGGGCGGGTCGTATCCCCACTTCTTGATCACACAGGAGAAACACCATGGCGAAGCCGCCTGTGCGCAAGCCTAAGAAGAAGGTCTGCGCATTCTGCAAGGACAAGGTCACGTACGTGGACTACAAGGACACGAACATGCTGCGGAAGTTCATTTCCGACCGCGGCAAGATCCGTGCCCGCCGCGTGACCGGCAACTGCACGCAGCACCAGCGTGACGTCGCCACGGCCGTCAAGAACAGCCGTGAGATGGCGCTGCTGCCGTACACCGCCCAGGCGCGATAAGGGAAGGGTGACCGACTAATGAAGATCATCCTCACCCACGAGGTCTCCGGCCTCGGTGCCGCCGGCGAAGTCGTCGACGTCAAGGACGGCTACGCTCGCAACTACCTGATCCCGCGGAACTTCGCGATCCGCTGGACCAAGGGCGGCGAGAAGGACGTCGAGCAGATCCGTCGTGCTCGCAAGATCCACGAGATCCAGACCATCGAGCAGGCCAACGCTGTGAAGGCCCAGCTCGAGGGCGTGAAGGTCCGTCTGGCCGTGCGCTCCGGCGACGCCGGTCGTCTCTTCGGTTCCGTCACCCCGGCCGACATCGCTTCCGCGATCAAGGCTGCCGGTGGCCCCGAGGTCGACAAGCGCCGCATCGAGCTCGGCTCGGCGATCAAGACCCTGGGCGCCCACGAGACGTCCGTGCGTCTGCACCCCGAGGTTGCCGCCAAGGTCAACATCGAGGTTGTCGCGGCCTGATCGCCGCGCTCTGCTGAAAAGCTGAGAAGGGGCCGCACCCACCGGGTGCGGCCCCTTTCATCTGCTCGTTCCAGGTCATCTGCTTGTTTCACGTGAAACGCTCAGCGGGTGGCGCCGGTGATGACCCAGCGGCCGGAGCGTGCGCGCAGCCAGAGCGTGAGCATCCGGACCGCCATCATCAGCGTCATCGCTCCCCACACCGCGGTGAGGCCGCCGCCCAGCACCGGCACCAGCAGGGCCACCGGTGCGAAGACCGCCAGGGTGAGCACCATGGCCCAGGCGAGGTAGGGGCCGTCGCCCGCTCCCATCAGTACGCCGTCCAGGACGAAGACGATGCCGCAGACGGGCTGGGAGAGCGCCACGACGAGAAGGGCCGGCAGCGCGGCGTCCCTCACCGCAGGATCGCCGGTGAAGAGCGGCAGGAACAGCGGGCGGGCCACCACGACCAGCAGGCCCAGCACGACACCCACGGCGATGCCCCACTCGACCATGCGGCGGCAGACATCCCGGGCTCCTTGGGCGTCGTCGGCGCCGAGGTACCGACCGATGATGGCTTGCCCGGCGATGGCGATGGCGTCGAGCGCGAAGGCCAGCAGACTCCACAGGCTCAAGGCGATCTGGTGCGCGGCGATGTCGTCGTCCCCGAGGCGGGCGGCCACCGCCGTGGCGATCATCAGGATCGCCCTCAGCGAGAGGGTGCGCACCAGCAGGGGCACCCCGGCCTGGGCGGAGGCCCTGATGCCCTCGGCGTCGGGGCGCAGCGATGCTCCATGGCGCCGGGCGCCCCGGATCACCACCGCGAGGTAGACCGCGGCCATGCCCCACTGGGCGATCACGGTCCCCCAGGCGGATCCCGCGATGCCCAGGCCGACGCCGTACACGAGGCCGGCGTTCAGGACGGCGTTGGCGACGAAGCCGGCGACGGCGACGTAGAGCGGCGTCCTCGTGTCCTGAAGTCCGCGCAGGACACCGGTCGCGGCCATGACGACGAGCATCGCCGGGATGCCGAGTGCCGAGATGCGGAGATAGGTGGTCGCGTAGGGGGCAGCCGCGTCCGAGGCGCCGAAGAGCTGGACCAGGGCGGGGGCTGTGGGCAGGACGGCCGCGATCACCGCGGCGCCGAGCAGCAGAGCCAGCCAGATGCCGTCCATGCCCTGCCGGATGGCTGCCGGAAGATCACCGGCACCGACCCGTCGCGCGACGGCGGCGGTGGTCGCGTAGGCGAGGAAGACGAAGACGCTCACGGACGTCATGAGAAGGGCCGAGGCGACTCCGAGTCCGGCCAGCTGGGCGGTGCCCAGATGGCCGACGATCGCGCTGTCGGCCAGGACGAACAGCGGTTCGGCGACCAGTGCGCCGAAGGCCGGAACGGCCAGTGCGACGATCTCCCGATCGTGCTGTCGCCGAGCGGCCGTGGGGGGCGCGGGAGCCTGTGTCATGAGCATCAATCTAATCGTCCACAGGTAAGAGATGCAATTGCCATGTGACCCTTACCTCTCTTCCGGTCGCGCCTCCTCTCGCGCGCCGTTCGAAGAGATCTTGGCCCGACCGGGCAACTTTTTCTTACGCACAGCCCGTGGATGGCGAAAGTGCAGGTCATAGAGGCTTCGTAAGAAAAGTCGAGGGCTTGTTCACAGGGCTGTCCACCGGGTCGTGCACAGGTTTTGCGCAGTTGTCCACAGCATCGGGGCCGTCGTCCACATGGCCTGTGGATAACCAGATTGGCTGACGGTGCCCGCGGGCCTACCGTGGTCCGGCGTGCGCTCCGTCCGTCGGCTGGCCAAACCCTCATAAACCCGACGCGTCACAACCGGAGTTGGCGCTCTTATTTGTCAGTGCCGTGCCGTAGAAAGAAGGCATGGCGAGGTCCGCTCGGCGGACGGGAGGAGGTTGCTCGGTGAGCATTTCCGAGCCCTTGGACGACCCGTGGGCCGACAGCGGGCCCAGTGATCGTCTGCCTCCGGCCCGCCGGCGTGGCGACGGCGGGCGCGGCCGGGACGAACAGCACGACCGCGGCCGCGACAGCGGCGACTGGGAGGGCGGTGGCACCGCCTTCGAGCGGGTGCCGCCGCAGGATCTCGATGCCGAGCAGTCCGTCCTGGGCGGCATGCTGCTGTCCAAGGACGCCATCGCCGACGTGGTGGAGGTCCTCAAGGGACACGACTTCTACAAGCCCGCGCACGAGACGATCTTCCAGGCGGTCCTGGACGTCTACGCCAAGGGCGAGCCGGCCGACCCCATCACCATCGCCGCGGAGCTCACCAAGCGCGGAGAGATCAACAAGGTCGGTGGCGCGTCCTATCTGCACACCCTCGTGCAGACGGTGCCGACGGCCGCCAACGCCGAGTACTACGCGGAGATCGTCCACGAGCGCGCCGTACTGCGTCGTCTGGTCGAGGCCGGCACGCGCATCACCCAGATGGGATACGCCGGTGACGACGACGTGGACGAGATCGTCAACCGGGCCCAGGCCGAGATCTACGCGGTCACCGAGCAGCGCACCAGCGAGGACTACCTCCCGCTCGGCGACATCATGGAGGGCGCCCTCGACGAGATCGAGGCCATCGGCTCACGCAGCGGTGAGATGACCGGGGTGCCCACCGGCTTCACGGACCTCGACTCGCTCACCAACGGTCTGCACCCGGGTCAGATGATCGTCATCGCGGCCCGTCCCGCCATGGGCAAGTCGACGCTCGCGCTGGACTTCGCGCGCGCCGCGTCGATCAAGCACAACCTGCCGAGCGTGATCTTCTCCCTGGAAATGGGGCGCAACGAGATCGCGATGCGTCTGCTCTCCGCGGAGGCCCGCGTCGCCCTGCACCACATGCGCTCGGGCACGATGACGGACGAGGACTGGACCCGCCTCGCGCGCCGGATGCCCGAGGTGTCCTCCGCGCCGCTGTACATCGACGACTCCCCGAACCTGTCGATGATGGAGATCCGCGCGAAGTGCCGTCGGCTGAAGCAGCGCAACGACATCAAGCTCGTGATCATCGACTACCTCCAGCTGATGCAGGCCGGTGGCTCCAAGCGCTCCGAGAGCCGTCAGCAGGAGGTCTCGGACATGTCCCGTAACCTCAAGCTGCTCGCGAAGGAGCTGGAGGTGCCGGTGATCGCCCTCTCGCAGCTGAACCGTGGTCCCGAGCAGCGCACGGACAAGAAGCCGATGGTGTCCGACCTGCGTGAGTCCGGCTCCATCGAGCAGGACGCCGACATGGTCATCCTGCTGCACCGCGAGGACGCCTACGAGAAGGAGTCCCCGCGCGCCGGCGAAGCGGACATCATCGTGGGCAAGCACCGTAACGGCCCGACGGCCACCATCACCGTGGCCTTCCAGGGCCACTACTCGCGCTTCGTGGACATGGCCCAGACCTGATCCGCGCGGGCGGCGGGATGTGCTCGACGCCGGCCGCGCGGCCGGGGTGGACTGGGATCATGACGACATCTCAGGAAGAGCTGCTGCCCGGTACCCGGCGTGCGCTCCTGCATCGGATCGCGACGGCCCAGGCCGAAGGGCGGGCCCCCTCGCTCGTGGCCGCGGTCGTACGGGACGGGCGGGCCTTGTGGCACGGCGCACGGACCTCGGTCGACGGCCACGGTCCGGACGAGAACGTGCAGTACCGGATCGGCTCGATCACCAAGACCTTCACCGCGGTGCTCGTGCTGCGGCTTCGCGACGAGGGCCTGCTCGACCTGGCCGAGGCACTGGAGAAGCACCTGCCCGGCACGGGGGCGGGGGAGGCCACGGTGGCCGAACTGCTGGCCCACACCGGAGGGTTGGCGGCCGAGTCGCCCGGGCCGTGGTGGGAGCGGACCCCGGGCTCCCTGCGGCCCGAGCTCGCCGACGTGCTGGGGGACGGCACCGCCCTGCATCCCACCGGCCGCCGGTACCACTATTCGAATCCCGGATACGCGCTTCTGGGCGCCCTGGTGGAAGAGCTCCGTGGCGCGCCGTGGGAGGAGGTCCTACGGCGTGAAGTGCTCGAACCTCTGGGCCTCGCCCGCACGAGCGTCCGGCCGCAGGCTCCCGCCGCGGGCGGCTGGGCGGTGCATCCCTGGGCCGACGTGATGCTGCCCGAACCCGCCGAGGACTTCGGGCGGATGGCCGCGGCGGGCCAGCTCTGGTCCACGACCGCCGACCTTGCCCGTTTCGCCGTGTTCCTCGCCCGGGGTGACGAGCGGGTACTGAGCGCCGAGACCCTGCGGGAGATGTCGACGCCCGCGGCTCCGGCCGGGCCGTCGGACGTAGTGGACGGTGCCGCGTACGGGCTCGGCCTCCAGATCCAGCACCGGGACGGCCGGTTGCTCGTGGGCCACTCCGGCTCGGTGCCGGGATTCCTCGCGACCCTCACCCTCGGCGTGGCCGACGACGTGGCCGCGGTGGTGCTGGCCAACTGCACGGGCGGACTCATGACGTCCCAGGTGGCTGCCGATCTCGTCCGTATCGTCGCCGAGGCCGAGCCGCGGATGCCGGAGCCCTGGCGCCCGCTGCGCGAGGTGGATCCTTCGGTGCTGGCGCTGGCCGGCCAGTGGTACTGGGGAGCCTCCCCCTGTGCCCTGCGGGTGACAGCCGACGGGCTGGTCTGTCTGGAGCCGCTGTCCGGCGCGGGCCGGCGCTCCCGGTTCAGGCCGAACGGGGACGGCACCTGGACCGGTCTGGAGGGCTACTACGCCGGTGAGCTCCTGCGGGCCGTACGGCGGCCGGACGGGACCGTGGACCACCTGGACCTCGGCTCCTTCGTGTTCACCCGGCAGCCGTACGACGAAGGGGCCGCTGTGCCCGGCGGGGTCGACCCACAGGGCTGGCGGGGTATCGGCTGACGGCAGGCCGGAGCGTTGTGTCCTGTTTCACGTGAAACAGGACACAACGCTCCGGCCTCAGAGCTGCAGTTTGAAGCCCACGTGGGAAGCGACGAAGCCGAGGCGCTCGTAGAAGCGGTGGGCGTCGGTACGGGCGGTGTCCGAGGTCAGCTGGACCAGCTGACAGTTCTCCCGCCGTGACTCCTCGATCGCCCATTCGATGAAGCGGGTGCCCAGACCGCTGCCACGCTCGTCGGCGTGGACCCGCACCCCTTCGATGATCGACCTGGTGGAGCCGCGGCGGGACAGTCCGGGGACGATCGTCAGCTGAAGGGTTCCGACGACGCGGCCCTCACGGACGGCGACGACGAGACGCTGGTTCGGGTCGGCGCTCAGCCGCTCCAGGGCCGCCAGATAGGGGCCGAGGTCGTCCGGCGACTCGCGCTGCGCCCCCAGGGGGTCGTCGGCCAGCATGGCGACGACGGCGGGGATGTCGTCGGGAACGGCGGCCCGTATTTCAAGATCTCCCATGCCTGCGACCCTATGCGCCCATGGCGGGCACGGGTGCTTTCAGTGACTCCACGACCCGTACCAGCGGGGCCAGTTCAGGGTTCCTGGCGGCTTCGTCGAGTGCCTCGCGCAGTGCGGCGTCATTGGTGGGGCGGGCTTGGGCCAGGAGCTTCAGACCGGCTTCGGTGACATTGGTGTAGATGCCTCGGCGGTCGGTGGGGCACAGATAGCGCTCGAGCAGTCCGCGGTCCTCCAGGCGGGTCACGAGCCGGGTGGTCGCGCTCTGGCTGAGCACGACCGCGTCGGCCACCTGCTTCATCTGGAGATGCCCGCCTACGCCTTCGTGCTGCCGGCTCAGCACGTCGAGCAGGGAGTACTCGCGCACGCTGAGGTCGTGTCCGGCCTGGAGCGCGCGCTCGATGTGGGCCTCGATCCTCCCGTGCAGCAGGGAGAGGGCGCACCAGCCCTGGGCGAGGGCGGTGAGCGCGGGGTCCGTGGCAGTCATGGGGGTTCTCCTCCGTCCCGGAGCGGCTGTCACCAGGATAGAGCAATTCTGCAATAGACGGCGTTTGCATATAGCCAGCGTCTGCAACTATTGTGAACGCACGCAAAGCGCATCTGCAATCGTCTGGGAAGGGTGTTACCCCTATGCCTCTCGCGCTTCTGGCTCTCGCGATCGGGGCCTTCGGCATCGGAACCACCGAGTTCGTGATCATGGGGCTGCTGCCCGAGGTCGCGGGCGACTTCGGCGTCTCCATCCCCACGGCCGGCCTCCTCGTGACCGGCTACGCGCTCGGTGTCATGTTCGGCGCCCCGCTGATGACCGTCCTCGGCACCAAGATCTCCCGCAAGCGGATGCTGATGCTGCTGATGGGCCTGTTCATCGTCGGCAACCTGCTCTCCGCCGTCGCGCCGTCGTTCACGGTGATGCTGATCGGCCGGGTGGTCGCCTCGCTCGCCCACGGCGCGTTCTTCGGCATCGGATCGGTCGTCGCCGCCGACCTGGTCGCCCCGGACAAGAAGGCCGGAGCCATCGCGATGATGTTCACCGGCCTGACCGTCGCCAACGTCGTGGGCGTCCCCCTGGGCACCCTCGTCGGACAGACCCTGGGCTGGCGCGTCACCTTCGCCCTCGTCGCCGCACTCGGTGTCGTGGGACTCGCCGGCATCGCCCGGCTCGTACCCGAGATGCCCCGGGCCGAAGGCGTTAGTCTGCGCCACGAACTGGCCGCCTTCAAGAACGCCCAGGTGCTGCTCGCCATGGCGATGACCGTCCTCGGTTTCGGCGGTGTCTTCGCGGCGATCACCTACATCGCGCCGATGATGACGCACGTGGCCGGCTTCGCCGACGGTTCCGTCACCTGGCTGCTGGTCCTCTTCGGGCTGGGCATGGTCGGCGGCAACCTCGTCGGCGGCCGGTACGCGGACCGCGCGCTGATGCCGATGCTGTACGTCTCCCTGGGCGCCCTGGCGGTCGTCCTGGCGCTCTTCACGCTGACCGCCCACGACAAGGTCCTCGCGGCCGTCACGATCGTCCTGATCGGCGCCCTGGGATTCGCCACCGTTCCACCGCTCCAGAAGCGGGTCCTGGACCAGGCCCACGGCGCGCCGACCCTGGCGTCCGCGGTCAACATCGGCGCCTTCAACCTCGGCAACGCGCTGTCCGCCTGGCTGGGCGGCCTGGTGATCGCCGCCGGCCTCGGCTACACCGCCCCGAACTGGGTCGGCGCCGCCCTCGCCGCGGGCGCGCTGCTCCTCGCCCTCGTCTCGGCCGCGCTGGAGCGTCGCGACAACGCCCGCGGTGGCGCCGACGCCGTACCGGGCGCCGTCGTCGCCGGGGGAGCGCCCGCCGAGCGGTACCCGGCCGTCCAGCGGTGACGTCCGGCCCCGCCCGGGCCTGAACCGTCCGGACCGGGCCGGCACCCGGGCCGGCGTTTGTGGTGCACCGTGCCCGCGTCCGTCCCCGAACCCCCCGAACCACCGGCGCCTTCGCGCCCCGCCCCCTCACAAGGAGAACTCCCCCATGAGCACCACCGCCCTCGCGCCGCTGACCGTCCACGACGCCGAAGCCCTTGTCACCGCCGCCCACCGTGCCGCCGAGGCCGCCGGGGTCACGGTCAGCGTCACCGTCCTGGACGCGGGCGGTCACCTGCTGGCCTTCCGGCGTGACGACCGGGCCGTCCTGATCTCCGGTGAGACGAGCACGCGCAAGGCGTACACCGCGCTCCAGCTGAACGCCCCCACCGCCGAACTCGTCGACGCCGTGCAGCCCGGTGGCCCCTTCCACACTCTGCCCACCGCGCTCGACCGCCCGCTGCTGTTCATCGCCGGTGGTGTGCCGGTGCGCCGCGACGGCCGTCTGATCGGCGCGGTCGGAGTCGGCGGCGGCGCGCCGGAGCAGGACCACGCCTTCGCCACGGCCGCCGTGGAGACCCTCGTCTGACCCGGCACGCCCCGGAGAACGCCGGTTCCGCCTTCGCGGGGGACCGGCGTTCCGCCGTAGGTCCGGCCGTCACGGCACCGGTCCGTCCGCGTTCCCCGGAGGCGACCCGTCACCGGGCGCACCCTCCGGGTGCCGGATACGGGATTTCAGCCGGCCGCCACGGTCAGCGGCGCGAACCGGCGGCGCCAGTCGCCCGGCAACTCGGCGATCCCCTGGCTCATCACCGCGTTGAAGGCCACGGACTCCAGGCCCCGCGCCTTCACCCAGGTCAGCAGCTCCTCGTGCCGTACGTCGATGTCGGTGCGCAGCGGTCGGTCGGTACCGGCGGCGAGGGAGGCCAGCAGGGCCTTCGCGGTCTCCGTGTCCCTGGCGATCAGCGGGCCCACGACCTGGGTGTCCATGTTGGGCCAGGCGGCCGCGTATCCGATGACCCGGTCGCCTTCCTCGGCGACCCGCAACTGGTCGGCGAAGGCCGGAAGACGGGTGATCACATGGGTGCGGTCGCTCCCGAAGACCTCCTCGTCCAGGCGGAGGATCGCCATGAGGTCCTCGGCCGTGGCCGCACGGGTGACGACGTCCGAAGCAAGCTCGTCCGGCGTGAAATGCCCACGGACCATCTCCGCCCGGCCGGTGACCTTGAAACCGAGCTCCTCGTAGAGCGGCCGGCCGTTCGGTGTGGCGTGCAGGGTCAGCGGAGTGGTGCCCATCAGCGACATGACGTGCCGCATCAGCCGGCGGCCGATGCCCTGCCGGGCGTAACGCTCGGCGACCAGGACCATGCCGATGGCACCGAGGCCGGGGCGGCCGTGCGGGCCGTACTCGGTGACGACGCAGGCGCTGACGAGACCTCCGTCGGGGGCGTCGATGCCGTACCCCTTCCCGGCGGTGAGGAGGAAGCCCCACTTGTGCTCCTCGCGCGGCCACCCCCGGTCCTCGGACAGGTCCGCGCAGGCCGCGAGATCGCGGGGCGTCAGACGACGGATGGGCAGAGCGGTGAGAGAAGGAGTCGGCACGCAGGTCAGGCTGTCCGACCGGTGCCGTCGGCGTCCACCTGTTTCCCGTCGGACGTACGTGCTTTTGGCCATGTCAGGCTCTGCCGCACCAGGAGGTGCCGACGATGCGGTGTTTCACGTGAAACAACGACGTACGACAGCCAGGGTGCGGGCCCGGGCCCTCAGCCGAGGTCGGGTGCGTGCATGGCGCGGACGCCCTCGATGTTGCCGTCGAGGTAGTGCCGCAGGGACAGCGGCACCAGGTGGACCGAGGCGATGCCGACCCGAGTGAACGGCACCCGGACGATCTCGTACTCCCCGGCGGGTTCCTCGATCTCGGGGCCGTGCCGCAGGGCCGGGTCCATGGATTCCAGACGGCAGACGAAGAAGTGCTGCACCTTCACGCCGGTCGCACCCCCGTCCTCACCGATGTGCTCCACGGTGTCGACGAAGCAGGGCACCACGTCGGCGATCTTGGCGCCCAGTTCCTCGTACACCTCACGGTGCAGGGCGTCCACGACGGTGGCGTCGTCCGGTTCGACCCCGCCACCGGGCGTGACCCAGTAGGGATCGACACCGGGCTTGGTGCGTTTGATCAGGATCAGATGGTCGCCGTCCAGCAGAACGGCTCGTGCGGTGCGCTTGACCACGGGTCGGACGGTCATGGGAGAAATGTGGCCCCGCTGGTTCCACGTGAAACATCGCGAGCGGCACCGGGCAGGCTCGGTGCGTCAGAGCGCCCGGAATCCGGGTCAGTACCACGCGGCAGCCGTCTCCAGCAGCCATTCATGGGCCCGCGCGACCTGCGGCATCGCCAGGGTCCCGGTGCGCACCACCAGCACGTAGGTCCGCAGCGGCGGTACCGCGGGCTCGTGCAGGGCGACGACGTCACCGTTGTCGAGGGCGGCGGCGCACAGATAGCGCGGCAGGACCGCGAGGCCGGCACCCGCCACGGCGCAGGCCAGGACCGCGCGCAGGTCGGGAACGATCACGGTGCCCGAGGCGGTGGGGCGGGCGTCGAAGACGGAGGCCCAGTAGCGGGAGACCAGGGGCAGGGACTCGTGCACCTCGACGACCGGGAGGTTGTCCAGGGCGGAGGCCCCCTTGCGGCACAGCTTCCCGGAGTCGATGTGCTCCTCCCACCGAGGGGCGGCCACCAGTATGTGTTCCTCGTCGCACAGCGGAGTGGCCGTGAGCAGGGTCCCGCGCGGCCGCGCCGTGCTGATCGCGAGATCGTGGTGCCCGGCGGCCAGGCTCTCCAGCACCTCCTGCGCGTTTCCGAAGGAGGCGCGCAGGGCGAAGCCCTGGCCCTCGCCCTGGGACAGCCGGGAGAGCGCGGGAAGGGCCCGCTCGGCGGTGAACTCCGGTGGGCCGGCGAGGTGGAGGGTGCGCACGGCGGACTCGTCGTCGAGGCCGGTCTCGGCGATCTCCACCAGGGCGTCCAGATGGGGCGCGGCCTTGTGGGCCAGTTCGTCGCCGATGCTCGTCGGCGTGACACCGCGCGCCTGCCGCAGGAACAGCGGACGGCCCAGCTGCCGTTCCAGGGTGCGGATCTGCGAGGTGACGGCCGGCTGGGACAGCCCCAGCAGAGCCGCGGCGCGAGTGAAGGAGCCGGCCCGGTGCACGGTCACGAACGTGCGCAGCAAGGCCAGATCCATGGAGCGTCCTCCCGTTTCCCGCCCTTCCTCCTGCTCCGAGGCGAGGCCCAACTATAAATAAGTCGATAGGCTTCTGTCGCTACTGTGATTGGACACTGACACAGAGTCAACTAGCCTTGTCGTCGCGGTTCTTCGCGTGTGGAACCGGGGACGGTCCGAGCCACGAGGGGGGAGGCTCGGACCGTCCGTCGTGCGTAGCGGGACCCCCGCGAAGGGGCCCCCGCGCGGTCATCGCGCCGACTCCTCCAGCGCACGCAGCACATCCGCCACGAGGTCCTCGGGATCCTCGGCTCCGACGGACAGCCGGACGAAGCCCTCCGGCACCGCGTCGCCGCCCCAGCGCCCGCGCCGTTCCGCGGTGGAGCGGACCCCTCCGAAGCTCGTCGCCTCCTCGACGAACCGCAGTTCCTCGAGGAATCGCTCGGCACGCGCGCGCGTGGAGAGCGTGAAGGAGATCACGCAGCCGTAGCGGCGCATCTGCTGGGAGGCGACCTTGTGCGAGGGGTCGTCCGGCAGCCCGGGGTACCGCAGCCCGGTCACCTCGGGCCTCCCCCGCAGAGCCTGCGCGACGGCCATGGCAGTGGCGTTCTGGCGGTCGACGCGCATCTGGAGCGTGGCGATGGACCGGTGGGCCAGCCACGCCTCCATGGGGCCCGGAATCGCCCCGACGATCTTGCGCCAGCGCCGGACCGCCGCCATGGGCTCGCCGGTCTTCCCGGTGACGTAACCGAGGAGGACGTCGCCGTGGCCGGTGAGCTGCTTGGTGCCGCTGGCCACCGAGAAGTCCGCGCCGAGTTCGAGCGGACGCTGGCCGAGCGGGGTGGCGAGCGTGTTGTCCACGGCGACCAGAGCACCTCGCGCGTGTGCCGCTTCTACGAGCCGCCGGATGTCGCACACATCGAGCCCGGGGTTGGAGGGCGACTCGATCCACAGCAGCTTCGCGCCGTCCAGCACCTCCAGCTGGGCGTCGCCGGCGGTCGGCGCAGTGCGCACCTCGACGCCGTACGCCTCCAGCTGCGCACGCACCAGCGGCAGCACCTGGTAGCCGTCGTCGGGCAGCACGACGGCTTCCCCGGCCCGCAGCTGCGAGAACAGCACCGCGGAGATCGCGGCCATGCCGGAGGCGAAGACGAGCGTCTCGACCCCGTCCCGGCCCGGTGCCTCGAGCTCGCCGATGGCCCCCTCGAGGTGGGTCCAGGTCGGATTCTCGTCGCGGCCGTAGGTGTACGGGCCGGTGGGCTCGCCCGGCAGATGGAAGTGTGCCGCGAACACCGGCCCGGGCAGGGTCGGCTCGTGCTTCACCGGTTCGGGCAGCCCCGCCCGCACCGCGCGCGTGCCCTCGCCGGGCCCGCCGGGCAGCTCCTCCTCGGTGAATTCGTTCATGCCACTTGTCCTTCCACGTCGTCGCGTACGGCGGCGAGCAGGCCGTCGCTCGCCTCCTCCACCATCTCAAGACACTCCACGAAGCCGCGCCGCGCCCCGTAGTAGGGGTCGGGAACGTCCAGGTCGGCGCCCTGCGGAGCGGAGGGGGAGTGCGAAGGGTCCGGTGAGGACCGGTGGCCGGCCGGTGGGCGGGTGAAGGAGCGCAGCAGCCGCACCTTCGCCGCGTCCTCCTCGGTGGGTGCGAGGAGACGCAGGGCTTCCAGGTGGCCGGAGTCGAGGGCCAGGACGAGGTCGAGGCGGGCGAACCAGGACGCCTCGAAGTGCCGGGCCGTGTGCTCCAGGGCGTAACCGTGCTCCTCCAGGACGGACCGTGCGCGCGGATCGGCGTTCTCGCCCTCGTGCCAGCCGTCCGTGCCGGCGCTCTCGACCTCCACCAGTGCGTCGAGCCCCGCCTCGTCCACACGCGCGCGGAACACCGCCTCGGCCATCGGCGAGCGGCAGATGTTGCCCGTGCAGACGAAGCAGACGCGAAAGGTCATCGAGGACTCAGTCCTCGTCGGGCAGGACGACGTTGAGCGCCCAGGAGACCACGGAGATGATCAGACCGCCCAGCACCGCGGTCCAGAAGCCCTCCACGTGGAAGCTCACGTCCAGCTTGTCGGCCAGCCATGAGGTCAGCAGCAGCATCAAGGCGTTGACCACCAGGGTGATCAGACCGAGCGTGAGGATGAACAGGGGAAAGGTCAGCACCTTCACGACGGGCTTCACGAGGAAGTTCACCAGGCCGAAAAGCAGTGCGACGACTATGAGGGTGCCGACCTTCTTGCCCGTGCTGTCACCGGTCAGGGTGATGTCTTCGAGCAGCCAGACGGCGACCGCCAGGGCGCCCGCGTTGGCGATCGTCTTGACTACGAAATTCTTCATGTGTCTGATCGTGGCAGAGAGATCGTGAACGAGCACCGGACAGGGGCGGACAAGGTCGATGAAGGCATTCCGGCTGGACGAACTGGAGGCGGAACGAGCCGCCAACGACGGCGCCTACCTGCAGTTCCTGCGGGAGCGGAACATGTCGGTCGGGCTCTACGCGCTGGACGCGGGCACGCATGATCCCCAGAACCCGCACAACCAGGACGAGGTGTACTTCGTCGTGAGCGGACGCGCCTCGATCACCGTCGGCCTGGAGACCACGCAAGTGGCGCGCGGCAGCGTGGTGTACGTCCCGGCCGGGGTCGCCCACAAGTTCCATCACATCAGCGAGGACCTGCGGGTCCTGGTCGTGTTCTCGCCACCCGAGAGCTGAACCGCTCCGCGCGGGGCGCGGTGTCTCTCCGCCCGCCGGGCGACCGGGAGTCTCGGGGTTCCCTCAGGGATCGATCAGGGGAGGACAAGGGATCCGAGGGCCCCGCCGGCACCTGCTTCGGCCCTAGCATCGACGACAGGACATCGTGATGCCCGGCCCGACAGGGGTGCCGGACAGCGACTGCAAGAGGATGAGGACGAGGGCGATGCAAGAGATCTTCTCGGGACTGCCGTGGTGGGTGAAGTGGGTCGCGGTGCCGGTCATCGCCCTGGTCGTGTTCGGCGGCCTGATAGCCAGCATCGTCGGCTTCGTGATCGGCCTGCTGTTCAAGCTGCTGATCTTCGTGGCACTGGTCGGCGGACTCGTCTACGTCGTCAGGAAGTTCACTTCGGGTTCCTCGTCGCGCAGCGACTGGTGAGCGGTGCGGGAGGCCGGCGATCGGTAACACGGAGCGCCCGTTCCCTCGGCCGGGGGAAGTTTCCCTGACAGCCCGTCTGTGAGCGGTGGCAGGCGGTTAAAGTCCGGAACTCGTCGCGGGGACGACCCCCGCGAGCGGCGTACTCCCCCACCCGTGTTCCCCCCGCACGGACCGCCCCCCCTCGCGCTTCGGAGTGACCCTTGGTCATGGTTGACACCGCATCCGCAGAACCGTACGCACCCCCGACCCGGCCGCCTTCCTCCGCGCCCCCGCTGCAACGCCCGCCGACCACGGCCCTGACGGGGCACCCCCATCCCGCGGCCACCCTGATCGGCTCCGTGCAGCGCGCCATGCGGCTGCTGGAATCCGTCGCGGAGCACGAGTACGGCGCCCCGGCCAAACAACTCGCCCGCGAGACCGGCCTCGCGCTGCCCACGGCCTACCACCTGCTGCGCACGCTCGTCCACGAGGGCTATCTGCGGCGGGACAAGGGCCTGTTCTTCCTGGGCGAGGCGGCCGAACGGCTCGGGACGAGCGGAGCGGCGCAGAAACGTCGCAGCACGGTTGCCGACACCCTCGCCCAGTGGCGCGATTCGATCGGTGTCCCCGTGTACTACGCCCGCTACCGCGACGGCGAGATCGAGATCATGTGCGTCTCCGACACCCCCGGCAATCCCGCCGTCGAGGAGTGGGCCGACTTCCGCGAGACCGGCCACGCGCACGCCATCGGCCAGTGTCTGCTCTCCCAGCTGGACGAGGACACGCGCCGTGAGCACCTGAACCGCTACCCCGTGCAGTCGATCACCCCGTACACCGTGCGGGACAACCACACGCTGCTGCGACGTCTGGAACGCATGCGACGCATGGAACCGGTGATGGAGAGGCAGGAATACGCGGTGGGCACGGTGTGCGCCGCCATCCCGATCACGGTGGGCACCACCGCGGCGACGATGGCGATCTCCCTGCCGGCCCATCACGCCCACCGGCTGGTGCCCGCGGCTCGGCAGCTGCAGAGCGAGGTCGGCCGTCTGCTGGGATCACTGGCGATCTCTATCAGTATCTGAAAACTCACTCCTTGTGATCTGTTGTGTACGTTCAGCAAGATGCGTGCAGTGCCAGAAGGTCCATTCCCGGCCAGTCGGCGGCAAATGACGGGGTTAGGCAATGCGCGAGTCCGTACAGGCAGTACAGGCAGAGGTCATGATGAGCTTCCTCGTCTCCGAGGAGCTCTCTTTCCGTATCCCGGTGGAGTTGGGTTACGAGTCGTGCGATCCGTACGCCGTGCGACTCACCTTCCATCTGCCCGGTGATGCCCCGGTGACCTGGGCCTTCGGGCGCGAGTTGCTCATCGACGGGGTGGGAAGGCCGTGCGGTGAGGGGGACGTCCGCGTCTCGCCGGTGGACGTCGACGTGCTGGGAGAGGTGCTGATCCGGCTTCAGGTCGGCGGTGACCAGGCACTGTTCCGTTCTTCTGCCGCACCGCTGGTGGCGTTCCTCGACCGCACCGACAAGCTGGTCCCGTTGGGCCAGGAAGGTGCTCTCGCCGATTTCGACGCGCACCTGGACGAGGCGCTGGACCGGATCCTGGCGGAGGAGCAGAGCGCCGGCTGAGGTGACCTCGGTGGACGGGCGGCGATCGGTGGCACAACGCCTTGCCACGACCGATGTTGTGCAGGAACGCTTCTTCTTCCCCGATGGAAGCGACGGGCGCGCCCGGGCCCGCCGGTCTCCCGGCACCCGGGCGCCCGCCCCCTCGACTCAGCGCTTGCGACGCCTGCCCCGGCCGCCCCGTGCCTGCGCGGTGGCGGCGGGCGCCGCTCCCGCCGAAGCGGCGGCGACGGGTTCCGGGGCCGTCCCGGGCGCCTCCTTCGGACCCGGCCGGTCGGCGGAGACCACCAGGGCCGCCAGGGCCGTGGTGACCGGCACCGAGGCGACCAGCCCGATCGAACCCACCAGGGTGCGCACGATCTCCTCCGCGACGAGCTCGCTGTTGGCGACGGAGCCCACACTGCTCTGCGCGATGGAGAAGAGCAGCAGCAGCGGCAGAGCGGCACCGGCGTAGGCGAGGACGAGCGTGTTGACCACCGACGCGATGTGGTCCCGGCCGATGCGGATGCCGGCCCGGTACAGACCGCGCCAACCCATCGCGGGGTTGGCCTCGTGCAGTTCCCAGACCGCCGAGGTCTGGGTGACCGTCACGTCGTCCAGGACGCCGAGCGAACCGATGATGATGCCGGCGAGCAGCAGACCGCTCATGTCGATCGAGGGGTACAGGCCGTGGATCAGGCCGGTGTTGTCGTCCGTGTTGCCGGTCAGCGCGGCCCAGTCGATGAACAACGAGCCCAGGATGCCGATCAGCAGCAGCGAGATCAGGGTGCCCAGTACCGCGACCGAGGTGCGGGCCGAGAGACCGTGACAGAGGTAGAGGGCGATCAGCATGATGGCGCTCGATCCCACCACCGCCACGACCAGCGGGTTGGACCCCTGGAGGATGGCGGGCAGGACGAAGAAGTTCAGCACCATGAAGCTGATGGCGAGCGCCACCAGGGCCATGACGCCCCGGAGCCGCCCCACGACGACGACGGCGACCGCGAAGATCAGGGCCAGGACCGTCATGGGGATCCGGCGGTTCACGTCGGTGACCGAGTACTGGAGGTCCTTCGGCGCCGAGGGCTCGTAGGCGACGACGACCTTCTCGCCCTGTTCCAGCTGCCGAGACTGGTCCGGCTGCACGATCTCGGTGAACGTACGGCCCTTGTCGCTGCCGGTGTCCACACGGATCGTGGCCCGCTTGCAGGTGCCGCCGGCCTGCTGCTGCGCGGAGGAGCCCTCGGCCGTGGAGGTGTCGCCGGTGGGGGTGCCGCCAGAGGCGTTCACCGACGCACAGCTCACGCTCTCGACCTTGGTGACCGTGGCCTGCTGGGTCTGCCGGTCGAAGCCGACCCCGGTGCGCTCGTGTGCCGGGGCTCCGCCCGGCCACAGCACCACGAGACCCACGAGCACCGCGGCACCGAACGGGATGAGGATGGCCGCGATGACCTTGCGCAGATGCCGCGAGACGGGGGCGGCCGGACCGTGACTGTGGCTGTGCCCGTGCGCATGCCCGTGCCCGCCGCCCGAGCCGCCGTGGCCGTGCCCCGGGCCCGCACCGTGATCGCCGCCGTGTCCTGCGCCACGGCCGTGGCCGTGCTCGGCGTCGTGGCCACAGTCTTGGCTGCTGCCGTGGGTCCCGCCGTGACCGCCGTGACCGCCGTCATCGTTGGGGGCGCCGGGGCCCCCGTCGTGAGTGTCGGTGTACGGGTCGCCGGGCCGCCGGCCGGGGCCGCCACCACGGCCACCGTCGAAGTCCTGCCCCCGGCCGAAGGCGTCGTCGAAGCCGTACCCGTCACCGGAGCCAACCCCGGTGCCGCCCCCAGGGCGGCCACTACGGCCGGGGTTCGCGCCCGGGCGGACACCGACACCGGCATCCGCACCGGCACCAGCACCGGGGCCGCCACCGAGACCAGGACCGCGTCCAGGACCGGGTCCGGGTCCGGCTCCGGGGCGTGGGTGAGGTGCCTCATGGCCCTGCTCGCGAACAGGGCCGGTGCCGTAGCCCTGGGGGTTCCCCCGAGCCTGGCCGGTCCCGAAGCGCTGCCCGGGCCCGTAGCGCTGGTCGGCACCGGGCTCCTGGCCGCTCCCGTACGCCGGGTTGTCCGCGGGGCCTCGCCCGCCTCCATGACCACGGTCGTTCCCCGGCCCTGCCCCGGGCATCGGGCTCCGTCCGGGGGCCGTCGAGTCACCGGCGGGCGGGCGCTCGCCGCGGGGAGCCCCCGCTCGCCTCAGACCGCCGAGGCCGCCGGCGTATCCCGGTCCACGGCCGGGGCCCTGTGGTCGGCCGTGACCGTCGCCGAAGCCGCGGTCACCTCCGGGGCCACTGCCGGAGCCACGGCCGGACCCGTCGTCGTTGCCGTCGCCGGCACCCGGTCGACGGGGTGGCTCCTGTGGTGAGTACGGGGGCTGGTGTGGGGTGGTCACCGCCCGATCATCGCAAGAACGTCAGGGGCCCTCTGTTCACCGCGCCAGAATTGCCGCTAGCGTGGAGCCAACCTTTGCACACGCGGGAGCTCGGAGCACCGGGCTGAGAGGGCGCTGACCTCCGTCTTCGCGATGTTTCACGTGGAACGTCCCTCACGACGAGTGATGTCTCACATGAAACGTCGGCAGGCGGTAGCCGCTGCGTCGACCGCCGAACCTGTTACCGGGTAATGCCGGCGTAGGGAGTAGGTCTCATGACCAACAAGGACGCACGCACGCCTGCCTTCACGCAGAACGCGACCAGCGACAGCGCGACCAGCGACAGCGCCGTCGGCGGGAGCGAACCGGAAGCCGGGAAGTCCATCGGCTGGCACAAGGCGTACGTCGAGGGCACCCGCCCCGATGTACGGGTGCCGGTCCGTCAGGTGCATCTCACCAACGGGCAGTCGGTCACCCTGTACGACACCTCCGGCCCGTACACCGATCCGCTCGCCGACACCGACGTCCGCAGGGGCCTGTCGCCGTTGCGGGAGAACTGGATCATCGCGCGCGGGGACACGGAGGAGTACGCGGGCCGTCCCGTCCGTCCCGAGGACGACGGAGTCAAGCACACCTCGCCGCGCGGCGGTCTGCGCAACCTCGACGCGGTCTTCCCGGGGCGGCCGCGCCTGCCGCGCCGTGGCCGGGGCGGCGAGGCGGTGACGCAACTCGCCTATGCGCGTCGGGGGGAGATCACGCCCGAGATGGAGTTCGTCGCCCTCCGCGAGAACGTCTCTCCCGAGGTGGTGCGCGAGGAGATCGCGGCGGGCCGCGCGGTCCTGCCGGCCAACGTCAACCATCCCGAGATCGAGCCGATGATCATCGGCAAGCGGTTCCTGGTGAAGGTCAACGCCAACATCGGCAACTCGGCGGTGACGTCCTCCATCGAGGAGGAGGTCGAGAAGATGACGTGGGCCACCCGGTGGGGCGCCGACACGGTCATGGACCTGTCGACCGGCCGCAACATCCACACGACGCGTGAATGGGTGCTGCGCAACTCCCCCGTCCCCATCGGCACCGTGCCGCTGTACCAGGCGCTGGAGAAGGTCGACGGCCGGGCCGAGGAGCTGACCTGGGAGATCTACAAGGACACGGTCGTCGAGCAGGCCGAGCAGGGCGTGGACTACATGACGGTCCACGCCGGTGTCCGGCTCGCGTACGTGCCGCTCACCGCCAACCGCAAGACCGGCATCGTGTCGCGCGGCGGTTCGATCATGGCGGCCTGGTGCCTCGCGCACCACAAGGAGTCGTTCCTGTACGAGAACTTCGAGGAACTCTGCGAGATCCTCGCCGCCTACGACGTCACGTACTCGCTGGGCGACGGTCTGCGGCCGGGTTCCATCGCGGACGCCAACGACGCGGCACAGTTCGCGGAGTTGAGGACGCTCGGGGAACTCAACCGGATCGCGAAGCGTTTCCATGTACAGACGATGATCGAGGGCCCGGGACATGTCCCGATGCACAAGATCAAGGAGAACATCGACCTTCAGCAGGAGATCTGTGATGAAGCTCCGTTCTATACGCTCGGCCCGCTGACGACGGACGTCGCGCCGGCGTACGACCACATCACCTCCGGCATCGGTGCCGCGATGATCGCCTGGTGGGGCACGGCGATGCTCTGCTACGTCACGCCGAAGGAACACCTGGGCCTGCCCAACCGTGACGACGTCAAGACCGGTGTCATCACTTACAAGATCGCCGCCCACGCGGCCGACCTGGCCAAGGGGCATCCCGGCGCGCAGGACTGGGACGACGCGCTCTCCGACGCCCGCTTCGAGTTCCGCTGGGAGGACCAGTTCAACCTTGCTCTCGATCCGGACACGGCACGGGAGTTCCACGACGAGACACTTCCGGCGGAGCCGGCGAAGACCGCGCACTTCTGCTCGATGTGCGGGCCCAAGTTCTGCTCGATGAAGATCAGCCAGAGCATCAGCGAGCGGTTCGGCGGCGGTGCGGCCGACGGCGCCTCCGCGGAGGAGATAGCCGAGGGCATGCTGGCGAAGTCCAAGGAGTTCGCGGCGAGCGGGAACCGGGTGTACCTGCCGCTGGCCGAGTGACCTGACCTGGAGAAGTGGGAGGAGAACATCACGTCCGTTCGGTTGCCCTCCGGCGTCGGCTCGGCAGACTTGCCTGCATGACAGCGCGATCCATGAGCAAGGGTGCCAATCTGCCGGTCGACGCGCCGGACGTACAGGTCGAACTCAGCTGGGCCGAGGGGGCCGGCGGGCCGGACATCGACGCCTCGGCGCTGCTGCTGGCGCAGGACGGGCGGGTTCGTGACGACACGGACTTCGTCTTCTACAACCAGCCGTTGCACGCGTCGGGCGCCGTGCGCCACCTCGGCAAGCGGCGCGACGCCGGAACCATGACCGACACGGTCCGGGTGGACCTCCGCTCGCTGGAGAGCGCGATCACACGTGTGGTGCTGTGTGCGTCGGCCGACGGCGGCACCTTCGGGCAGGTGCGGGGCCTGACGCTGAGACTGCTCGGCACCGGGTCCGGCTCCGAACTGGCCCGCTTCGAGATGCAGGCCGGTACGGAGACGGCGTTCATCGCGGGTGAGCTGTACCTGCGCGAGGGACGCTGGAAGTTCCGGGCGGTCGGACAGGGCTACGCCTCCGGGCTCGCCGGAGTGGCCACGGACTTCGGGATCACGGTCGACGAGGAGCCGGAGAGGGCGCCCACGTCGGCCGGCCCGGCGCCGCTCGCCCCTCCGCCGCTCACCCCGCCATCGCCGCTCGCCCCTCCGCCTCCGCTTGCCGCCCCCTCGCCGGTCGCTCCTCCGCACGCGCCGCCGCCGGTAGCCCCGGCGTCCGGCGGGGTGTCCGGGGCGCGGTTGTCCAAGGAGGAGGAGCGGCTTCCCGTCGACATGCGCAAGCGGCTGTCCCTGCGCAAGGAGCAGGTGGCCGTCAGCCTGAGAAAGCACGGGGCGGTCGGGGTCAGCGCGCGGGTCGTGCTCGTACTCGACGCCTCGGGGTCCATGTCGTTCCTGTACTCGCGCGGGGTCGTGGCGGACGTCGTGGAGCGGATGGCGGCCGTGGCGGCACAGCTCGACGACGACGGGGAGATGCAGGCCTGGACGTTCGCCAGTGAGGCCGCACGCCTCCCCGACCTGCGGCTGGGCGAGCTTCCCGAGTGGCTGCGGCTGCATGTGCGGGTGGGCGAGATGAGCCTGTTCCGGCGCAGCAAGAAACCCCGCCGGGGGATGGAACCGGGGCAGATCGACATGCGGACGATCGGCATCCAGAACGAGGAGCAGAAGGCGATCGCGCAGGTCAGGTCGTATGTGCGGGAGAACCCGGCGGCGGCTCCGACGCTGGTGCTCTTCTTCTCCGACGGAGGGGTGCACCGCGACGCGGCGATCGAGCGGGAGCTGCGGGCGGCTGTCGAGGAACCGATCTTCTGGCAGTTCGTGGGGCTGGGACGGTCCGACTACGGAGTGCTGGAGCGGTTCGACACGCTTCCCGGGCGTCGCGTCGACAACGTGGGCTTCTTCGCCGTGGACGACATCAGTACCGTCCCCGACCAGGAGCTCTACGACCGGCTGCTGTCCGAGTTCCCCAGTTGGATCAAGGCAGCGCGTCATGCGGGCATCCTCTGAGGCCGTCCCGCTCGGGCCTGACCGCTCGTGCTGTCCCGCCATCAGCCCTGCCCGGGCCCCGTCCGGGCCGATGGGCAGGCCGTGCACGGAGGTACCGCGCGCCTTCGTGCACGGCGTGCCCGGGCATGGCGAAGGCGCCGTACGGCCCGGCCGTACGGCGTGCGGCTTGCGCGTCCCGGCGGGGTAGCCGGGCGGGCGCAAGCCGGGTGTCTATTCCGGCTGGTGCTCCGGGCCGCCGAAGTCCGGGCTGGTGTAGTCCGGGCTGCTGAAGCTCGGGCGCGGGCCGGTCGAGCGGCCGTCGTCCGGGCTGGTGAAGCCGGGGCGGTCGTAGCCGATCTTCGGAAGGCGGCCGGTGGGAGCCGGCGGGGACGGTGTGGTGTGCAGGGCGGTCGCCGTGCCGGGGTCGGTGAGCGCCTCCTGGAGGAACGGCAGGATGCCGCGCGCCAGCAGGGCTTCCCGCCAGGCTTCCCTGGCCTGGTCGACCTCCTCGCTCAGTTCGCTGTACGGCCCGGCCTCGAGGGAGGGTCGGTTGCGCAGGGCGGTGAGCAGCAGCGCCACCATGGCGACGAGGATCGCGGCCACGGCGACGGCTCCGAACGTCCAGCCGGCGGCGAGCATGGTGCGGGCGAACGCCTGTCCGGGGTCGAGCACCCGGAGGATGTAGCCGACGAGCAGGAAGATCAGCGCCGCGGCACCGGCGAGGACAGGGGTGAGGACGGCGGCGACGGCGCCCGCCCCGGCGGCCTCGGCGGCCTGGGCCGCTTCTCCCATGGTCGTGGCGAGGCCCATCGCGGCCGTGCCCGGCTCCGCCGAGCCGGTCTCGGACGTGGTCGAGGGGGTGGCCGGCGCGGGATGGCGCAGTTCCTCGCGGACCTTGACGTAGTGCTGGTACTCGGCGGCCGCCGCCACGGTGATGAGGGCGGAGGCGTTGAGGGCCATGGTGCGCAGTTGTTCGGGGTTGAGCCGCTGTCCGACAGCAGCCAGTTCCGGGTGGTGTGGGGCGGAGCGCAGCGCCTCGTCGAGGATCCGCTCGTACTCCTGGCGGTCCTCGCTGTTCAGGTGCTGCGGAACGCTGTTCATCTGCATCCCCCGATGCTCCGTAGGGCTTGGGGCTCGCATGCCAACGAGCCGTCGGGCAGAAACGGAGGGGAGCCTGCTACGGATAACCCGATGGTAGAGCGGCGACGGCATGGGGTGACAGGGGGTTTGCCGAAATTGGCCCCTGGCCTGGGATGTCGCCGACGGGGCCGGCGTGGGGAACTTCTGCCCCGGGAATGCTCAGGATTCCAGGGGCAGTTGCTGGACCAGCAGTTTTCCGGCCATCGTCACGCCGCCGTCCATCGCGATGGCCAGGCCGTCCGCGTAGACGTGGGGCCCCTCGACGTGCGGGCCGCCGCTGTCCTCGTCCTCCTCGGAGCCGACTTCGCCCAGAAGATAGGGAATCGGGCTGTGACCGTGAACGATCCGGGTGCCGCCGTACGTATCGAGCAGTGAGCGAACGGCGTCGGCGCCGCCCTCGTCGCGGAAGGAGAAGCGCTTGGTGAACTTGCGGAACAGGTCCCACACTTCGTCCGCGTCATTACGCGTGATCGTCTCGCGGACGGTGTCGTTGACCGCCTCGATCGAGTCGCCGTAGTCGAGGTAGGCGGTGGTGTCGGAGTGGACGAGCAGATGACCGTCGACCTCCTCGACGGCGTCGAGGCGGGCCATCCACTGGAGGTGGTGGTCCTGGAGACGGTCCATGTCGTACTTCTGGCCGCCGTTGAGCAGCCAGGCGGCCTGGAAGGTGGCGGTGCCCGCGCCGGAGTTGACGGGGGTGTCCCCGAAGCGCTTGGCGCCGAGCAGCAGCAGTTCGTGGTTGCCCATGAGGGCCTTGCAGTACCCGCCGGCCGCGGCGGCTTCGGCGGAGAGCCGCATGACGAGGTCGATGACCCCGATGCCGTCCGGGCCGCGGTCGGTGAAGTCGCCGAGGAACCACAGCCGGGCGGTGCCCGCGCACCAGTTGCCCGCGGAGTCGACCAGGCCCTTCTCCTGGAGAGCGGCCACCAGTTCGTCGAGGTAGCCGTGCACGTCGCCGACGACGAACAGCGGTCCCGGGCCGGTCGAGGGAACCGGGGCGTGGGTCGTCGCGGGGTCGACGGCCACCTGGAGGGTGTCGCCGCGTCGGCTGATGACCGGCAGGTCGCGCTGGGTCGGCGTGTAACCGTCCGGATGTTCCAGCGGTTCCTCGAGGGGCGGCGCGGTATTGCCGGGCTCCGTGCCGTGGTCGTACGGACCGGTCTCGTTGACGTACCCGGGCACCCGGAAGTCGCGCAACGTCGCCGTACGCTCCACCTCGGGTCCCTGACCGGCCCCCTGAGTCATCAGACCCCTCCACCATCGCGCCGCATCTGCACCCTTCGGGCTGCCTGGTCGCAGCGGCCCGCGGTGCCGTGCGCCCATCATAGGAATGCGGATCGTGCCGTGTGATGACCCAGGGGTGGTGAATCGGAGCAAGGCTCCAGTTCATCGCGGCTTTCGCCCCGATTGGGCCGGGCTTCGGCAGTGCGCTCTCACCGCGGTGGCACCTCGTCCGCACCGGCGTTCCACTCCCGGAGTGTGCTCGGGAGGCACACTCCGGACCACGGCACGGACCGGGGAGCGGGATGTCCGTGAGCCGGAAGGGCACGAAGAGGCCTGTGCGGCGGGTGGGACATCCGGGACCGCCGGGGAGATCGCGGTCGACCTGATGCCAGAAACCGCCAACGCGCCGAAAAACGCCCGTACGTGACGTTTACGGACTTACGTTGACGCCGACTCGCACCGACGGCCGACGCCGAGCGTGAAGCCCCGGACGCCGGACGCCGGCCCCCGGAGCGTGCAGCGCCCGATGCCGGACCCCAAGCGCCGAGCCGCCGACGCCGGACGCCAAGCCCCCGAC
This sequence comes from Streptomyces asoensis, assembly GCF_016860545.1. Taxonomy (NCBI): domain Bacteria; kingdom Bacillati; phylum Actinomycetota; class Actinomycetes; order Kitasatosporales; family Streptomycetaceae; genus Streptomyces; species Streptomyces asoensis. The sequence goes on along the minus strand of NZ_BNEB01000003.1, from coordinate 1,279,467 downwards.
GTCGGACGCCCCCCCCGGAGCGTGCAGCGCCCGACGCCGGACGCCGCCCCCCAAGCCCCCGACGCCGGACGTCGCTTTCCCCCCAAAGCGCCCGACGCCGTTCGCCGCTCCCCCCGTCGCGTGGGCGAGGGGTACGAGGAGCGGCGAGCCGCGGCGGGGCCGGGGCTACTTCCCCTCCGGGGTCCGTGGCGGGCTGACCGTCGTCCGAGGGGAGCGTCGCTGGGACGAGGTGCGCACGAACAGCTCCGTCGGTATGACCTGCTCCACCGGACGGTCCGTCTCCTCTCCCTCGATGGCGTCGATGAGGAGTTGGATCACCGCCGTGCCGATGCGCCGGGGTTTGAGCGAGAGCGTGGTGACGGGCGGCTCGGTGTTGGCGTACACCGTGGACTCGCTGCAACACACGACCAGCAGGTCCTCGGGCACGCGCAGCCCGTAGCGGCGGGCGGCGGCGAGCAGGTCGGTGCCGTTGGGGTCGAACAGGCCGTAGACGGCGTCGGGCCGGTCGGGACGGGCCAGCAGCCGGTCGGCGGCCACGGCCCCGGCGCACGGGTCGTGCGCGGGGTAGGCCTCGTAGACCGGGTCCTGGCCGACCCGTTCGCACCACCGCAGGTACGCGCTGGTGGACAGGTGTGTGTAGGTGTCGGTCGTGGTGCCCGTGAGCAGGCCGATGCGGCGGGCGCCGGCGTCGGCCAGGTGGTCGAGGATGTCGAGGACGGCGGCCTCGTGATCGTTGTCCACCCAGGCGGTGACCGGGAGCGTGCCGGCCGGGCGGCCGTCGGAGACGACGGGTAAGCCCTGCCGGACCAGCTCGCTGACCACCGGGTCCTGGTCGGAGGGGTCGATGACGACCGTGCCGTCCAGGGCCACGTTGGACCAGACGTCGTGGCGCGAGGTCGCGGGGAGGATCACGAGCGCGTAGCCGCGGGCGAGCGCGGCCGAGGTGGCGGCGCGCGCCATCTCCGCGAAGTAGGCGAACTCGGTGAAGGTGAAAGGTTCATCCCCGTACGTCGTCACGGTCAGGCCGATGAGGCCCGACTTGCCGGTACGGAGGGTTCGGGCCGCCGCCGATGGGCGGTAGCCGAGTCGGTCGGCGACCTCGCGGACATGGCGACGGGTGGCGTCCGGGAGCCTGCCCTTGCCGTTGAGGGCGTCGGATACGGTCGTGATGGACACTCCGGCGGCGGCGGCCACGTCCCTGATGCCCGCCCGGCCCGGCCGGCTGCCTCGGCGTGAGGTTTCCGCGCGGCTCACCTGGTGCTTCCCTGCTGCTGTCATGGCGAGCCGATAGTAGGGCTCATCCGGTGGGGTAGGGCGGACGCATATGCACGCGTTGACAGGCACGTTTCTGCAAGGCATAAGTGGCTCAACTGCCTTGGAAACACAGGTAGTTGCGCGGTTCCATGCCAGGACGTGGTGTGTCGGCACGGATGAGCCTGTCGTGGCACCGATGTTTCGAAGAGGTCTCAACTCACCTGCACGAGGGATGCGCGCCACGGAGTGCACTACCGGCGCGTAGATATATGTGCGGCGCGCCCCCTGGGACGTACGCCTTCGTGGGGCTTCGTCCGGAGAAGTCGCGGGGCTCTCCCCCCCGTTTCGGGAGGTCGGGCCCCTCTCACCTGTTCGCAGCCGCGCCGAATCCTCATAAGGTGAGCAGTATTGAAGCCGGTGGTGGTCACGAGGAGGACTGCGGTGAGCGAGACGAGCCCCAAACTGCGCGCCGAGCTGGAGGGGATCCCCACCTACAAGCCGGGCAGGCCGGCCGCGGCCGGTGGGCCCACGGCCTACAAGCTGTCCTCCAACGAGAACCCCTATCCGCCGCTGCCCGGTGTGATGGAGAGCGTGACGGCGGCAGCCGCGTCCTTCAACCGGTACCCGGACCTGGCGTGCACGGCCCTGGTGAGCGAGCTGTCCGAGCGCTTCGGCGTCCCGGCCTCCCACCTCGCCACCGGCACCGGCTCGGTCGGTGTCGCGCAGCAGCTCGTCCAGGCGACCGCGGGCCCCGGCGACGAGGTGATCTACGCCTGGCGGTCCTTCGAGGCCTACCCGATCATCACGCAGATCAGCGGCGCGACGGCCGTGCACGTCCCGCTGACGCCGGGGGACGTGCACGACCTGGACGCGATGGCCGACGCGATCACCGACCGGACGCGGCTGATCTTCGTCTGCAATCCCAATAACCCCACGGGCACGGTCGTGAAGCGGGCCGAGCTCGAGCGGTTCCTCGACCGGGTGCCGCGGGACGTCCTGGTCGTGCTCGACGAGGCGTACCGCGAGTTCATCCGCGATCCCGAGGTGCCGGACGGCGTGGAGCTCTACCGCGAGCGGCCCAACGTCTGTGTCCTGCGGACCTTCTCCAAGGCCTACGGCCTGGCCGGTCTGCGGATCGGCTTCGCCATCGCCCACGAGCCGGTGGCGGAGGCGCTGCGCAAGACGGCGGTGCCCTTCGGCGTGAGCCAGCTCGCGCAGGAGGCCGCGATCGCTTCGCTGCGCGCCGAGGACGCCCTGCTCGGCCGGGTCGGCTCCCTGGTGTGCGAGCGTCTGCGGGTGGTCGAGGCGCTGCGCGCGCAGGGCTGGACGGTGCCCGACACCCAGGCCAACTTCGTGTGGCTGCGGCTGGGCGAGCACACGACCGCCTTCGCCGCCGCGTGCGAGCAGGCCGGCGTCGTGGTGCGGCCGTTCCCGGGTGAGGGTGTGCGGGTGACGATCGGCGAGAATGAGGCGAACGACATCTTCCTGAAGGCGGCGGAAGGGTTCCGTCAGGAGATGTAGCGCCGTCCGCACCGGTTTCGGCTGGTCGGAGGCGGTCCGAGGGGGGTTTCCGCGGGTAGCGGGGACCCCCCTTCGCCTGTCGAAAATCGGTGCGGCATACTAGCTTGTGAATGTGAACGCTTTCACAAGCGTGATCCACGAGCGTGAGGTAAGGAGTGACGACGTGGACCTGGCTCTGGCGCCGGAGACACTGGCGCGCTGGCAGTTCGGCATCACCACCGTCTACCACTTCCTCTTCGTCCCCCTGACGATCTCCCTCGCGGCCCTCACCGCCGGGCTGCAGACCGCCTGGGTGCGCACGGAGAACGAGAAGTACCTCAGGGCGACGAAGTTCTGGGGCAAGCTCTTCCTGATCAACATCGCGATGGGTGTCGTCACCGGCATCGTGCAGGAGTTCCAGTTCGGCATGAACTGGTCCGACTACTCGCGCTTCGTCGGTGACGTCTTCGGTGCCCCGCTCGCCTTCGAGGCGCTGATCGCCTTCTTCTTCGAGTCCACCTTCATCGGTCTGTGGATCTTCGGCTGGGACAAGCTGCCGAAGAAGATCCACCTGGCCTGCATCTGGATGGTCTCGATCGGCACGATCCTGTCGGCGTACTTCATCCTGGCGGCCAACTCCTGGATGCAGCACCCCGTCGGCTACCGGATCAACAAAGAGAAGGGCCGGGCCGAGCTCACCGACTTCTGGGCCGTGCTGACCCAGAACACCGCGCTCAGCCAGGTCTTCCACACCATGTCCGCGGCCTTCCTCACCGGCGGCGCGTTCATGGTCGGCATCGCCGCCTTCCATCTGTACCGCAAGAAGCACGTCCCCGTGATGAAGACCTCGCTGCGGCTGGGCCTGGTCACCGTGGTGATCGCCGGACTGCTCACCGCCGTCAGCGGTGACGTCCTCGGCAAGGTCATGTTCAAGCAGCAGCCGATGAAGATGGCCGCCGCCGAGGCGCTCTGGGACGGCGAGGCGCCCGCACCCTTCTCGGTCTTCGCCTACGGAGACGTCGAGGAGGGGCACAACAAGGTCGCGATCGAGATACCGGGCCTGCTGTCCTTCCTCGCCAACGACGACTTCAGCTCCTACGTCCCCGGCATCAACGACGTGAACAAGGCCGAGCAGGAGAAGTTCGGCCCCGGCGACTACCGGCCCAACATCCCCGTCGCCTACTGGGGGTTCCGCTGGATGATCGGCTTCGGCATGACGTCCTTCGCGATCGGCCTGGCCGGGCTCTGGCTCACCCGCAAGAAGTTCCTGCTGCCACGGCATCTGAGGGTCGGCGAGGACGAGGTGCCCCATGTGGTGCTCTTCCGGAACAAGGCGCTCAGCCCCAAGCTGACCAAGCTCTGCTGGCTGGCGGCGATCTGGACCCTGGGGTTCCCGCTGATCGCCAACTCCTGGGGCTGGATCTTCACCGAGATGGGCCGTCAGCCCTGGGTCGTGTACGGCGTCCTCCAGACCCGTGACGCGGTCTCCCCCGGGGTGTCCCAGGCCGAGGTCCTCACCTCCATGATCGTCTTCACGGCGCTCTACGCGATCCTCGCCGTCATCGAGGTCAAGCTGCTGGTCAAGTACGTGAAGGCCGGCCCGCCCGAGCTCACCGAAGCCGACCTCAACCCGCCCACGAAGATCGGTGGCGACTCCCGGGACGCCGACAAGCCGATGGCCTTCTCCTACTAGGCCGAGGGAGCTGCACAGACATGGAACTGCACGACGTCTGGTTCGTCCTGATCGCCGTCCTGTGGACCGGCTACTTCTTCCTGGAGGGCTTCGACTTCGGGGTCGGCATCCTCACCAGGCTGCTCGCCCGGGACCGGCCGGAACGGCGCGTCCTCATCAACACCATCGGGCCGGTCTGGGACGGCAACGAGGTATGGCTGCTCACGGCGGGCGGCGCGACCTTCGCCGCCTTCCCCGAGTGGTACGCCACCCTCTTCTCCGGCTTCTACCTGCCCCTGCTGCTCATCCTGGTCTGCCTGATCGTGCGCGGCGTGGCCTTCGAGTACCGGGTGAAGCGGCCCGAGGAGAACTGGCAGCGCAACTGGGAGACCGCGATCTTCTGGACCTCGCTCCTCCCCGCGTTCCTGTGGGGCGTCGCCTTCGGCAACATCGTGGGGGGCGTCAAGATCGACCGGAACTTCGAGTACGTGGGCAACGTCTGGGACCTGCTCAACCCGTATGCGCTGCTCGGGGGGCTGGTGACCCTGACGCTGTTCACCTTCCACGGTGCGGTCTTCACGGCCCTGAAGACCGTGGGAGACATCCGGGAACGGGCACGGAAGCTGGCTTCCCAGGTGGGCCTCGTCACCGCTGTGCTCGCCCTGGTCTTCCTGCTGTGGACGCAGATCGACAGCGGTGACGCCAAGAGCCTGGTCGCGCTGCTCGTGGCGGTCGGCGCCCTGGTCGCCGCGCTGGTGGCGAACCAGGCGGGACGCGAGGGCTGGTCGTTCGCGCTCTCGGGCGTCACCATCGTGGCCGCCGTCGCGATGCTCTTCCTGACGCTGTTCCCGAACGTCATGCCGTCCTCGCTCGACGCGAACTGGAGCCTCACGGTCACCAACGCCTCGTCGAGCCCGTACACCCTGAAGATCATGACCTGGTGTGCGGGGATCGCCACGCCGCTCGTGCTGCTCTACCAGAGCTGGACGTACTGGGTGTTCCGTAAGCGGATCGGCACCCAGCACATCGCCGAGACCTCGCACTGAGTCCGAAGTGGGGTGTGTTTCACGTGAAACACACCCCCTGAGGAGAGAGAGCGTGTTTCACGTGAAACATGCTCTTTGAGAAGGGTGTTCACGTGAAACCGATCGACCCGCGCCTCCTCCGGTACGCCCGCGCCACCCGGTTCTTCCTGGCTGCGGTCGTCGGCCTGGGCGCTGTCGGAGCGGCCCTGGTCATCGCCCAGGCGATGCTCATCGCCGAGACCGTGGTGGGTGCCTTCCAGCACGGTCTGTCCATCACCGGGCTGCGCACCCCCCTGCTGCTGTTGGTGGCCGTGGCGGTCGGCCGTGCGCTGGTCGCCTGGCTCACCGAACTCGCCGCCCACCGTGCGAGTGCCGCCGTGAAGTCGGAGCTGCGCGGACGGGTGCTGGAGCGGGCCACCGCCCTGGGGCCGGACTGGCTCGGTGGCCGGCGCACGGGCTCGCTGGTGGCCCTCGCCACGCGCGGGGTGGACGCCCTCGACGACTACTTCTCCCGCTACCTGCCCCAGTTGGGGCTAGCGGTGGTCGTGCCGGTCGCGGTGCTCGCGCGGATCGTGACCGAGGACTGGGTGTCCGCCGCGATCATCGTCGGCACGCTGCCCCTCATCCCGGTCTTCATGGTGCTGATCGGCTGGGCCACGCAGTCGCGGATGGACCGTCAGTGGCGCCTGCTGTCCCGGCTGTCCGGACACTTCCTGGACGTCGTCGCCGGGCTGCCCACCCTCAAGGTGTTCGGCCGGGCCAAGGCGCAGGCCGAGTCGATCCGGCGTATCACCGGCGAGTACCGGCAGGCGACCATGCGCACGCTGCGGATCGCCTTCATCTCGTCGTTCGCGCTGGAACTGCTGTCGACGCTCTCGGTGGCCCTGGTGGCCGTGACAATCGGCATGCGGCTCGTGCACGGCGAGATGGATCTGTACACGGGGCTGGTGATCCTCGTCCTCGCGCCCGAGGCGTATCTGCCGCTGCGGCAGGTCGGGGCGCAGTACCACGCGGCCGCCGAAGGACTGGCCGCAGCCGAGGAGATCTTCGAGGTACTGGAGACGCCGGCACCGCCGCAGGGCACGGTCGAGCCGGCCGGGACGGAGGTGGCCTTCGAGAACGTGACCGTGCGCTACCCCGGACGTGCCGCCGACGCCGTCACCGACGTGTCCTTCACCGTCCGGCCCGGCGAGACGGTCGCGCTGGTCGGACCGAGCGGCGTGGGCAAATCCACCCTTCTGAACACGCTGCTCGGATTCGTGCGCCCGTCCGGGGGCCGGGTGCTGGCCGGGGGAGTCGACCTCGCGTCGGCCGACCTGGAGCGGTGGCGGTCCCGGATCGCCTGGGTGCCGCAGCGCCCGCACCTCTACGCAGGGACGATCGACGAGAACGTACGGCTGGCGCGTCCCGACGCCGACGAGGCGGCCGTGCGGCGGGCGCTCGCGGACGCGGGAGCACTGGAGTTCGTCGAGGCACTGCCCGCCGGGACCGGCACCGTGCTCGGCGAGGACGGGGCCGGCCTGTCCGCGGGGCAGCGGCAGCGGCTCGCGCTGGCCCGGGCGTTTCTCGCGGACCGGCCCGTGCTCCTGCTGGACGAGCCGACGGCCGCGCTCGACGGGGAGACCGAAGCTGAGGTGGTGGCGGCCGTTCAGCGCCTCGCGGCGGGACGGACGGTGCTGCTGGTCGTGCACCGGCCGGCCCTGCTGGCGGTGGCGGACCGGGTGGTCCGGCTGACCGGGGCCACCGCGCCCGCGGACCCGGCTCCCGCGCCCAAGGCCGCTGGCGCGACCGCGCGGGAGGAGGTGACGGCTCCGGCCGTCACCGGTGGATCCGTGACGGAGCCCGTCACGGAGGGGGCGGGCGTCCTCGCCCGGGTGCGCGCCATGGCCGGTGCCCGACGCGGCCGGCTCGCCCTCGCGCTGCTGCTCGGCAGCCTCGCGCTCGGCAGCGCCGTGGGCCTCATGGCGACCTCCGGGTGGCTCATCTCGCGGGCCTCGCAGCAGCCGCCGGTGCTGTACCTGATGGTGGCCGTGACGGCGACCCGCACCTTCGGCATCGGACGAGCGGTCTTCCGGTACGCGGAACGGCTCGTGTCGCACGACGCCGTGCTGCGGATGCTCGCCGACACCCGGGTCGCCGTCTACCGGCGGCTGGAACGCCTCGCGCCCGCCGGACTGCGCTCGGCCCGGCGCGGCGACCTGCTGACCCGGCTGGTCACCGACGTGGACGCCCTCCAGGACTACTGGCTGCGCTGGTTGCTGCCCGCCGGTTCCGCCGTCCTCGTCTCGGCCGGGTCCGTCGCCTTCACCGCGTGGCTGCTGCCCGAGGCCGGCGCGGTGCTCGCCGCCGGGCTGCTCGCCGCCGGGGTGGGGGTCCCGCTGGTCACCGGTGCCGTGGCCCGCCGGGCCGAGCGCCGGCTGGCCCCCGCCCGCGGTGTGCTGGCGACGCGTACGGCCGATCTGCTCACCGGCACCGCCGAACTGACGGTCGCCGGCGCACTGCCCGCCCGTACCGCCGGCGTGCGCGCGGCGGACGGCGTGCTCACCCGGATCGCCTCGCGCGCGTCGGCCGCCACCGCCCTCGGGGACGGACTGACGGCGCTGGTCTGCGGGCTGACCGTGACGGCGGCCGCGCTGGTCGGCGCCCAGGCGGTCGCCGGCGGACGGCTGAGCGGGGTGACCATGGCGGTGGTCGTGCTCACCCCGCTGGCCGCCTTCGAGGCCGTCCTGGGGCTTCCCCTGGCCGTGCAGTACCGCCAGCGGGTGCGCAGGAGCGCGGAGCGGGTGTTCGAGGTCCTGGACTCCCCCGAGCCCGTCCGTGAGCCGGAGTCGCCGCGCCGGGCGCCCGCGTCGCCCTTCCCGCTCGTCCTCGGCGGGCTCACCGCACGGCACGCAGGCCAGGACCGGGACGCGCTGGCCGGAGCCGACCTCGTCCTGGAACGGGGCCGCCGGGTCGCCGTCGTCGGACCGTCGGGATCGGGCAAGACCACGCTCGCGCAGGTGCTGCTGCGCTTCCTGGACGCCACAGCGGGCTCGTACACGCTCGGCGGGGTGGACGCGTCCGCCCTGGACGGGGACGACGTACGCCGGCTCGTCGGACTGTGCGCGCAGGACGCGCACCTCTTCGACAGCTCGGTCCGCGAGAACCTGCTGCTCGCGAAGAAGGGGGCGAGCGAGGAAGAGGTGCGGGACGCGCTCGCGCGAGCCCGGCTGCTGGAGTGGGCCGACGGTCTGCCGGACGGGCTGGACACGCTCGTGGGCGAGCACGGGGCCCGGCTGTCCGGCGGCCAGCGTCAGCGTCTCGCGCTGGCCAGGGCGCTGCTCGCCGACTTCCCCGTCCTGGTGCTGGACGAGCCGGCCGAGCATCTGGACCTGCCCACCGCCGACGCCCTCACCCGGGACCTGCTGGCCGCGACCGAAGGCCGCACGACCCTGCTCATCACCCACCGCCTGGCCGGTCTCGAGGCCGTCGACGAGGTGGTCGTGCTGGACGGGGGACGCGTGGTGCAGCGCGGTCCGTACGCGGCCCTGGTGTCCGAGGAGGGTCCGCTGCGGGCGATGGCCGAGCGCGAGGAAGCGGCGGAGCTGCTGGTGGGAGCACGCTGACCGCACACCCCGCCCGTCATCCGCCGACCGAGGCCCCCGGTACCCGGTCCGCCGCCACGCCGGTACCCGGCCCGCCACCCCGCCGGGCAGGCCCGGCCGCTCCGGCGGGTGAGGGGGTTCCGTGTCCGATCGGATCGGGCACAGGAAGTCGGGTCCGGTAGGACCTCCGCCGCCTAGCGTGGTGATCACGACAGCGGAAGGGGACCGGGCGTGCTGGAACGGCTGAACCAGGCCATGGACCACATCGAGGACCGCCTCGACGGGTCGATCGACGTGGCGGAACTGGCGCGTGGGGCGGCCACTTCGGAGTACCACCTGCGCCGGATGTTCTCCGCGCTCGCGGGAATGCCCTTGTCGGAGTACATCAGGCGCCGGCGGCTCACCGTCGCGGGTGCCGAGGTGCTCGCCGGAGCCGGCCCGCTGCTGGAGATCGCGGTGCGCTACGGCTACGGCTCGGGCGAGGCGTTCGCGCGGGCGTTCCGCGCGGTGCACGGCGTCGGGCCCGGCGAGGCCCGCCGGACCGGCGCCGCGCTCGTCTCCCAGCCCAGGTTGACCTTCCGCCTCACCGTCGAAGGGAGCAGCAGCATGCGCTATCGCGTAGTGGACCGACCGGCCTTCACCGTGGCCGGGCTCAAGGCCCGGGTGCCCTTGGTGCACCTGGGGCCGAACCAGGCGATCATCGACTTCGTGCGCGGGATCGACCCGCGGGTCCTGGAGCGTCTGGAGGACCTGTCGGACCAGGAGCCGCGCGGCATCGTCGCCGTCTGCGACGACCTGGACCCGAGCCGGGCCGAGGGCACGGAACTCGACTACTACCAGGGGGTGGTCACCTCCGCGGCCGCCCCGGAGGGGACGGCCGGGCTGTCCGTCCCGGCCGGCACGTGGGCCGTCTTCACCACGTCAGGGCCCGCACCGCAGGCGATCCAGGAACTGTGGCGGGACGTGTTCACGCAGTGGTTCCCGTCCAACCCGTACCGGACCCGGCCGGGCCCGGAGATCCTGCGTACCCGCTTCGCGGTGGACCGGGCCGAGGCCGAGGCCGAACTGTGGCTGCCGGTGGAGCGTGACCGGGGCTGAGGCCGTGGGGCGGTGGGCTAGCCCCGATCGGCGAGCAGCCGCTCGATGACGACGGCGACGCCGTCCTCGTTGTTGGCGACGGTCCGCCCGGAGGCCGCCGCGACCACGTCCGGGTGCGCGTTGCCCATCGCGTAGGACCGGCCTGCCCAGGTCAGCATCTCGACGTCGTTCGGCATGTCGCCGAAGGCGACGACCTCCTCGTGGGAGATGCCGCGTTCCGCGCAGCACAGGGCGAGGGTGCTGGCCTTGGAGACGTCGGGACCGCTGATCTCCAGCAGGGCGCTGGGGCTGGAGCGGGTGACGTTGGCGCGGTCACCGATCGCCAGCCGGGCGACGGTGAGGAAGGCGTCCGGGTCGAGGGTGGGGTGGAACGCGAGGATCTTCAGTACGGGTTCCCCGGCACCGGGTGCGTCCGGCGCCAGCAGCCGTTCGGCCGGCGCGAGGCTGTCGGGTATCTCCAGGTGCATCTTGGGATACTCCGGCTCCTGGTAGAAGCCGTACGTCTGCTCGACCGCGTACATGGTTCCGGGCGCCGCCTCCCGCAGCAGCCGCACGGCGTCCAGCGCGTTCTCCCGCGCCAGCTCGCGCACCTTCACGAACCGGTGGGCGCCGGTGCCGCCGTGCAGGTCGACCACGGCGGCACCGTTGCCGCAGATCGCCAGGCCGTGCCCGTGGACGTGGTCGCTGACCACGTCCATCCAGCGGGCCGGGCGGCCGGTGACGAAGAAGACCTCGATGCCCGCCTCCTCGGCGGCGGCGAGGGCGGCGACCGTGCGCGGGGAGACCGACTTGTCGTCGCGCAGCAGGGTGCCGTCGAGATCGGTGGCGATCAGCCGCGGCGGGAGAGCGGCGGCCGGGGTCTCGGGCTGTCGAGTCGCTGAGGTCACCGGGCCATTCTCCCGCATATGCGCGCACGCCCGTGAGGCGGCCCGCACGGATGAGGTGCCGCCGGGGGCGCGGATGACCTGATGCGGGGGTCAGCGCAGTTGCGCCGGCGCCTCCATGGCGATCTGCTCGAAGACCTTCTCGTCCGCCGCGAACACGGAGTCGGCGATGGGCCAGTGGACCACGATCTCCGTGAAGCCGAGCTCCCGGTGCCGTCCCGCGAAGTCGACGAAGGCGTTGAGGGACTCCAGCGGACGGCCGCGGTCCGGGGTGAAGCCCGTGAGCAGGATCTTGTCCAATTCCTGCACGTCCCGCCCGCGTGCGGCGCATGCGTCGGTGAGCTTGTCGACCTGGCCGCGAATGGCCTGAACCGACTGCTCGGGGGTGCCCTCCTCGTACAGCTTGGGGTCGCCCGTGGTCACCCAGGCCTGTCCGTACTGTGCCGCGAGCCGCAGTCCGCGGGGTCCGGTCGCGGCGATCGCGAAGGGCAGCCGCGGGCGCTGGACGCAGCCCGGGATGTTCCGAGCCTCGTGCGCCGAGTAGTAGTCGCCTTCATAGGAGACGGAGTCCTCGGTGAGCAGCCGGTCCAGCAGCGGTACGAACTCGGCGAGGCGGTCCGCCCGCTCGCGCGGGGTCCACGGCTCCTGCCCGAGGGCGGTGGCGTCGAAGCCGGTGCCGCCCGCGCCGATCCCCAGGGTCACCCGGCCGCCCGAGATGTCGTCCAGGGAGATCAGCTCCTTGGCGAGCGTCACCGGGTGCCGGAAGTTCGGGGAGGTCACGAGCGTGCCCAGGCGCAGCCGGTCGGTGACGGCCGCGGCGGCGGTGAGCGTCGGAAGGGCGCCGAACCACGGGCCGTCACGGAAGGTGCGCCAGGACAGGTGGTCGTAGGTGTACGCGCTGTGGAAGCCGAGCTGCTCGGCCCGTGTCCACGGGGAACGGCCCCCCTCGTTCCAGCGCTGGTACGGGAGGATCACGGTGCTCAGGCGCAGGCTCATGTCATCGAGCGTATGCGGCCGAGCGTGTTTCACGTGAAACGGTCACCGTACGCGGCCGCCCAGCCACGGAGTGAGGCCCACCAGGATGAACTCCTTGTGCACCCGGTCCTGCGGCAGCGGCACCATCAGGAAGTTGCCGGGCGGGAAGCGCCGGGCCTTGACCCAGGCGTGGCCGTCGTAGAGCGAGCGGAGGAAGGCCGGGACGTCATCGCGGTCGACGTCGGGACACTCCACGCCGTCGACGGTGATGAGGGCGTCGTCGTCGGGGAAGAGGCGCACGCTCACGGCGGGGCGGCCACCGAGTTCGACATGGGCCTCGTGCGGCAGTGAGCCGTCCGGGTCGGTCGTCACGCCCACCCCGGCCGAGCTGCGGCGGGAGGTCTGGTCGGCGCCTATGTCGTGCGTGACCCGGATGGCGAGCCCGTACTGCGTGGCGATCGTCCGCAGGGCGGTGACGGCGGCCTCGGTGGAGGGAAGGTGGTCCATACCTGTGATCATGCCGAAGAGACGGGTGCTACGGCAGGTGCGGGCGCCGTCCTTCCGATGCTCTCAGTGGTGTTCGGGGAAGCGCAGGTAGCGCACGGGTACGGCTTTGGTCAGCCACACACCGTTGGCGCTGACGTGGAAGACATGGCCTTCGCGGTGCATGGCGGCCGCGTCCACGGCGAGGACCACCGGGCGGCCACGGCGTGCTCCCACCCGGTTCGCGGTCTCCCGGTCGGCGGAGAGGTGCACGTCGTGCCGGTTCATGGGCCGTAGCCCCTCGGCCCGGATCGCTTCCAGCGAGCGGCCCACCGTCCCGTGGTAGAGGTACGGCGGCGGGGTCGCCGGGGGCAGCCCCAGGTCGACCTCGACGCTGTGGCCCTGGCTGGCGCGGATGCGGCTGCCGTCGACCGCGAAGCGCTTCTTGTCGTTCGCGGCGACGACATGGTCCAGCTCGTCACGGGTGAAGCGGAAGCCGTGCGCCGTGGCCGCCGCGATCAGGTCGTCGATCTCCACCCAGCCGGCTTCGTCGAGCGTGAGGCCGATGCGCTCGGGCTGGTGCCGCAGGTGCTTCGAGAGGTATTTCGACACCTTCACGGTGCGTCTCTCGTCCCTGTCCGTCTCGTTCATCCGCCCAGCATGACGGGAGAGACGCGCGTCACGCATTTTCTTTTGGGGTGGAGGTTTGATCCACAAGCAACTCGACTTATCCACAGCCTAGTTGCGCGTTCTGTGGACAACTCACGTCAGGAGCACATCTCTTCGCCAACGCCGCACCCGATCGCAGGACTTGTCCTCACGCGTCCCACGACGGCCTCCCCGCAGCCGAGTTCGAGAACCGTCGTGCGACGGAAGGCGGTTGGCGAGCGGAGCAGGCTCACGACAGAGGTGTGACGCGCGCCAGTGCCCTCAACGCCCCCGGCAGAAAACGCGACAGCGCACGGGCGCCCCGCGCCTCGGCGGTGACCGGCACCACCGCCTCGTTGCGCACGACCGCCCGCAGGATCGCGTCCGCCACCTTCTCCGGAGGGTAGTTGCGTATGCCGTACGCGCGCGTGGAGCGATCGCGGCGGCGCTGCTGCTCCTCGGCGTCCACCCCCACGAAGGCGGCCGTGGCAGTGATGTTGGTGTTCACCAGGCCGGGGCAGACGGCCGTGACGCCGATGTCCCGCCCGGCCAGTTCCGCGCGCAGGCACTCGCTCAGCATCAGGACGGCCGCCTTGGACGTGCTGTAGGCGGGCAGCACCCGGGACGGCAGATAGGCCGCCGCCGAAGCGGTGTTGACGATGTGACCGCCCTGTCCGCGCTCGGCCATCCGCCGCCCGAAGAGACGGCACCCGTGGATGACCCCCCACAGGTTGACGTCAAGGACGCGGCGCCAGTCGTCCGGCGTCGTGTCGAAGAAGGAGCCCGACAGGCCGATGCCGGCGTTGTTCACCAGCACGTCCAACACGCCGTGTTCCGCGTGGACTTTCTCCGCCAGCTGTTCCATCGCCCGCTCGTCGGAGACGTCGGCCGTCTCCGCCCAGGCCCCGCGCGCGCCCGACAGGAGGCACGTCTCGGCGGTGCGGGCCGCGCTCTCCGCGTCCCGGTCGACGGCGATCACCCGGGCGCCCGCAGCCGCGAACGCCAGTGCCGTGGCCCGGCCGATGCCGCTGCCCGCGCCGCTGACCAGGACCAGCCGGCCACCGAAACGTTCGGCGTACCGGGCGTCGGCGGGTGTGCGTCCCGGCCCGACTGCGCTGTCCGAGGCCCCCGTTGTCCCGACGGCGCCCTCCCCGTCCGTCTCGACCGAGGCGACGAAGTCGTCGATCCAGGTCGCGAGCAGGTCGGGCCGGGTGCGCGGGACCCAGTGCCCGGCCGGCAGGGAGCGCCGGGTCAACCGCGGTACCCACTGCTCCAGTTCGTCGTAGAGGCGCTCGGACAGGAACCGGTCCCCGGTGGGCGTGACGAGCTGCACGGGCGCGTGGGCGTGCGCGTCGGGGCGGGGACGGCGCAGCCTGGGCCGCACGTTGTCGCGGTACAGCCAGGCGCCGTGGGCCGCGTCCGAAGGCAGCGACGGCGTCGGGTAGTTGCCGGACGGGACCTTCTCGATCCGCCGCAGGATGCCCGGCCAGCGCTTGCCGAGCGGTCCGCGCCAGGCCAGTTCGGGCAGCGTCGGGGTGTGCAGCAGGTACACGTACCAGGACTTGGCGCCCTGGCCGAGGAGTTGACCGATGCGGCGCGGAGTGGGCCGCGCCAGACGCTTGTTGATCCAGTGGCCGAAGTGGTCGAGGGAAGGACCGGACATCGAGGTGAAGGACGCGATGCGCCCCCGGGTGCGCTCGACCGTCACGAACTCCCAGGCCTGCACCGATCCCCAGTCGTGCCCCACGAGGTGCACCGGCCGGTCCGGGCTGACCGCGTCCACGACCGCCAGGAAGTCGTCCGTGAGCTTGTCCAGGGTGAACCCGCCCCGCAGCGGCCGCGGCGCGCCGGAACGCCCGTGCCCGCGGACGTCGTACAGCACCACGTGCAGCCCGTGGACGTCCGCCAGCCGGGACGCGACCTCGGACCAGACCTCCTTGCTGTCCGGGTAGCCGTGGACCAGGACGACCGTCGGCTGTCCGGGGTCCCCCAGCTCGGCCACGCACAGCTCGATTCCGCCGCTTCGCACCCGCCGCTCACGCACGCCCTCCGGCAACGTCACTCCCCCTCCGCCTTCCCTCCGCGTCCATGTCCGCCTCCGCCACTCGGCATCGCCGAATGTGGCAGTTGTTAGAGGCGGCGTCAACAGGCGGGTGCCAGGCCCGCGGAAAAGCCGCCGACGGCCGCCCGTAGCTCTCAGGCATGGCATCCCCTACGGTCCCGTACATCTGAGGTCTGAGGCGAAGACGGCTCTGAGGTCTGACGAATATCGTGGCGTGCGTCACTACTTTCGATGACGTGACTGTGATCGTGACCGAAAGCCTGAGCAAGCGGTTCCCCCGGGTGACCGCGCTTGACCGGCTCTCCGTGGACGTCGGGCCCGGTGTGACCGGGCTCGTCGGCGCCAACGGAGCCGGCAAGTCCACACTGATCAAGATCCTGCTGGGTCTGTCGCCCGCCACCGAGGGCCGAGCCGAGGTGCTCGGTCTCGACGTCGCGACCAAGGGCGCCGCCATCCGCGAGCGCGTCGGCTACATGCCGGAACACGACTGCCTGCCGCCCGACGTCTCGGCCACCGAGTTCGTCGTGCACATGGCCCGCATGTCCGGCCTGCCGCCGACCGCCGCCCGCGAGCGCACCGCGGACACACTGCGCCACGTCGGCCTGTACGAGGAGCGCTACCGGCCCATCGGCGGCTACTCCACCGGCATGAAGCAGCGCGTGAAGCTCGCCCAGGCCCTCGTCCACGACCCGCAGCTGGTCTTCCTGGACGAGCCGACCAACGGGCTCGACCCGGTCGGCCGGGACGAGATGCTCGGGCTCATCCGCCGCATCCACACCGACTTCGGCATCTCGGTCCTGGTCACCTCCCACCTGCTGGGCGAACTGGAACGCACCTGCGACCACGTCGTCGTCGTCGACGGCGGCAAGCTCCTGCGCTCCAGCTCCACCACCGACTTCACCCAGACCACCACCACCCTCGCCATCGAGGTCACCGACACCGACGAGCACCCGGACGGCACCCGCGCGGTCCGCGAGGCGCTGCACGCGCGCGGCGTCGAGGTCCTGGACGCCGACAGCGGCCTGCCGGGAGCGGGCCACGTCCTGCTCCTGACCGCCCGCGGCGAGGACACGTACGACGTCGTCCGGGACGTGGTCGCCGACCTCGGCCTCGGTCTGGTGCGCATGGAACAGCGCAGGCACCACATCTCCGAGGTCTTCACCGACTCCGGCACCAGCAACGACCAGCAGCACAAGGAGGCCGTCGGCCATGGCGGTTGAGCACCCGGTCGCCGCCCCCACGGGCGGGCCCGACCAGACCCGCATCCACAACATCGGCTACCGCAGCTACGACGGGCCCCGCCTGGGCCGCGCCTACGCCCGCCGCTCCCTCTACTCGCAGTCCCTGCGCGGCGCCTACGGCCTCGGCCGTTCGGTGAAGTCCAAGGTGCTGCCGATGCTGCTGTTCGTCGTGATGTGCGTTCCCGCGGCCATCATGGTCGCCGTCGCGGTCGCCACCAAGGCCAAGGAACTGCCCGTCGACTACACGCGTTACGCGATCATCATGCAGGCCGTCATCAGCCTGTACGTCGCCTCGCAGGCACCCCAGTCCGTCTCGCGCGACCTGCGCTTCAAGACCGTGCCGCTGTATTTCTCGCGGCCCATCGAGACGTCCGACTACGTGCGCGCGAAGTTCGCGGCGCTGGCCTCGGCGCTCTTCGTGCTCACCGCCGCCCCGCTGCTGGTGCTGTACATCGGCGCGCTGCTGGCCAAGCTGGACTTCGCCGACCAGACCAAGGGCTTCGCCCAGGGAATCGTGTCCGTGGCACTGCTCTCACTGCTCTTCGCCGGCCTCGGCCTGGTCATCGCCTCGGTGACCCCGCGGCGCGGCTTCGGCATCGCCGCCGTCATCGCCGTACTGACCATCTCCTACGGCGCCGTCTCCACGCTCCAGGCCATCGCCGACGCGCAGAACAGCACCGGTTCCATCCCCTGGATCGGCCTGTTCTCGCCGGTCACCCTCATCGACGGCGTGCAGTCCGCGTTCCTGGGAGCCGCCTCCGCCTTCCCGGGCGCGATCGGCCCGTCCCACGGGGAGGGCGCCGTCTACGTGCTCGTCGTCCTCGGACTCATCGCCGCGAGCTACGGCCTCCTGGTGCGCCGCTACCGAAGGATCGGACTGTGACCACGCTCAGCATCGACCACGTCTCCCGCTGGTTCGGCAACGTGGTCGCCGTCAACGACATCACCATGACCATCGGTCCGGGCGTCACCGGTCTGCTCGGTCCCAACGGCGCCGGCAAGTCCACCCTCATCAACATGATGGGCGGCTTCCTGGCCCCCTCCACCGGCACGGTCACCCTCGACGGGCAGCCGGTCTGGCGCAACGAGGCGATCTACCGGCACATCGGCATCGTCCCCGAGCGGGAGGCGATGTACGACTTCCTCACCGGCCGCGAGTTCGTGGTGGCCAACGCCGAGCTGCACGGTCTGGGCGCCAAGGCCGCCCAGCAGGCGCTCGCCACGGTCGAGATGGAGTACGCGCAGGACCGCAAGATCTCCACGTACTCCAAGGGCATGCGGCAGCGCGTGAAGATGGCCAGCGCCCTCGTCCACGAGCCGTCGCTGCTCCTGCTCGACGAGCCCTTCAACGGCATGGACCCGCGGCAGCGCATGCAGCTCATGGACCTGCTGCGGCGCATGGGCGACGAGGGCCGCACGGTGCTGTTCTCGTCCCACATCCTCGAAGAGGTCGAGCAGCTCGCCTGGCACATCGAGGTCGTGGTCGCCGGTCGGCACGCGGCCAGCGGTGACTTCCGCAAGATCCGCCGCCTGATGACCGACCGCCCGCACCGCTACCTCGTGCGCTCCAGCGACGACCGCGCCCTCGCGGCCGCGCTGATCGCCGACCCGTCGACGTCCGGCATCGAGGTCGACCTCGCCGAGGGCGCGCTGCGCGTCCAGGCCGTCGACTTCGGCCGCTTCACCGCACTGCTGCCCAGGGTCGCCAGGGACCACGGCATCCGGCTGCTGACCGTCTCGCCGTCCGACGAGTCGCTCGAGTCCGTCTTCTCGTATCTCGTCGCGGCGTAGGAGGCCGAAAGATGTACGACCCCACAGTCGCCCGGCTCACCTACCGAGCCCTGCTCGGCCGTCGCCGGGCCCTCATTCTGGGCGCCCTGCCCCTGCTGCTGATCGCCATCTCGGTGGTGGTGCGCGGCCTCGCGGGCGCCGACGACCAGACGGCGTCCGACCTGCTCGGCGGGCTCGCGCTCGCCACCATGGTGCCGATCATCGGCGTCATCGCCGGCACGGGCGCGATCGGTCCGGAGATCGACGACGGCTCCGTCGTCTACCTGCTCTCCAAGCCGCTGAAGCGGCCCACGATCATCTTCACCAAGCTGATCGTGGCGATCGCCGTGACGATGGTCTTCTCGGCGCTGCCGACGCTCGTCGCCGGGTTCATCCTCAACGGCAACGGCCAGCAGATCGCCGTCGCCTACACGGTGGCCGCGCTGGTCTCCTCCATCGCCTACGCGGCGGTGTTCCTGCTGCTGGGCACGGTGTCCCGGCACGCGGTGGTCTTCGGGCTCGTCTACGCGCTCGTCTGGGAGGCGCTGTTCGGCTCCCTCGTGCCCGGTGCGCGCACGCTCAGCATTCAGCAGTGGTCGCTGGCCGTCGCCCACAAGGTGGCCGGCGGGGACCTCGTCACCTCCGACGTCGGGCTGACGACGGCGACGGTGCTGCTGGTCGTGGTGACCGTGCTGGCCACCTGGTACGCGGGACAGAAGCTGCGGGCGCTGAAGCTCGCGGGCGAGGAGTGAGCGGTCCCGCCGTCCGGCGGGACGTCTCCTCTTGACGGTGGCTTCACCCGGGTCCCGGCACACTGGGCGGAGCAGAAAGGGCGGGGAGGGCGCGATGGCGGACGACGACGAGGTGAGCGGCGGTCGCGAGCGGTCCGAGGACGAGGTCTGGGCCGGTCTCGTCCTGGACGAGGACTTCGTACGGGCCGCCGGGACGGCCGAGCCGTCCGCCCGGGCCCGGATGCTGGCCGCGCGCTGGCGCGCGCAGGAGCCCGAACCGCAGCCCTGGCGGTCCGACGAGCCGCCCGCGGGGTGGTTCTTCAGCAAGGCGCGACGCCGTCGGTGGCGCCGCGGGTAACGCCGTTCAGCCCCTCCCTTCGGCCTCTTCGCCCCCCGTCGTCTCCGTCGCCTCCCCGGACTCGCACGCTTGTTTTATTCGGTGGCGTTCGGACTCGCCCGCCGGGCACAGTGGTCGTACCCACGGGACCGGAGGGATCCGGTGCCGCAGACCGGGAGCGGAACGCGACGACGCCCATGCACGGCGGTCCGTCGGGTTCCCTTCAGGGCAGCCCGCGGCGGGGCACGGAGTAGTTACGCCTCCGGAACCCGTCCGCGCGGGGAGCTGCCCGGGGCGGCCGCTTCGAGCACGCGATGTCGCTCTCGCGTGGGCCGCCCACCCGGAGGATTGGCCGAGAGGCAAGGCACCGGCTCACTGGGCCGAGGTCGGGGGGGACCCCGCGCACGTTCGAATCGTGCATCCTCCACGGGGCGTTGTCACTGGGACTTGGCGGGGGTTGTGCCGGGGGTGGCCGGGGGCCGGGGATTGGCCGGTGGCCGGTGGCCGAGGGCCGGGTGTGGCCGGGGTCGGTGTTGGCCTACGGCCGCGGCGCGAGGGCCATGGGGGCATGGCGGTCGAGGGGCGGGTGCGGGTGCGTCGTGGCTGGGCGCGCAGTTCCCCGCGCCCCTGATCGCCTGCGGCGATCGGCCGCGCCGGCGGCGCACTGCGTAACCACCCGGGGCCCTGGTCGCCTGCGGCGATCGGCTGCGTCGGCGGGGACCGCGTCAGTGGGGGAGGAGGGATTCGAGTTTTGTGGCCACGCCGTCTTCCTCGTTGGAGGCGGTCACCTCGTCGGCGACGGCCTTCAGTTCCTCGTGGGCGTTGGCCATGGCCACGCTCCGGGCGGCCCAGGCGAACATCGGGATGTCGTTGGGCATGTCGCCGAAGGCGATCGTGTCGGCGGCCTTCAGGCCCAGGCGGCGGGCCGCCAGGGAGAGGCCCGTGGCCTTGGAGAGGCCCAGGGGCAGCAGTTCCACGATGCCCGCTCCGGCCATGGCGACCGTCACGAAGCCGCCCGCGGCCCGGCGGGCAGCCTCGGCCAGCGCGTCGTCCGACAGCTCCGGATGCTGTATGTAGATCTTGCTCAGCGGCGCCGACCAGAGGTCGGACGCGTCGGTGAACGGCGTCGACGGCAACGCGCCGGTGAGCGCGTAGCCGGGCCCGACCAGCACGTCTCCGTCCAGGCCGTCGCGGCTCGCCGCGAGGTACAGCGGGCCGACCTCCGCCTCGATCTTGGCGAGCGCCACCCCGGCCAGCTGCCGGTCCAGGGTCACCGAGGTCAGCAGGCGGTGCGCGCCGGCATCGTAGACCTGGGCGCCCTGACCGCAGACCGCGAGACCGTCGTAGCCGAGGTCGTCGAGGACGTGCCGGGTCCACGCGACCCCGCGGCCCGTGACCACGATGTGCGAGGCGCCCGCCGCGGTGGCCGCGGCGAGGGCGTCACGCGTGCGCTGCGAGACCGACTCGTCGGAGCGCAGGAGCGTCCCGTCGAGGTCGGTCGCGATCAGGCGGTAGGGGAAGGCGCCGCTCACTTGGCCACCGGCTCCAGGATCTCCCGGCCGCCGAGGTACGGGCGCAGCACCTCGGGCACGTACACGGAGCCGTCGGCCTGCTGGTGGTTCTCCAGGATCGCGACGATCGTGCGGGGGACGGCGCACAGCGTGCCGTTGAGCGTGGCCAGCGGGCGGACCTGCTTGCCCTCGCGGACGCGGATCGACAGCCGGCGCGACTGGAACTCGGTGCAGTCCGACGTCGAGGTCAGCTCGCGGTACTTGCCCTGCGTCGGGATCCACGCCTCGCAGTCGAACTTGCGGGCGGCCGAGGAGCCGAGGTCACCGGTGGCGACGTCGATGACCCGGAACGGCAGCTCCAGCGACGACAGCCACTGCTTCTCCCAGGCCAGCAGGCGCTGGTGCTCGGCCTGCGAGTCCTCGGGCTTGACGTACGAGAACATCTCCACCTTGTCGAACTGGTGGACGCGGAAGATGCCCTTGGTGTCCTTGCCGTGCGAACCGGCCTCGCGGCGGAAGCACGGCGAGAAGCCCGCGTAGCGCAGCGGCAGCTTCTCCGCGTCGATGATCTCGTCCATGTGGTACGCGGCGAGGGGGACCTCGGAGGTGCCGACGAGGTAGAGGTCGTCCTTGTCCAGGTGGTAGACGTCCTGGGCCGCCTGGCCGAGGAAGCCGGTGCCCGCCATGGACTGGGGGCGGACCAGCGCCGGGGTCAGCATCGGCGTGAAGCCGGCGGCCGTGGCCTGCGCGATCGCCGCGTTCACCAGGGCCAGCTCGAGCAGGGCGCCGACGCCGGTGAGGAAGTAGAAGCGGGAGCCGGAGACCTTGGCGCCGCGCTCGACGTCGATCGCGCCGAGGATCTTGCCGAGCTCCAGGTGGTCCTTGGGCTCGAAGCCCTCGGCGCCGAAGTCGCGGATCGCGCCGTGCGTCTCGAGCGTGACGAAGTCCTCCTCGCCGCCCACGGGCACGTCGGGGTGCACGAGGTTGCCGAGCCGCTGGAGCAGCTCCTGGGTCTCGGCGTCGGCGGCGTCGCGCTCGGCGTCGGCGGCCTTGACGTCGGCGGCGAGCTGGCTCGCCTTCTTCAGCAGCTCGGCCTTCTCGTCCGCGGAGGCCTTGGGGATGAGCTTGCCGAGCGCCCTCTGCTCGGCACGCAGCTCGTCGAAGCGGACGCCGGACGACCTGCGCCGCTCGTCGGCGGAGAGGAGGGAGTCGACGAGCGCGACGTCCTCTCCACGGGCGCGCTGGGAAGCGCGCGCACGGTCGGGGTCCTCACGGAGCAGGCGAAGGTCAATCACGCGGCCAAGGCTACCCGTGCGGGGTTGCGGCTCACGACACCATTCCGTACCGGGCGCGGGCTGTTCCGAATCGCCGCTTACGATGCGTTATGGGCGAATTGCCGAGCGTGTCAATAAAAAGTGTCTCACTCCCTGGGACGGGGCAGGGCGCGGGCGCCTGCTTGACTCGATTCCCTTGCGCGACAGGGCACTTGAGTGGGGTGTTGTCCACAGGTGGTGACCCTTCCGGATCAGTTATCCACAGGGTGTGCGAAAGATCTGTGGACATTGGAATTGATCATTCCGATTCCGCCGGGCGGGGTGTGTAATTCCTTGCCCAAACCTGTCGTGGGCCCACTTTCGGGTGGAAATGGGTCGCCCCAAAGGATTGATCGAAGGAAACAGGTGGACGAAGGGTGAGGTGAAGGGTCGGGGGCCCGGTGCGGGGTTGTAGGGCGATTTGTCGACTGGATGGCACTTCGTTGTCGACTTGTCCCCAGGTCGAGAAGCGCTCCTGTGGATAACTTCTGTGGATAACGCGGACGTGTAGACGGGACCGGCGCCGGAAGGGCGGCAGCAGCCGCAACGACGCCAACGGCCGGAATGGCCGGACGGGCCGCAACGGCCGGAGCAGCCGTGGATCGGCGAGGTGTTCGGCCCCGGAATCCGGCCGGTCCGGTCCGGTCCGGTCAGGAATCGGCGGGTGCCGCTCTCACGACCGGTCGGCACCGCACCGGATCGGCGGGCACGGTTTCAGAACCGGCCGTCCTGGCAGCGCGCCACCCAGTCCGACGCCGCCACGAACTCCAGGTCGGACGTTCCCGGCAGCGGAACCGCCACGTCCGCCGCGCTCACTTCCGCACGCGGGTACGAACCCAGGAAACGGACCTCACGGCAGATGCGCTTGAGCCCCATGAGCGCCTCGGCCATCCGGCGGTCGGAGATATGCCCCTCGGCGTCGATGCAGAAGCAGTAGTTGCCGATGCCCGCGCCCGTGGGGCGCGACTGGAGCAGCATGAGGTTGACGCCCCGGGTGGCGAACTCGCCCAGCAGGTCGCGCAGGCCGCCGGGATGGTCGTCGCGCTGCCACAGCACGACGGACGTCTTGTCGGCTCCGGTCGGCGCGGCGGGCCGGGCGGGCCTGCCCACCAGCACGAACCGGGTCTGGGCGTTCTCCGCGTCGTGGATCCCGGTCTCCAGCGCGGTCAGCCCGTACCGGGTGGCGGCGAACTCGCCGGCGAAGGCCGCGTCGTAACGGCCCTCCTGGACCAGCCGTGCGGCGTCCGCGTTCGACGCGGCGGACTCCCAGACGGCTTCCGGCAGGTGCGCCTTGAGCCAGTTGCGCACCTGCGGCTGGGCGGCCGGGTGCGCGGAGACCGTCTTGATGTCCGAGAGCTTCGTCCCGGGCCGGACCAGCAGCGCGAAGGTGATGGACAGCAGCACCTCGCGGTAGATCATCAGCGGGGTGCCGGCGACCAGCTCGTCCAGGGTGGTGGTGATTCCGCCCTCGACGGAGTTCTCGATGGGGACGAACGCGGCCTCGGCCTCGCCGTTGCGTACCGCGTCGAGCGCGGACTGTACCGACACGTAAGGGATCAGCTGCCGGGTGGCCGCCTCCGGAAGCGTGCGCAGGGCGACCTCCGTGAAGGTGCCCTCGGGACCGAGGTACGCGTAGCTCGCTGGCATGACCTCACCCTAATGGCCCTTGCCCGGGCAGGTGCGCGCGTCTCACGACCGGCCCCTCGCAGGAATGAATCCGCGCGGTGGGGCGTGACCTCACGCCTCCAGCAGCCGCTGCCCCACGTACTCCCCCTCCGCCGCCCCGCCGGGCACCGCGAACAGGCCGCTCGACTCGTGGCGGACGTACGTCGACAGGGCGTCACCGCGGTCCAGCTTGCGCTGCACGGTGACGAAGCCGCGCAGCGGGTCCGCCTGCCAGCAGACGAACAGCAGCCCTGCGTCCACGGTGCCGTCCGCGGCGATGCCGTCGTGGTACGAGAAGGGGCGCCGCAGCATCGCCGCACCGCCGTTCTGGTCCGGGCGGCTGATCCGGGCGTGTGCGTTGATCGGCACGACCAGATCGCCGTTCGCGTCGGTCTTCTCCAGGTCCATGTCGGTCGTCTCGGTGCCCCCCGACAGTGCCGCGCCGTCGGACTTGCGGCGCCCGATGACCTGTTCCTGCGCCGTGACCGAGAGCTTCTCCCAGTCGTCGAGCAGCATGCGGATACGGCGTACGACGGCGTAGGAGCCGTTCACCATCCACGCGGGGTCCTTGGCGCTGTCCGCCGGGACGAAGATGCGCCGGTCGAAGTCGGGCTCGGCCGGCTTGGGATTGCGGGTGCCGTCCATCTGGCCCATCAGGTTGCGGGCCGTCATGGGGTGGGCGGTCGCGCCCGGCGTCCGGTTGAAGCCGTTCATCTGCCAGCGCACCTTCGCCGCGCCGCCCGCGTCCTTCTGGATCGCGCGCAGGGCGTGGAAGGCGACCAGGGCGTCGTTCGCGCCGATCTGCACCCACAGGTCGCCGTTGCTGCGGGTCCTGTCGAGGTGGTCGGAGGAGAAGTCCGGGAGTGGATCGAGCGCCACCGGGCGCTGCTTCTCCAGGCCGGTGCGGGCGAAGAAGCTGTTGCCGAAACCGAAGGTGACCGTCAGCGAGGAGGGACCCGCGTCCAGGGCCACGCCGGTGTCGCCGGTGGCGGCGGTCTCACCCGCCATCAGCCGCCGCGCGGTCCCCGACCAGCGGCGCAGCAACGCGGCGGCCTCCTTGCGGCCCGCGCCGGCCGCGAGGTCGAAGGCGACGAGGTGGCCTCGGGCCTGGAGGCCCTGGGTGATCCCGGGCTGATGTTTCACGTGGAACATCACCTCGTCGGCGCCGATCGAGGACAGCGGCGACGCCTGCGAGGGGGCGGCGGCGTACCCGACGGCGCCGCCGGCCGCGCCGAGCGCGAGTCCGGTGGCCCCGGCGGTGCCGAGCAGCCTGCGTCGCGTCAGACCCCCGGGGTCCGGCGCGGTGACGCCTTCTTCTGCTGCCGGGGACGCGGGGGCCTCGGGAAGGGACTGCGGGGTGGACTGCTCGGGCATGGTGCGGTTCAGCCGATCTGCGCGTTCTTGGAGACGGTCACCTGGTCGATGTCGGAGGTCCGTACGGTGACGGCGACCTCCCATTCGCCGGCCACGGGGATCTGCACGCCGTTCGCCGACCAGTGGCCGGTGGTGATGTGGTCGGGGGCGACGGGAAGCGGCCCGATCTTCTTGGCTTCGAGGGTGAAGGCCACCTTGACCTCCGGCACGTCGAAGGCGCGGCCGTTGGGCCGGGTCACATAGACGTGCATCTCGTTGGGGCCGGTACGCGCCGGGTCGAGGTCGACGCTGACCACGCCCTTGCCGTCCGTGCCGCCGGTGTCGAAGGACATGTCCAGTGTCAGGGCGCCCGAGGCGGAGTCCGCCGGGTCGGAGTTCGCCGAGGAGGCGGACGACGAGCGGTTGGCCGCGGCGGCCTCCTGCTCCGTACGGCCGGGTTCGGTCGATGTCAGCACGGTGGTGACGGCGAGCACCACGACGGCGACACCGGCCTCGGCGAGCACCGAACGCCGCAGACCGGAGCGCCCGGTGTCGGAGTTCCGCAGCCGCTTCTGCCGGGTGGCGTCCACGGCGGCCCGCTGCCGGGCGAGCTGGGCGGCCCGCTCGGTGTCGGCCGGGGCCCTCCCGGAGCCGTTCGCGTCCGGCCCGGTGCCGTCGGACGTCTGCCCGGCCGCGTCGGAGGTCGCGGCCGGTGCCGTGACGTGCTCCTTCTCGGGCGCGGCCGTCGCCGCCGCTTCCCCGGGCGCGGACGTCGCCGCCGCTTCCTCGACCGCGGTGTCCGCCAGTCGCGCCGTCCACCGCCGGGAGATCGACGCGATGCCGACGAGCAGCGCCACGAGCCCGATCTTGACCAGCAGCAGCTGCCCGTACCGGGTGTCGGTGAAGGCCGACCAGGAGCCGAGCTGGCGCCAGGACTGGTAGGTGCCGGTGGCGACGACCACGAGGACGCTGCCGAAGGCCAGCCGGGAGAAGCGGCGCGCGGCCGCGGTGTCGACGGGCCGGTCGGCGGGCGCCCGGAAGAGGGCGACGAGAAGGGCGGTGAGCCCGCCGAGCCAGGTGGCGACGGCGAGCAGGTGCAGGACGTCGACGGGCATCGCGATGCCCGGCTGGAGTCCGGTCGAGGCGTGCTCCGCCATGGCCCAGCTGGCCGCGAGTCCGGCGGCCACGACCGTCCCGCCGATGGCGAGGCCGAAGGTGAGGTCCCGCTTCTCGTCGCCCTCGCGCTTGTCGTAGGCGCCGAAGAGCACGGCGATGAACAGCGCGGCAGCGGCGAGCAGCAGCAGCCGGGAGACGAGCGCCGCGCCGGTCTTGGTCTGGAGGACGTCACCGAGGAGGGCGAGGTCGAAGATGTCGCCGATCTTCCCGGAGCCGGTGTAGGAGCCGCGCAGGAGCAGCAGGAAGAGGGTGGCCGCGGTCATCGCGACCCAGCCGGAGACGACGAGCCGCTGGAGGGCGCGCACGCCGCTGCCGCGCTGCCAGCAGACCAGCACGAAGGCGGCCCCGCCGGCCAGCACGATGAAGCCGGCGTACGACAGGTAGCGGCCGAAGCCGTAGAGCCAGCCGACGACTCCGCCGCCCGCCGTCCGGTCGGACACCGAGACGCTGGTCTCGGAGGGGGAGCCGATGGAGAAGGTGTAGGCGCCGGCGACCGGGTGGCTGTCGGCGGACACCACCTGGTAGGTCACGGTGTAGGTGCCGTCGGGCAGCCCCGAGTGCAGCTGCACGGCGTAGGTCGTGCCGCTGACCTCGGAGGGCTTGCCGGTGTCGACGCGGGTGCCCTTGGGGTCCAGGACGCGCAGCGAGTCGTCGTTGAGGGAGACGGTCTCGGAGAAGGTCAGTGACACCTGTGTGGGAGCCTTGTCGACCACCACCCCCTGCGCGGGGTCGCTGCCGGTCAGCGCGGCGTGCGCGGATGCGGGTGCCGCACCGGTCAGGAGTGCGCCGGTGACCGCCAGGAACAGCAGTACGAGCATCCGGATGCGGGGGGCGATGGTCTGCGTCAAGGTGGTCCCTCCCTCAGTTGCCGGTCGCCGGGACGTACGTGGCGGACTCCACCGGGATCTCGACCTCGAGCGGGTCGGACGTGGCGAAGCGCAGTTCCACGGTCACCTTCTCGCCCCGCACCGGCTTGCTCTTCAGCTTCTCGAACATCAGATGGTTTCCACCGCTCTTGAACACGAGTTGACCGTGTGCGGGCACGTCCAGTGAGCTGACCTGCTCCATCGACGACCCGACGGTCTCGTGGAGGGTGACGCTGCCCGCCGCGGTGGTCGTGACGGAGGTCAGTTCGTCCTTCGCGCCGCCCTTGTTGACGATGGTCAGGAACCCGGCGGCCATGCTGTCGGAGACGGGCTGCGGGATGTAGGCGGCACGGACGGAGAGTTCGGCCCGTCCGCCGGAGTCCGATCCGCAGCCGGCGAGCAGCAGCGCCCCGGTGACCATCGCGGTGGGCAGGGTGAGCAGTCGTATCGGCCGCGAGGGCTTCGCAGACCTCACGGGTTCTCGCCCTTGACGATCTTGGGGAGGTCCTTGGTGTAGTCGTCGACGGTGGCCTCCTCGTCGAAGAGGAGGTACCCCCCGTCCGTCTTCGGGGAGAAGGCGATGACCTGGGTGCCGTGGGTGGAGACGGTCTTGCCGTTCTTGTCCTTGTGCGGCGCCTCGACGGAGATCCCGAGGGAGTAGGCGGCGGCCTGGATCGTGGCGAACTTGCCGCTGAGGCCGACGACCTGCGGATCGATGCCCTTGAGCCACTTGCCGAGCGCCGCGGGGGTGTCCCGATCGGGGTCGGTGGTGACGAACACGACGCGCAGCCGGTCCTGGTCGGCCTTGGACAGCTGCTTCTTGGCGACGGCGATGTTGTTCATCGTCAGCGGGCAGACGTCGGGGCAGTTGGTGTAGCCGAAGTAGATCAGCGTCGGGTGACCCGCGGTCTCCTTGCGCAGGTCGTAGCTCTTGCCCTGGGTGTCGGTGAGGGTCAGGGCGGGCTTGGTGAAGGGCTGGTCGAGGACGGTCACGACCTGCTGCTTGCCGTCCTGGGAGACCGCGGCGACGGAGCTGCCGCCGCCGTC
The DNA here is from genome assembly GCF_016860545.1 of Streptomyces asoensis. Lineage (NCBI taxonomy): Bacteria > Bacillati > Actinomycetota > Actinomycetes > Kitasatosporales > Streptomycetaceae > Streptomyces > Streptomyces asoensis. The sequence continues at coordinate 1,251,272 of NZ_BNEB01000003.1, read as the reverse complement.
GCCGGTGCCGCACGCGGAGAGGGTGAGGGTGGCGGCGGCCAACAGCGCGGCCGCGGCGAACGTCTTCTTGCGCATAGAGAAATGTCCCAGATGTGTGAACTCCGGTGCGCACCGGGGGGAAGGGGCGGGGTGTACGACAGGGCGTACAGCCCCCGGTGCGCACCGTGGGGGAACAGGCGCCGGGCGGTCGGGGCCGCCCGGCACGGGGGCTCAGGCTTCGGTGGTGGTGCGGCGGCGGCCGGCGAGCACGCCGTACGCGACACCGGCGGCGCCGACGACGATGCCGACCACGCCGAGGACGCGGGCGGTGGTGTCACTGCCGTCGGAGTCGGAGGCGGCCTCGGTGGTGGTGGCCGTCGCCTTCGCGTCGTCGGACTTGTCGGAGGCGTCCTCGGCGCCCGCTCCGTGATGGCCGTCCTCGGAGGCGGCGGTCAGGGCGAGCACGGGGGCCGGGTTCTCCGGCTCCTCGGCGCCGTCCTCCTGGACCTCGATCCAGCGGACGACCTCCTTGTTGGAGTACGTCTGGATCGCCTTGAAGACGAGTTCGTCGGTGTCCTCGGGGAGCGCGCCGACGGAGACGGGGAACTTCTGGAAGTAGCCGGCCTCGATGCCCTTGCCGGTGGCGGTCCAGGTGATCTTGGAGACGGCCTCGGAGATCTGCTTGCCGTGCACCTCGATGGGCTTGGCGAGCTTCGACTTGGTGACGTCGATCTTCCAGCCGTTGATCGGCTCGGGCATCGCCGAGGTCAGCGGGTGGTCGGCCGGGAAGGCGACCTCGAGCTTGGTGGTCGAGGCGTTGTCCCGCTCGTTGGGGACCTTGAAGTCGACGACCGCGTAACCGCCCTTGGCGGCACTGCCCTCGGCGGCGACGCTGACGTGCGCGAAGGCGGGTCCGGACAGGACGAGGACGGCGCAACCGGCGACGGCTGCGGCGGCGGTGACGCGGGTGGCGATACGAGAGGCCTTCATGACAGCGAGCACTCCACTCTGAGTGAATCTGCGGGTGAGGAAGGCGTGGGCACGGACGGTGCGCACGCGCGCGTGCCGCACGACGGCGGCCGCCCCCCCCGGGTGGTGGAGTGCTGGTCGTGTCGCGTCAGGCAGCGAGGACGAGAGCGGGCGCGTCCGGCGGGCCGCGTCTGGTCACCGAGTGCCGCAGCGCGGTGGTGCGGGGCGGGCGGACCGTCCGCGGGGCGGTGGGCGCGAGGCGCGGTCCCGCGCCGGGCGCGGTGGGCAGCCCCGCGAGCAGGACGCGCACCAGCGCGAGCGCCCCGCGCAGGGAGCGGACGAGCGCTGCCTCCGCGACGCCGTGCGCCGACAGGGCGAGCAGCCGCAGCAGGGCCGTGTCGCCGCGCCGCAGCAGCCAGCCGGCGGCGACGGCGGCGAGTACGTGACCGAGCAGCATGGGCAGCGAGGGCAGGAGCGCCATCGACGGGCCGGCGCCGGTCAGGGCGTCCGCGCGATGGTGGGCGGCACCCATGCCGGCCATGCCGCTCATGTCCGTGCCGTCACCGGTGGCGCCGCCCGGGTAGAGCCGCGCGTCGATGAGGATCTGCTGGGCCCGGGCGGGACTGATCGCCGCCGCCGTGGCCCCGCACACCAGCCGGGCCGCCCGTTCGACGAGCGTGGCGTCGGACAGCGCCGACGACGCGGCGGAGGCGGAGCCGGCCGCGGAGGCGGAGACCGAGGTGGTGTGCTGACCGAGTCCGAACAGCGTGTGCAGCGCGGTCTGTCCGGTCGCGAGCAGGACCGCGATGCCCGGCAGCGACCGCTCCCGGCCGGCGAGCGGCGCCACGACCGTGAGGACCCCCAGGAAGCCCGCGCCCAGGGTCCACAGCGGGACCGCGGCGCAGGAGGCCATGGTGTGCCCGGCGGCGGCCAGCACGACACAGACCGCGGCGAACACCGAGGCCCGCAGCAGCCGTAGATCGCGACCAGAGCGCTCGCAGTGGGGGGCAGTCATGGCGGGCCCATCATCGCACTGGCTTCACCGCGGCCGTACGGCAGGTCCACAAGGTTTGCGTACGATGCGGAAGATCACCTTCTGTGATGACTGGTGCGGCTGGTGACCCCTGAGTCCTGCATACACCGATTTCGGAGCCGCGGGCATCCCCCATATGGGCGGCATCACGCGGAATTCGCGCTTACAAGGGGCCTCCAGGGGCAATACGTATCGGTATGTCGAGCCGCGGCCTGGAGGCTGGAGCATGAGCATCTGGTGGTCACTCCATCTGCGTCGCGACGCCGCGAGCGTGCCGCTCGCCCGCCGTCTGCTGCTCGGCACCATGGAGACGGCGGGCGTCGATCCCGACGTGAGCTACGACCTCTCCGTGGCCCTGAGTGAGGCCTGTGCCAACGCCGTTGAGCACGGCGGGGACATCACGCACGGCGGCTGTTCGGAGGCGTACCGCGTCACCGCCTACCTCGACGGCGAGACGTGCCGCATCGAGGTGGCCGACTCGGGACCGGGGTTCACGGGCGGGCGCACCGTCCGCTCCGACCGCTCCGTCCACTCCGACACCTACGCGGAGCAGGGACGTGGCCTCTACCTCATCCAGGAGCTCGCCGACCACGTCCACATCGGCAACAAGCCGGGGCGCAGCGGCGCGGTGGTGAGCTTCGACAAGATCCTGAAGTGGCGCAAGGACGCTCCCCTGATGGCGGTCTGAGCATCCGAGGGACCGGGCCGGGCGCGGGAGTTCGGCTTTCTCAGCACTCACAGGCTCCTCCCAGGGTCCGCCCATGCCGCTGACGGCCGGCGTTCCTACGTTCATGTCCATGACGGGAAACCACAAAGACACCACGCTCACCCGGCGCCGCGCCCTCGCGGTGACGGGCGGCACGGTCGCGGCCGGCGGTCTGGCCGTCGCCGGCTACCAGTCGGCCTTCGCCGACACCACCGCGGCCGACGGGGCGAGCGCGTCGGCGTCCGCGGCCTCCACCGCGACGAGCGGCGGCTGCATGACGCTGATGACGAGCGTCACGGAGGGGCCCTACTACCTCGACGGCGCTCTGGTGCGCAAGGACATCACCGAGGGCAAGAAGGGCGTGCCGCTGACCCTGCGCCTCACGGTCGTGGACGCCACCGACGGCTGCACACCGGTCTCCGGCGCCGCCGTCGAGATCTGGCACTGTGACGCCTGGGGCTACTACTCCGGCTACACCACGGCCAACCCCGGGGGTTCCGCCCCGGCGGAGAGCGAGGACGGCTCCACCGCCGACGACAGCACCTATCTGCGCGGCTACCAGATCGCCAACGCCAACGGGGTCGTCAAGTTCGAGACGATCTTCCCGGGCTGGTACACCCCGCGCACCTGCCACATCCACCTCAAGGTGCACACCGGCGGCCAGAAGGAGGACGGCACCTACGAGGGCGGCAAGGTCAACTACACCGGCCAGCTCTTCTTCCCCGACGACATCGCCGAGGAGATCTTCACCCTGGAGCCGTACTCCCGGCACTCGGGCAGCTACACCGCTCTCGACGACGACATGGTCTACGACGGCGGCGGCACCGCCAGTGGCCTGCTGACCCTGAAGGCCGTCCACAAGGCCGACCCCTCCAAGGGCTACAAGGGGTCCATCACTCTGGGTGTGGACCCCGACGCCGAGAACACGGGCGCCGGAGGCGGGGGCGGCGGCACGCCCCCGAGCGGCGCCCCGGGCGACGCCCCGACGGGCACTCCGCCCGGTGACGCCCCGTCGGCCTCCGCGTCCTCGTAAGGTCGGTACATGACAAGTCGCGAGGACGAGGCGCTCGCGCAGGCCGCGGTGGCCGCGCTGACCGGGCAGCTGGCCCTGGCTCCCAAGCCGGGCCTGCCCGACCCACGTGACCTGGCGGCCCGCGTCACCCGCAGGGACCACCGCGGGCTGCGCTGGTCGGCCAAGGCCCTCGCCCCGGGCCTCGCGGCGATGGCCGCGGCCGCCCGCCGCACCGGCGAACCCACGCCCCGCCTGCGCGCGGAGCTGGGCGCGATCGGGAGGTGCACCGAGCACTCGGTGGGCCTCGCCGGCGGCGGGCACCGGGGGGCGCTGTGGACGCTCGGCCTGCTGGTCGCGGCGGCCGCCCTCGACACCCGCGCACGGGGCGTCGAGGTCGCCGCGACCGCCAAGCGGATCGCCGCCCACCCCGACCGGGCCGCCCCACGACGGCCCTCACGGGGCGCGACGGTCTCGGCGAAGTACGGCGCGGCCGGCGCCCGCGGTGAGGCACGCGCCGGATTCCCGCACGTACGACGGGCCCTGGACGCGCTCGCCACGGCCCGCTCCGCCGGTGCGGCCGAGGCCGAAGCCCGGCTCGACGCCCTGCTCACCGTCATGTCCACCCTCCAGGACACCGAACTCCTGCACACCGCGGGCCCGCTGGGCCTGCGCCATGTGCAGGCCGGTGCCCGCGGTGTCCTGGAGGCGGGCGGCACGGCGACCGCTGCGGGCCGCGCGGCCCTGACCGACCTCGACACCGACCTCCACACGCGCGCGTGGAGCCCACGGGGCAGCGCCGGCCTGCTCGCGGGCGCGCTCTTCGTGGACGCCCTGCCCGTCCCCGCCCTCGTCCGGGCCGCCTGACGGCACGCCGTCCCGGCGGCCGCCGTCACCCGGCCCGCGGCGGCAGCGCCGCGGGGTGCGCCCCGCGGGCGGCGGCACGCCGGGCGGCCGGGCCCATCGCGTACGAGGCCCCGACCATCGCCGCCCCGAGAAGCAGCCAGCCCGGTGTGCCCCACTCGACCAGCAGCCAGGTCAGGACCAGCGGACCCAGGGTGCGGGCCACCGTGACGCCGGTGCCGAACAGGCCCTGGTACTCGCCCACCCGGTCGGCCGGGGCCAGGTCGAAGGAGAGCTGCCAGGAGCCCGCGGACTGCCCCATCTCCGCCGCCACCTGGAGCACCGACCCCAGCACCAGCACGCCGGCCGCCACCCACGGCGAGGCGCCCGCGGACAGGGCGAACACCGCGCACGCGGCGCACATCACCCAGCCCGCACGGCGCACCGCGCGCGTGGCGCTCGCGAGCCCCGTCACCCCCCGCGCCGCCCGGACCTGGAAGAGCGTCACCGCGGCGGTGTTCAGCACGAACAGCGCGGACACCAGCCACGCGGGCGCCCCGGTCCGTTCGGTGATCCACAGCGGCAGCACGAGACTCAGCAGCGGCATCCGCAGCAACAGCACGGTGTTCAGCGACGCCACCAGGGCGTACGGCCGGTCCCGCAGCACGCCCGCACCGCTCCCGCGCGGCCGAGCCGGGCCGGGAGCCACCCGGGGCAGCCCCGCGAGCAGCAGCGCGCACACCAGGAAGCTCACCGCGTCGACCGCGAACACCCCGACGTACGCCGCCCGCGTCCCGGAGTGCAGCGCGAGCCCGCCGAGCCCGGCGCCCACCGCGAGGCCGGCGTTGAGCGTGGCCTGGAGCCGAGCGAGCAGCCCCGTGCGCTCCCCGGCGGGCACCAGACCGGCCAGCAGGCCCTGCCGTGCCGCCGCGAGTCCCGACTGCGCGGCGGCGTACCCGCACGCCACCAGGACGAACGGCACGAACCCGTGCACGAGGGTGAAGGACGCCACCGCGAGCCCCGTCGCGAGGGCCAGCAGCACCGCCGTCCCGCGCGCACCGTGCCGGTCGGCCAGCCGCCCCAGCGGTACCCCGGCCAGCGAGCCCACCGCCCACCCGAGGGTGAGGCCGAGTCCCACGCGCGCGGGGGCGAGACCGATCACCTGCGTGAAGTACAGGGCCGACGTCGTGTAGTAGGCGCCGTCGCCGACCGAGTTGGCCAGCTGGGCGAGCGCGAGCAGGCGCCGCGACGACGTCCGCCGCGCGCGACCCCCTGCGGGAGGCGCCCAGCTCGTCGGGGTCGGGTCCGCGGGCGTCCGGTCCGGGGGAGTCCTCGTCGTCATGCCGACGACGCTAGAGACGGGGTGGGCCGCTCGACAGCACCACTTGGACGGCTTTTCGATGGCCCAATCCGGGCGCCCCTCGACAGCGCCGGACCGGATGCCGGCACCCGGGCTGCGGCCCCGGGTTACGGCCCCGGGTTACGGCCCCGGGTTACGGCCCCGCGGGGGCTGCGGCACCCGGGCGGGCAGGGGTCAGCCGCCGTCCAGCACCTTCACCAGGACGTCCAGCGCCTCCGGGTACATCCGCTCCCGAGGAGTCCCGTACCCCACGACCAGTCCCTGCGGCCGTCCAGGGACGCCGGCGCCGCCGCTCCCGCCGGGTTCGTGCCAGTGCTCGCCGAGCCGGCCCACCGCCAGCCCCTCCTCCTCCGCGCGCGCCATCACCTCGTCCTCGTCCGCGACCTCCACCAGCGCATGCAGTCCGGCGGCGATCCCGCGCACGCCCCGGCTCGCGCCCACCCGCTCCAGGAGCAGGTCCCTGCGGCGGCGGTAGCGCAGCCGGCACGCGCGCACGTGACGGTCGTAGGCGTGGGTGCCGATCAGCTCGGCGAGCGCGAGCTGCCCGATGGACTCGGTGTGGTGGTCGCTGTGCAGCTTGGCGTCGGCGACGGCGTCCACCAGCCGCGGCGGCAGCACCATCCAGCCGAGCCGCAGCGCGGGCCCCAGCGTCTTGGACGCGGTGCCGAGGTAGACGACCTGCTCCGGCGCCATCCCCTGGAGCGCGCCGACGGGCTGCCGGTCGTAGCGGAACTCCCCGTCGTAGTCGTCCTCGACGATCAGCGCGCCCCGCGCGCGTGCCCACTCCGTCAGCGCCCGTCGACGCCCCGGGTGCAGCGTCACACCGGTCGGGTACTGGTGGGCGGCCGTGACGACCACGGCCTCGGCCGCACCCAGCTCCCCCACGCGCACCCCGCGCCCGTCGACCGCGACCGGCGTCACGGTCCCGCCGTTGCGCCGTACGACCTCGCGGTGGAAGGGGAGACCGGGGTCCTCCATCGCGATCGCGGCGCCGCCCAGCACCCGCGTGAGGAGCGCGAGACCCTGCACGTACCCGGAGGTGATCACGATCCGCTCCGGCGGCGCGATGACCCCCCGGGCCCGGCCCAGGTACCCCGACAGCGCGGTGCGCAGTTCGACGCGGCCGCGCGGGTCGCCGTAGTCGTACGCGGGCGAGGGCGCCGTCGCCACGGCCCGGCGCAGCGCGCGCAGCCAGGCCGCGGCCGGGAACGCCCCCACGTTGGGGCTGCCGGGCCGCAGGTCGAAACGCGGCTCACGCGCGCGTGCGGTGGTGTCCGGCGGCCGGGCGGCGGGGGACGGCAGCGCCGCGACCCGGGTGCCCGAGCCCTGGCGTGCCGTCAGATAGCCCTCGGCGACCAGCTGGTCGTAGGCGGCCTTCACCGTGTTGCGCGAGATGCCGGTCTCGGCGGCGAGCCGCCGGGTGGCGGGCAGCCGGCTCCCGGGCGTCAGCCGGCCCTCCCGCACGGCGTCCCGCAGCGCCCGTTCCAGCCCGGCCCGCCGCCCTTCGGCGGCGTCCGGCTCCAGGTGCAGGTCGACGCCGGCACCCGACCAGAAGTCGTCCACGCGGTCCCCCACAGACATGAGCGTGCCCGGACAGGTGAACGGCCGGGCACCCACGGGTACCCGGCCGTCGATCGGCGATGTCAGCCCGTCAGCGAGGCCATCCACGCCTCGACCTCGTCGGAGCGGCGCGGCAGGCCGTCCGACAGGTTCCGGTTGCCGTCGGCCGTGACGAGGATGTCGTCCTCGATCCGCACGCCGATGCCCCGGTACTCCTCGGGCACCGTCAGGTCGTCGGCCTGGAAGTACAGTCCGGGCTCGACCGTCAGCACCATGCCGGGCTCCAGCGTGCCGTCGACGTACGACTCCACGCGCGCGGCGGCGCAGTCGTGGACGTCCATGCCGAGCATGTGACCGGTGCCGTGCAGCGTCCAGCGGCGCTGGAGACCGAGCTCCAGGACCCGCTCGACGGGACCCTCGACCAGGCCCCACTCGACGAGCCTGGTGGCCAGCACGTGCTGGGCGGCGTCGTGGAAGTCGCGGTACTTGCCGCCCGGCCGGACGGCCTCGATACCGGCCTCCTGGGCCTCGTACACGGCGTCGTAGATCTTCTTCTGGATCTCGCTGAAGCGGCCGCCGACCGGCAGCGTGCGCGTGACGTCGGCGGTGTAGTACGTGTGGGTCTCGACGCCGGCGTCGAGCAGCAGCAGGTCGCCGGAGCGGACCGGGCCGTCGTTGCGCACCCAGTGCAGGGTGCAGGCGTGCGGGCCGGCGGCCGCGATGGTGCCGTAGCCGACGTCGTTGCCCTCGACGCGCGCGCGGAGGAAGAACGTGCCCTCGATGTAGCGCTCGCTCGTCGCCTCGGCCCGGTCGAGGACCTTCACGACGTCCTCGAAGCCGCGCACCGTGGAGTCGACGGCCTTCTGGAGCTCGCCGATCTCGAAGTCGTCCTTGACGAGGCGGGCCTCGGAGAGGAAGACGCGCAGCTCGGCGTCGCGCTCGGCGGTGACCTTGTCGGTCAGGGCCGCCTCGATGCCCGCGTCGTGGCCGCGGACGACCCGCACCGGTCCGGTGGCCTCGCGCAGCGTCTCGGGCAGCTCGCGCACGTCGGCGGCCGGGATGCCGTACAGCTTCTCGGCCTCGGTGAGCGAGTGCCGGCGCCCGACCCACAGCTCGCCCTGGCCGGACAGCCAGAACTCGCCGTTCTCGCGGTCGGAGCGCGGCAGCAGGTAGATCGTGGACCGGTGGCCGTCGGCGACGGGCTCCAGGACGAGGACGCCGTCCTCCGTCTGGTTGCCGGTCAGGTACGCGTACTCCACGGAGGCGCGGAAGGCGTACTCCGTGTCGTTGGAGCGGGTCTTGAGGTTGCCCGCGGGGACCACCAGGCGCTCGCCGGGGAAGCGCGCGGAGAGCGCGGCGCGGCGGGCGGCGGTCTCGGCGGCCTGGGCGATCGGCTCCAGGTCCCGCAGCTCCGTGTCGGCCCAGCCGGACTTCATGTTCTCGGCGAGCTCGTCGGAGACACCCGGGTACAGGCCGTTCTTCCGCTGCTTGATGGGCTCCTCGGGCTCCGTCTCCGGGCCCGCTGCGGTGGCAGCGTCATCCGGCACAGCCGGGGTGAGCTCGTCGGCCACGGTCATCCTCCTCGATACGGCACTGGACCCCCTCCATCGTACGGTCGTACGTAAGGGGGTCCAGGGCCCACGGTCCTGTTGCCGGGCCGGTCACGGGGCGTCACCGCGGAGCTACTCGAAGCGGGCCGCCAGGAGCACGACGTCCTCGTCGCTGTCCTGCCCGGCGGCTCCGTCCGGCAGGAGCGTGCGCAGCACGTGGTCGGCGATCGCGCCCGGGTCGTGCCGCAGGGACTTCGGGACCCCCGCGGCGGCCGCGTGCAGCCGGGAGAAGGCCCGGTCGGTGGGCTCGCCGGTGCGGTGCAGCAGGCCGTCGGTGTAGAGCAGGACCGTCTCTCCGGCCTCGGCCTCCAGTTCCACGCTCGGCGCCTCCCAGCAGGCCAGCATGCCCAGCGGGGCGGACACGGAGGTCTCGACGAACTCGGTGCGCCGCTCGCCGAGCAGCAGCGGCGGGCAGTGTCCGGCGCCCGCCAGGGTGATCTTGCGCAGGGCCGGTTCGCAGTAGGCGAAGAGGGCGGTGGCGGACCGCGCGGGTTCGGTCAGCCGCAGCAGCAGCTCCAGGTCGGACAGGACCGCGACGGGGTCCTCGCCCTCCATCACGGCGTACGCCCGCAAGGAGGCGCGCAGCCGGCCCATCGCGGCGACCGCGCTCGGCCCGGACCCGGTGACCGAGCCGACGGCCAGACCCAGCGCGGCGTCCGGCAGCGGCAGCGCGTCGTACCAGTCGCCGCCGCCGCGCGGGCCGGTGCGGTGCCGGGCGGCGAGCTGGACGCCGGGCACCCGCGGCAGGCGTGAGGGCAGCAGCTCCTCGGTCATCGTCCGCATGCACGCGCGTGTGCGTTCGACCTCCAGCAGCCGCGCCAGGTGCTCGGCGGCGTACCGGACGTACAGGCCGATCAGATGGCGCTGGCGCTCACCCGGCTCGGCCGGCTCGTCGTAGAGCCATACGGCGGCGCCGAGCCGGCCACCGCCGCCGTCGGCCTCCAGGGGCATCGCGTAGCTGGCGGCGTAGCCGAGCCGGGCGGCCACCTCCCGGTGCCGGGGGTCGAGGCCGTCCTCGGCGAACAGGTCGGGCTCGGCGATCTCCCCCTCGCCGCCGGGCAGGCCTTCGAGGATGCGGCCGTAGGACAGGGCGCTGCGCGGCACGGTCTCGATGTGCCCGAGGTCGGCACGGCCGAGGCCCAGTCCGATCATGGTGTCCGGTCCGAGCCGGTCGGCGGGCTCCAGGACGACGAGACCGCGCCGGGCGCCCACGAGGGCGGCGCCGGCACGCAGCAGTTCCTGGAGGGCGTCGGCCAGGGTGTCGGTGCGGGCCAGGCGCTCGGTGAGTTCGTGCAGGGTGGTGAGGTCGGAGACCCAGCCCGCGAGCCGGTCGGTCAGCAGGGCTCCGGGACCCGAGGAACCGGAAGGGGCCGCGGGGACCGCCGGGGGGCCCGTGGTCACGGGCGCGGGCGCGACAGTGTGTGCGGGCGAGGGAACCGTTGAATCGATTCCGGCCACTTTCGGAGGGTGAGGGGCGTTCATGGTGTCCGGCTCTCGGACCGGAGCGTATTGCTCAAAAGCATCGCAAACCCCCATGTCATTCTGCGCCGCTAGCGGTGTCTCCACATGTACACGCACTCGTGAGGGGATGTCCAGCATTGTCCTGCTGGGCTTGCTGGTGTCCGTGGGCTCTTTGGGAGAATCGGGCACAGTTCTTCCGGCTCCCTTGCGGAATTGTAAACTTGGCTTAAAACTGCCTCGGGTAACGGGTGTTTGCGGTCGACTGGGCTTGCTCCACGGAGCGTCACAGCGGTCGTGATGGGTACGTACTCGGTAAGGGCCAGGGGTCGTCGGGAGCTCGCAGGGAGCCTCCCGGAACCTGGTGACCGGTCCGGGCGTCATAGTCATCGACGACCGTGCCCCATCCTCCCGTGGTGGAGGCGAAGAGAAATACGCGCGACGCCAAACGCCAGACTTCGCCACCCCGCGCCACGCCCAGGCATTAGATGGACGCAAGTCGGTCGGAGTGGCCGCGGAAGCAGCCACCGCCCGACCCTGAGGGGTCCCCCTTGTCTCATGCAGGGGTGTGATGCGCCAACAGGTACGCACAGTGAAGTGATCGACACATGATGTGATGTGGCCCACGGTGTTGCCAGCGGTGCAACGGAAAGGAACGAGCGCTCATGCGCGAGATCCTCGGAAAGCGACGCAGGCTCCTGTCCCGCTCCGGCGACGGAGGACCTGAGTTGATCGACTCGGCCCTGGCCTTCGCGACGGAATGGCAGTGGCCCGTCCTCCCGGGCGTGACGCCGGACCCGCAGGGGCGTTCCCGCTGCGGCTGCCCCGACCCGGAGTGCACGGTCCCCGGTGCCCACCCCTTCGACCCCGGCCTCCTCGCGGCCACCACCGAGGCGCGCATGGTGCGCTGGTGGTGGACCAACCGGCCGACCGCACCGATCATCCTGGCCACCGGGGGCACGGCACCCTGCGCGGTCAGCCTCCCCGCCCTCGCCGCTTCGCGGGCGCTCGTGGCCCTCGACCGGCAGGGCATCCGTCTCGGTCCCGTCGTCGCCTCGCCCACCCGCTGGGCGGTACTGGTCCGGCCTTACACGATGGAGCAGCTGGGTGAGCTGCTCTACGCCAAGGACTTCGTTCCCGGCTCCCTCCGCTTCCACGGCGAGGGCGGCTACATCGCCCTGCCCCCGTCCGAGACGGGCCGCGGCGACATCCGGTGGGAGCGCGCACCGCTGCCCGGTTCGGCCTCCCCCTGGGTGCCCGACGTCGAGGCCGTGGTGGACGCCGTCGTCGACGCCCTCACTCGTACGGGTGTGAGCGCGCCCGAGTTGTAGGGGTGTCGGGCGCGCGCCGGACGGGACACCGGTGTCCGCCCTCTATCTTCCGCTACATGAACCTTCGTCTCCTCGCCCTCGGGGGCGCCGTGGCAGGCGCGATCGCCCTGCCGCTGGCCATGGCGTCCGCGGGGCCCGTCGGCGACGAGGAACTCGCGGCCGGCCCGACCGGCCCGCGCCCCGCCGCCGCACCGGCCGCCTCGCGCGCGGTCGAGGACGTGTCCGACGGGCGCGCACCGGCCGGCGCGGCCGCCGGGCGCACCACCGTCGGCACGGATCCCGAGGCGCCCCGCGCCGACGGCACGCGGTCGCCGCTGCTGCTCGGCGTGGGACTGGCCACCGCCGCCCGCTGCGGTCCCGAACTGACCACGCCCGACGGTGTGGAGGCGCAGACCTGTGTGCTGTCCCAGGGGGACGAGACCTGGGGGCGCACCTACTACCGCAACGCCACCGGGCGCGCCCTGGAAGCCTTCCTGAGCCTCATGGGGCCCGAGGGGCGCAGCGTGCGCACACGGTGCCCGGTGGGGGCCGAGGACGAGCCGGCATCCTGCGAGACACCCCGTGAGCGGACCCTGGGCGAACCGGCGGCCTACACGGCGGTCACGGAATTCGCCGGGGCGGCCGAGGACGGGCCGCTGCTGCTGCGTTCCGGAAGCAACTGACCTGTCTGCACGGGCAGTTGATGAACGACCGCAGCGTGTGAAGGTGGCCGGACGCGGAAAAACCCGGTTGCTGGCGACGGGGGATGCACCAGCAACCGGGCAACTCGAACGGTAACAAGAGATCGGTCCCAAGCAAATTCGATCTCTTGTTTCCGTCAGTATTCCGGACACCGCGGAATCCGCGCTTCTGGCGCCGACTCGCCTTGTGCGGACGGAAGTTGTGAGCGGAGTCACGCCGCACGCCCGGAGCGGGCGGGCCCAACTGCACTGACTGATCAGTCAGTTCGGCAGGACTCCGACCCTGTGCGTCAGCTGAGCGTCACCTGGCGGTTGGTCAGGCCGCCGCGCGCACGGCGCTCGTCGGGGGTGAGCGGCGCGTCCGAGGCGAGGGCGGCGGCGAGCCGCTCGGCGAACTCGGCGGCCGGCTTCTCCACGTCGTCCGCGGTGACCGCGCTCGGCAGGTCCCAGACCGGCACCGTCAGGCCGTGCGCCCGGAAGGAGCCCACCAGACGCGTGCCCTCCCCGAGGCTCGACCGGCCCGCCGCGTGCAGTCGCGCGAGGGCGTCCAGAAGCTCCTCCTCCGGGTGGGGCATGACCCAGCGGAGGTGGTTCTTGTCCGGCGTCTCGCACCAGTACGCGGCGTCCACACCGGTCAGCTTCACGGTCGGGATGGCCGCGGCGTTGGCCCGCTCCAGGGAGGCGGCCACCTCCGGCGCGGCGTTCTCCGGGTCCGGCACCCAGAACTCGAAGCCGCTGTGCACAACTGGCTCGAACGCGCCTTCGGCGTCGAGCAGATCCTGCATCCGCGGACCGTCGGCCGGCGCGCGGCGCGCCTGCACCGGCGTGCCGGGGTCCGCCTCCAGCGCGCGCTTCAGGGTGTCGGCCAGGTCGCGGCTGATGTCACCCGACGGCGTGTCGTTCTGGAGGCCGAGCAGCACCGAGCCGTCGTCGCGGCGCAGGGCGGGCCAGGCCATCGGCAGCACCGTGGCGAGCGTGACCGACGGGACGCCCTCGGGCAGTCCGCCCGCCAGCGCCAGCTCGACCGTGGCCGCCGGCACCAGCTCGCGCAGCGCCACCCAGTCACCCTCGCCGGCCAGGCCCTCGAAGGGCCGCTGCACCAGCTCGGTCACGGCGTGCGCGGCGGCCCGGCCGTGACAGGCCTTGTAGCGGCGGCCGCTGCCGCACGGGCAGGGCTCCCGCGCGCCGACGACCGGGATCTCCGCGTCGTTGGGCTGCGGCCGCTTGGCCTTCGTCTGGGGTCGCTTCTTGGCCACTGGGTGTCTCCCGGGTACGGCTCGTCTGGTACGGCGGGAGCCTAGCCGTTCGTACGCTCCGTCACGGGAACCTGTGGACAACGCGGGGGTCGTGGACGAAGGAGCGGCGCGGGCGGCGGCCGACGACGGGTCCTCGCCGGCCCGCCCCCGTGCTAGTCCAGGTCGTCGAAGACGTCCGCGAAGCCCAGGCCGGGGATGGACGCCACCGGCGGGGCCGCGACCCGGGACGCGAAGTCGTCCCGCCGGCACCCGGCGTCGGGGTCGTGGACGTCCGTGTGGACGACGACCCACACCGTGACCTCGCCGCGGGCGTCGTCGCGTACGCCCCAGTCGTCGGCCAGGGCCGTGATGATGTTGAGCCCGCGGCCGCCGTGCGCGGTGACGGAAGGGGTGGCCGGGGCCGGGCGGGTCGGGCCGCCGCCGTCGGTCACCTCGACCATCAGTCGGCCGGCCGGGTCGACACGCCACGCGGCCCGGACGTCGCCGTCACCGGCCAGGGCGTCGCCCAGCGGCCTGCCGTGCTTGCACGCGTTGCTCAGAAGCTCGGAAAGGATCAGTACGGCGTCGTCGATGACCGACTCCGACACTCCGCCACTGCGCAGCTGATCGCGCATGCGATGTCTCGCGTTCCCCACGCCCGCAGGGCCATGGGGTACGGCCATGCTCGACGACGCGGGCACCTCCTGTGCCACCACCAACGCCACCCCCGAGACCTCCTTCGCCCCACGCCACGGTGTGGATGCCCCATTGGCCTGTACCGGAAACCGGCCAATGCGGCCCCGGCGACGCATTCGCCCGACCGGACACGGAGCGAACGCGCCGGAGCACTCCCTGTGAGGGGCCTGTCAGTGAGTGGCTGAATCTGCACGGTATGGCTGAGAACGGAGGATGCTGTAGCGGAGCTGTGGGGTCAAGAGGTGTGGATGGGGCTTCTGGGACTTCTGTGACTTCCTCCAGCCGGGGTTCAGCGCCCCAGTCGCCGCAGCACCTCCCGCGGGCGGTTGGTGATGATGGCGTCGACGCCCAGTTCGACGCAGAGGTCGACGTCCTCGGACTCGTTCACGGTCCACACGTGCACCTGGCGGCCGGCCGCCTTCAGCCGCTCGATGTACGTCGGGTGGTTGCGCACGATCCGGATGGACGGGCCCGCGATCCCGACCCCCGCGGGCAGCCGTCCGTCCCGCAGCCGGGGCGAGACGAACTGCATCAGGTACACCGTCGGCACGGTGGGCGCCGCGGCACGCACGCGATGGAGCGAACGGGCCGAGAAGCTCATGATCCGCACCGGGGACCCGGCCGCCGAGGCGGGCGCGTCCAGGCCGAACCGCTTGAGCAGGACCAGCAGCCGCTCCTCCACCTGTCCGGCCCAGCGGGTCGGATGCTTCGTCTCGATGGCGAGTTCCACCCGGCGCCCCGCGTCGGAGACCAGCTCCAGCAAGCGCTCCAGGGTCAGTACGGAGGTCTCCGCGCGGTCCTCGGGCCGGACCTCCCAGTCCGGGTCCTCCTCGCGCGCGTGCCAGGCCTCGCGGGCCTCCCGCGTCTTCCAGGAGCCGAAGTCCAGCGCCGCGAGATCGGCCAGTTCCAGGGCGGAGACCGCCCCGCGGCCGTTGGACGTACGGTTGACGCGACGGTCGTGGACGCAGACGAGATGACCGTCCGCCGTCAGTCGTACGTCGCACTCGAGGGCGTCCGCACCGTCCTCGATCGCCTTCTTGTACGCGGCCAGGGTGTGCTCGGGGGCCTCCTCGGAAGCCCCGCGATGGGCGACGACTTGAATGTGGTGCTGCCGTGCGTGGGTCACCGCGTCATGGTGCCACCGGCGCCCGGTCGTCTGAGAACCCTCTGAGATGTTTCGATGATGCGCACTTATTGTTCGTAATGACCCATATAAGGAATGGCCAAGGACCCACAGCCACCGCTTATGGTGCTCTGACGGCCCGTGGGAAAAGCTGAGACGTACAAAAGGACACGCACAGCCGCGGCACGCCGGAACGACGACGAGGCGGGCCGCACAGCGCGGCAGGCGTGGCCGAGCGCGGACGAGCGTGACCCAGTGCGACCGACGACAACAGCCGTGGATCGAGGAGAAGAGCTGTGAGCACCGAGAACGAGGGCAAGAGCGAGGGCACCCAGGTACCCCCGGCCCCGTCCGCACCCCCCGTGCCGGTGGAATCTCCCTCGGCCTCCCCGCAGGCCGCCGCGCCCGGCGCCGGCGAGCCCACGACCCCGCTGCCGGCGGCGCCCGCGCAGGCACCGGACGCGGGCGCGCCCGAGGGCCACTGGCCGCCGCCCACCGTTCCCCAGGGCGCACCGGCCGCGAGCGAGGGCCACTGGCCGCCCCCGACCGCTCCCCGGGCGCCCCAGGGTGCCCGCCCGGTCCCCGGCGAGGACTGGCCCACCCCGGTTCCCGCCACCCCGCTCTACGCCGACGCGGGTGCGGGCACGCACGCGTACGGCTCGGGCGCCCCGGCCGCCGGTGACACCTCCGGCGCCGGCGCTCCTGGAGGAGCCGGCGGCTTCGGCGGACCCGGTGCTCCCGCGGGAACCGCCTGGGGCGCCTCCTACCAGCAGCCGGCGCCCAAGTCGGGCCGC
The DNA here is from genome assembly GCF_016860545.1 of Streptomyces asoensis. Lineage (NCBI taxonomy): Bacteria > Bacillati > Actinomycetota > Actinomycetes > Kitasatosporales > Streptomycetaceae > Streptomyces > Streptomyces asoensis. The sequence continues at coordinate 1,234,886 of NZ_BNEB01000003.1, read as the reverse complement.
GGCCGCGGCGGACTCGTCGCCGCGGTCCTCGTCGCCGCGCTGGTCGCGGGCGGCCTGGGCGGCGGACTCGGCTACACGCTGGCCAAGAACGACGACGACACCGGCTCGACCACCGTCTCCGCCTCCACCGACGGCGGCAACGTCAAGCGCGACCCGGGCACGGTCGCCGGGGTCGCGGCCAGGGCCCTGCCCAGCACGGTCACCATCGAGGCCGAGTCCAGCAGCGGCGAGGGCGGCACCGGCACGGGCTTCGTCTTCGACACCCAGGGCCACATCGTCACCAACAACCACGTCGTCGCGGACGCGGTCGACGGCGGCAAGGTGACGGCCACCTTCCCCAACGGCAAGAAGTACGACGCCGAGGTCGTCGGGCACGCGCAGGGCTACGACGTGGCCGTCATCAAGCTCAAGAACGCCCCCTCGGACCTGAAGCCGCTCACCCTCGGCGACTCCGACAAGGTGGCGGTCGGCGACTCGACGATCGCGATCGGCGCCCCCTTCGGCCTGTCCAACACCGTCACCACCGGCATCATCAGCGCGAAGAACCGCCCCGTGGCCTCCAGCGACGGCAGCAGCAGCGCCGCCTCCTACATGAGCGCCCTCCAGACCGACGCCTCGATCAACCCGGGCAACTCCGGCGGCCCGCTGCTCGACGCGTCGGGCAACGTCATCGGCATCAACTCCGCGATCCAGTCCACCGGCAGCGGCGGCCTCGGCGGCACCACCCAGTCCGGCTCGATCGGCCTCGGCTTCGCCATCCCGATCAACCAGGCCAAGTACGTGGCCCAGCAGCTGATCAAGACCGGCGAGCCGGTGTACGCGAAGATCGGCGCGTCCGTCTCCCTGGCGGACTCCACGAACGGCGCGAAGATCAGCGAGACGGCCGAGGGCGGCTCCTCCGCGGTCGAGTCCGGCGGCCCGGCGGCCCAGGCGGGCCTCAAGCCCGGCGACGTCATCACCAAGCTCGACGACATGGTGATCGACAGCGGTCCGACCCTCATCGGCGAGATCTGGACCCACCAGCCCGGCGACAAGGTCACGATCACCTACGAGCGCGACGGCAAGACCCACACCGTCGACCTCACGCTCGGCTCCCGCAAGGGCGACAGCTGACATCGGGGGCCGGCCGGCCCCTCCTCCGCCCGGTCCACGCACGCGTACCTCCCCGGCCCGGCTCCGGCTGAGCCACGCGCGCGCGTACCCGAAGGGGCGCTCCTCACCGAGGCGCGCCCCTTCCGGCTTTCCCGCACGTCGTGGGGGACAGCCCGTCAGCCTGTCAGCAGTGGCAGCGGACCCGGACGACGATCGTGTCGCCGGGGAGCTCCGCGAGATACGCCTCGCTGCCGGGCCAGACGGCGGGCAGCGCGGGGTCGTGCGGGCACAGTTCCGGCTCGCAGAACGCGTGCACGGCCTCCACGCCGTTCCCGTACGCCTCCAGCCACCAGCCGTCCACCGTGAGCACGTCCGTGTTCGGCGTCCGGGTCCAGGTGTGTTCCCGGATGTACTCGGCGCGGGTTCCCCCGTACCCGATGACGGGATGCTCGACTGGATCGTCGGCGCCCACGAAGCCGAGGTAGCCCATGCCCAGGCTGAAGGGGTGGTCGAGGTACGCCCCGATCAGGGGCTGGCCCCGGTAGGCGGCGAACATGTCGTCGGCGTACCGGTCACCGGGGAACGCGGTGGGGTCGTTGCGCCAGCGGTCGACGAAGTCCGCGAGCGGGACGGCCGCGGGGTGCACGGCGGACAGGCTGTGCCACAGGTCCCACGACGCGGCGACGGCCCGCTCGGCGGCGAGGTACGGCCGGGAGAAGTCAAGCAGCGCGCGCGGTCCGCCCGCGCAGACGCCGGGGACGCTCGGCTGGGGCGTGCCGTCGTACACGGGCTCGTCATGGACCAGCCGGGGGTCGTCCTCGTGCCCGGCGACGACGGCGAAACCGTGCCCGTCGCTGCCGCCCTCGACACGGCGGGAGTCCCACATGCCACGACCGACCGGATTGCCGTCGGCGTCGAACGGCGCGAGAGCCTTCGCCAGCGCCCCTCCGACATCGCCCACGGCCTCGGCCGGCAGACACACAGTGACGGTGACGTGCGCCATCACCCCTCCTCGACGCGTCCCAGGAACCACATACCCCCGGGGCACGACCGACCCCGGCGCCCCCATGGTCCACCACGCCCCCACGGCGCCCCCCGCGCCCGGTAGTCTGTACCCGCTCCGCCCCAGGTGGGCAGGGGCGCAGGTGGGTTGCCCGAGCGGCCTAAGGGAACGGTCTTGAAAACCGTCGTGGCAGCGATGTCACCGTGGGTTCAAATCCCACACCCACCGCAGGTCAGAAGGGGTGTCACTCTCCGGAGGGGCATCCCTTCGGCGTGACCCTGACTTCCCGGTGCTCCGCGTCTGATCAGCGTACGCGGCAGACCGGCGGCCAGGAGTCACGGTGTCTCTGGGGCATCACCGGCGGTGTCGGGGAGGCCGTCGCCGTGGGTGTCGGCCACGAGTTCGGCGAGGACGAAGTGGGCCTCGTTGCTGGACATCCCTTTTTCGACGCGCACGAAGTAGCTGCGTTCGGAGACGCGGTAGACCCGTCTCCTCTGGCGCCGACGCCCTCTTGCGGTGCCGGCTGCCCCGAAGGTGTCGATGATGCGCAGCATCTCGGCCCGAGCTTCCGCTTCGGTTCCCTCTAGTTCATGCCAGACGGTGTGATGGGAAAGTTCCGACAGACCGAGGGCTCGCATGACGGCCCATCGTCATGGTGTCGGGCGGGTCATGCGGGCTGCCGAGGTGATGGTCGAGCGGGCCTCGTGCTCAGGGAGGCCGGTGTGGACGGCGGCCTCGGTGAGGGCGTCGGCCAGCTGGTCGCCGATGCCGTCCTCGTAGGCGCGGCACGCCGCCCAGAAGAGGCGGGTGTTGCGCTGTCCCTCGTGGGCGGCCTGGACGAACTGGACCAGGCCCAGGCCGTGGGCGCCGCCCGGCGTGGCACGGTGCCGGCGGCGCGGCGGGAGCAGCAGGCGCAGGAGCGAGTGCGGGCACGGCGCGGGGGCGAGATGCGCGGTGCCGGGGCTGACGGCGTAGACGCCGTGGTCGGTGCGGGAGCCGGGACCGACCAGGTAGCCGCCGGCGCCGCGGATGTCGATACCGGCGGCGAGCCGGCCGGCCGAGTTCGGGACGACCACCTCCGGCGGGCCGGTCAGCCACAGGTGCCGGCCTCCGGACGGGGTCCGGACGACGACCGTGGGCGGGATGGTGAACAGGTGGCGCAGCGCCAGTTCGCGCAGGGCGCCCGTGGCGTCGGTGCCCGACTTCGTGTCCAGGTCGACGCCGATGAGGTGGTGCGGGGGCAGGCCGCAGGCGATGCCGTAACCGGTGGCCCAGGGCGCGGCGGCGAACAGTTCGCGGACCCGGGCGGGGTCGGTCGAGGCGTCGTACACGCCGTGGCCGGGGCGGCCGCATTCGCCGTGGCAGGGCGGGGCGGTGGGGTCGTCGCGGTGGGGGGAGCGCAGGGCGGGGAGCTTCGTCCGGGACAGGGGGATCACGGCCAGGCCGCGTTCGGCTGCCGACAGGGCGTGGGCGAGGGCCAGCGTGGTGGCCTGCCGGGGATACCGGTCGTTGGTGGCCATGACTCTATTTTCGTGCAGGTGTTCGAAAAAGGGAAGGGGGCGCGCGGCGACTCGCCGGAGCGCGGGCCGATCGGCCGGAAAGTGCCGGAACGCTTCAGCGCTTGCGGGGCCCGGAAGGCGGCTGTCCGACTTGCCAGGGATTGTGGGGTGAAGGGACATAAAAGTAGCGTTGGGGGTTTATCGACATGTCATCACGCTTCAGTGCTAATCAGGCCTTTCAGGCTGGTTCGCCGGTGATCCGGTGGGCAATTCTGATCTCGCGACGTCGTCAGCAGGTCCACCGGGCGGTCGGCCAACCGCCCGGGCGGGAAACGCAGTTCAGTCACCACGCAGTTCGTGTACCCACGTACGTCCGTTCTGGAGGAACACCATGGCAAGCATCCGTACCGCCCGTGTCATCGCCGCCGTCTCGGCCCTTCCGCTGGCGGCCGCCCTCTTCACGGGAGTCGCGGTGGCGGGCGACGGATCGAACGCGGGTGTGGCGAGCGTCGTCGGCAGCGGAGTCGGTCACGACAACAGGGGCAACTCGTCCACCACACAGCAGAACGCCGTCGGATCGGGGGCTTCGAACCAGAGCAATACCGCGCAGGTCAACGGGGCCGCCTTCACGGCGCTCAACCAGGGCAACAGCAACGTGGCGGTCACCTTCGCCCCGCTGTGGAGGTGACCTGAGGGCGACGCGGGCGCGAGGGGCGGGGCAGGGGCGGGACGCCGGCCCGAGGGGCAGGGGCCGGGGGGGAAGTGGGGAACGGGAAGTTGGGGAACGGGGAGTTGGGGAGTGCTGGGTCGAGGCCGTGGGGCCGGGTCACAGGGAGGGGGCGGGTTTCGGCGGAGGCTCGGAGGGGAGGGCTGCGGCCCCGAGTGTGCGCCACGGCATCGACCAGCGTCTGCGCGGCGGTACTTCGGTACCGCCGCGCAGGCGTTCCCGTGTACGGAGGCGATGAGGCGCCGAGATGCCGAGCAGTCGCCGTGTCCCCGTGCTCGCCGACCTTGACACCGGACCGTATCTGACGGACAGTCAGAAACCGTTCGGTCCTGGAAGGAGTACGGCCGTGGACGACGAGCTCCACGCACGGCTCAAGGCCTACGAGGGCCGTCCGGCGGCGGTCGCCGGCGTCGGCCGGGATCCCGTCAACGCGCCCATGATCAGGCACTGGTGCGAGGCGATGGGCGACCGCAACCCCGCGTACACCGGCCCTGACGCGATCGCCCCGCCCACCATGCTCCAGGCGTGGATCATGGGTGGCCTCGGAGGTCACGGACGACGGGCGCACGCCTACAACGACCTGCTCTCGCTCCTCGACGAGGTCGGCTGCACCTCGATCGTCGCCACCGACTGCGAGCAGGAGTACGCGCGTGCGCTGCGGCCGGGGGACGAGGTCGCCTTCGACACGGTGATCGAGTCCGTGTCGCCGCGGAAGACGACGAAACTGGGCACCGGCTACTTCGTCACGACCCGGACCGACGTGCGCGTCGGCGAGACCGTGGTCGGCACCCACCGCTTCCGCGTCCTCAAGTACGCGCCGAGCGGGCGGGGGCCCGAACCGCGGCGGGCGGGGGGCTCCGAGGAGAAGCGGGACGGGAAGGCGGCGGAAGCGCGGGACGGGAAGGCGTCCCGGGCGCGGCCGCGGCCCGTCGTCAACCGCGACAACGCCGGCTTCTGGGAAGGGGTGCGCCGGGGCCGCCTCCTCGTGCAGCGCTGCACCGCCTGCGACACCCTCCGCTTCCCCTGGCTGCCGGGCTGCAACGCCTGCGGATCGGAGCAGTGGGACACCGTACGGGCGACGGGTGACGGCACGGTCTTCTCGTACGTCGTGATGCACCACCCGTCCTTCCCCGCCTTCGACCCGCCCTACGCGGTCGTCCTGGTCGAGCTGGCCGAGGGCGTCCGCATGGTGAGCAACGTGGTCGACGTGCCGTACGACAAGGTGCGGATCGGTATGCCGGTGGAGCTGGAGTTCCGGACCTACGGCGGCGGGGGCGAGGCGGGTGAAGGGGGCGAGGAGCTGGTGCTGCCCGTGTTCCGGCCCCGGGCGGCGGAGGCGGCCCCGTGAAGGCCGGTGACGAGCTGCCGCCGCTGGAGATCGCCGTCACCCGCACCCTGATCGTCGCCGGCGCCCTGGCCTCGCGCGACTACCAGGACGTCCACCACGACCCCGAACTCGCCCGGAGCAAAGGGTCTCCCGACATCTTCATGAACATCCTCACCACCAACGGCCTGGTCGGGCGCTACCTCACCGATCACTTCGGTCCGGCCGCCGTGCTCCGCAAGGTCGCCATCCGGCTGGGGGCGCCCAACTACCCCGGCGACACGATGGTGTTGCGGGGGCGGGTCGAGGAGGTCGTGGGGGACACCGCCGTGGTGCGGGTCACCGGGGACAACGGGATCGGCAGACACGTCTCGGGCACGGTGACCCTCACCGTCCCGACGGCAGCCGCCGATGGCAACGGAGCCGTCCCTCCGGGAGGTGCCGGATGAGCGTGCGGACGCGGGACTCGCTGGGCGGCCGGGCCGCGATCGCCGGTGTCGGGGCCACGGAGTTCTCCAAGGACTCGGGCCGCAGCGAACTGCGGCTGGCGACGGAGGCGGTGCGGGCGGCCCTCGCCGACGCGGGCCTCACGGCCGCCGACGTGGACGGACTGGTGACCTTCACGATGGACACCAGCCCGGAGATCACCGTGGCGCAGGCGTGCGGCATGGGCGAGCTGTCCTTCTTCTCCCGGGTGCACTACGGCGGCGGGGCGGCCTGCGCGACCGTGCAGCAGGCGGCGCTCGCCGTCGCGGCCGGCGTGGCCGAGGTCGTCGTCTGCTACCGCGCCTTCAACGAGCGCTCCGGGCGCCGCTTCGGCTCGGGAGTGCGGCACCGGGAGCCGTCCGCCGAGGGGACGGCGCTCGGCTGGACGCTGCCGTTCGGGCTCCTCACCCCCGCCTCCTGGGTGGCGATGGCGGCGCAGCGCTACCTGTACGCGTACGGGCTGAGCGCGGAGGAGGCCTTCGGGCCGGTCGCCGTCACCGCGCGCCGGCACGCGGCGGCCAATCCGGCCGCCTACTTCCACGGGCGCCCCATCACCCTCGCCGACCACGCGGCCTCCCGCTGGATCGCCGAGCCGCTCCGGCTGCTGGACTGCTGCCAGGAGACCGACGGCGGGCAGGCGCTGGTCGTCACCTCGGTCGAGCGGGCCCGTGACCTGCCGCGGCCGCCCGCGGTGATCGCCGCGGCGGCCCAGGGCGCGGGCCGGGCCCAGGAACAGATGACCAGCTTCTACCGCGACGACCTGACGGGCCTGCCGGAGATGTCGGTGGTCGCCCGCCAGCTGTGGCGCACCTCCGGGCTGGCGCCGGCCGACATCGACGTGGGGATCCTGTACGACCACTTCACCCCGTTCGTGCTGATGCAGCTGGAGGAGTTCGGCTTCTGCGCCCCCGGTGAGGCCGCGGCCTTCGTCGCGGCGGACCGGCTGCCGCTCAACACCCACGGCGGCCAGCTCGGGGAGGCCTACCTGCACGGGATGAACGGGATCGCCGAGGCCGTACGGCAGCTGCGCGGCACGTCCGTCAACCAGGTCCCCGGGGCCGCCCGCGCGTTGGTGACGGCGGGCACCGGCGTGCCGACGTCCGGGCTGGTCCTCGCCGCGGACGGGTGAGCCGCCGGGAGGAGCCCCCAGGGGTCGTCCCGGAGTAGTCCCCGTCTCCTCGTCCACCTACAGGAGGTGGGGCGGGCACCACCCCTACAACCTGAGAGGGACGCGTCTTCGGGACCTGCGGCCGATCCGCCCGGCCGGGCCGCGAACCTAGCGTGGAGCCATGACCACACCCGTCTGCACCAGTGCCTCGAACGCGATGACGCGGCCTTCCCGGTGTCCGGCGTACCCGTCCTTCGCCTCGTACGTCAGTGCCCGCCAGCCGGCGCTGCTGCGCACCGCACGGTCGCTGACGGCGAACCCCAGTGACGCGGAGGACCTGCTCCAGACCGCGCTCACCAAGACCTATGTCGCGTGGGAGCGGATCGAGGACCACCGGGCACTGGACGGCTACGTCCGCCGGGCCCTGCTGAACACCCGCACGTCGCAGTGGCGCAAGCGCAAGGTCGACGAGTTCGTGTGCGACGAGCCGCCGGAGCCGGAGCCGGTCGGCGCCGCGGACGACCCGGCGGAGCGGCAGGCGCTGCACGACGCCATGTGGCGGGCGATCCTGAAGCTGCCCGCGCGGCAGCGGGCGATGGTCGTCCTCAGGTATTACGAGGACCTCAGCGAGGTCCAGACGGCCGAGGTCCTCGGTGTCTCGGTGGGCACGGTGAAGTCGGCGGTGTCGCGTGCGCTCGGCAAGCTGCGCGAGGACCCCGAGCTGGTGCTGGTGCGCTGACGCCGTACGACGGCCCCGATCGGGGCCGAGAGGGTGCCGGGGAGGCGTCGGGGAGGTGCCAGGGGGGCGCCGGGGTCGCGTCGTGACCTGATCGATCGCCGTTCCCTAGTGACATACCGCGCGGTATGTGCGCAGAATCAGCACAACCGTTACCACCGCGTAGGCAATGTCGCCGCCCAGGAGGACGCCGTGCTGAGCACCATGCAGGACGTACCGCTGACCGTCACCCGCATCCTCGAGCACGGTGTGCTGGTGCACGGGCGGTCCAGGATCACCACCTGGACGGGCGAGGGCGAGCCGCAGCGGCGCAGCTTCGCCGAGGCGGGCGCCCGGGCCGTGCAGCTGGCGAACGCCCTGCGCGACGACCTCGGCGTCCGCGGCGACGACCGTGTGGCCACGCTGATGTGGAACAACGCCGAGCACGTCGAGGCCTACTTCGCGATCCCCTCCATGGGAGCGGTGCTGCACACCCTCAACCTGCGTCTCCCGGCCGAGCAGCTGGTGTGGATCGTCAACCACGCCGCCGACAAGGTCGTCATAGTCAACGGATCGCTGCTCCCGCTGCTCGCGCCCCTGCTGGACAAGCTGCCCACGGTCGAGCACGTCGTGATCTCGGGTCCCGGTGACCGCTCGCTCCTCGACGGCGCGCACGCGCGCGTGCACGAGTACGAGGAGCTGATCGCGGACAAGCCGAAGACCTACGACTGGCCCGAGCTGGACGAACGCCAGGCCGCCGCCATGTGCTACACCTCCGGGACCACCGGCGACCCCAAGGGCGTGGTCTACAGCCACCGGTCGATCTACCTGCACTCCATGCAGGTCAACATGGCCGAGTCGATGGGCCTGACCGACCAGGACACCACGCTCGTCGTCGTCCCGCAGTTCCACGTGAACGCCTGGGGCCTGCCCCACGCCACCTTCATGACCGGCATCAACATGCTGATGCCGGACCGCTTCCTCCAGCCCGCGCCCCTCGCCGAGATGATCGAGAGCGAGCGGCCGACGCACGCGGCCGCCGTCCCGACCATCTGGCAGGGGCTGCTCGCCGAGCTCACCGCCAAGCCGCGTGACGTCTCCTCCCTCACCCAGGTCACCATCGGCGGGTCGGCCTGTCCGCCGTCGCTGATGACCGCGTTCGACGAGCTGGGCATGCGGGTCTGCCACGCGTGGGGCATGACGGAGACCTCGCCGCTCGGCACCATCGCCCGGCCGCCGGCCCACGCCGTCGGCACCGACGAGGAACTCGGCTACCGCCTCACCCAGGGCCGCTTCCCGGCCGGGGTCGAGGGCCGCCTCACCGGGCCCGGCGGCGAACGCCTCCCCTGGGACGGCGAGTCCGCGGGCGAGCTGGAGGTGCGGGGCGGGTGGATCGCCGGCGCCTACTACAACGGTCCCGACGGCGAACCGCTGCGCCCCGCCGACAAGTTCAGCGAGGACGGCTGGCTGAAGACGGGTGACGTCGGCACCATCTCCCCCGACGGCTTCCTCACCCTCACCGACCGGGCCAAGGACGTCATCAAGTCCGGCGGCGAGTGGATCTCCTCGGTGGACCTGGAGAACGCGCTGATGTCGCACCCCGACGTCGCCGAGGCCGCCGTCGTCGCCGTGCCCGACGAGAAGTGGGGGGAGCGGCCGCTGGCCACGGTCGTCCTCAAGGAGGGCGCCACCACCGACTTCGCGTCCCTGCGCGACTTCCTCGCCGCCGAGGGCCGGATCGCCAAGTGGCAGCTCCCGGAGCGCTGGACGGTCATCGCGTCGGTCCCGAAGACCAGCGTGGGCAAGTTCGACAAGAAGGTGCTGCGCAGGCAGTACGCGGAGGGCGAGCTGGACGTCACCCGGCTCTGACCCATCCGGCTCCGAGCGCCGGCACGGCGCGGCTGTCCCCACGCGTCTCCGCCGGGCAGGGCACCTCGCGGCCCCTGCCCGGCGGACCCGCGCGCGGGCCCACCGGCCGCCCGGCCGCGGACGCGGTGCACGTCGCGGTACGCCCTCGCCGGGCCGCGGGGCCGCCAAGGGGCGGGGCGGGACCGGGGCGGGGGCTGCGGCGTCCGTCGTCGGCCCAGCACGCCGCGGCCGCCGCCCACCCCGTCGTGGGCGTCGGAAGTCGTGGCCCGCCGGACCGGACGGATGCGTCGGCGGGGCGGACCGGGCGAACCCGCGGCCGACCGACCGGACGGTCCCTGCGGACCGGGCGAACCCGCGGTCGACCGACCGGACGGTCCCTGCGGACCCGGCGCGCCATGCGGCCGGGTGGACCGGCCGCGCTGGGTGGAGGCGGACCCGGCAGAACCGGCGCGTGGGTGGACCCGGCTGCCGGCCGGACCCGGTGGTCCTGGTGGTCCCGGCGGACCGGGTGGTGCCGGCCCAGGCCCGTGGACGCCGGTGTCGGCGCCGGTGTGAGGGTCGGCGGCGGCGTCAGCTTCGGCGCCGGTGTCCGCGTCAGCGCCGGTGTCAGCTCAGCGGCGTGCGGTCGTGGTCGTCCAGCCCAGGGCGAGCCAGGTGCCCGCCACCGCGACGACCCCTCCCCAGCCGAAGTGGCTGAAGGCGAGGCCGGCCAGGGCCGAGGCGGTGGCGCCGCCGGCGAAGCCCGCGACGACGTAGGCGCTGTTGGCCGTGGCCGGGGCTGACGTGGTCGTCAGGGCCAGGGTCTGGTTGGCGACATGGGAGGCGACCAGGGCCACGTGGATCACGATCGCGGCCACGAAGAGCGCCACGAGGACCCGCCCGCCCAGCCAGAACAGCGGGACCGAGACGGCGGCGAGGAGATACGCGTTGCGGACGACCTTCGCGGCGCCGAAACGGTCGACCAGACCGCCCGCCAGCGGCGCGACGACCCCGGCGGCCAGTCCGAAGAGGCCGAAGAGACCGGCGGTCGCGGTCGACATGCCGTAGGCGCCGCCGGTCAGCAGCAGCGCGAGCGAGGTCCACAGCGCGCTCCAGGCGCCGTACATCCCGGCCTGCCGTACGCAGGCCCGCCACAGGTCGGGCGAGCGCCGGACCAGACCCGGCATCGCGGTGAGCCCGGCGAAGAGACGGCCCTCGCGGGGTCGGCGGCGTTCGGCGGGGAGCGCGGCCGCCGTCAGCAGGCCCAGGGCCGTGGTCAGGACCGCCGCGCCCACGAACACCGCCCGCCAGCCGAAGGCCTGCCCGGCGAGCCCGCCCAGGACGCGGGCCGCGACGATGCCCGTGAAGAGCCCGGCGATCACCGCGGCGACGTGCCGGGCGCGCCGGTCGGCGGGGGCGCGCTCGGCGACCAGCGGCACGAGGAGCTGCGGGACGACGGTCGCGGCCGAGGCGACGAACACCGTGGCGGCCAGGGCGGCGGTCCCGGCGGCGCCGGCGCCCGCGAGCAGGGCCGCCGTGGTGACGAGGGAGAGGACGGCGACGAGCCGGCGCCGGTTCACCCGGTCGCCCAGCGGGGCGAAGAGCAGCAGACCGGCCGCGTAGCCGAACTGCGCGACCGAGGCGATCCAGGCCACGGCCGAGGGCGTCGAGCCGAAGTCGCGGGCGATGAGGGGGAGGAGCGGGGCCGCGAGGTAGATGTTGGCGGCCGTGACGGCGGTGCACAGGGCGATGAGGACCAGGAGGAGGTTCCCGCGGGGCACGGGCGCGTCCACCGGGCGGCTCGCGGCCTCACGGCCCCCGGGGACCTGCGCGCGGGCTTCCCGGGCGGGGCGCGCTCCCCGGGCCTCCCCGGTCTCGCGCGCTGTCCGGGCTGCCCGGGTGGCGTGGGCTTCACTCGTTTCGACGGCTCCGCCGGGGGCGGCGACTTCGGACGGCATGGCGGTGGTGCTCCTTCGACCGGCTCTGACGGCAGCCGGCTATCCGGTAACCAACCAGTTGGTTGGGATGGAAGGGGAACAGTGTGCGGTGAGCGGGAATTCCCTGTCAACCAACTGGTTGGTTACCCGCTCGCTACGATGTCCCCATGGCAACCACCAGGGATCCCGAGGCCACCCGGGCCCGGATCTTCGACGCGGCCGTGACGGAGTTCGCCCGCCACGGCATCGCGGGCGCCCGCATCGACCGCATCGCCGCCGAGGCCAAGGCGAACAAGCAGCTCATCTACGCCTACTTCGGCAACAAGGCCGAGCTGTTCTCCCAGGTCCTCGGCCGCAGCATGGTGGACCTCGCCGCCGCCGTCCCGGTCGACCCGGACGACATCGACGGCTGGCTCGACCGGCTGATGGACTATCACGCGGCCCATCCCGAACTGCTGCGCCTCCTGCACTGGGAGGGCATCGAGTACGGCCTCGGCGAACTGCCCGACGAGGCGCGACGCCAGGAGCACTACGCGGTCAAGGTCGCCGCGATGCAGGACGGCCAGGACCGAGGGGTGATCTCCGACGCCATCCCGGCCCGCGACCTGTTCTTCCTGCTGATCGCGATGGCCAACTGGGCCGCTTTCGTCCCCCAGATGAGCCGCATCCTGGCCGGCTCCGAGGACACCGACCGCGACCGCCTGCGGGCCTCCATCAAGGAAGCGGCACGACGCCTGGTCACCCCGTGACCCCAACGGGTCCCGGGACCTGCCCGACCTCGGCCCTGCCCGACCTCCACCCGGCCCGGCCTCGGCCCCGGCCCGGCCTCGGCTGACGGGTCGGCTCTGGCTCGGCTTGGGCCAGGGACCGTGCCGCGGCCCGGAGGGCCTAGTTGGTGCCGATGCGGGCGAGCAGGTCCACGATCCGGCTCTGCACCTCGGGACTCGTCGAACGCTCGGCGAGGAAGAGCACCGTCTCCCCCGACGCCAGCCGCGGCAGGTCGGCCTGGTCCACGGCGGCCGTGTAGACGACCAGGGGCGTGCGGTTGAGCTGGCCGTTCGCGCGCAGCCAGTCCAGGATCCCGGACTGATGGCGGTGCACCTGCATCAGGTCCATCACGACCAGGTTCGGCCGCAGCTGACCCGCGAGGGTGACCGCGTCGGCGTCGCTGGCCGCCCGCGCCACCTGCATCCCGCGCCGCTCCAGCGTCGAGGTCAGGGCGAGGGCGATCTCGGCGTGCTCCTCGACGAGCAGCACCCGGGGCGGATGCTGCTCGCTGTCGCGCGGCGCGAGCGCCTTCAGCAGGACGGCGGGGTCCGCGCCGTAGGCCGCCTCGCGCGTCGCCTGCCCGAGACCGGCCGTGACCAGCACCGGGACCTCGGCGGCCACCGCGGCCGTACGCAGCGACTGCAACGCCGTACGGGTGATCGGCCCGGTCAGCGGGTCCACGAACAGCGCGGCCGGGAAGGCGGCGATCTGGGCGTCGACCTCCTCGCGCGAGTGCACGATCACCGGCCGGTAGCCGCGGTCGCTGAGCGCCTGCTGCGTGTGGACGTCCGGAGCCGGCCAGACCAGCAGCCGGCGCGGGTTGTCCAGCGGCTCCGGGGGCAGCTCGTCGTCCAGAGGCTGCGGACGCGGCAGGTCGGCCACCTCGACGGCCCCACCGGGACCGTCGAGCGGCTCGGGTCCCTCGGCGGCGTTCTCGTCGGGGGCCCCTATGGCGTACGAGCGCCCGGCCCCCTCCGTCCCGGGCCCACCGGGCACGAGCCGCGACTGACCCGCGAGGGAGGGATGCGGCACGGGCGCCGCCGCGGGCGCGGGCATCGGCGCGGGTGCCGCACCGACCGGCGGTACCGGGGCCGCGACGGGCTGTGCGGCCGCCGGGACCTGCGCCGCCGCGGGCTGCTCCCCCGACGGGTGCGGACGCGCCGTCTGCTCCGGGCGGGTCGCCGGATCGGGCGGGGTGCCCAGCTTGCGGCGCCGCCCGGAACCGCCGGGGGCGTGCGGGGCGGGAGTGGCCGAGGACTGCGCCACCGGAAGCCCCGGCTGCGCCGGACGCGCCCCCTGCGCCTGCTGGACCTGCGCGGCCTGGCGGGTGAACGGCACACCCTGGCCCAGGGTGCGGACGCTGATCGCCCGTCCCTGCGTCGAATGCGGGTCCACCGGCTGGCCCGCCGCGGACTCGGCGGGCAGCGGCTGGGCCACCCGCGGTTGTCCGGCGGACGCCTCGGGCGGCAGCGGCGTGCCCGCGCCGGGAGTCGGCGTCGGCGCCACGGGCCGCGGGGCGGCCCCGGGCGCCGGAGCCGCTTCGGCCGGGAGCGGCTGACCCTGCCCGGACGCGTGCGGTACGGCGGCCGCGCCCGGGTGGGCACCGGAAGCCGCCGCGACCTGCGCGGGCAGACCGGGCGCCGCCTGGGCGGGGACGGGCTGTCCCACGGCCGGCTGTCCCGGCACCGGCTGCCCGGGCACGGGAGCACCGCCCTGCACCGGAACCGCCGGGCCGCCACCGGGCCCCTGCGGCTGCGCCGGCTGTAGTGCCTGCGGTGCTTGCGGTGCCTGCGGGTGGAGTTGGGGCGGGACCTGGGCCGGAACGGCGGCTTCCGCGGGCTGGGCGACAGCACGGCGTCGGCGGCCCGTGGGCGCGGTCGTGGGGTGCGGCTGGGGCGGAGTGTGGTCGTCGCCCTGGTCGTGCGGTACGGCGTCGTGCCGTCCATGGTCGATCGCCGCGTCCTCGGCGGAACCCTGGCCGGCGGCCTGGACCGGCGGCTGACCCTGCGCGGGCACCTGCTCCTGCGCGGGGACCTGTCCCTGTACGGGCACCTGCCCCTGCGCGAGGATCGGCGCCTGCGCCGGGATCGGAGCCTGACCAGGCACCTGAACCGCTCCCGGAGCAACAGCCGGAACCGTGCCCGGAGCCGGAATCATGCCCGGAGCCGGGACCGTGCCCGGCGCCGGGATCGAGCCGGGAAGCGGGGCCGGAGTCATGCCCGGAGCGGGAACCCCGCCCGGAACCGGACCCAGGGCGGGAACCTGACCCGGAACGGGACCCGGAGCCTGACCCTGAATCTGACCCGGAACGGGACCCGGAGCCTGTCCCTGAATCTGACCCGGAACGGGACCCGGAGCCTGTCCCTGAATCTGACCCGGAACGGGACCCGGAGCCTGTCCCTGAACCTGACCCGGAATCCGACCCGGAACCGGAAGGGGCCCCGCTGCTCCGACCTGCTCGGCCTCGGTGGGGCCGACGGGACCGTCGGTCGCCCGGTCGGCCTCCGCGGGAGGCAGGGCGAACACCGCACGCGGGCCCGCCTCCTGCGCGGCGGCGCGCTCGTTCGCGGCGGCCAGGGCACGCCGTCGGCGTCCCGTCGGCTGGCCGTCCTCGGACCCCGCCTGCGGACCCGCGCCGGTCGCCGGGTCGGCTCCGGCGGCGTCTCCCGGGGCCCTTCCCGCGGCCGGTGCCACCGGGAGGGCGGGCAGCGCGGGCGCCAACGCGTTCTGGGGCTGCTGCCCGGCCGGGGCGAGCCGTCCGTCGGGTGCGGGTACGCCCTGCGGCGGAACGGTGCCGCCGAGTCCCGTACCCGAGGCGGCGGTCCCGGCCGCGTGCTCGGCGGCGGTGACGACGGCGCCCTCGCTCACTCCCGCCCCCGCCCCCGCGGGCATACCGGGAGCGGCCCCGGCGACGGCCACCTCGGCCGACCGCCCGCGTCGCCGCCCGGTACCGCCGGAGCCGTCGGCGTCCTCGGGGCCCTCCGCCGCGCCGAGGGCCGCCGGGGCCTCACCCGGCAGCTCGTCCGGTGCCGCGCCCGCGGCGCGCCTGCGCCGCCGTCCGGTCGGAAGGGCTGCCTCGGGGTCCGCGCCGCCCTCGGGGCCCGGGCCGTCGCTCTCCAGGAAGGCGTCCACGGAGGACCGCCGGGCCCGCCGGCGGCCGCCGACGCCGTACTCGCCCGGCACGTCCTGCGGCGCCGCCGCGTCCGGACCGGCGGAGAGGACGGGCAGGGCCGGGGCCGCCACGGCTCCCGCGCCGCCGCCCAGCGGCACCTCGAGCACGTACGCGCTGCCGCTCATGCCCGGCACCTCGTGCGTCTGGAGCACGCCGCCGTGGGCCCGCACGATGCCCCGCACGATCGGTTGGTGCACGGGGTCGCCGCCGGCGTACGGCCCGCGCACCTCGATGCGTACGACCTCACCGCGCTGGGCGGCCGCCACCACGACCGTGTTGTCCATGTAACCGCCCGCCGAGACGGGCGCGTTGCCGGTCGCGTCGACGCCCGCGACGTCGGCGACGAGGTGCGCGAGCGCGGTCGCGAGCAGACGCGCGTCGACCTCGGCCTCGATGGGCGGCGCGTGGACGGCGAACTGCACCCGTCCCGGTCCGATGAGATCCACGGCGCCGTCGACACCGGCGGCGACGACGGCGTCCAGCATCACCTTCGTCCGGGCGATGACCTCCGACCCGGTGTCGAGACGCTGATAGCCGAGGACGTTGTCGATGAGCGTGGTGATCCGCGAGTAGCCGGCGGACAGGTGGTGAAGCACCTGGTTGGCCTCGGGCCAGAGCTGTCCCGCGTCGTCGGCGGCGAGCGCGGCCAGTTCGCGGCGCAGCTCGTCCAGCGGACCGCGCAGGGAGCCGCCGAGGAGGGTGAGCAACTGCTCGTGCCGTCCCGCGAGCGCCTCGTAGCGGTCCTTCTCCCGTTCCGCGAGGGCCGCGTAGCGCTCCTCGCCGGACGCGAGTTCCTCCTCGTGCCCTTCGCGCAGCTCCTCGAGCTCGGTGACGTGCTGCTGGCGCAGCGCGGTGAGGTCGGAGGCGTGCTCCTCGGAGAGCTTCTCCAGCTCCTCCGCGTGCCGCTTCTCGACGCCGTCCTTCTCCTCGGCCAGGGCGTCGAAGGGCCGCCGGTCGGTGAAGGTCATGACGGCGCCGACGAGCTGATCGCCGTCGCGCACGGGCGCGGTCGTCAGGTCGACGGCGACCCGGTCCCCGCTCTTGGACCACAGCACCTGCCCGCGCACCCGGTGCTTGCGCCCGGAGCGCAGGGTGTCGGCGAGCGGCGACTCGTCGTAGGGGAAGGGCGAACCGTCGGCGCGCGAGTGCAGGACGAGGGTGTGCAGTTCCTTCGCGCCGAGATCACTGGCCCGGTATCCCAGGATCTGGGCGGCGGCCGGGTTGACCAGGACGATCCGTCCGTCGGTGTCGGTGCCCACGACGCCCTCGGACGCGGCCCGCAGGATCATCTCGGTCTGCCGCTGCGAGCGCGCCAGCTCGGCCTCGGTGTCGACGGTGCCGGACAGGTCGCGTACGACGAGCATCAGCAGTTCGTCGGAGGCGGAGGAGTAGCCGTAGCCGTCGTAGGCCTGCTGGCCGTTCTCCAGGTTCGCGCTGGTGACCTCGACCGGGAACTCGCTGCCGTCGGTGCGGCGGGCGACCATCCGGGTGGGCTTGGTCCGGCCCCGGGGGTCCATGTGGTCGGGCCGCCGCATGGAGCCGGGGATGAGCTTGGAGTCGAACTGCGGCAGCAGGTCGAGCAGCCCCCGCCCCACGAGAGCGGTGCCCGGTGTCTCGAAGGCCTCGAGCGCGATGGTGTTCGCGTTGACGACCGTCCCGTTGGCGTTGACCAGCAACAACGCGTCGGGAAGCGCGTCGAGTATGGCTGCGAGGCGAGCAGCGCCTCGGGATGGCCTGCTGCTCACGAGTCGCTTCCTCCCTGTTACCGCACCTTGCCGACCGTTCGGGCCATCTTGCCAACCGGCCCGCACCGTGTCACGCGAGGGAGTCTAAGGGCTGGGATCCCGTCGGCGGCGCCGGATGAGAGGGAGCTCGCACGACGAAGTGACACAGAACGTGTGTCCTCACCTGTCCTGGCCCGTCCTCGCGCAGGACCGCCTGCTCCCGACGCCTTCCGCGGTCCGCCCCGGCTTCGCGGGGCCTTCGCGCGACCTTTACGGAACCGGTGCTTCCGCCACGCTCAGCGGGCGGCGGACGGCCGACGGCCGACGGCCGACGGCGTCCGGACCGGATCGGGGAGCAGCCGGATCGGGGAGCAGCGGCACGAGCCGGTCCCACCGCTCGATCGCGCAGCCGTCGACGCGGTCGTACGTCGCGTCGACCGGGCGTCCGGCCCAGCGGCCCGTGACGTGGGCGGTGGCCGGACCGCCGTACCGCATGGTGCAGACGCCGCCCTCCGGCGCGGGCGCGAAGGTGTCCGTGCCCCAGCGGGTGTTGCGGTCGACCGCGCCACAGGCGCCCTCCACGTCCGGGTGAACGCCGCGCCCGGGGTGGCAGTACACCTCGAACGTCCCGTCGGCCCCCGCGCCGGCGTGCCGGACGGTGACCGTGAGGTGATCGGTGGGGACCTCGTCCTCCTCCCGGACCGGCGGCGGGGCCAGCGAGGCGCCCGGGGCCCACGGGGCGAGAGCGGTGCCGTCGGCGGCGGCCGCCCCGGCGTACGCGGCGCCGGGCCAGGCGGCCCCCGCGGCGATCACGACGGCACAGGCGGCGGAGGAGACGGCGGCGAGCCGCCGGAGCGGGATGACCTGGAACATGTCATGACTAACGGCGCACCCGGCGCGACGTTGCGCCCCCGCAAAGCGCTTTGCCCTGCGACCCACCTGCCTAGTACCGTGGACGGCGATTGGTGACACACCGCTCGGCTGTGTCATCATCTGCACGCACCACTCGCACACACGCGGGGGGTTGTGCTGGAGGCGTCGCCTAGTCCGGTCTATGGCGCCGCACTGCTAATGCGGTTTGGGACTTCAATCCCATCGAGGGTTCAAATCCCTCCGCCTCCGCTCGATCACCGAAGCCCCGGTCCATCCGACCGGGGCTTCGTCGTTCCCCGGCTCCGCGCCCCGTCGTCTCACGGGCCCTCAGAGAGACGTTTCCGCAGCTCACAAGCGGTATGGCTAACGGATTTCACATGTCGGCGGCAGTCATGTAATGTTCTTCCTGTCGCCGCGAGCGGGCCGGAAGGGCCGGGAGCGAAGACAGAAAAACCGAATAAACAAGCACTCGTAGCTTAACGGATAGAGCATCTGACTACGGATCAGAAGGTTGCAGGTTCGAATCCTGCCGAGTGCACACAAGTCGAAGGCCCCGGAGAGATCCGGGGCCTTCGGCGTTTCGGTGTCGTACAGCAGCGGAGCACGGCACCGGTCGATGTCAGCCGTGGGGGAGCCGTGATCGGTGGATCGGCTTCAGCGCCTACGCCGCCTACGACGTCGACGACCGGGCGGCGTTCCCGGACGCTGTCGAGCAAGCCGACACCGAGGCCGGCGCTCAGGGCGCAGCAGGGAAAGGTGGGCGACACGGGCGCCGCGCGAGGGTGACCATGTCGTCATGACGGCAGCACATCTGGAAACCGGCAGTGACGACCCTCAGGTGGCCGAAGCGCTGGCCGCGGAGTACGAGACGTTGTCACCCGAGTGCCGTGCTGATCCTGACCGGTTGAACCGGTTCCTCGCACCGGACTTCCATGAGTTCGGTGCCTCCGGAGGAGAGATCGAGTACGAAGGCACCGCACAGCGCGTGGCGGCGTACACCGACCCGGCTGGTGAGCCGATCAGGGCCGAGCGTGTGCGCGGGGTCAGGTTGGCGGACGGACTGGTGATGGTGAAGTACCGCGCGAACATCGACGGGAAGTGGTCGAACCGCACGTCATTGTGGCGGCGGGTGGCTCCGATGCAGTGGCAGATGTTCCACCACCAGGGAACGCCGGCCGCAGGCCCTGACGGCACTTCCTAGTGCGCCGGCTGCCGCTCCCCGCGGGCCCGCACACCGGGAGGGCTCGCTCGCGCCACGACGGTCTTCGAGATCGTGGGCGGCTTCCCGGGAGGACACGAGACGAAAACCGGCTCGACCAATAAAGTGCGGAATGGGAAAGTAATAACTTGGCCGAGAAACGCTCTTCCGCCGGATTATGACGTCATGCGATGTCGGAGTCACTCATTTGCCGCGCATCTGGAGCAGGGGGAACGGTGTTAGCGGAATATGACGAAAGCAAGGTTCCAGGACCTGCATCGACGCGACGTGGGTGTGGATGATCAGCCCACGATCCAGGATCTGACAGGCGGAAAGTCTACTTTCCCGGTGATCGGGGACGGCGCGTGGGTCGAACGTCAGATCACCGAACCGCTTCTCCGTGAGTTCCTTGCGCTGCTGGAGACGATCCAGGAAGAACTCGATTCCCGATGGAGCGGCCATGTCAACATCGGCCGTCATGTGGACCACGCCCGACGGGCGCACCCCTATGAATGACGATTATGTGGATCCCGATTTCACTCGGCGTGACTGGTATTCCGACGCCTATTCCTACGGGTCGGACGCGGGCTGGAACGGCGGACCGGCCGACGCCCTGCACGGCGGGGTCCCGCTGACCGCACCCGACGCGGGCTGGGACCCCGCCGAGGAGCTCGCCTACCTCATGCAGGAAGCCATGTCCGCGGAATCCGCGGTCAGGGTGCCGCCCCCGCGCAGCGAGCCCGCACCCGTCGCGGACGCCGTCGACCCGATGGAGGGGCTGGCACAGATCACCGTCCAGCTGCCGCCCACCCGGCGTCCCGCCGCCGCGCACCGCAAGGTTCCGGGGCGCAAGGTCCGGCGTCTGTGGCTGCGGACCGGCAGTTTCGTCATCGTCGCGCTCGTCGCCGTCATCGTGGCGATGGTCAGCGTCTTCGGCGGCATGGTGGCCTATCGGCCGTTGCAGAACATCACCTCCGGAACGGGAGGCGGAATGTTCACGTCGTGGCCGCTTCTCGTGTACGGCCCCTGGATGGTGGCCTCGCTCTCCATCCTGCGGACCGCGTTGCATCAGCGCCGCGCCGTGCACTCCTGGTTCATCGTGCTGCTTTTCTCCTCCGTCGCGATGATGCTGTGCGTGGCACAGGCCGACAAGTCTTTCACCGGTATCGCCGGTGCCTCCCTGCCCGCGCTCGCGTCCCTCGCCTGTTTCCAGCAACTCGTCCGGCAGATCACCCTGACCCTGCCGCCACGACAGACGACGCGCCGCCACCGGCAGTGAGCCGATAAGGATCAGCGGTCCGAAAATCCTTGGTCCGGCCACGCGGTTCGACAAGCGCCGGTCCGACAAGCGCCGGTCCGACAAGCACCGGTCCGAAAATCGGCGGTCCGGCAATCGGCGGTCCGGAAATCAGCGGGGGGCATCGCCGGGTTCCGGTCCCGTTTCCGTTTCCGGCGGCGCGGGGTCGCGGTCGTGGACGCGGAGTTCGTCGCGGTAGGTGTGGGCCAGGGCCGTGGCGCGGGTGAACCAGTCCGTCAGGACGGCGGTCTCCTCGGGGGAGTAGTCCGCGAAGAGGGCGTCGAGGCGCGCGTAGTACGGCTCGTACAGGGCGTACGCGCGGGCGACCGCCGAGGGGATCGCGGCGACGCGGACCCGGCGGCGGTCCCCGGGGTCGGGGCGGCGGGTGACATAGCCGGCGCGTTCCAGGCGGTTGAGGATGCCGGTCACCGCGCCCGTCGTGACGTGGACGCGGGCCGCGAGCTCCCCGGCGGTGAGCAGGTTCTCGCCGGCCTGGATGACGTAGCCGAAGCAGGTCAGGTCGGTGACGTTCAGGCCCAGGCGCTGGGCCATCTCCTGCTGGCCGACCATGCTGGCCGCGATGAGGTCGTCCATCGCCGAGAGCGCTTGTGCGGGGGTGGCGGCGGGGCGGCCGCCGTGCGGGTCACTGGGCTGACCGCTGTCCGGCGGTGACGGCTCGGCTGGCATCTGGGGTTTCTCGGTTCCTTGCTCGAGGTCTGCTCGGTGCGGTGGTGCAGCGCGGGGCGGTGCGCGGTCGCCGGGGGCCGGCCGCGGGGGCCGTCGGTCGTTTCTGCTGGGTCCTTGTTATCCGACTTCGGTTTCTCTTACCTTGTAAGAGGTTCAGTAACAGAACTTCTTAGGATGTGAGGGAAACATGGCGCTGTACGACGAGGGGCACACCGTCGCCGGCTGGACGGGCGTCGGCATCGCGACCGCCGGGACCTCCGTGGTGGGAGTCGGCGTGTGCGCCGTCTCCGGGGTGCTGCTGGCCGTCGGGCTCGGGATCGTGGTGGTGAGCGCGCTGGTCACCTGGGGGCTGCATCTCACCGGCTGGGGCAAGCCGCCCGGGGTGCGGCCCCGGGCGGAGTGGGGGATGTGGGTCCGGGACCCGTGGGCCCGGGGCGGGCATCCCGGCTGCGTCGGGTGCCGGCTCGCGGGCCGGTCGCGTCCGGTCGCGTCCGCGTTGTCGGTGCCCGGGCCTACCGTGGTGGGTGATGGCACAGGCATGGAAGTGCGCGGGGCTGCGGTGGTCGGCGCAGGGGCCCGAGCTGATGTGGGACGGGGGACGCCGTAGCCCGCTGGCCCAGGGGCGGCGGGTGGCCTTCGGGGTCGAGGAGGGCGGGGTGCGGGAGTGCGCCGGGGCCCGGGGGCACGCGTGTCCCCGGCGGGTCGTCGTGCCGGGCAGAAGCGCGGGCGGCCGTTGCGAGGAGTGCGCGCGGCTGGACCGGGCGCACTCCGTCGCCGCGGACCGGGTCGCGGACGATCCGCGGCCGTACCGGGTGTACCTCGCGTGGTTCGGGCCGGGGCTGGTGAAGGTCGGCATCACGGCGGTCGAGCGGGGCTCGGTGCGGCTGCTGGAACAGGGCGCGATCTGCTTCAGCTGGCTCGGCAGCGGTCCGCTCATGGCCGCGCGGCGTACCGAGGAGCTGCTGCGGGCCGCGCTGCGGGTGCCGGACCGGATCCCGTACACCGAGAAGCGGGCGGTGCGCGCCGTTCTGCCCGCGACCCTGGAGGAACGGGCCGCCGAGACGGGCGAGGTGTACCGGCGTGCCGTGGAACTGACCGGCTGGCCCGAGTCGTTGGAGAGGGCGCCGTTCCGACCCGTGGACCACGTAGGGGCGTTCGGGCTGGCCGGGGCGCCGGCCGCTGTCGGGGAGGTGGGCGAGCTGGTCGCCGGCGGAGCGGTGAGCGGAGAGCTGGTGGCGGCCGCCGGGCCCGATCTGCATCTGGCCACCGAGGACGGCGTGATCGTGCTCGACACCCGGCTGATGCGGGGGTGGCGGCTGGTCCCGGCGGGGGCCGGTGCGCCGGACCCCCTCCGGCCGGACGACCCCGGGGCTCCCCGTCGGCCCTCTCGACCCGCTTTTCCCGTGCGGCACTTCAAGGCGGCGGGCGCGGACGGCCCGCGTCAGGACGGGTTGTTCTGAGGGGATGACGGACCGGCCGTCCGCCGTCCATGGCGATGGTGTCTCCCCGGCCGACGGCCCCCGTGCAGGTGCCCTTCCTGTGCATCTCCAAGGCGGAGCACAGGCGGTGTCCGAGCGGTCGGCCCAGACGATTCTCACGAAAGCGCGTCCCGGCGGCCGCACAGGGTGGCGTACCGGGCATACCGGCGCCCGGAGCCGACGCGGGGCAAGGGCTTCCCAGGTGTCGCCTGAGAGGTGCCTGTGCGTTTCTCAGGGAAATCACAGATGAGTGAAAGAGTGCTCTCAGGGGGCCCGGCCAAGGTGTTCACCATGACCACGACCTCGCCCCAGGGGCGCACCGAACTGCTGAGGCCGGACGGGAGCCCCGTCCGAGTGCTTGTGGTGGACGACGAGCTGTCGATCACCGAACTGCTGTCCATGGCCCTGCGCTACGAGGGATGGCAGATCCGCAGCGCCGGTGACGGCACGGGCGCCATCCAGACCGCGCGGGAGTTCCGCCCCGACGCCGTCGTCCTGGACATGATGCTTCCCGACATGGACGGTCTGACCGTCCTCGGTCGGCTGCGGCGCGAGCTGCCGGACGTCCCGGTGCTGTTCCTGACGGCCAAGGACGCCGTCGAGGACCGTATCGCCGGACTCACCGCGGGCGGCGACGACTACGTCACCAAGCCGTTCAGCCTCGAAGAGGTCGTGGCGCGGCTGCGCGGGCTCATCCGGCGCTCCGGTGCCGCCGACCGGCGCTCCGACTCCGTGCTCGTCGTCGGAGACCTCACCCTCGACGAGGACAGCCACGAGGTGTCGCGGGCCGGGGACAACATCCATCTGACCGCCACCGAGTTCGAGCTGCTGCGCTTCCTGATGCGCAACCCGCGGCGCGTGCTCAGCAAGGCGCAGATACTCGACCGCGTCTGGTCCTACGACTTCGGCGGCCAGGCCAACGTCGTCGAGCTGTACATCTCCTACCTGCGCCGGAAGATCGACGCCGGCCGTGAACCGATGATCCACACCCGGCGCGGCGCCGGATACCTGATCAAGCCCGCGGTGTCATGAGCGGGCGACGACGGCCGCGTGCGCAGAAGAGACGTGGGGGCCTCCCCGCTCGAACGAAGCCGAGAGTGGGGGCGGGACAGCCGCGCACCCTGCGGACGCGGCTCGTCGTCGTGTCCGTGACCCTGATCGCCGTGGTCTGCGCCGTGATCGGCACCGTGACCACCCTGGTGCTGCGCGATCACCTGTACGGGCAGCTCAACGGCCGGCTGGGCGAGGTCGCGGCCCGGGCCGCCCCGCGCGGCGACTTCGGAGGACCGCCCGGCCAGCAGAAGGGCGGCTCCGGCACACCCGGCCAGGGCAAGGCCCAGGCCGCCGGTCTCGCGCAACTGGTGCAGGGTCCCCAGTCGGACAGCACCATCGCCGCCAAGGTCGTGAACGGCTCCGTCACCGAGGCCGAGCGCGGGGTGAAGTCGCAGGACGACTTCTCGATGGGCAGCAAGTCGCTCACGGAAGCCCAGATCAAGGTGCTCAACTCCGTCGCGCAGGACGGGAAGATGCACACCGTGGAGATCCCCGGGCTGGGCGACTACCGGGTCAAGTACGCCAGCAACGACCTGGCCGCCTATTACGTGGGCATCCCGACGGCCGAGGTCGACAACACCATCGACACCCTGATCCTCGTCGAGATCAGCCTCACCCTCGCGGGCCTGGTCGCCGCCACCCTCGCGGGCACCGTCATGGTCAACGTGGCCACCCGCCCCCTGCGCAAGGTCGCCGCGACCGCCACCCGGGTCTCCGAACTCCCCCTGCACACCGGCGAGGTCAACCTCAGCGAGCGGGTGCCCGAGTCCGAGACCGATCCGCACACCGAGGTCGGGCAGGTCGGGGCCGCGCTCAACCGGATGCTGAACCACGTCCACGGCGCCCTGCACGCCCGCCAGGAGAGCGAGATGCGGGTCCGCCAGTTCGTCGCGGACGCCAGTCACGAGCTCCGTACGCCCCTCGCCTCCATCAGGGGCTACGCCGAGCTGACCCGGCGCGGACGGGAGGAGGTCGGGCCCGACACCCGGCACGCCCTCGGACGCATCGAGTCGGAGGCCGGCCGGATGACCTTCCTCGTCGAGGACCTGCTCCTGCTCGCCCGGCTCGACGCGGGCCGCCCGCTCCAGTTCGAGCAGACCGACCTGGTCCCGCTGGTCATCGACACCATCAGCGACGCGCGGGCCGCAGGACCCGACCACGTCTGGCGCCTGGAGCTCCCCGACGAGCCCGCGCTGGTCTCCGCCGACGCGGCCCGGCTCCAGCAGGTCCTCGTCAACCTCCTCGCCAACGCCCGCACCCACACGGCGCCCGGTACGACGGTCACCGCACGCGTGCAGCGGCGCGGACCGTGGCTGTGCGTGGACGTCCAGGACAACGGCCAGGGCATCCCGGCCGACCTGCTGCCGCACGTGTTCGAACGCTTCGCGCGCGGCGACTCGGCACGCTCCCGTGCGACGGGCTCGACCGGACTGGGTCTCGCCATCGTGCAGGCCGTGGCCACCGCGCACGGCGGCGCCGTGACCGTGGACAGCGTGCCCGGGCAGACCGTCTTCACGGTGCACCTGCCGGCCCTCGCCCCCGCCGTGCCCCACCCGGCCCCCGAAACGAACTGGCAACTCGACTCACAGGTCGAGCACAGTGCCACCACATGGGTGCAACAGGGCGCCTGACGAAAGTCGATGCCATGCGAACCGACTCTTCTCCCGGCACCCTGCCGGCGCGGGAGCACCTCCCGGCCGCCACAGCCGGTACGCCTGTCCTGGACGTAGTGATCCCCGTCTACAACGAGGAGAAGGACCTCCAGCCCTGCGTCCGCAGACTGCACGACCACCTGACGCGTACGTTCCCGTACTCCTTCCGCATCACGATCGCGGACAACGCGTCGACCGACTCGACCCCCCTGGTCGCGGAGCGGCTGGCGGGGCTGATCCCGGAGGTGGAGAACTTCCGCCTCGAACAGAAGGGCCGCGGCCGCGCGCTGCGGACCGTCTGGTCGGCCTCGGACGCCCCGATCCTCGCCTACATGGACGTGGACCTGTCCACCGACCTCAACGCGCTGCTGCCGCTGGTGGCGCCGCTGATCTCCGGCCACTCGGACCTGGCGATCGGCTCCCGGCTGGCCCGCAGCTCGCGGGTGGTGCGCGGGCCGAAGCGGGAGTTCATCAGCCGCGCCTACAACCTCATCCTGCGCGGCTCGCTCCAGGCCCGGTTCTCGGACGCGCAGTGCGGCTTCAAGGCGATCCGGCGTGACGTGGCACAGATTCTGCTCCCCCTGGTGGAAGACACCGGCTGGTTCTTCGACACTGAGATGCTGGTGCTCGCCGAACGAGCCGGTCTCCGTATCCACGAGGTGCCGGTCGACTGGGTCGACGACCCGGACTCCACGGTCCACATCGTGAAGACGGCGACCGACGACCTGAAGGGGGTATGGCGCGTGGGCCGGGCGCTGGCCACCGGTTCGCTCTCCCTGGACCGGCTGACCAGGCCGTTCGGCGACGACCCCCGCGACCGCGACATCATGGACGTACCCAAGGGCCTGGCCCGCCAGCTCGTCGGCTTCTGTGTGGTGGGTGGCCTCTCCACCCTCTTCTACCTGCTGCTCTACAGCGGCTTCCGCCAGTTCACGGGGTCCCAGTCGGCCAACGCGCTGGCGCTGCTGGTGTCGGCCGTCGCCAACACCGCCGCCAACCGCCGGCTCACCTTCGGGGTGCGCGGCCGCGGCGGGGCCGTCAAGCACCAGGCGCAGGGCCTGGTCGTCTTCGGTATCGGACTCGCGCTGACCAGCGGTTCGCTGTTCGCCCTGAACACGGCGACGTCCAGCCCCGCGCACTCCACCGAGCTGGCGGTGCTGATCGCCGCGAACCTCGCGGCGACCGTGCTGCGCTTCCTGCTCTTCCGGGTGTGGGTCTTCTCCGACCGGCGCGAGGGCGACGAACCCCCGGCGACGGGTGTGCCGTCCGACGCCTCCCATCTCCCCCCGGCCTTCCGCGCCGCCCGGGGCCCCCACGCCCCTGGGGCGCCGTTCATCCCCCACGCCCCCACGCCGGCCAACCCGTCCACCGACCCGTCCGCACAGTGGCCGCAGCCGTCACACCCGTCGCAGCAGCCCCTGCCGCAGCGGCCCGCCGCATCCCCGCACGACCCCGACCCGACGACTCGATTCCGCGCCGGCGAAGCCGCGGACGGCACCTGGAGGGACGCCACCATGCAGTTGCAGCCGGTGCGCCGCCCCCACGACACCGACCCGGGGGACGCCCGATGAGCACCGGACTCGAGCAGACGACGACCTGGGAACCGCCGCCGGGCGCGGTGCCGCCCGGCACGCACCCCGACGCCGCCGGGACGGCCGTCCCGGCCCCCGCCCCGGGCGAGCCGAAGCAGCCCCCGCACCGCAGACTGTGGCGCGGCCGCCCCGAGGACCCCCGCTGGGCACGCCCGGCCTTCCTCGGTCTGCTGGCCGCCACGCTGCTGCTCTACCTGTACGACCTCAGTGCCTCCGGCTACGCGAACTCCTTCTACTCCGCGGCCGTCCAGGCGGGCAGCCAGAGCTGGAAGGCCTTCTTCTTCGGCTCGCTGGACGCCGGCAACGCCATCACCGTCGACAAGCCCCCGGCCTCGCTGTGGCCGATGGCCCTGTCGGTCAGGATCTTCGGCCTGAACTCGTGGGCGATCCTCGTCCCCGAGGTGCTGATGGGCGTCGGCTCGGTCGCCGTGGTGTACGCCTCCGTGCGCCGCCGCTTCGGCGCCGGTGCCGGACTGATCGCGGGCGCCGTGCTGGCGCTGACGCCGGTCGCCGCGCTGATGTTCCGGTTCAACAACCCGGACGCGATGCTGGCCCTGCTGATGGCCGTGGCCTGCTCCATGGTGGCCCGCGCACTGGAGGACGGCCGGACCAAGTGGCTCGTCTGGGCCGGGGTCGCGATCGGTTTCGCGTTCCTCGCCAAGACGCTCCAGGCCTTCCTGATCCTGCCGCCGCTGGCGATCGTCTACGCGGTCTGCGCACCGGTGAGCCTGCGCAAGCGGTTCGGCCAGCTGGCCGTCGCGACCGGCGCGCTGATCGTGTCCGGCGGCTGGTGGGTGGCGATCGTCGAGCTGTGGCCGGCGTCCTCCCGGCCGTACATCGGCGGTTCGCAGAACAACTCCTTCCTGGAGCTGACCTTCGGCTACAACGGTCTCGGCCGCCTGAACGGCGAGGAGACCGGCAGCGTCGGCGGGGGCGGCGGCGGTGGCGGCACCGGTCAGTGGGGCGAGACCGGCTGGGACCGGATGTTCAACTCCGAGATCGGCGGCCAGATCTCCTGGCTGCTGCCGGCCGCGCTGATCCTCCTGGCCGGCGGCCTGGTGGCCACCCGGAAGCTGAAGCGGACGTCGACGACCCGCGGGCTGTTCCTGGTGTGGGGCGGCTCGCTGCTGATCACCACGGTGGTCTTCAGCTACATGGCGGGCATCTTCCACCAGTACTACACCGTTGCCCTCGCCCCCTACCTGGCGGCCGTGATCGGCATGGGCGCCGGGATCCTGTGGGAGAGGCGCTGCGAGGTCTGGGCCTCGATCACCCTCGCGGCCTCGGTCGTGGCGGCCGCGGCCTGGAGCTACGTCCTGCTCAACCGCACCCCCGACTACCTGCCCTGGCTGAAGTGGCTGATCCTGGTCGGCGGTCTGACGGCCGCGCTCGGCCTGACCTTCGCGGGCCGCCTCGACCGCCGGCTCGGCCTCGCGGCGGCCTCCGTGGGCCTGGTGGCCGCGCTGGCCGGACCGACGGCGTACACGATCAGCACGCTCCAGGAGGGCCACACCGGCTCCATCGTGACCGCCGGCCCGGCCGGCGCGAGCATGATGGGCGGCGGCCCGGGTGGCGGCGGTGGCGGCCGGGGAGGCTTCGGCGGCCCCGGTGGCCAGACCCAGAACGGCAACGGCGGCACACAGGGCCAGGGCCAGAGCCCGCAGGGCGGCGGGACGGGTGGCTTCCCCGGTGGGGGCATGCCCGGCCAGAACCAGCAGAACGGCAACGGCGGCACCCAGAACGGCAACGGCGGCACGCAGGGCCAGGGTCAGAACCAGGGCCAGGGTCAGAACCAGCAGGGCGGTCCGGGCGGCACGACCGGTGACGGCGGCGGCATGGGCGGCGGTGGCGGTGTCGGCGGTCTGCTCAACGGCGCCTCCGTGACCGACGAGGCCAAGAAGCTGCTGGAGGCCGACTCCGGCGCCTACACCTGGGCGGCGGCCGCGATCGGCGCGCAGAACGCCGCGAGCTACCAACTCGCCACCGGTGAGGCGGTGATGGCGATCGGCGGCTTCAACGGCACCGACCCCTCGCCGACCCTGGCGCAGTTCAAGCAGTACGTGACCGACGGCAGGATCCACTACTTCATCGGCAGTGGCTCGGGCGGCGGCATGGGCGGCAGCAGCAGCGGCACGTCCTCGCAGATCAGCTCGTGGGTGGAGGCCAACTTCAAGAAGGTGACGGTCGGTTCGGCCACCTTCTACGACCTCACCCAGAAGGCGACCGGCTGACGTACGGCCTGACGTGATCAGGGGCGGTGACCGAGGTCGCCGCCCCTGATCCATGTCCCCGACAACTCTGTTGTACACCGTATGGCAAGCGTTCTACGGTGTACAACATGACCTCCTCCCCCGCCCGGGCCCCGGCCCCCTCCCTGCCGGGCAGCGCCTCGGGCCACCCCCGGCGCTGGCTGATCCTCGGTGTCATCTGCCTCGCGCAGCTCACCGTGCTGCTCGACAACACCGTGCTGAACGTCGCGATCCCCTCGCTCACCCGGGAACTGGACGCGGCCACCACCGACATCCAGTGGATGATCAACGCCTACTCGCTGGTGCAGTCCGGTCTGCTGCTCACCGCCGGCAGCGCCGCCGACCGCTACGGCCGCAAGAGGATGCTGATCGCGGGCCTGGTCCTGTTCGGCGTCGGTTCGCTGGCGGCCGGCCTCGCGCAGAGCACCGCCCAGCTGATCGCGGCGCGGGCCGGCATGGGGGTGGGCGGGGCGCTGCTGGTCACCACCACCCTCGCCGTGGTGATGCAGGTCTTCGTGGCCGAGGAGCAGCCGAAGGCGATCGGCATCTGGGCCGCTGTGAACTCGCTCGGCTTCGCGACCGGACCCCTGATCGGCGGTCTGGTGCTCGACCACTTCCGGTGGGGCGTGATCTTCCTGATCAACCTGCCGGTGGCGGCGCTGGGCCTGGTGGCCGTCGTCACCCTGGTCCCCGAGACGAGGAACCCGCAGGGCGACCGTCCCGACCTGCTCGGCGCCTTCCTGTCGACGGTCGGTACGACCTCGCTCGTCTTCGCGATCATCTCCGGCCCCTCGCACGGCTGGACGTCGGCACGGGTCCTGGTGAGCGCGGGGCTGGCGGCCGTCGTCCTCGCCCTGTTCGCCTACTGGGAGGCGAGGATCCCGTACCCCATGCTCGACCTGGCGTTCTTCCGCGACCGGCGGTTCACGGGCGCGGTCGCCGGCGCGGTGCTGGTCACCTTCGGGATGGGCGGCGCGCTGTTCCTGCTCACCCAGCAGCTCCAGTTCGTCCTCGGCTACGGCCCCCTGGAGGCGGGCCTGCGCACCGCGCCGCTGGCGCTGACCGTGGTGGCCCTCAACTTCACCGGACTGTCGGCGAAGGTGATGGCCAGGCTCGGCGGACCGGTGTCCGTGCTGGTGGGGATGGCACTGGTGGCGGGCGGACTGACGGCCGTCGCCACCCTCGCCTCCGAGGGCTACCCGGGCATGCTGGCCGGGCTGCTGCTCATCGGCGCGGGGACGTCGGTCGCCAGTCCGGCGATGGCGTACGCGATCATGAGCTCGATCCCGCCGGCGAAGGCGGGCGTGGGCGCGGGCGTCAACGGGACGCTGGCGGAGTTCGGCAGCGGGCTGGGGGTCGCCGTGCTCGGTGCCGTGCTGAACGCGCGGTTCGCGGCGGTGTCCCTGCCGGTGGCGCTCGCGGCGGCGGACTCGGTGGCGGAGAAGGCGCGCGTGGTCGACTCCTTCTCCTCCGGGCTGGAGGTCAGCCTCCTGATCGGGGCGGCCGCCGTGCTCCTGGGCGGCGTGGTGGCCGCGACCCTGCTGACCCGGGCCGAGCGCGAGAAGTCCCCGCCGGTACCGGCCACCCCGTGAGCCCCGTGAGCGCGTCCGCGCGATGACGGAGCCGCATGTCAGGACCGTCCCCCCGCGCCACGGCGGCAGACCTCGGCCTAGCATCTTCCCCAGTTGCCGGACGAAAGGTGCCTTGCCATGGCCGAGACCGCCAGGGGCGCCGCACACCACAGTGTGTGGCTGGACGGCAAGGCGCGCCGACGCGGCCGCGGCGGAGGCCAGCCCTCGGGGCTCGACCGGGACCGGATCACCGAGGTCACCGTGCGGCTGCTGGACGCCGAGGGACTCGCCAAGTTCTCCATGCGGCGGCTGGCGGCCGAGCTGAACGTCACCGCGATGTCCGTGTACTGGTACGTCGACACCAAGGACGACCTGCTCGAACTCGCCCTGGACACCGCCTTCGGCGAGTTGACGGAGCTGCCCGACCCGGCGGACGAGGACGCCGACTGGCGGGACCAGCTGCGGGCGCTGGCCACGCAGTACCGCGAGCTGCTGGTGCGCCACCCGTGGCTGTCCCCGCTGGCCGGCCGCTATCTCAACATCGGCCCGAACTCCGTCGTCTTCTCCCGCACGGTCCAGCGGGTCGTGCTGCGCACCGGCCTGCCGGCGCACGGCATCACGGGCGCGATCTCGGCCGTCTTCCAGTTCGTGTACGGCTACGGCACGATCGAGGGCCACTTCTTCGCACGGGTCGCGGACACCGGCCTGAGCCCGGACGAGTACTTCCGGCAGGCCATGACCGCGACGGCGGGGGCCCCGCAGACCGCCGAGATCATCGAGGAGTCGAAGAACCTCATGGCGGCCCGCGGCGGCGACACGGTCGAGGAGATGATGAGCCGCGACTTCACCTTCGCCCTGGACCTGCTGGTCGCGGGCATCGAGGCGATGGTCCGACGCGGCTGACGCACCGGGAGCCGTAACCCCCTGCCGCCGCTCCGATCCCGCCGCTCCCGTCCCGCCGCTCTGGACTACTGGTCGGCGACCAGCCGGGCCGGGAAGCCGCCGGTGGCGACCGGACCCCAGCGCGTCGGCGTGACCCGGATGATCGACTTGCCCTGCTTCAGCATGGCCCGGCGGTACTCGTCCCAGTCCGGGTGCTCACCGGCGATGTTGCGGTAGTACTCCACGAGCGGCTCGACGGAGTCGGGCGCGTCGATCACCTCGGCCGTGCCGTCGACCTGGACCCACGGCCCGTTCCAGTCGTCGCTGAGCACGAGGACGCCGACCCGCTCGTCCCGCTTGGCGTTACGGGTCTTGGCCCGCTCGGGGTAGGTCGAGACGACGATCCGCCCCGAGTCGTCGACCCCGCAGGTCAGCGGCGAGGCCTGGGAGCCGCCGTCGGCGCGCCGGGTCAGCAGGATCGCGCGGTGCCGGGGCCGTACGAAGTCCAGCAGCTCGTCCAGGGAGACCTTGGTGTTCGTCGCGATGTTCGGTGCCATGGGGGCAGCCTAGGCGCAACGGAGCCCGTTCCGGCTGACCCTGCGGGGCGTACGCCCAGCCCATGCCGGGCCAGCCCCGCGCCCGCCGCCCCGCACCCGCCGACCGCCCCCGTCGTCCGCCCCCTCTGGCGGCGCGTCACACCTGGGGCAGCGCGTCCCCCTGCACCGCCTGGACGTCGAGCTCCACCTTCAGGGTCGTGCCGATGGCCGCGACGCCCGCCTGCACGACCTGGTTGTAGTTCATCGCGAAGTCCTCGCGGTGCAGGTCGGCCGTGGCCCGGAAGGCGGCCCGGGTGCCGCCCCAGGGGTCGGAGCCGGTGCCCAGGTAGGAGAGGTCCAGGTCGACCGGCCGGGCGACACCGTGCAGGGTCAGCTCGCCGTGCACGGTCCAGCGGTCCGGCCCCGCCGGGGTGAGACCGGCGGAACGGTAGGTGATCTCCGGGTACTTCTCCACGTCCAGGAAGTCCGCCGAGCGCAGGTGGGTGTCGCGCAGGGCGTTGCCGGTGTCGATGGAGGCCGCCCGGATGACCGCCTCCACGCGGGAGGCGCCGACGTCGTCCGCCGCGATCTCGATGGCCGCCGAGAACTCGGTGAACCTCCCGCGCACGCTGGAGATGCCCAGGTGCTGTGCGACCGCGCCGACGGCGGAGTGCGCCGGGTCGACCGTCCAGGGCCCGGGCGGGGGCAGTTCCGTGCCGCCCTGCCTGGCCAGGGTGACGGTCCCCGCCTCGATCCGCCGTCCCCCGGCGGTCACGATCGCGCTGGCGGCCGCGGGCGCGTACCCGACGGCCGTGACGATCACCGTGTACGCCCCCGGGGAGAGCTCGGTCGCGTCCCGGACGGCCCCTTCCCCGTCCGCCTCGGCGCGCAGCACCTGGCCGCCCGCCATGTCGGTCACCGTGACGACCGCGTGCGACACGGCCCACCCGTCCCGCGTACGGATCTTCGCGGTCAGTCCCATCTCACGTACTCCTCGAACTGGAACCGGCCCGGTGCGGGGGGTCGCCCCGCACCGGGCCGGAGCCGATAACTGTCGGAACTACTCGCCGGGGTGGGCGAGTTCGATGTCGTGCCCGTCGACGCCGGCACCCGCCACGGTCAGGGCGGTGGCCACCGGCGGGTAGCCGGTCGCGATGACCGTGTACTCGCCGCCGTCGAGGTCGGCGAAGGCGTACGCGCCGTCCGCGCCGGTGGTGGCCGTGCCGACCACGTTGCCCGCCGCGTCCACGAGCGTCACGCGCGCGTCGGCCAGCGGACCGTGCGGCGCCCGGACGACACCCTGGAGCTGGGCTCCCGCGTCGAGGACGACCTCCGTGCGGGTCACGCCCGTCACGCCGACCTCGACGGGCAGGGCGCGCGGCCGGAACCCGACGGCGTTCACCGCGACGGTCACGGCGCCCGGCACGAGCTCCGCGAAGGAGAACTCGCCCTGCTCACCGGTGGCCGCGGTGGCCAGCAGATCGCCGCGCACATCGGTGACGATCACCATCGCGCCCTTGACCGCCTCGCCCGACTCGGCGGCGCGCACGGCACCGCTGAGCCCGCTGGTCCCGCTGAGCAGGATGTCGTACGCGACCGGCTCGCCGTCGACGACGATCGTGGACGCCTGCGGCTGGTAGCCGTCGGCCGAGGCGATCAGCACGTAGGAACCCGTGCCCGGCGCGTCCAGGGCGTAGGAACCGTCGGCCTGGGCGACCGAGCGGCCGAGCTGGCGTCCGGCGAGCGAGATCAGCGTGACCGCGGCCTGCGCCACGGGGACGCTCTCCGCGCCGCGGACGAAGCCGTGCACGGGGATGCCGGCCGAGGGCGTCCGCGGGGCTTCGGCGGTGGCGACGGCGGCGAGCCGCTGCGTGCCCTGGAGACCGCTCTCCGGGTCCGTGCCGGCGGCCGTCCCGACCGGCACGTTCTCGTCGGTCCGGACGGTTGCCGTGCCGGCGGCCGGGACCGCGGCCGGGGTCGCGCTCACGGCCGTCTCCGCGGCGGGGGCCGCGGTCGTGGCCGGGGAGTCCGCCGCCGCCTGGGCCAGCGCACCCTTGGTCCGCAGCGGGACCTCCTTGATGAACAGGGTGATCAGGAAGGCCAGCAGCGCCAGGACAGCCGCGATCAGGAAGACGTCCGCGATGCCGTGGCCGTACGCGCTCTCCATGACCGTGCGCAGCGGCGCGGGCAGCTTGTCCATGTCCGGGATCTCGCTGGAGGAGCTCGAACCGGAGGCGAGGGAGGCGTACCGGGGGCCGAGGTCTGCGATGCCGTCCTTGGCGTAGTCGGTGATCCGGTGGGCCATCACGGCGCCCAGCGCGGAGACGCCGACCGCACCGCCGAGGGAGCGGAAGAAGGTGACCGTGGAGCTGGCCGCGCCGAGGTCGGACGGGGCCACCTGGTTCTGCGTGGACA